>NZ_JBFBBR010000025.1:0-88765 GCF_040682795.1 Streptomyces sp. NPDC051105 | reverse complement strand
GTTCGGGCCGTCGTCGAAGGTGAGCGCGATGGTCTTGGAGGGGACCGAGACCGTGGTCGCCTGGCCGCGCGTGCCGCCCCACCACCGGGCTCAGCTCTCGCCGGCGCTGCCGATGCCGAGCACGGACAGCACCGCGTCCTTGGGGTGCTTGTCGTCGGCGGCGAGTTCCCGCTTGGCGAAGAAGACCCTGCCCTGTTCCACCACGATGTCCGACTGCGTCGGGTCGCCGAGTTCGCCCTCCTCGTCGGACGGGAGGCCGAAGAGCAGGTACGGGGCCCGCTTGCCGGTGCGGGGGTTCCAGGCCTCCACGGCGGACGGTTCGATGTCGCTGAGGCTGCTGCGGAAGACCAGCAGCCGGTCACCGCTCATCCGCAGCGGGACGACGGGCTCCAGGGCCGTCCGTCGAGTTTGCCCACGGGCTTGCCGGTCGTGCGGTCGAAGGCGACGATCCAGTTCTCCGGCTGGTCGATCTCGGACCGGTCCTTGCTGGTGACGTAGACCTGGTCGGGCCCGACGACCACGCCGTCGCAGTTCTCCAGGTCGCCGAAGAAGCCGGCGGAGAAGTAGCGGTCGCCGCACCGGGGGTCGTAGGCGTCGCCGCCCATGGAGATGGTGGCGAGCTTGCCGCCGTCGCCGCCGTCGAGGGTGATG
Organism: Streptomyces sp. NPDC051105; assembly: GCF_040682795.1. Lineage (NCBI taxonomy): Bacteria > Bacillati > Actinomycetota > Actinomycetes > Kitasatosporales > Streptomycetaceae > Streptomyces > Streptomyces sp. NPDC051105. Next base: position 88,114 of record NZ_JBFBBR010000025.1, on the reverse strand, counting down.
AGGTCGGTGACCAGGGTGTCCCCCGCCGCGACCGCGAGCACCGGCGGATCGGCGGAGGGCAGATAGACGTCCTGGACACCGGCGGCGACCTTGTAGGTCCAGCGCGGCTTTCCGGTGCGCGGGTCGAGCCGCCGCACCCGGTAGGTGGTGTCGGGTGCCGCTCCGCAGCCCTCCGCGGCATTTGCCGTGCACACCTCGTACTCCCCCCGTCCCCCGTGGCATCCGCGCGCAATACCCCCGTCTTCGGGGAGAGTTCATCTGTGCTCACGCGAACACGCGCTCACCCTATCCCTTCGCCACCAGGGCATCATGGGCATGACCCACACCCCCGAACCGGTCAACTGCTGCCCGAACTGACGGCTCTTGCCCGTTTTGTTCATCGGTTGTTGGGCAATACGAAAGCTCCGCACCGGAGTTCCGGGCAGGGTGTGACCAGGCGGACGTCCGTATTGAGACGGACGGGCCTGCCGAGGTCCGGCTCCTGGTGATTAGGCTGGGAGGGGGCGCGACGTCAGGACCGTGGACAAGACGTCGGTGTCCCGAGGGGGAGAGCCGGTGGATCGGACTACCTCAAACGAATACGGATGCTGAGAACGACACGACATGGTCGTCGCGCCGGCACGGCATGAGGGTGCTCGACCACACCAGGAGGAACTGTGAGCAGCGATCGGGACGGGATCCGCGGGGGCTGGGCCACACCCGGCGAAGACCAGCCCGACGCGGAGTCCCTCAACGAGATCACGGGCGAGTTCACGATCGACTACGCGCCGCCCGCCTGGTACACGCAGAACGCGGCGGGCGGCCCGGGAGCGGCCGACGGTCCCGGCGGACCGGGGGCGGCTCCGGGTGGCCCGGGCACCCCTGACCGGTCCGGCGCGCCCGGCGGGGCGGGGGCTCCGGGCTCCGGTTCCGGTACGACGCCTGCCGCGCAGCCCCGTTCGCCGTTCCCGCCCGGGGCGCCGATCCCCGGGCTGACTCCGCCGCCGCACGCCCAGCAGGGGGGCGGAACGCCGGGCCCGTTCACTCCCGCGCCGACATCGGCTCCGGGTGCGCCCTTCACCCCGCCGCCGACGGCGACGCCCGGGGCACCGTTCACGCCCCCGGCCGCCTCGGCTCCGGGTGCGCCGTTCACACCGCCGCCCACCGCCGGACCTGGCGCGCCGTTCACGCAGCCGCCCGCTTCGGCGCCGGGTACTCCGTCGGCGTCCGCGCCCGCTGCGACGCCCGGGGCGCCCTTCACTCCGCCGCCCACGTCAATCCCCGGCGCTCCGTTCACTCCCCCGCCCACGTCAACGCCCGGTGCGCCCTTCACCCCGCCGCCGACGGCGACGCCCGGTGCGCCCTTCACCCCGCCGCCGACGGCGACGCCCGGGGCACCGTTCACCCCGCCGGCCGCCTCGGCTCCGAGTGCGCCGTTCACACCGCCGCCCACCGCCACGCCGGGTGCGCCGTTCACACCGCCCGCCCCGAGTGCGGACGCGGGGGCGCAGGCCGCTCCGCCGGCACCGGTCGCCGCGTCGGCCGCGCCGTTCACCCCTGCGGCACCTCCCGCGGAGGGCCCGGCCGCTGTGCCGAAGCTGCCGGTCGGTTTCGAACCGCAGCGGCCCGCCGCCGAAGAACCGGCGCCGGAGTCCGAGCCGGACAACGGTGACCTGGACGGCGGGACGACGATGCGGTTCTCCCCCGTCGCGCTGAAGCGTGACATCGCCGAGGCCGCCGAGCAGACAGCCGCCGCCGAGAACGCGGCCGCCGAGCAGAGCCGCGTCGAGGACGAGACCGAGACCGGAGCCGACGAGGAGGAGCAGCCGGCGGCCGACGTCATCGCGCTGTTGGTCGACTCCGGTGCCAAGGGCGCGGACGACTCGCCGCACGTCGGCAGCGACGAGACCGGCGCCGAGGACGAGGCCCCCCTCGACGACGCCGACTCCAGCGGTATGGCCAAGACGGACGAACTCGCCCAGGACGCCGCCCCGGTGGACGACACCGAGGAGGACGAGCCCCAGGACGCGGTCGCGGACGGCGACAGCGACAGCGACAGCGACAGCGAGTACGACGACGAGTACGACGAGACGCACTCCGCGTCCGACGATGCCACCGACGCCGTAGCCCCCGAGGACACCCACGAGCCCGAGGACGCGCCCCCCGCGCCCCAGGACCCCGTGGCCGCCGCTCCCGCGCCGCAGGACGCACCCCCGGCTCCCGAGGCCGCCCTGCCGCCCGCCGCCTGGACTCCCCCGCCGACACCGCCGACACCGCCGACACCGCCGACCGTGGTGCCGCCGTTGCCGCCGTCCTACCAGCCCGCCGCCCCCGCACCGGCCGCCCACTGGCCGGCCCAGCCGGCGCCGTCGGAGCCGGCGCCCGGCCAGCCGCAGCCCCAGCCGGCGTCCGCGCAGGGCCCCGCGGGCGTGCCCGGGCAACAGCCGGGGTTCCAGCCGCAGGCACCGCAGCCCGCGCCCGCCGCGTGGCAGCAGCCCCCGGCCCAGCAGCCGGGCGCCCCCCTCCCGCCGCAGGCACCGGACGGCTACGGCTTCCCGCAGCCCGGCGCCCAGCCCGCCCAGCCCCCCGCGCCCCCGGCCGCACAGCCGCAGCCCGCCGCCCCCGACGCACAGGGTGGTTACGGCTACCCCGGCGCCCCCGTGCCCCAGGCGCCCGCACCGGACGGCTACGGCTTCCCGCAGCCGGCCGCGCAGCCTCCGGCTCCCGCGGCCCACCCCGGCGGTTACGGCTTCCCGCAGCCCGGCCAGCAGCCGCAGGCCTTCCAGGACCCGCGCGCCGCCCAGCCCGTCCAGCCGCCCGCTCCGGCCCCGCACCCCGAGCAGCAGGCAGCGCAGGCAGCGCAGGCACCCCAGCCCCCGGTCGACCCGCGGGTCGGCGCCGCCTGGCCGCAGCCCATGCAGCACGACCAGCGGCAGATGACCAACCCCGGTGCGGCGCCGCTGGGTTACACCGCGGCCGTGGAACTGTCCTCCGACCGGCTGCTCAACAACAAGAAGCAGAAGGCGAAGAGCGGCCGACCCGCCGCCGCGTCCTCCCGGTTCAAGATCGGCGGGAAGAAGGAGGAGGCCGAGCGGCAGCGGAAGCTGGAGCTGATCCGTACGCCGGTGCTGTCCTGCTACCGGATAGCGGTGATCAGCCTCAAGGGCGGTGTCGGCAAGACCACCACGACCACCGCGCTCGGCTCCACCCTCGCCACCGAGCGCCAGGACAAGATCCTCGCCATCGACGCCAACCCGGACGCCGGCACGCTCGGCCGCCGGGTGCGCCGCGAGACCGGGGCCACCATCCGTGACCTGGTGCAGGCGATCCCGTACCTCAACTCCTACATGGACATCCGGCGGTTCACCTCGCAGGCGCCGTCCGGTTTGGAGATCATCGCCAACGACGTCGACCCGGCCGTCTCGACCACGTTCAACGACGAGGACTACCGGCGCGCGATCGACGTCCTGGGCAAGCAGTACCCGATCATCCTCACCGACTCCGGAACCGGTCTGCTCTACAGCGCCATGCGCGGGGTGCTCGACCTCGCCGATCAGCTGATCATCATCTCGACGCCGTCGGTGGACGGTGCGAGCAGTGCGAGTACGACGCTGGACTGGCTGTCCGCGCACGGGTACGCCGACCTCGTGTCGCGGTCCATCACGGTCATCTCCGGGGTGCGCGACACCGGCAAGATGATCAAGGTCGAGGACATCGTGGCGCACTTCGAGACACGCTGCCGGGGTGTCGTGGTCGTCCCCTTCGACGAGCATCTCTCCGCCGGTGCCGAGGTCGACCTCGACATGATGCGGCCCAAGGTGCGCGAGGCCTACTTCAACCTCGCGGCGATGGTCGCCGAGGACTTCGTTCGCCACCAGCAGATGCACGGCCTGTGGACCAGCGACGGCAACCCGCCGCCGGTCGCCGCCCCGCCGATGCCGGGCGGGCCGCTGCCGGGCCAGCAGTACGCCCCGCCGCCGGCTCCGGGTCGGCAGGAGCCGTACGGACCGGGGCAGCCCTACCCGCAGCAGCCGTACCCCCAGCAGCCGGGCCGGCCTCCGCAGCAGGAGCTCTACGGCCAGCCCCAGCCCGGCGCCCAGCCCTACCCGCCGCAGCAGCCGGGCCAGCCGTATCCCCCGCAGGCGCAGGCGCAGCAGCCGCCCGGTTACGGCTATCCGCAGCCGGGCGCCCAGCCTCCCGCGCCCCCGGCTCCGCCCGGCGGCTACGGCTTCCCGCAGCCCGGCCAGCAGCCGCCGCAACCACCAGAGCAGCCGCAGCAATAGCGGAAACGCCGAAGGGCGGCCGGTGCCTCACCGACCGCCCTTCGGCGTGTTCATGGACGGACGCTCTGGTCAGGCGCCCTCGGCCGCCAGCAGCTCACGGCACCGTTTGACGTCCTCGGCCATCTGCTCCAGCAGCGCGTCCAGCGAGTCGAACTTGGCCTGGCCGCGGACGTAGGCCAGGAAGTCGACGGCGACATGCAGCCCGTACAGGTCGAGGCCGACGCGGTCGATGGCGTACGCCTCCACCGTGCGCTCGGTGCCGTCGAACTGCGGGTTGGTGCCGACGGAGACCGCCGCCGGCATCACCTCGCCCTGCGCGTGCAGATAGCCGGCGTAGACGCCGTCGGCGGGGATGGCCGTGTGCGGCAGGGTCTCCACGTTGGCGGTGGGGAAGCCCAGCTCACGGCCGCGCTGGGCGCCCCGTACGACCACGCCCTCCACCCGGTGCGGGCGGCCCAGGATCTCACGGGCGCCCGCCATGTCGCCCTCGGCGACCAGGCGCCGGGTCAGGGTCGAGGAGAACGGGTCGCCGCCGCCCGCCTCGCCGCGCACGTACAGGTCGACGACCTCGACCTCGAAGTCGTAGACCTTGCCCTGCTCGGCGAGGAACTCGACGTTGCCCGCGGCCTTGTGGCCGAAGCGGAAGTTGGGGCCCTCGACGACGGCCTTGGCGTGCAGCTTGTCGACCAGCACCTTGACCACGAACTCGGCCGGCGACAGCCGCGAGAACTCGGTGGTGAAGGGCAGGATCAGCACCGCGTCCACGCCCAGCTCCGCCATCAGCTCGGCGCGGGTGTGGTGCGGGGCGAGCAGCGGCGGGTGGCTGCCGGGGCGGACGACCTCGCTGGGGTGCGGGTCGAAGGTGACGACGACCGCCGGAACGCCCAGCTCACGGGCGCGGTCCACGGCATGCCGGATGATCAGCTGGTGACCGCGGTGCACCCCGTCATAAGAACCGATGGTGACGACGCTGCGCCCCCAGTCCTCGGGGATGTCCTCCAAGCCACGCCAGCGCTGCACTGTGACCGCTCCTCGAACCTGTGTCCGTTGTCCGTCATACGCAGGTCTAAGGGTGCCATGTTTGCCGGACCCGTCTCACACCGGCACGGTCGCTGTGATCTGGCGCACGCCCCGACCGTGTCACGCGGGCACCCGGACACCGGCCAGGTTCCCCAGCATCCGCCGGGTGCTGGGCCCCACCACGGCGGCCCATTCCTCGGGGGTGTCGGTGAGCCAGCGGGCCATCCGGGCGGCGAATCCGGGCACGTGCCGGCCCAGGTCGACCAGTCCGCGGTCGAACCGGGTCGCCCCGTCCGGGGTCCGGACGAGCAGCAGCCCGGTGCGCCTGACCAGCTCACGCATCTGGTCGCCGTCGTCCTCGCGCTGCACGGCGGCCGCGTGCAGCAGCGCGTCGAGGACGCCCGGATCCCGCTCGTGGGCGAGCAGGAACTCCAGCAGTTCCCGGCGCAACGGGCGCGAGACGGGGGTGCCGGCCGCGCCCAGTACGGTCGCCAGGGCCGCCCGTACCGGCTCGGGCCCGTCGACGAGCAACCCGGTGACCAGCGGCAGCAGGACGGCACGGGCGCCGACGCCCTGGTCGAGGCGGCGCTCGACGAACCCGGCCACCTGGCCGGCGGTCTCCGGGCGCAGTTCGACGGCCTCCAGGACCAGCTCGGTGACCCGGTGGGCGAGGGCCGGTGTGGTGACGTCGGCGAGGGCGCGCAGCACCTGTCCGGCGCCGGGCCCGCGCAGCCGGGTGCGGAAGGCCTCCAGGACGTCGTCGGGGTGGGTGGCCAGGGCGGGGACCAGGGCACTCGGCGCGAGCTGCGGGTCGCCGGTGGCGAAGTGCCCCAGCGCTTGCGGGAGATGGCGGTCCCGCGTTCGCGGGTCCCGGACCAGCAGGGCGAGGGCGCCGCCGTGCAGGGTGCAGTCGGCGGGGCGGGCGAGCAGGGCGAGCGCGGCGTAGCGGAGCAGTTCGCGGTCGGCCTCGCTGCGCACGTGCGGGGCGGCGCGCAGGCCGTAGGCCACGGCGGCCACCCGGCGGGCCGGGCGCTCGTCGTGCGCCCAGCGGTCGACGGCCCGGCACACCGCGGACGGCTCGTCCTCGGCGAGCACGGCGAGCAGTTCGTCGCCCCGCCGGTGCGCGGCGTCGACCAGTACCTCGGTCAGCTCGTCCAGCGCCCGGTGCCGATGGGTGTGCAGCAGTGCCTGCGCCGCGGTCGCCACGGTGGCGTGCGGCATCGCGGGCAGCGGCCGCTCGTCGTCGAACCACCGGGTGAGATACGGCTGTACGGCGGTGGGGGCGGCGGCGAGCAGCCGGGCGACGGCGTCCAGGTAGCGCGGGGCGGTGCCCTCGGGCTCCTCCGTCGTCGGCCGGGCCCCGAACCGGCCGACGCCCGCGGTCTCCGGCAGCGGCTCGTCGGCGAGCACCAGCCTGCGCAGCAGATCGAAGCGATCGGCGTCGGACAGGGCGAGCGCGGTCCAGAAGTCCGGCGCGAACTCGGTGGCCGCGGTGCGCTGCCGGTCCACGACGCGGTCGGCGAGCAGCCGCAGCACCCCGGTGTACGGCGTGGCGTCGGGCAGCCGGAGCAGGGTCTGGGTGAGCAGTCGCGCGGCCCACCAGGAGCCCGGGTCGAGGTCGAGGGCGTGCGCCAAATCGTTGAGCCGTGGGGCGAGTTGGGCCGGTCCGTACTGGCGGTCGAGGAGCAGCAGCGCCTGCACGACCGGGCCGACCCGGTGGTGCGGGACGGGCAGGGGATGGGCGCTCTCGGGGGTCCGGGGGCGGTGGACGAGGGCGTGCAGGGCCTCGTCCAGGTCCAGGTGCATGCCCTGGATCCAGTCGGCCAGCTCCTCGTGGGCGAAACGGTAGCCACCGCCCGCGGGGACCAGCAGGCCTTCGGTGAGCACGGCGGAGGCCCAGCCGGAGCCGCCGCGCAGGTGGGCCGGGACGGGGCCCCAGGGGAAGACCGCCTCGAACGACTTCCGGTCCAGCTCGCCCTGGCCGGGCCCGAGGCTGCGCCGGGCGGCCTCGTGCACCTGGCCGGAGACGCGGGCGGCGAGCCGTCGTACGGCCGTGCCGCGCAGGCCGTTCTCGGCGGCCAGCCGGACCGCGATGCGCAGGCACAGCAGGTCGAGGTAGGCGGCGAAGACGTCGTGCCGGTCGATCGGGCCGTCGGCGGGGGCGTCCGGGAGGGCGGCGCGGACCTCGGAGAGCAGGCGCAGGGCGAGGGGGTGGCGGGCGTCGCGGTCGGTGAGGACGCCGTCGGGCACGCCGTAGCGGGAGCGGGCGCGGCGGGCCTCGTCGGGGGTGAGGTCGGTCAGCCGGACGCAGGAGGGGGTACCGGTGCCCCGGTGCAGCAGGTCGGGCGGGAACTCGGCACCGGCCCGCTCCCAGTACTCCTCGCGGCAGGCGACGAGGAGCCGGGCGCCGGTGTCGCGCAGCCATGCGGCGGTGCCGGCGGTCCAGGGGGGGAGCCGGTGGGCGAGGACCGGTGGCATCTCTTCCGGGCCGTCCAGCAGGAGGAGCAGTGGCCGTCCGGCCCGGGCGGCGACCCGGGCCAGCCGTTCCACGGTGAGTTCGCCCAGGTCGCCGGGGAGTTGGGAGCGGGAGGCGGCGACGATCCGGACGGCACGCTCCAGCGAGCGGCGGGCCGCGTCGGCGATCGAGTCGTCGGCGTCCTTGAGGTCGGCGCCGCGGAGCCAGAGGGTGGGGGCGGGGTGTGCTCCGCGGTTGCGGCGGGCGGCGAGGGCGGCGAGTTCGGTGGTGCGGCCGGTTCCTGGGGCGCCGACGAGGGCCAGGACAGTCCCGTTGGTCTTGTCGGCTCCGGTGTCCTCGGCGAAGGCCGACAGCTCCTTTGCGGTTGCCGCTCGCTCGACGGGCTGAACGGGGTCGGTGTGTTCGCCGGCGAGTGCCATGAAAGGTGGTGGAGCGTCCGCGGGTGCGTGGGGGCTGGTCGCGTCCACGCGGCGGTAGCCGCATGTTTGATACAGCCCCGCGCCCCTTTCGGGCGCGCCGGTGCGGGGCGTTTTGCGGCCGATGTAGCCGGCCAGGGCGCCCGGGGGGCCGTCCTGGCCCACTGACGTGGCCGTCAGTTCCAGGATGCCTGCGAGGTTGAGGTCGGTGCCGTAGGCCGGGACCGTCGCGGCGTTGCGGGTGAGGAGGTCGGTCAGGGGGGTGCTGTCCGGGTGGTGGAGCGAGACGGCGAAGCCCACGTCTCGCTGGCCGGACTGGAGGGCCGTGCCGAGGACACCGAGGACCGCGCCGGTCTCCGCGTCCAGGACCGGGCCGCCGGCCGCCCCGCCACCGAGGCGCAGGGCGTCCCGGCCGGCCGTGCCGATCGCCAGTTCCAGGGCGTCTTCGAGGAGATGGAACCGGTCGGTGGCGGTGTACGTCACCTGGGTCGCGGCCAGTACCCGCGCCTCGCGCCAGCGGTCGGCGGCGATCCGTACGTAGGTTCCGGTGGGGATCCGCTCCCGTACCGTGATCGGCAGCGGGTCCACGCAGAGGCCCTCGGTGCGGATCAGGGCCAGGTCGTGGGCGGGCAGCGGGGTGACCGCGTCCGAGTCGACCACGCAGGTACGGTCCCCGGCCGCGTGCAGCACGATCCGGGCGAGCCCGTCGACGGCCTCGTGGCTGGTGACCAGGGTGCCGTGGTGGTCGGCGAGGAAGCCGGTACCGCGTGGGCGCCCGGCGAGGTCGCGGACCCGGACCAGCCGGTCGTCGGGCACCGGCCAGGTGTCCTGACGTGCCTCCCGCGTCCCGTCCGCCGTGCGGCGACCGCTCCCGGTCCGCGGGCCCCGTCCCGCCATGATCGAACCTCCCCGCCCGTACATCCGTGCCCTTGTCTGAGACGGTAGGGGCGAAATGATCAGCGGGACAGAGCGGGTGGCGAACGCGCCCCCCTCCGCTCCCCCGGCTCACTCCGAGCGCCTGCTCGGTCGGGTGAATAGCCCGGGGCGGGTGGATACACCCTAGGGGTGGGGGAACCGAGGGGGGACCGTGGAGCGGCGGCGGCGCCAGACCCCGTGGCCGCCGCTCCACGGGCACACCGGGTGGTTCAGCCGAACACGGCGAGGCTCTTGGCCTTGCCCTTCTGCTCCTCGACGAGCACCAGGAAGCGGCCCTCGGGGCCGAACACGGCGACGGGACCGGCGCCGGCGTACTGCTCGGGCACGTCGATCCGCACCCCGTTGGTGAGCAGGCCGGCCCGCCGGGCGTCGACGTCCCAGCGCGGGAAAGCGGCCCCGGCCGCCTCGGCGATCGGCATCACGGTCAGCTCCTGCTGGAGCTGGTCGAGGGTGCGCGCGGAGTCCAGCTTGTACGGTCCGACGCGCGTCCGGCGCAGTGCGGTGAGGTGGCCGCCGACGCCCAGGTCGGCGCCCAGATCGCGGGCGAGGGCGCGGATGTAGGTGCCGGAGGAGCAGACCACCGAGACGACCAGGTCGAGCACGGGGGTGCCGTCCTCGGCGACGGCGTCCCGGACGTCGTAGACCGTGAACGAGGAGACGGTCACCGGCCGGGCCGGGATCTCGAACTCCTCGCCCTCCCGGGCGCGCTTGTACGACCGTACGCCGTCGATCTTGATGGCGCTGACCTTGGACGGCACCTGCATGATGCGGCCGGTCAGCTTGGCGATGCCGGTGTCGACGGCCTCGCGGGTGACCTTCGAGGCGTCGGTGGACGAGGTGATCTCGCCCTCGGCGTCGTCGGTGAGGGTGTTCTGCCCGAGGCGGACGGTCCCCAGGTACTCCTTCTCGGTGAGGGCGAGATGCCCGAGGAGCTTGGTCGCCCGCTCGATGCCGAGGACGAGGACGCCGGTGGCCATCGGGTCGAGGGTACCGGCGTGCCCGACGCGCCGGGTGCGGGCGATGCCCCGCATCTTGGCGACGACGTCGTGCGAGGTGAAGCCCGGCGGCTTGTCGACGATGACAAGGCCGTCGGGCGGGGTGGGCTTGCTGGTCATTCGGTGGCGTCGTCCGTCTCGTCGGCGTCGTCCTCGGAACCCGGCTTCCGGTACGGGTCCGCCTCACCGGCGAAGGCGGCGCCCGCGGAGACCTCGCGGACCTTCGCGTCCGAGGCCCGTGCCTTGTCGAGCAGGTCCTCGATGGTCTTCGCGGTGTCCGGGAGGGCGTCCGCGACGAAGGTCAGGGTCGGCGTGAACTTCACGCCCGCCGCCGCGCCGACCGCCGAGCGGAGCACGCCCTTGGCGCTCTCCAGGCCCGCGGCGGCCGCGGCCCGCTCCTCGTCGTCGCCGTACACCGTGTAGAAGACGGTCGCCTCCCTGAGGTCACCCGTGACCCGGGTGTCCGTGATGGTGACGTGGGTGCCGAGCCGCGGGTCCTTGATCCCACGCTGCAGCTTCTGGGCCACCACCTCTCGGATGAGGTCCGCCAGCCTCTTGGCACGCGCGTTGTCGGCCACTGGTCCGTCTCCCGTTCTTTCTTCTTTGTCGTTCTCAGGTCTAGTCGTCGTCGCCGTGGAAGCGCCGTCGGACGGACAGCAGCTCCACCTCGGGGCGGGCGGCGACCAGCCGTTCGCACCGGTCGAGTACGTCGGTCAGGTGCACGGCGTCGCCGGAGACCATGGCAAGGCCGATGCCGGCCCTGCGGTGAAGGTCCAGGTGGTCCACCTCGGCCGCGCTCACGGCGAACTTCCGCTGGAGTTCGGCGACGATCGGGCGGACGACGGAGCGCTTCTCCTTCAGCGAATGGATGTCGCCGAGGAGGAGGTCGAAGGACAGAGTCCCCACGTACATGTATGTATCCGGTTCACCCGCCGGTACGGGATCGATGGCCCTGTCAGGAACGGTACCCCGTCCCCGGCGAGGGCTCGACCGACTTTCCCGGCCGCAGGCGGCCGGGAAAAGCGCTGGCCGACGGAACCGAAGTCCCGTCGGCCAGCACCAACCGTCGGGTTACACCCGCGGCTTCTCGCGCATCTCGTACGTCGCGATGACGTCGTCGATCTTGATGTCGTTGAAGTTTCCGAGGTTGATACCGCCCTCGAAGCCTTCCCGAATCTCGGTGACGTCGTCCTTGAAGCGGCGCAGACCGTCGATGTTGAGGTTCTCCGCGATGACCTTGCCGTCACGGACCAGGCGCGCCTTGGTGTTGCGCTTGACCTCGCCGGAGCGGATGAGAACACCCGCGATGTTGCCCAGCTTGGACGACTTGAAGACCTCGCGGATCTCCGCCGTACCGAGCTCGACCTCTTCGTACTCCGGCTTGAGCATGCCCTTGAGGGCCGCCTCGATCTCCTCGATCGCCTGGTAGATGACCGAGTAGTACCGGACGTCCACGCCCTCGCGCTCGGCCATCTGCGCCGCACGGCCTGCCGCGCGGACGTTGAAGCCGATCACGATGGCGTCCGAGCCCATCGCCAGGTCGATGTCCGACTCCGTGACCGCACCGACGCCGCGGTGCAGGACGCGGATGTCGACCTCTTCGCCGACGTCCAGCTGGAGCAGGGAGGACTCGAGAGCCTCGACGGAACCAGACGCGTCACCCTTGATGATCAGGTTCAGCTGCTGGACCTCGCCGGCCTTGAGCACCTTGTCCAGGTCCTCCAGGGAGACACGGCGCGTGCGCTTGGCGAACGCGGCGTTGCGCTCACGGGCGGCGCGCTTCTCGGCGATCTGACGGGCCGTACGGTCCTCGTCGACCACCAGGAAGTTGTCGCCCGCACCCGGGACGTTGGTCAGACCCAGGACCTGGACCGGCGTCGCGGGGCCGGCCTCGGCGACGTTGTTGCCGTTGTCGTCGAGCATGGCGCGGACGCGACCGTAGGCGTCGCCCACGACCATCGTGTCGCCGACCCGCAGGGTGCCTCGCTGGACGAGGACCGTCGCCACGGCACCGCGGCCGCGGTCGAGACGGGACTCGATCGAGATGCCCTGCGCGTCCTGGTGCGGGTTGGCCCGCAGGTCGAGCGATGCGTCGGCCGTCAGGATCACGGCCTCCAGCAGGGAGTCGATGTGCAGACCCTGCTTGGCGGAGATGTCGACGAACATGGTGTCGCCGCCGTACTCCTCGGCCACCAGGCCGTACTCGGTCAGCTGACCGCGCACCTTGGTCGGGTCGGCGCCCTCGACGTCGATCTTGTTGACCGCGACCACGATCGGGACGTCGGCCGCCTTGGCGTGGTTGAGCGCCTCGACCGTCTGCGGCATGACGCCGTCGTTGGCCGCGACGACCAGGATCGCGATGTCGGTCGACTTGGCACCACGGGCACGCATGGCGGTGAACGCCTCGTGACCCGGGGTGTCGATGAAGGTGATCTTGCGCTCTTCGTCGTTGACCTCGGTCGCGACCTGGTAGGCACCGATGTGCTGGGTGATGCCGCCGGCCTCGCCCGCGATGACGTTCGTCTTGCGGATGGCGTCGAGCAGTCGGGTCTTACCGTGGTCGACGTGACCCATGACGGTGACGACCGGCGGGCGGACCACCAGGTCCTCCTCGTCGCCCTCGTCCTCGCCGAACTCGATGTCGAAGGACTCGAGCAGCTCGCGGTCCTCCTCCTCGGGGCTGACGATCTGGACCGTGTAGTTCATCTCGCCGGCGAGGACCTCGAGGGTCGCGTCGGAGACGGACTGCGTGGCCGTGACCATCTCGCCGAGGTTCATCATGACCGCGACGAGGGACGCCGGGTTGGCGTTGATCTTCTCCGCGAAGTCGGTGAGCGACGCGCCGCGGGAGAGACGGATGGTCTCGCCGTTGCCGCGCGGCAGCATCACGCCGCCGACGCTCGGGGCCTGCATGGCCTCGTACTCCTGGCGACGCTGCCGCTTCGACTTGCGACCGCGACGCGCCGGACCGCCGGGACGGCCGAAGGCGCCCTGCGTGCCACCACGGCCGCCGGGACCGCCCGGACGCCCGCCGAAGCCGGGACGACCGCCGCCGCCACCGCCGGGACCGCCGCCGAAGCCGCCGCCACCGCCGCCGGGCCCACCGGGACGGCCGGCGAAGCCGCCGCCACCGCCCGGACGGGCACCGCCGCCGCCACCGGGACGACCGGCGAAGCCGCCGCCGCCCGCGGGACGACCGGCGCCGCCGCCGGGACGACCCGCACCGCCGGGACCGCGACCGCCGCCACCGGGGCCGGGACGCGGGCCGGCAGCGGGACGCTGCGGCATCATGCCGGGGTTCGGACGCGGACCCGCGGAACCGCCGCCGGGACGCGGACCGCCCTGCGGACGGGGCATGCCGGACGGGCTCGGACGGGAACCGCCGGGAGCCTGGGGACGCGGACCGCCGCCCTGGGCGCCGGGCGCCTGGGGACGGGGAGCGCCACCGGGACCGCCGGGGCCGGGACGGGCGCCGCCCTGCGGGCGCGGGGCCTGCGGGCGGGCCATGCCGGTGGAGCCACCGGAGGTGAAGGGGTTGTTGCCCGGACGCGGACCGGCCGGACGGGCACCGCCCGGACGCGGGGCGCGGTCACCGGGACGCTGGCCGCCCTGACCCGGACGGGCCTGGCCCTGACCGGGGGCGGGACGACCGCCGGGGCGCGGGGCGCCCTGAGCCGGACGAGGGGCGCCACCGGGGCGCTGGCCCTGTGCTGCGGCCGGGCTCTGCGCCGGGGCGGCCGGAGGGGCCGGCGGGGCGGTGAACTCGGGTGCGGCCGGAGCCGGACGCGGGGCGGGCTTCGGACCCGGGCGCGGGCCGGAGGCGGCCGGCGCGGGGGTGGCCGGAGCCGGAGCCGAGGGTGCCGCCGGGGCCGGGGCCGAGGCCGCGGGGGCGGGCGCCGCAGGGGCCGGCGGGGCCGGCGGCTGCGGGGCGGCCGGACGCGGCGCGCCCGGCTTGGGGGCACCACCCGGGCGTGCCGCCTGCGCCGGAGAGGGCGCGGCGGGCCTGGGTGCGGCCTTGCGCGGGGCGGACTTGCCGTTGCCACCGCCCTGGAAGGCATCTGTCAGCTTGCGTACAACGGGCGCCTCGATCGTCGAGGACGCCGAACGGACGAATTCACCGAGTTCCTGGAGTTTGGCCATGACGACCTTGCTCTCAACCCCGAACTCCTTGGCGAGTTCGTATACCCGGACCTTAGCCACTTCGCTCCTTTTAGGTCCGGGTGCGTCCGGACCGTCGCTACTTCATGGGCGTACTCATCGCGTGCTCATCGAGTGCTCATCGCAATCTCGACCTACTTCCAACTCGCGGGGTACCAGAGCCGCACGGACGTTCCGAACGACGCTTCTTACGGTCTTACTGCTCGACGTAGGGCCGCAACGCCTTTACGTCCAGCGGACCCGGGACGCGGAGCGCCCTCGGGAGTGCCCGGCGGCGCACCGCCTGGTCCAGACAGACCTGGGCGGGGTGCACATACGCACCCCGGCCGGGCAGCGTACCGCGAGGATCGGGGACACATTCGTCCTCGACCGCCACGATCCGCAGCAGTTCGGTCTTGGCCGCTCGCTGCCTGCACCCCACACAGGTGCGCTCAGGGCATGCGCGGGCACGCGTCCGGCCAGACACAGCTAAGTCTACCTCCCCGCACCGACCTCACCCCTTCGGGGCAAAGATCGAACGGCTGTTGTCGTAATCCAAGCGACCTGCGGCTGGGAACTATTCCCTCCGTCCGGGTGAACCACCGACGAGGGCGAGTGCGATCCGGACGAGCACAGGAGTGATCTACTCGGACACCTGTTCGATATCCGGCCGGATGTCGATCCGCCAGCCGGTGAGACGGGCGGCGAGACGGGCGTTCTGTCCCTCTTTGCCGATCGCCAGTGACAGCTGGTAGTCGGGCACGGTCACCCGGGCGGACCGGGCCGCCAGGTCCACGACCTCCACCTTGGAGACGCGGGCCGGCGACAGCGCGTTCGCCACCATCTCGGCCGGGTCGTCCGACCAGTCGACGATGTCGATCTTCTCGCCGTTCAGCTCGCCCATGACATTGCGGACCCGGCCGCCCATGGGGCCGATACAGGCACCCTTGGCGTTCAGGCCCGAACGGGTGGAGCGGACCGCGATCTTCGTCCGGTGACCGGCCTCGCGGGCGATGGCGGCGATCTCGACGGACCCGTCGGCGATCTCCGGCACCTCGAGCGCGAAGAGCTTCTTCACCAGGGCCGGGTGGGTGCGGGACAGTGTCACGGAGGGACCGCGGACACCCTTCGCCACCCGGACGACGTACGACCGCAGCCGCATCCCGTGCGGATAGGTCTCGCCGGGGACCTGCTCCTGCACCGGCAGGATGGCCTCGAGCTTGCCGATGTCGACGAGCACGTTCTTCGGGTCGCGGCCCTGCTGGACCACACCGGTGACGATGTCGCCCTCGCGGCCGGCGTACTCGCCGAGCGTGGCATCGTCCTCGGCGTCCCGGAGCCGCTGCAGGATGACCTGCTTGGCGGTGGTGGCGGCGATCCGGCCGAAGTCCGACGGGGTGTCGTCGAACTCGCGCGGCGCCTGCCCCTCCTCCAGGTCCTCGGGGTCCTCCTTCGCCCACACGGTCACATGCCCGGTCTCCCGGTTGAGCTCCACGCGCGCGTGTCGGCGGCTTCCCTCGGTGCGGTGATAGGCGATGAGGAGGGCCGACTCGATCGCTTCGACCAGCAGGTCGAAGGAGATCTCCTTCTCCCGCACCAAGCCCCGCAGGGCACTCATGTCGATGTCCACGGCTACGCCTCCTCTTCTTCCGTCATGTCCTTCTTGTCCTTGCGGTTGAACTCGACCTGCACGCGCGCCTTGTCGATCTCGGCGAAACCGAGTCTGCGGGTGGTGGCCTTGCGGCCCTTGACACCGGGCACTTCGAGATCGAGGCCCTCGTCGTCGACGTCCAGGATGCGCGCGACCAGTTCCCCGCCCTCGGCCAACTGGAATCTCACCAGCCGGTCCACGGCACGCACGTAGTGCCGGTGCTCGGTGAGGGGGCGCTCCGCGCCCGGGGTGCCGACCTCGAGGGTGTACTCGCCCTCGCCCATCGCGTCGCTGTCGTCGAGCTTCGCCGAGAGCTCACGGCTCACATCGGCGATCTGGTCCAAGTCCGCCCCGGTGTCGGAGTCGACGACCACGCGCAGCACCCGCTTGCGTCCGACGGAGTCCACGGCGATCTCTTCGAGATCCAGGCCCTGAGAGGTGACGAGCGGTTCCAGGAGCTCTCGCAGCCTCTCGCTCTGGGTCGTGCTCATCCGGGTGACTCCTCGGCCGCGTGTGCTGTTGTGGGTTGGGTCGCGTGTCTGGTCAAAGGGTATCCGGTCGCGAGGAGTGTTGCCGTCCACCCGGGTAGGGACGGTGCCGATGAGTGGCTTCGGACAGGTGCGCGGGTACGGTGATCACGGGCGGGTCCGTCCCGTGTCCCATTTCTTTCGCGTTTCTTCGTATCCAGCTCCCCGAGGACGTCTGCCGTGCCGTTCCCCCCGCCGTCGCGTACCCCCAGGGGAGTACGCAGAAGGAGCCTGATCGTCTCGGCGGCCTCGGCCGCCGTGCTGGCGGGCTGCTCCGCCGCCCCAGACCCCGTCGCCGGCGGCGGCAGCACGTCGGTCTCCGCGCGGGCACGCGCGCGTGCGGCGCGGGACAGCGAGGCGCTGCTCCGGCAGTACGACGCCGTCCTCGCCGCCCACCCCGCGCTCGCGGAGCGGCTGCGGCCGCTGCGGGCCCAGGTGGCGGCCCACGCGGCGGCCTTCACGGAGGGCGCGTCCGAGGGCGGAACGGCGACGGCCTTCACGGAGGGCGCGTCCGAGGGCGGAACGGCGACGGCGTCACCGTCGGCCACGGCGTCCGCGTCGCCCTCCCCCGAGGTTCCGGCCGACGAGAGGTCCGCGCTCGCCGCGCTGGCCACCGCCGAGCGCGGCCTCGCCGACCGGCGGGCCAAGGAACTGCTGGACGTGCCCGGCGAACTGGCCCGGCTGCTGGCCGGGGTTTCGGCGGCCGGGTCCGCGCACGCCTACCTGCTGACGGAGGGTGAGAAGTGAGCGACGAGGCCGAGACCGGGGTGCTGAAGGCGCTCCAGGCGGCGCTGGCGGCCGAGCACGCGGCGGTCTACGGGTACGGCGTCGTCGGCGGCCGGATCGGCCGGCAGCGGCTGGCCGAGGCCCGTTCGGCGTACGACGCGCACCGGGCCCGCCGGGACGCGCTGGCCCGTGAGGTGCGGGACCTGGGCGCCGCGCCCGTCGCCGCGAGCGCGGCCTACGCGCTGCCGTTCGCCGTCACCGATGCGGCGACGGCCGTACGGCTCGCCGCCGAGTTGGAGAACCGGGTGGCCGAGGTGTACTCCGACCTGGTCCGGGCATCTTCGGGCGAGCGGCGCGGGTCGGCGGCCGGGGCACTGCGGGAGGCCGCGGTGCGGGCGGTGCGGTGGAGCGGGAAGAGCGTAGCCTTCCCTGGGCTCGCCGAGCGGGACACGCCGCTGGGCCGGGCCGGCGGTTCGGCCGCGCCTTCGGTCTCGTCGACTCCCTAGGCCCTGTCGTCACCGTCGTCCGCCCGAAGGGCGGGCCCCGCGGCGTCAGGTGCGTGCTCTGGGCGTGCCGGGCCCTGAGCCTCGTACTGGACGTACTTGGGTCAGGGCCCGGTGCGGCGAGTGGGGGCACCTCCCACGCCCTTAAGGCAGTGGAGGAGCGTGCATGGCGTCGCGGGGCAGACGGGAATTTGACGACAGGGCCTAGGGCACCAGTACAGGAAAGGAACGACTCGCGTATGGCTTTCGAACCGCCGCGGCGCCTGGTGAAGGCGCTCGGTGAGACGGCGCCGGACGGTGACGAGTGGCTGGAGAAGCTGCCGGGTGCGCTGGAACGGGCCGTCGCGCTACGCGAGTTGACCGTGGAGCGGGTCCAGGTACCCGGCGGCCGCAGCAGCGTCGTCCTGCTGGTGCGGCGGGCGGACGGGACACCGGCGGTGCTGAAGCTGGCGCCGCGGCGGGCCCGCCCGGAGAGCGAGGCGGCCGCGCTGGCGCACTGGGGTGGACTGGGCGCCGTACGGTTGCTGGACGCGGACGCGGCCGACGGGGTGCTGCTGCTGGAGCGGCTGCACCCGGAGGTCTCGGTGCGGTCGCTGCCCGAGGCGAAGGCGTTGCTGGAGGCGGCGGGGACGTTGCGGCGGCTGTGGGTGGAACCGCCGGACGGGCCGGTCTTCGAGACGGTGGCGGAGCGGACCGGGCGGCAGGCCACGGCGATGCGGGCGGCCGCAGGCCCGGAGGTGACCCCGCTGGTCGACGCGGCGCTCGTCGCCCGGGACGAGCTGCTGTCCGCGCCTCCTGAGCGGCGGTTGCTGCACGGCACGTTCCGGCAGAGCAAGGTGCTGGCCGGGGAGCGGCTGCCGTGGCTGGCGGTGGGGCCGGATCCGGTGGTCGGGGAGTGTGCGTTCGATCTGGCGCGGCTGGTGCGGGACCGGGTCGAGGATCTGATCGCCTCGTCGTCGGGGGCGGCGATCACCCGGCGGCGGATCAAGCGGCTCGCGGAGTCACTCGAGGTGGATCAGGAGCGGTTGCGGGGGTGGACGTTGTTCCGGGCGGTGGAGTCGGGTGTGCGGGCGCTTCGCGTGGGGCGGCCGAGGGATGCGGAGCTGTTGCTCGAATTCGCGGGGTGGGTTTGACGGAGCCGGGTGCGGGTTCGGTGGGGGCCGAGCGCGCCCGCGCGGCAGAGCCGCACATCGATACAGCCCCGCGCCCGTGAAGGGCGCTCAGCTCTTCCTTAGTCTCAAGGCGAGGACCGGACAGTCCGCCGCTGCCCTCCGGGCTCGCTTTCTGGTGCGGGGTGGGATGGGCCGGCCGTCGATGATGGGGTAGCCCCATTCGTCCAGGGTGATGTGCTCCGGGAGCAGCTCTGCGCACAGGCCGTGGCCCTGGCAGGACGTCCAGTCGATGGCTATGTGCTGGTCCATGTCAGATCCGCTCCGTGGGGACGGGCAGCAGGGGCGTGTGGTCGGTCGCGGTGCACACCCCGTGGGCGTGGGCTTCCACCTCGGTCGCGAACGTCGTCAGTGCGCTGCGGACCAGGCGGATGGTGCCGTCGGGGTGGTGGCAGGCGCCTCGGCCCTCCACCAGGCCCGCCCAGCGGGAGATGTCGGCACGGGTGGTGGCCTGGGGGCCGGGGGCGGCCAGGGTGTGGAAGGCGGCGGCCATACGCGGGAGGCCGTTGCGGCACGGGCCGCACTGGCCCGCCGACTCCAGGGCCAGATGGCGCAGGACCCGGGCGGTCTCGGCCACCCCGCAGCGGTCGGCGGGGAGGGCGGCCAGCACTCCAGCGCCCAAGTAGGCGGAGGAGAGCGGGACCTGGGCGGCCTCGGTCGCCGGTATCCAGGTGCCGTGGTAGCCGCCGACCAGGGCCGCGGACGCGCCTTCCAGGGGGAGCAGGCGGCCGATCGGCATGCCGAAGGGGGCCTCCACCACCCGGACTTCGCGGCCCGGTACATGCAGGGTGCACAGGGCGCTGCCGGGTTCGGCGGGGGTGCCCGCCGTGCGGAACCAGTCCGCGCCGTACCGGGCGATCAGCGCCAGGTGGGCCAGTGTCTCGACGTTCTGGACCAGGGTGGGGGCGCGGCGCACCCCGCGTTCGCGGACCGGCGGGGCCGGACGGGTGGGGCGGGCCGGGCCGCCGGAGAGGTACCGCACCAGGGCCGAGGCCTGCCCGGAGAGGAAGCGGGCGGGCAGCCGTACGACCGTCACGCTCACCGGGTCGTGGCGCTGGGCGACGGCCGACTCCAGGTAGGAGGCGCCGTCCTCCACGGCGAGGTAGGCCTCCCGCGCGCCGATCGCCTCGGCCGCCAGCTGCAGCCCGTCCAGGACCAGGTGGGGTGAGAGCCTCAGAAGCGTCCTGTCCTTGCGGGCGGCCGGTTCGCTCTCCGCGCCGTTCGCCACGACGACCGGGGCACGTCGGGTGCGCCGGGCCGCGTCGGCGACCGCGACGAACTTCCGGTAGGCGGGGAAGCCCGCCCCGCCGCGACCGGTGAGGCCGGATTCGGCGAGGGTGCGGAGGAGGGCCGCCGGGTCGCCGTACGCGAGAGGGCCGTAGCGCTGTTCGTGCGTGGTGAGGTCGGCCGAGGTGCCGCCGGGGGCCAGCAGCCGGGGTGACATGTAGACGTCGGTGAAGAGCGTGGTCATCGGTGGGCCCCTTCGGTGTGCAGAAGCGCGGCGGGGGTCTGACGGGAGGCGCGGACGGCTTGCGCGGTGCGCAGGGCGAAGGCGGTGATCACCGTGGCGACGCAGGCCACGGTCAGCCAGGTCATCCAGTCGGTGCCGGCGTCCGTGCCGATGCCGACGCCGTGGATGAGGGCGACCGGCCAGGAGACGTACGCCAGCCGGTGCACGGCCCGCCAGGCGCGCCGGCCGAGGCGGTCGCGAAGGAGGCTGGTGACCAGGACCGCGAGCAGGAGGTCGAAGGCGACCGTGCCGAGGCCGAGCCAGAGCGGCTGGTAGGCGGAGACGAAGGGGACGAGGGCGTCGAGGGGGCTGATGCCGACGTAGCCGTCGACCACCGCCGCGGTGATGTGCAGGGCCAGGAAGGCGGTGGCGGAGAGGGAGAGACTGCGGTGCAGGGCGACCGTGCCGAAGCGGGGCAGGCCGGGGAGGCGGGTGCGCAGCCGCACGGCGATGCCGAGCAGGACGACGAACGTGAAGAGGACCAGGCAGACGGCGCCGGTGGCACGGTTGGCGTACCAGAGGGTCTCGGAGGTCATGCGGCCGCCTCCAGCGGCGCGGCGGGGGCGGGCCAGCCCGGGGTCGTGACGACCGTGCCCCGGTGGGTCACCAGCCGGGCCGGCAGCCCGAGCCGGGTCAGCCGGCGTTCCGCGCCCGCGCCCTGCACCAGGGCCGCCGTGCTCGCCGCGTTGGCGTCGGCGCAGGTGGCCGCGGCCACCGAGACCGTGCGCCACGGGGAGCGGACCGGCAGTCCGGTGCGCGGGTCGACGATGTGGTGGAGGTCGTAGCCGCCGCGCTGCCAGCGGCGGGCGCCGGTGCCGGAGGTGGCGAGGCCGCCGGAGCCCAGGCCGACCATGTCGTACGACCCCGGCGCGGGCCGTTGGTCGACCGGGCCGGTGATGTCCTGGACGCGGATCTGCCAGCCGCCCGCCGGGGGATCACCGGCCACGGCCGTGTCGCCGCCGAGGCTCACCAGGACCCCGCAGCCGGCCGTGTCGGCCAGCATCCGCGCGGCCCGGTCGGCGGCCCAGGCCTTCGCGGTCGCGCCCAGGTCGAGGCGGACGCCCTCGGGGACGGTGACCGTGCCGGTCGCCCGGTCGAGGGTGATCCTGCGCCAGCCCGGGGCGCGCCGCACCCGCAGGGAGACCGGGCGGTCGTCCTCGCGTACGAGGGTGAAGTCGCGGTCGTAGCCGATCGCGTCCATCGCCGAGCCGACCGTGGGGTCCACCGCGCCGTCGGTCGCCTCGGCCGCGCGCAGGGCGACGGCGAGGGCCTCGGCGAGCAGCGGGCTGACCCGGACCGGGCGCCCCTGGGTGGTGTCGAGGGCGGCCAGCTCGGAGTCGGTACGGAACCGGCTGCAGGCCGCGTCCACCTCGGCGAGCTGCCGGGCGAGGAGCAGGTTGCAGGAGTCCAGCAGGGCCGGGTCGGTGACGACCAGACGGACGGTGGTGCCGAGGGCACGCCAGTCGGCGGCGGCCTTCGTACGCGGGGCGAGGGCGGTCATGACGCCCCCGAGGTGGAGTCGGCGGAGCCGCTGCCGGAGGTGAGGCCGTCGGAGGAGGACTGGAGGTCCGAGGAACCGGAGGACGACGAACCGTCGGAGCTGGAGGTGGAGTTGGAACTGGAGCTGGTGCTGGTGCTGGAGCCGGAGCCGGAGCCGGAGCCGGAGCTGGAGCCGGAGCTGGAGCCGGAGCTGGTGCTCGACGTCGTCCCCGTGCCGCTGCTCGCCGTCGTGTCGGCGTCCGCCTGCATCGTGCCGACCAGGGCGAACACCCCGGCCGCCGCGGCGAGCGTGACCGCCGCCGCCAGGGCCGCCGCGCGTCGGGTCCCCCGGCGGACCGCCGCGGCCGCCCTCCGCTCCCCCTGATCCCCCTGATCCCCCTGCTCCCCCTGATCCCCCTGCTGCCTGCGCTGCACTCTCTCGGTCATGACCGATCCCCTCCTGCGTGACTCTCTGTCACGCATTACGTTCGGGGACCGGCCTGAGAGAAGCCTGTGACGCACCCATACGGATCGGAAGAACTGTCTGAGACGTTCCTGAAAGGCGGCAGCGGCCGTCGGTGAGTCACCGGCGGCCGCTGCGAGGGGAGTTGGGTCAGTTCGCGCTCAGGCGGGCGATCGCCTCGTCCACCGTCAGCTCCTCGCGCTCGCCCGTCTTGCGGTCCTTGAGCTCCAGGACGCCCTCGCCGGAGCGGCGGCCGGCGACCAGGATCTGCGGCACGCCGATGAGTTCGGCGTCGGTGAACTTCACGCCCGGAGAGACCCCGGCCCGGTCGTCGACCAGGACGCGCAGGCCGGCCGCCCGCAGCTTCTCCGAGACGTCCAGGGCGAGTTCGGTCTGCAGGGCCTTGCCGGCGGCGACGACGTGGACGTCGGCCGGAGCGACCTCACGGGACCAGACCAGGCCGTGCTCGTCGGCGGTCTGCTCGGCGAGGGCGGCGACGGCGCGGGAGACGCCGATGCCGTAGGAGCCCATGGTGACGCGGACCGGCTTGCCGTTCTGGCCGAGGACGTCGAGCTTGAGCGCGTTGGTGTACTTCTGGCCCAGCTGGAAGATGTGGCCGATCTCGATGGCACGGTCCAGCTTGAGGCCGGTGCCGCACTTCGGGCAGGGGTCGCCCTCCAGCACGACGACGACGTCCACGTACTCGTCGACCTCGAAGTCACGCCCGGCTACCACGTTCTTGGCGTGCGTGCCCTCCTTGTTGGCGCCGGTGATCCAGGCGGTGCCGGGGGCCACCCGCGGGTCGGCGATGTACTTCAGCTTCTCGCCGAGACCCTGCGGGCCGACGTAACCGCGGACCAGGTCGGGCCGGCCGGCGAAGTCGGACTCGGTGACCAGCTCGACGGAGGCAGGGGCGAAGTGCTCCTCGACCTTGCCCATGTCGACCTCACGGTCGCCCGGCACGCCGACGGCCACGATCTCGCCGTCGACCTTCACCAGCAGGTTCTTCAGGGTGGCGGAGGCCGGGACGCCGAGGTGGGCGGCGAGGGTCTCGATGGTCGGGGTGTCCGGGGTCGGGATCTCCTCGAGGGCGGGCACGTCGGAGGCGTCCACGGCCTTCAGCTCGTACGAGATCGCCTCGGTGTTGGCCGCGAAGTCGCAGTTCGGGCAGTCGGCGAAGGTGTCCTCGCCGGCCTCCGCCGGAGCCAGGAACTCCTCCGACTTCGAGCCGCCCATGGCACCGGCGGTGGCGGCGACGATGCGGTAGTCGAGGCCGAGGCGCTCGAAGATCCGCTGGTAGGCCGCGCGGTGCAGGGCGTACGACTTGGCGAGGCCGTCGTCGTCCAGGTCGAAGGAGTAGGAGTCCTTCATCAGGAACTCACGGCCGCGCAGGATGCCGGCCCGCGGGCGGGCCTCGTCCCGGTACTTGTTCTGGATCTGGTAGAGGATGACCGGCAGGTCCTTGTAGGAGGACGCCTGGTCCTTCACCAGCAGGGTGAAGATCTCCTCGTGGGTCGGGCCGAGGAGGTAGTCGCCGCCCTTGCGGTCCTGGAGGCGGAACAGCTCGGCGCCGTACTCCTCCCAGCGGCCGGTCGCCTCGTACGGCTCCCGGGGCAGGAGGGCCGGGAGCAGCACCTCCTGGGCGCCGATCGCGTCCATCTCCTCGCGGACGATCCGCTCGATGTTGGACAGCACCTTCAGGCCGAGGGGCAGCCAGGACCAGATGCCGGCCGCCGTGCGGCGGACGTAGCCGGCGCGGACGAGGAGCTTGTGGCTGAGGACCTCGGCGTCCGCCGGGTCGTCACGCAGCGTCTTCGCCATCAACTGGGACATGCGTTGGACCGGTGCGTTCGCCATGGTTCTCGTACTCCTGCCGGGAAAGGTTGATGGCTAGGAGGTTAGCCGGGCCTGCTGTGCCGGTGGAAATCCGTTAACGGCTATCGGCGGCGCAGGGGCAGCGGGGCGCCCATCACGGCGTACGGCTTGGGGGCACTCGGGAAGTGGACCTGGCGGGCCAGGTCGACATACCCGAGGGAGTGGTACAGGCCGCGGGCCGGGCTGTCGGTGTCGATCGCGGAGAGGATCGAGCGGGCCTCGGCGGCGCCGTCCGTGATCGTCGTGATCAGCCGGCGGCCGATACCGCGGTTCTGGTGGCGGGGATGCACATGCAGCTCGGTGATCACGAAGGAGCCGTCGAGCCAGTCGGCGTGGCCCTCGGCGCGCAGGTAGGGCTCGACGACGGTGGACCACCAGTGGGTACGGCTGTTCGGCATGCCGTAGACGAAACCGACGAGGTGGCCTTCGGCCGTGGCGCCGAGGGCCTTCGCGCCGGGGTACTGCATGTGGCGGAGGACGATCTGGCGGCGGACGGCAACCTCGTCGGGGCCCAGGCCGAAGGCGATCGCTTGGACTGCCAGGGCCTCGTCCACGTGGGAGGGGAGGTCCAGGGGGCCGATCACGAGGTCCATGGGGGGAGGGTACAGGGGGTGGAGCGGTGTCGTCCGAGTGCGGTTGCATTGTGGCTGTTCGCGCTCACGCGGCGGCCGCCGCATGTCGATGCTGCCCCGCGCCGCCGCGGGGCGCGTCTGTCCGGGCGTCAGTCAGAACAGCACGCTCATGAAGGCTCCGACCTCCTGGAAGCCCACCCGCAGATAGGTCCTTCTCGCCGCCGTGTTGAAGTCGTTGACGTAGAGGCTGACCACCGGGGCCACGTCGGCCAGGGCGTAGCGCAGCACCGCCGCCATGCCGGGGGCCGCCAGGCCCATGCCCCGGTACTCGGGGGCCACCCACACACCCTGGATCTGGCAGGCGTCCGGGGTCGCCGCGCCGATCTCCGCCTTGAAGACCACCCTGCCGCTGTCGTCGAGCCGGGCGAACGAGCGGCCGGAGCCGACGAGTTCGGCGACCCTCGCCTGGTAGAGGAGGCCGCCGTCGCCGGCCAGCGGGGAGACGCCCACCTCCTCGGTGAACATCGCCACGCACGCCGGCATGATCGCCTCCATCTCGTCCTTGCGGATGCGGCGGACGTAGGGATCCGGGGCGATGCCGGCGGGCATCCGGTCGGTGACCATCAGGGGCTGGTGGGCGCGGACGTCGCGGGCCGGGCCCCAGTGCGGCTCCAGGAGGCGCCACAGCTGGGCGGTGGCGTCGCTGGGGCCGACGATGGAGGAGCAGCGGCGGCCGGCCCGGCGGGCGCGGTCGGCGAACGCGCGGACCGCGCGCGGGGTGGCGCAGATCGGGACCAGGTTGGCGCCGGCGTAGCAGAGGGACGTGAGCATGCCGTCCTCGTACCAGCCCCACATCTCGCCGCCGAGACGCCAGGGGTCGAGGCCGGCCACCTGCACGCGTGAGGTCACGAAGGCGTTCGTGACCGGCTCGCGGTCGAGTACGGCGAGTGCGGCGTCCAGGTCACTCGGTTCGAGCACCCGAGAGGTGGTCTGCGTCAACACGTGCGGGGCCTCACGCTGAGGGGTTCTGCTGATCTCCGCACTGTACCTGCGGAAGCTTGGCCATGCCGCCCCTGCTCTGTGAAGTGACCGACGGCCGGGCATCCGACCCCTGGGGCTGCCGCCCCCGGCCTCCCGCTTTCAGGCGCATACGAGCTCGGGAGGCCATCTGTGCCCGCGAGCGCGGGGTGCGAGGAGGCGGCCGCACAACTCCCCACACACCTACCGAAGCGCCAGCCCCTTGCGGGGTCGCAGGGGCGGAGCCTCTTCCGGATGGGCGGAGCCCCTTCAGGATGGGACGGGTAGGGCGGCGGAGGCGCGAAATCCCGCCGTCGCCCGAAGACGGCCTCAGCCCGCCACCGACACCGACGGCTCCCCCGACTCCGTGCCCTCCGCCTCCATCTGTTCGGCCAGCTTCATGGCCTCCTCGATGAGGGTCTCGACGATCTTGGACTCGGGGACGGTCTTGATGACCTCGCCCTTGACGAAGATCTGGCCCTTGCCGTTGCCGGAGGCGACGCCGAGGTCGGCCTCGCGGGCCTCGCCGGGACCGTTCACGACGCAGCCCATGACGGCGACGCGCAACGGGACCTCCATGCCGGTGAGGCCGGCGGTGACCTCTTCGGCGAGCTTGTAGACGTCGACCTGGGCACGGCCGCAGGACGGGCAGGAGACGATCTCCAGGCCGCGCTGCCTGAGGTTGAGGGACTCCAGGATCTGGTTGCCGACCTTGACCTCCTCGACCGGAGGCGCGGAGAGCGAGACGCGGATCGTGTCGCCGATGCCCTGGCTCAACAGGGCTCCGAAAGCCACCGCCGACTTGATCGTGCCCTGGAAGGCCGGGCCGGCCTCCGTGACACCGAGGTGGAGGGGGTAGTCGCACTGGGCGGCGAGCTGCCGGTACGCCTCGATCATCACGACCGGGTCGTTGTGCTTGACGGAGATCTTGATGTCCCGGAAGTCGTGCTCCTCGAAGAGCGACGCCTCCCACAGCGCCGACTCGACCAGTGCCTCTGGGGTCGCCTTGCCGTACTTCTGGAGCAGCCGGCGGTCCAGGGAGCCGGCGTTGACGCCGATGCGGATCGGGGTGCCGTGGTCCTTGGCGGCCGCCGCGATCTCCTTGACCTTGTCGTCGAACTGCTTGATGTTGCCGGGGTTGACCCGGACCGCGGCGCAGCCGGCCTCGATGGCGGCGAAGACGTA
Organism: Streptomyces sp. NPDC051105; assembly: GCF_040682795.1. Taxonomy (NCBI): domain Bacteria; kingdom Bacillati; phylum Actinomycetota; class Actinomycetes; order Kitasatosporales; family Streptomycetaceae; genus Streptomyces; species Streptomyces sp. NPDC051105. The sequence continues at coordinate 61,195 of NZ_JBFBBR010000025.1, read as the reverse complement.
CTTCGGCTGGAAGTGGATGTCCGCGATGACCGGGAGCTGCGACTTCTTCGCGATGGTGGCGAGGGCGTCGGCGTCGTCCTGGGTGGGGCAGGCGACGCGGACGATCTGGCAGCCGGACGCGGTGAGCTCGGCGATCTGCTGGAGGGTCGCGCCGATGTCCGACGTACGGGTCGTGGTCATCGACTGGACCGAGACCGGGGCGTCTCCGCCGACCGCCACGGAGCCGACCTGGATCTGCCGGCTCTTCCGGCGCTCGGCGAGCTTGGTCGGAACGGACGGCATGCCGAGAGAAATCGCAGTCATCTGCTGTGCAACCCCAAGTCGTGGATCAAGGTCCAGGTCCCGTCGTAGGCGGGTTCCAGACTCCGAGATTACGGCACCGGGCCGGGCGCGAGCACATCCCCTACGGGTAAACCCACTCAATGGAAGCGGCCCGGAACACAGTGTTCCGGGCCGCTTCGAACGTCGTATGGCTACGAGATTTTCACGGGGTTAACCAGTTTCGGCCACCCCTCAGCGCCTCGAGAGCTCTCGGGTTCAGAGCCTGGTACTGACGGCCAGCCTCTCGTCAGCTAGCTGATTTTGACCGGATTAACGACATCTGCGATGAGCACGAGAACCGTGAAGCAGATGAAGATCCCCGCCACCACATAAGCCACCGGCATCAGCTTCGCCACGTCGAAGGGACCGGGGTCCGGGCGGCGGAGCACCTTCGCCAGGTTTCGGCGGAGTGACTCCCACAGGGCGCCCGCGATGTGGCCGCCGTCCAGCGGGAGGAGCGGGAGCATGTTGAAGAGGAACAGGGAGAGGTTGAATCCGGCCACCAGCATCAGGGCCATGGCCAACTGCTGCGTGGGCGGGATGTCGAGGGTGAAGATCTCGCCGCCGACCCGCGCCGCGCCGACCACGCCCATCGGGGAGTCCGGCTGGCGGGGGGCGCCGTCGAAGGCGGCGTCCCACAGGGCCGGGATCTTCCCGGGCAGACCCGCGATGGAGTCGACGGCCTCGCCGAGGCGGTCGCCCATCCAGGTCACCGACTGGCCGAGGTCCTGGCGGACGATGCCGGTGGCCGCGCTGAAGCCCAGGAAGCCCGCCGTGACGTACTTGCCCTGGACGATCTGGCCGCTGGAGTCCTTCTTGGCGACCTGGTTGGTGGCGATCTTCGCGTGCAGGGTGACGTCCTGGCCCTTGCGGTCGACGACGATCGCGACGGCCTTGCCGGGGGTGGCGCGGATCAGGTCGGAGAGCTGGTTCCAGCTGGTGGTCCGCACTCCGTCGAAGGAGACGATCTTGTCGCCGGCCTTCAGGCCCGCGGCGGCGGCCGGGGAGGCGGCGTCGGTCTTCTTGCAGGTGTCGCGGTTCTGGCTCTGCGCGATCACACACTGGGAGACCGAGCTGACGGTGGTGGTCTGCTGGCTGATGCCGAAGCCCATCAGGACCGTGAGGAACAGGGCCACCGCGAGGATCAGGTTCATGAAGGGGCCCGCGAACATCACGATCACGCGCTTCCAGGGGGCGCGCGTATAGAAGAGGCGGGTCTCGTCACCGGGCTGGAGCTCCTCGAAGGCGGCCGAGCGGGCGTCCTCGATCATGCTGCGCCAGGGGGAGGTGGAGCGCGCGGTGATGCGGCCGTCGGGGCCCGGCGGGAACATGCCGATCATGCGGATGTAGCCGCCGGCCGGGATGGCCTTGAAGCCGTACTCGGTCTCGCCCTTGTGCCGCGACCAGATGGTCGGGCCGAAGCCGACCATGTATTGCGGGACGCGGATCCCGAAGAGCTTGGCGGTGGAGAGGTGCCCCAGCTCGTGCCAGGCGATCGAGACCAGCAGGCCGATCACGAAGACGACTATGCCGAGGATCATCATCAGGGCTGTCATGCACGCGCCTCCGCGGTCGCCGTCTGTGCTGTCAGTTCCCGGGCCCGGGCCCGTGCCCAGGTCTCCGCTTCGAGTACGTCCGGCACGGTGAGCGAAGTTCCCGTACGAGGAGTGCCGTGTTCCTCGACGACCCGGGTGACGGTATCCATGATCCCGTTGAAGGGCAGCAGACCGCTCCGGAACGCCTCGACGCATTCCTCGTTGGCCGCATTGAACACCGCCGGCGCGGTGCCCGCGAGCTCACCGACGCGCCGGGCGAGGTTCACGGAGGGGAAGGCCTCGTTGTCCAGCGGGAAGAACTCCCAGGTGGAGGCCTTGCTCCAGTCGAAGGCGGGGGCCGCGTCCGGGACCCGTTCGGGCCAGCCGAGACCGATGGCGATCGGCCCCCGCATGTCGGGGGGCGTCGCCTGCGCGATCGTGGATCCGTCCGTGAACTCGACCATCGAGTGGACATACGACTGCGGGTGCACGACCACCTCAATCCGATCGAAGGGAATGTCGTAGAGGAGGTGTGCCTCGATGACTTCCAGTCCCTTGTTGACCAGGGTGGCGGAGTTGATCGTGATGACCGGTCCCATCGCCCAGGTGGGGTGGGCGAGCGCTTCGTCGACGGTCACCCGGGCCAGGTCGGCCTTGGTCCGGCCCCGGAACGGCCCCCCGGAGGCGGTGACGACCAGCTTGCGGACGTCGGCCCGGGTCCCCGCCGCCAGCGCCTGGAAGAGCGCGGCGTGCTCGGAGTCGACCGGGATGATCTGGCCGGGCTTGGCCAGCGCCTTGACCAGCGGGCCGCCGACGATCAGCGACTCCTTGTTGGCGAGCGCGAGGGTGCGGCCCGCCTCCAGGGCGGCGAGGGTGGGCGCGAGGCCGATGGAGCCGGTGATGCCGTTGAGGACGGTGTGGCAGTCGGACGAGGCGACGTGGGTGGCCGCGTCGGGTCCGGCGAGGATCTCGGGGAGCGGTTCACCGGCTCCGTAGAGCCCCGTCAGTGCCTCGCGCAGGGCCGGTACGACGTCCTCGCGGGCGACCGCGACGGTCCGTACCCGCAGCCGGTGCGCCTGCTCGGCGAGGAGGGCGAGCCGGCCGCCGTTGGCGGACAGGGCGGTGACCCGGAAGCGGTCGGGGTTGCGCAGCACGAGGTCGATGGCCTGGGTGCCGATGGATCCGGTGGAGCCGAGGATCACCACGTCCTTGGGGCCGTCGCCCGCGAGCGGGTCGTACACGAGGTGCGGGTCGGCGAGGGGGGCCGGACTGGCAGGACTGTCGGTCATCCCCCCATTGTTGCCGCAACGGGCGGCCGGGAGGACAGGGCGTCCCCTTCAGGGACGGTTCGATACTCTATATACGCAAGACTCGGCTTGATATACGGGGAGTGTCGCGATGGCCAAGACTCTGATCGACATCGACGAGGAGCTGCTGGCGCAGGCGGCCATAGCGTTCGGGACCAAGACGAAGAAGGACACCGTGACCGCGGCCCTGCAAGAAGGCGTCGAACGTAAGAAGCGTGCCCTCGCGCTGGCCCGGCTGGCTGCGCAGGCCGACGCGGGCGACTTCGACATCCTCCTGGACAAGGCGAACTACCGACGATGACCACGGCCAAATACCTCATCGACACAAGCGCCCTCGTCCGGATCCTCAGGCAACCGGCCCTCGCCTACTGGGAGAGCCCCCTCGCAGAGGGACTCGTCGCCCGATGCCCGGTGACCGAGATCGAGTTCCTCTACAGCGCCGGGGACGCCGAGAACCGTGTACAGATGGTCGAGGACCTGGACGCCCTGTTCTGCTGGACCCCCCAGGACGACCGCGCGCTGACGCGGGCATGGCGCGTCCAGGAGGAGCTGACCGCCAAGGGCCGGCATCGCTCGGCGGGGGCGGTCGACCTCCTCGTCGCCGCCACCGCCGAGATACAGGGCCTCACCGTGCTGCACTACGACAACGACTTCGAGACCATCGCGTCGGTCACCGGCCAGCCCGCCCAGTGGCTCATGCCACCGGGCAGCCTGTAGCGACAGCCGTCCTCACCCGAACGGGCGGCGGACGTTCTCCCGCTCGGACGGTCCGGGGGTCGCGTCGGCGATCCACGGGCCCTCGCCCGACGGGTCGACGATCCCCCGCTCCAGCCACTCGTAGGAGCCGCCGAGCACACCCTTGACGACCTTGCGGTCCAGGTCGTCGGTGTTCGACCAGAGGCGGGTGAACAGCTCGTCGACGCGGACCCGGGCCTGCCGGCAGAACGCGTCGGCGAGCTGGTAGGCCTCGCGGCCGTGGTCGCCCTGGCTGCGCAGCAGTTCGGCGCGCACACAGGCCGCGCTCATCGCGAACAGCTCGGCGCCGATGTCCACGATCCGGCCCAGGAAGCCCTGCTTGGTCTCCATCCGGCCCTGCCAGCGGGACATGGCGTAGAAGGTGGACCGGGCCAGCTTGCGGGCGTGCCGCTCGACATAGCGCAGATGCGGGGAGAGGTCCACGCCGTGCTTGAAGTCGGCGTAGGACGTGGGGAGTTGCCCCGGACCCGCGACCAGCTTCGGCAGCCACTTGGCGTAGAAGACGCCCGCGTTCGCGCCCGCCTTCGCCTTGTCCTGGAGGGACTTGTCGGGGTCGATGAGGTCGCCCGCGACCGAGAGGTGGGCGTCGACGGCCTCGCGCGCGATCAGCAGGTGCATGATCTCCGTGGAGCCCTCGAAGATGCGGTTGATGCGCAGGTCGCGCAGGAGCTGCTCGGCGGGGACGGCACGTTCGCCGCGGGCCGCCAGCGACTCGGCCGTCTCGAAGCCGCGGCCGCCGCGGATCTGGACCAGCTCGTCCGCCATCAGGCAGCCCATCTCGGAGCCGTAGAGCTTGGCGAGGGCGGCCTCGATGCGGATGTCGTTGCGGCTCTCGTCGGCCATCTGGGAGGACAGGTCGACGACCGCCTCCAGGGCGAAGGTGGTCGCCGCGATGAAGCTGATCTTGGAGCCGACCGCCTCGTGCAGCGCGACCGGCTTGCCCCACTGCTCGCGGGCCGCCGACCACTCGCGGGCGATCTTCAGGCACCACTTGCCGGCGCCGACGCACATCGCGGGGAGCGAGAGCCGGCCGGTGTTGAGGGTGGTGAGGGCGATCTTTAGGCCGGCGCCCTCGGGGCCGATGCGGTTGGCGGCCGGGACCCGGACCTGGTGGAAGCGGGTGACGCCGTTCTCGATGCCGCGCAGGCCCATGAAGGCGTTGCGGTTCTCGACCGTGATGCCCGCGGAGTCGGCCTCGACGACGAAGGCCGTGATACCGCCCTTGCCGTCCACGGACTTGGGCACCCGGGCCATGACCACGAGGAGGTCGGCGACCACGCCGTTGGTGGTCCACAGCTTCACCCCGTCGAGGACGTAGTCGTCCCCGTCCCGTACGGCGGTGGTGGCCAGGCGGGCCGGGTCCGAGCCGACGTCCGGCTCGGTGAGCAGGAACGCGGAGATGTCGGTGCGGGCGCAGCGGGGCAGGAAGGTGTCCTTCTGCTCCTGGGTGCCGAAGATCTTCAGCGGCTGCGGGACGCCGATCGACTGGTGGGCGGAGAGCAGTGCGCCGACCGCCGGGTTCGCGGAGCCGACCAGGGCGAGGGCCTTGTTGTAGTAGACCTGGGTGAGGCCGAGACCGCCGTACTTGGTGTCGATCTTCATGCCGAGGGCGCCGATCTCCTTGAGGCCGGCGATCACCTCGTCCGGGATGCGCGCCTCGCGCTCGATGCGGGCCGAGTCGATCTTCGTCTCGCAGAACTCGCGCAGCCGTGCGAGGAACTCCTCGCCGCGGCGCACGTCCTCGTCCGCGGGGAGCGGATGCGGGTGGATGAGGTCGAGCCGGAAGCGTCCGAGGAACAGTTCCTTGGCGAAACTGGGCTTGCGCCAGTCCTGTTCCCGGGCGGCCTCCGCCACCTGACGGGCTTCCCGCTCGGTGACGGTGGGTTTTTTGGTGGTGGGGGCGGACATTTGGGCTCACCTCGCCGCAAAAGGGAGTGTTGTGGACCGTTCGTTACCGACCAGTGCTACTGGATCGTTGGTACCCGAAACGGGCCGCCCCCACCAGTCCTCGCGGTCCGATCGGGTCACCCGGAGCCGTCGACGCGGTCCGCGGTGTTGCATCGGGGGGTTCTTCCGGGGGACGGTTCGGCGAGGGTGCCGTCATTTCACTGTCGAAGCGCTTCGACAGCCTATGGACACCCACCCCCACTGAAGCTACTGTCGAACCACCCTCACTCACCCCTGTCAGCAATGCGCACTGTCGAAGCGCTTCACAAAACTTGGAGAGCTGGATGGTCACCCTCGCCGAGGTCGCCCAGCACGCCGGAGTCTCGGCGAGCACGGTGAGCTATGTCCTCAGCGGCAAGCGGTCCATCTCCACCACCACCCGGCAGCGGGTCGAGCAGAGCATCCGGGAGCTGGGCTACCACCCGAACGCCGGCGCCCGCGCCCTGGCCAGCAGCCGGTCGAACATCATCGCGCTGATGATCCCGCTGCGCACGGACATGTACGTGCCGGTGATGATGGAGATCGCGATCGCCGTGGCCACCACGGCCCGCACACACGGCTACGACGTCCTGCTGCTCACCGGCGAGGAGGGGCCGGACGCGGTACGCCGGGTCACCGGCAGCGGGCTGGCGGACGCGATGATCCTGATGGACGTGGAGCTGGAGGACGAACGGCTGCCGCTGCTCCGGGGCACCGACCAGCCCTCCGTGCTCATCGGCCTGCCCGCCTCCACCACCGGGCTGACCTGCGTCGATCTCGACTTCGGGGCGACCGGCGCGCTGTGCGTGGAGCACCTCGCGAGGCTCGGCCACCACGACATCGCTGTCATCGGCGAGGCTCCGGCGGTCTACGAACGGCACACCGGCTTCGCCGAACGCACCCTCGACGGACTCCGCTCCCGGGCCCGGGAGTTGGGGCTGCGGGTGCTGCACCGGCCGTGCGAGGGCGGGTACGACGCGATGACCGTCACCCTGGCCCGGATCTTCGACGAGCGCCCGGGCACCACGGGCTTCGTCGTCCAGAACGAGTCCGCGGTGGAGCCGCTGCTCGCGCTGCTGCGCCAGCAGGGCCGGGCCGTGCCCGAGGACGTGTCGGTGGTCGCGATCTGCCCGGACCAGGTCGCCGTCCAGGCCTCGGTACGGCTGACGTCGGTCGCCATCCCCGCCCAGGAGATGGGCCGGTACGCCGTGGAGCACCTGGTCGCCAAGCTGGACGGCCGGGGCGGTGACGAAGTCGTGCTGATCGCGCCCGAGTTGACGGTACGGGCGAGCACGGGCCCGGCGCCGGCCGGGTCCTGACCCACTCCGCTCTTCCGCACTGCCCCGCACCGCCCTGCCGGGGCACCCCCATGTCTGCACTCGTTCAGGAGCCCGCCTCGTGAATCAGCCTGCCGAAATCCAGTCCGCCGTGGCACCGCCCAAGGTGAGCCTCGCGCAGTCCTCCCCCACCGTCGGCACGTTCCGCGAGCGGGACGGTGCCCTGGAGTGGAGCGGACGTCAGGAGACACTGCGGATCGAGCCGTGGGGGCCGGACGCGGTCCGGGTGCGTGCCCGGCTCGGCGGTCCGGTCCTCGACGACCTGCCGGGCGCCCTGCTCGACGAGCCGCCGGCCACCGGGTCGACCGTCAAGATCGTCGACGGTGAAGGGCGGCTGACGGTCGGCGGCCTGACTGTCGAGGTGTCCGCCGAGGGACTGGTCCGGTTCCTGCGCACCGACGACCTCTCGGAGATCCTGGCCGAGCAGCGCGCCCACTTCTGGTGGCCCGGCTCGCGGCTCTACACCGCCGTCGGCAACGGCCACCACCGGCTGGAGCAGCGGTTCGCCGCCTACGAGGGCGAGCGGCTGTACGGCCTGGGCCAGCACCAGCACGGCCGTCTCGACCAGAAGGGCCTGGTCCTCGACCTGATCCAGCGCAACGCCGAGGTCTCGGTCCCGGTCCTGGTCTCCAGCCGCGGCTACACCCTCCTGTGGAACAACCCCGCGATCGGCCGTGTCGAACTGGCCGGCAACGGCACCCGCTGGGTGGCCGACTCGGCCCGCCAGCTCGACTACTGGATCACCGCCGGTGATCCGGCCGACGGCCAGCGCAACTACAGCGCGGTGACCGGCCGTTCGCCGATGCTGCCGGAGTGGGCGGCGGGCTTCTGGCAGTGCAAGCTGCGTTACCGCACTCAGGACGAACTCCTCGCCGTGGCCCGGGAGTACAAGCGGCGCTCGCTGCCCATCTCGGCGATCGTCTGCGACTTCTTCCACTGGACCCACCTCGGCGACTGGAAGTTCGACCCGAAGGAGTGGCCCGACCCGGCCGCGATGGTCCGCGAACTGGCCGAGCTGGGCATCAAGCTGGTGGTGAGCGTGTGGCCGTCGGTGTCCCCGCTGTCCGAGAACCACCCGGTGATGGAGCAGCACGGGTACTTCATCGGCACCCAGTACGGCCCGATGGCGCACGCCGACTGGCCGGACAAGGAGGTGGCGTCGACCGTCCAGGTCGCCTTCTACGACGCCACCAACCCCGAGGCCCGCGCCTTCGTGTGGTCCCGGGTGAAGGAGAACTACCTCGATCCGTACGGCATCACGGCGTTCTGGCTGGACGCCTGCGAGCCCGAGCTGAAGCCCGGTTTCCAGGAGAACCTGCGCTACTGGACGGGCCCGGGACTGGAGGTCGGCAACAGCTACCCCGCCGAGAACTCCCGCGCCTTCTACGAGGGCCTGCGGGCTCAGGGCGAGGAGGTCGTCACCCTCAACCGTTCGGCGTGGGCGGGCAGCCAGCGCTACGGCGCCGCCCTGTGGTCCGGGGACATCGGCACCGACTTCGCGACCCTGCGCCGGCAGATCGCGGCCGGCCTCAACACGGCCCTGTCCGGCATCCCCTGGTGGAACACGGACATCGGCGGTTTCCACGGCGGCGACCCGGACGACCCGGCCTACCGCGAGGTGCTGGTCCGCTGGTTCCAGTTCGGCGCGCTGTCCCCGCTGATGCGCCTGCACGGCTTCCGCGACCCGGGCATGCCGCTGGGCCCGGACATGACCGGCGGACCGAACGAGGTCTGGTCGTACGGCCCGGAGGTCGGCGTGATCCTGGAGAAGTACCTGCGGCTGCGCGAGCGTCTGCGGCCGTATGTCCTCCAGGTCATGCGGGAGGCCCACGAGGAGGGCCTGCCGGTGATGCGGCCGCTGTTCCTGGAGTTCCCGCGGGACCAGGCGGCCTGGACGGTCGACGACACGTATCTGTTCGGCCGGGACCTGCTGGTGGCGCCGGTGCTGACGGCGGGCGCCACCGCCCGGACGGCGTATCTGCCGGCGGGTGCCTGGTGGACGGACGCGTGGACCGGTGAGTCGTACGAGGGCGGTACGGCGGTGACGGTGGACGCGCCGCTGGACCGTATCCCGCTGTTCCTGCGGGACGGGGCGAGACTGCCGGTCGCGGAGTAGCACCGGCAGACTGCGGTTACCGGCCGGTTAATGTCTCAACTCAGCGGTGTGGTGGGGTAGTTGGAGGGGGTAGTAGGTATCCCCTCTCCCTGTCCCCCACGAAGGGTCCCGTTGCCGTGTCCTCCGGACCGCTCCCCCTCACGCTCGCCAATCTGCTGCTCAGACCCGCCTCCCGCACCCGCCGCACACCGGACCTGGCCTTCGAGCGACTGCTCGACGCGGCCGGTCCGACGGAGGGCGACGAGCCGTTCGCCGACGACTTCCGTCACCTGCTGCGATGTTGGTCCGGCGCCGAGCACCTCACCCCCGTCGGCTGGCTGTCGGCGCGCGGCCACATCGGCCGCCACCTCGCCAACCGGGCCCGGGTCCGCCGGCTGCTCGCCGAACACCCCGGGATCGAGCGGGAGCCCGTCGACCGGCCGGTGTTCGTGGTGGGCCTGCCCCGCACCGCCACCACTCTCACCCACAGCGTGCTGTCCCTGTCCGCGGACCACCGCTGCCCGCTCCTCTGGGAGTTACTCACCCCCGACCTCGATCTCGACCCCGCGGAACGGGAGAAGGCGATCACGACCGCCCGCCGCCTGGTCGGCGGGATCAACCTCTTCGCCCCGGGCTTCCGCCACATCCACAACCTGCGCCCGGAGGGGCCGGAGGAGTGCACCTTCGCGCTGCCGCACACCGTGATGCCGCTGTCCCAGGCCGTGATCCCGGAATATCTGCCCTGGCACGAGAGCCATGACTTCGGAGCCGACTACCGGTACCTCAAGCAGATCTACCAGGTGCTCCAGTACGGCCGCCCGCGCCGCCGCTGGGTGCTGAAGTCCCCGCTGCACCTGGAGAACCTGGACGCGCTGCGCGCGGTCTTCCCGGACGCCACGATCGTGTGGACGCACCGCGATCCGGCCACCGCCGTGGCCTCGTTCTGCAGCCTGGTCGAGCACGGGATGGCGGTCAACACCCGCCCCCTCGACCTGCGCTGGATCGGCGCCACCTGGCTGGAGCTGCTCAGCCGCTCGGCCGCCCGTGGGCTGGCCGCCCGTGCGCGCATTCCCCGCGAGGCGCTGGTGGACGTGCCGTACACCTGGCTGGGCACCGACCCGGCCGCGGGCGCCCCGAAGCTCTACGCGGCCGTCGGCGCCCGCTGGACCGAGGCCGACGCGGCCCGCCTCCCCGCGATCGTCGCCCGCCCCAAGGGCACCCGCGTCCACAGCTACGACCTGGCCCGCTACGGCCTGAGCCGCGCGGACGTCGACGCGGCCTTCGCCGACTACAACGCGCTGCGCGCCGAGGTCGACCGGGCGTGACCGGGCGGGGGCCGGCCCCGCGACGCGCGCGGGGCCGGCCCGTCCGGCTCAACTACTGCTGACGGTGAGGCTGTTGGTGGTGAAGTTCAGCCCGCCGGACGAGCTGGTGATCTCGTAGCCGAACTGCACGTCACCGATGGTCACGTTGCCGAACCAGCCCTTGGTGTCCTTGATCCACTTCAGGATCGGCAGGATGTCGATCGTGCCGGAGGTGGAGTTGGAGCTCCGGATGAACGAATAGACGTTGTTCGCGCCGTTGTTGCCCTTGTAGACGGTCCAGGTGTTGCTGCCCAGGGTGAGCGTGCCCTGCGAGGTGCCGAGCGGGCCGACGGCGCCGGTCTTGTTGACCCAGAGCATGATCTCGTTGGCGTATCCGGTGTCCCAGATGTCGTACGAGGTGTTGTACGCGCCGGACGACGGGACGGTCACGTTGTAGCTGCTGGTGAGCGACCCGAGAGAGGTGATCGTCTTGTTGATCACCTTCTTGGAGTTGGGGTACGACTTGATGCCGCCGGTGTTGGGGTGGTTGGCGGTGACGCCCCAGTTGGTTCCGGAGTTGGCCCAGATGCACTGGGTGCCGGCGCCGGAGCCCCAGATGTTGTTGTAGAGGGTGTAGCCGTTCAGCGTGGTGTTGCCCCACTGGTCGCAGGAGCTCCAGACGGCGGCCGAGGCGGGCGCCGAGGCGAGGCCGACGGTGGCGCCGAGGGCGAGCGCGGGGGCGATCAGGGCCGTGGCGGCCCTGCCGAGCGTACGTGATGCCATGGTGTCCCTTCCATGGGTGGGGGGAGGTGCGGGTGGCTACCACGTCCCCAGGGTGAGGACGTGGTCTTCTCCGGCGACGAGGTCGAGCGGCTGGGCGCCGGAGGAAGTCCACAGGTCGATACGGAGCGTCCGGTGCGGCTTCAGGACGGCTCGCGCACCGCCGGGGGTCCAGGAGAGGTCGAGTTCGGCTCCGAACCGGGTGCGGATTCCGGTCAGCCGGCCTCGGCCGAGGGCGGCCGGGGGCGCGGGGAGCAGGACCAGCCGGTCCGGGGTCGACTGGACGAGGGCCTCGATCAGGACGGCGGGCAGGGTGTGCGCGGCGTCGGCGTTGTAGACGTCGCGGTTCGGGTAGTGGGCGCTCATCAGGGAGGCGTGGAAGAAGTCGCCGTCCAGGACCTGGCCGAGGGCGGCGGCGACCCGTTCGCGGTCCCGCAGCCGGGCGGCGACGAGCGCGTGGTGGAGGTGCCCGTGCGCCGAGTCGTTCTCGGCTCCGCGCAGTTCGAGCGCGCGACGGGCGGCGGCCGCCAGTTCCGGGGTGTCGTAGGGCGTGATCTCGTCGAGCGGCCAGACGCCGTAGAGGTGGCTGAGGTGGCGGTGGTCGTAGGTGTCCCGCAGGCCGGGCCGGGCCCATTCGGCGAGTGCGCCGTCGGCGTTGATCCGGTGCGGGGGCAGCTGATCCGCGAGGGCGCGCCAGCGGTCGGCGTCCGGGCCCGGGTGGTAGTCGGCGGCCGTGCGCAGGGCGTGCCGGGCGGCCGAGAGGTCCATCGCCGCGTTGACCGCGCCCCAGCTGCCGTTGGCCGGCCGGTTCTCGGGCGAGTAGGACGGGACGACCACCAGGTGGCCGTCGGTGTCGGTCCGGGTGAGGAAGTCCTCGTAGAAGGCGGCGACCTGGGCGAGCAGTGCGGCCGTACGCGGATCGCGCTCGCCGCGGATCTCGTCGTGGTCGACGAGCGGCTTGAGCAGCCAGTCGGCGCCTGCCGTCCACAGGTGCAGCGGGTACTCGCGGCTGAAGTGGTACGAGAGCCCCGACTCGCCGTCGGTGTGCGCGGGTGCGACCACGCCCCGGGCGCCGAAGACCGCACGGGCGTTCTCCCGCCAGTCGTCCTGCTGACGCAGGATCAGAGCTTCCAGGGCGGCGGTGACTTCGGGGAGAGCGGCGACGCCCGCGGAGGCCGTCTGGAGGTTGAGGTTGGCGTCGTTGGTGAAGGCGCCGGACCAGGCGGTGTTCCAGTCGCCGGTCCACAGTCCGGTCAGGCGGGGCGGGTTGAGGCCGGAGGAGGAGAGCAGGTGGTAGCGGCCGGCGGCGAAGAGCCGCTCCAGGAGAGCGGTGCTGCGGGTGCGCTTGAGCAACTCCGAGCCCGGCAGGGCTCGTTCGGCGGGATCGGCGGCCAGGTCGAGGGTGACGCGGGTGTAGGCGGTGCGGTGGAGGTCGAGGTGCCGGGCGAGCAGGGCGTCGTACGACAGCCCGTCGTCGAGCAGCGCGCGCAGCTCGCGCGCCTCGGCGGCCACGTCGAGTTCGCCGGTGTGGCGGCGGACCCGGGTGAGGAGGAGGACGGAGTCGGCGCCGACGACGCGGACACCGGGCGGGACGAGCTCGGTACTGCCGCCGGTGACGGCGACGAGGGTGACACCGGTGTAGGCGCGGTCGCTGTCGGGGTAGCGGGCGCGGAGGCTGAGCAGGGCACCCTCGGGGGTGCGGAGGACGCCGTGTCCGATGCCCAGGCCGGGCGGAGCGCCCGGGAGTCGGTGGTCGAGGGCGATGTCGAGGTGGCCGGCGCCGACCCGCTGCACGATCACGTCGTCGGCACGGGAGACGAAGAGGCGGCTGGTCCAGTCGGCGGTGGTGGCGACGACCTCGCCGGAGCCGAAGTCGACGCTCCGGCGATAGCCGTCCGTCCGGCCCTCCGGCCTGCGCAGCCGTATCCGGAAGGCCGGATGGAAGGGCTGGACCCACTGGAGAGGGCGGCCGTCGGTGAAGCTCTCGGCGGCCCGCAGGTCGCCGGCGAGCAACCGGTCCTGCACGGTGGCGAGTTCGGCGGCCAGGCGGGGCGGGCGGGCGTGTTCGCCGCCGTTCGGGCGGACGAGGGTGTGCTGGGTGACGATGACACGGTCGTCGTTCGGATCGCCGGACACGAGGGCGCCGTGGTGGCCGTTGCCGCTCAGGAAGGCGTCCTCCCAGCGGGCGGCCGGGGCGGGCTCCCAGGTGCCGTGCGCGGGTCCGGTGGTGGTCATGGCTTGAGCACCGCCACTCCGTAGCGATCGAGGGTGACCGCGTCGGTGACGGCAGAGCCGGTCAGCAGGTCCCGGTGGGCGCCAGGGACGTGCACCTTCACGGCCTCGCGCCCGTGGTTGAACAGGAACAGCAGCTCACCCCTGCGCACCGCCTCGACCCCCGTCGGCAGCCCGTCGAGCACCGGACGGGCTCCCGCCCCCGCGGCGATCCCGCCGACCAGTTCCCGGAGCGCCTCCGGTTCGGGGAGCGTGGAGAGGTACCAGGCACGCCCGTTGCGCAGCACGGCGGGCAGCCCGTCGAGTTCCCCGCCCCGGTACGGCACGGTCTCGGAGACCCCGGGAGCGGCCTCGATCTCCTCCGACCACAGGGTCCCCCGGAAGCCCTCGCACCCGACGCTCTCCCCCGGGTCCAGCGGCCACCACTCGTGCAGGGTGCGGATGCCGAACAGCTCGCGCAGCCGGGCGTCCATGCCGCCGGGGCGGATCCGGTCGTCCTGGTCGGCGACGCCGGTCAGGAAGCCGCTGACCAGGGTGCCACCGCCGTGGACGTAGCCGAGGAGGTTGCCGATGGCGGTGTCGGTGAGGAGGTACAGCTGGGGCACGACCACCAACCTGTAGGCGGACAGGTCGTGTTCGGGGTGGGCGAAGTCGGTGGCGAGGTTCGCCTCCCAGAGGGCGCGATGCCAGGCGTGCAGTACGTCGGGGAGGTCCACCTCGGTGGAGAGCCGTCCTTCGTGGGCGCCGGCCCACCAGGAGTGCCAGTCGTGGAGAACGGCGACGTCCGCGGACAGGTTGCTGCCGGTCACTTCGCCGCCGATGGCGGCGAGTTCGGTGCCGAGACGCACGACCTCCTGGTACGTGCGGCCCTCCGCCCCCGCATGACTCACCATCCCGGAGTGGAACTTCTCGGCACCCTGCCGGGACTGCCGCCACTGGAAGTAGCAGACGGCGTCCGCGCCCCGGGCGACGGCCTGCAGGGACCACTGACGGTTGAGGCCGCGGGGTTTGGGATGGTTCACCCCGCGCCAGTTGACCGGCCCGGCGGCCTGCTCCATGAGCATCCAGGGGCCGCGCGCCTGGGAGCGGGTGAGGTCGTGGACGAGCGCGCTGTGCTGGGCTCCCAGTGGATCCCGCGGGTCGGGGTAGAGGTCGACGGAGACGACGTCCTCCTCGGCCGCCCACCGCCAGGCGTCCTGGCCGATCCACAGCGGCATGAAGTTGGTGGTCACCGGGATGTGCGGGGTGTGCCGGGCGACGATGTCCCGTTCGGCCGCATAGCACTCCAGCAGCATGTCGGAGGTGAACCGGCGGAAGTCCAGCACCTGGGTGGGGTTCTTCAGGTAATGGGCGTGGCGCGGCGGCAGGATGCCGTCCCAGGTGTCGTATCCCTGGCTCCAGAAGGCCGTGCCCCAGGCGGAGTTGAGGGCGTCGAGGGTGCCGTAGCGCTCGCGCAGCCAGCGGCGGAAGGCGGCGGCCGCCTCGTCGCCGTAGTCGAAGGTGCAGTACTCGTTGTTGATGTGCCACAGAGTGAGGGCGGGGTGGCCGCCGTAGCGGGCGGCGAGGTCCTCGGTGATGGCGGCCGCGTAGCGGCGGTAGGTGGCGCTGGAGTGCGAGAAGTGCTGGCGGCCGCCCCACCACTCGGTGCGGCCGTCGGCGTCCCGGGGCAGGGTGTCCGGGTGCAGCCGGCCCAGCCACGGCGGCGGCGCGGAGGTCGGGGTGGCGAGGACGACTCCGATGCCGTTGTCGTGCATCAGGTCCATGAGCCGGTCCAGCCAGCCGAAGTCGCGCTCCCCCGGCCGGGGTTCGAGCTTCGCCCAGGAGAAGACGCCCATGGTCACGGAGTTGACGCCGGCGGCCGTCATCAGCCGGACGTCCTCGTGCCAGGTCTCCTCGGGCCACTGCTCGGGGTTGTAGTCTCCGCCGAAGAGGATGCGGCCGCGGGCGGCGTCGGCGAGGCTCGGTCGTTTCCGTTCGCCGGTCATCGAAGCGGCTCCCCGTACTGGATGCCGCGCCCGTTGGTGGCGAGGTAGACCCGGCCGTACACGCGCGGGTCGCCGGTGATCGCCTGTCCGGTCCAGCCCCACTGGTGCCGGTCGTCGTTGATGCGGACCCAGGTCCCGGCCTCGTCGTCGGAGCGGTGGACGGCCGTGCTGGACTCCGTGGAACCGACGAGGTAGACGGCCGGGTAGCGGGCGCCGTCGGCGGCCTTGCCGAAGCCGAGGGTGTAGGCGGCCCGGCAACTGGCCACCTTGGTGAAGGTCACACCCCCGTCGGTGGACCGGTACAACCCGTTCCCCTTCACGCTCAGCCACAGGTCGCCCGATCTGCCGGGGGCCGCGACCAGCTGGAACTGGCTGTCCCCGGCGGGCAGCCCGGTGGCACGCGCCGTGAACGTCCGGCCACTGTCAGTGCTGGCTTGTAGCGTTCCTGTGTCGGTGTCGTATGCGTAGAAGAGCGTCGGGTCGGCCGGGTCGGCGACCGGCGTGGCGCCCTTCGGGAAGGAGGGGATCTCGGTCCAGGTGGCGCCGTTGTCGTCCGAGCGGTGGGCGGGGTACTTCGTCCCGTCCCAGTGCACGAAGGACCACAGCAGCACGCTGCCGTCGGCGTTGGCGGCGATCGGCCCCGGTGCGTCGTGGGCGAGGGAGGGCTGGGCGGCGAAGGGCGCCCAGGTCCGGCCCCCGTCGTTCGAGAAGGCACCGTTGCCGTGGTCCCCCCAGCCGGTGCGGACCACGTACGCCGGCCTGCCCGCGGCCTGCGCGAGTCCCGTCGCCGACCCGAACACGGGGTTCGTGGCCATACCGCGGGCCGGAGACGCGGTGAGCCGCTCGTGGTACAGGACGCCGATGTCCCCCGAGCCGCTCAGCAGGTGTGCCTCCCCGACCGGGGGTGACACCAGCTGAACCACGGACGTCTCCTCCAGGCCGCGGACCCGCGGGGCCCAGTGGACGAGGTCACGGGTGCCGTAGAGGGTGGCGCCGGTGCCGTAGACGACGTGCTTCGAGTCGTGCGGGTCGATGGCCACGGCCTGGATCCACCACCCGAACTTGGGCTGATCGCCGCCCCACTTCAGGAAGGGAGTCTCCGACACGTCCAAGACCGCGGTGTCCTTCAGGGACGTCCAGGTACGGCCGCCGTCGGCGGTCCGGTAGAGGGTGTCCACGGCCGCCCACCGGTTGTTCGTCGAGACGACGACGGTGCCGGGCCGGCGGGCGTCGACGGCGACCCCGCCGTAGCCGAAGGTGTCCCCGCCGCCGGGGTGGACCGGGGTGACCTCGGTCCAGCGGCCGGTGACGGTGGAGAGCTTGTGCACGCTGCCGTCGGCCTGGCCGTTGGGACCGGGGGCGTCGGCGTAGGTCACGTACAGCTCGCGCGCATGCCGGTCGTGGGCGGCGCGGACCGGGATCTTGGCGGAGGTGCCGGTGGGCTGGCCGGGGACGGCTGCCCAGGCGGTCCCGTCGGTGGTGCGGTACAGGTTGACGGCGCCGGCCCTGCCGTCGGCGTCGCCCCAGCCGGCGTAGACGGCGCGGCCGACGGCGACGAGGAGGGTGACGCCCTGGCCGGAGGCGGCGGGGGTGGCCGGGAAGCCAGTGGCGGCCGCCCAGGTGGCGCCGCGGTCCGTCGACTTGAGCAGTCCGTCGTGCCTCGTCCCCAGCCAGAGGGTGTCGCTGTCACGCGGGTCGACGAGGAGGCGCTCACCCATGCCCCGGCCGTCCTCGTTGGCGCCGAGCTTGACGGTGAGGTCGGTACGGGTCCAGGTGGCACCACGGTCGTCGGAGCGGAGGATCGCGCCGTTGCCGGCCCAGGACTGGGCGTAGGTGCCGAGGGCGAGGTAGAGCCGGTTCGGGTGAACGGGGTCCACGGCGAGGGCCTCGACACCGAGGAGGTTCCAGTCGTCCCAGCCGAGGTGGTCGGTGAGGGGGGTCCAGCGGGCGGCGCGGGCGTCCCAGCGGTAGGCGCCGCCGATGTCGGTGCGGGCGTAGGCGAGGCCGGGGGCGGTGGGGTGGAAGAGGACGCCGGTGACGAAACCGGTGCCGCCTATGGCCACGTTGCGCCAACGGTACGCCTGCGGGCGAGGCTCGTCGGCGTGGGCGTTGGCGCTGAGGACGGGGAGAGTGGTGAGGGCGGTTGCGGTGGCGGCGAGTACGGTTCTGCGGCTCAGGGTGGGCATGGGGAACCTTCGGTGGGGTTGGGTGGGCGACCGGGGTGGGGGCTGGGCGGGGGTGGGACGCTTACCGGCGCTTGCAGGGTGCCGCCCGCGCCCACCCGTGCCGCCTGGGGGTCCCCCCAGGTCTTTCGGGCTCCGGGGGAGGCACGACTGCCCGCGGCCGGGGAGTGTCACGAGCGCCCGCGGCTGGGGAGACGCGGCGGCTACAGCGCCCCTTCAGGGGCGCGGGGAACTGCGCGGCCGGCCGCGAACCACCCGCAGTCGCCGGCACTCCCCGGCCACCCCGTTCACAAGGCGCCGTCGGCTAGCCCTTCACCGCACCTGTCAGCATCCCCTTCTTGAAGTGCTTCTGGACGAACGGCGACAGGACCGCCACCGGCAGCAGCGCCATCACCATCACCGCCATCTGCACCGCGAGCCCCGACAGCTGACCCGTCTTGATCGCCTGCCCCAGCCCCACCGGGGCTTCCTGCTTCTGCACCAGCTGGATCATGACGTTCTGCAGCGGCATCTTGTCCTGGTCGTTGAGGTACAGGGACGCGTTGAACCACGCGCTCCAGTACCCGACGGCGTAGAAGAGGGTGATCACGGCGAGCACCGCACGCGACAGCGGCATGACGATCTGCCACAGGATCCGGAAGTCGCCGGCGCCGTCGATGTGCGCGCTGTCGATCAGTTCCTGCGAGATGCCCATGAAGAATCCGCGCAGGACGAGGATGTTGAAGACGCTCACCGCGCTCGGGAGGATCAGGGCGAGATAGCTGTCGGTGAGGCCTAGGGACTGGACCAGCAGGTACGTCGGGATCAGGCCCGCGCTGAAGAACATCGTCGCCAGCAGCAGCATCAGGAACCAGCGGTGGCCCAGGGAGCCGATGCGCGAGAGGCCGTACGCGCACAGCACCGACACGGCCATCGAGAACAGCGTGCCGACGACGGTGATCAGGACGCTGATGATCGTGGCCCGGGTGACCTGGCCGCCGCTCAGCAGTTCCTTGTAGGCGACGAAGGTGATGTCCTTGGGCACCATCACCAGTCCGCCGGCCTCGTCGATCGTCTTCCGTGAGGAGAGGCTGGTCACGACGATGATCCACAGGGGGAAGAGGATGCCCAGGCAGGCGAGGGCGAGCACGAGACCCTTGCCGGCCGAGCCCGCCTTGCCGGGCTCCTCCTCCCATGCCGGACGGGGCGGGGCGGCCCATCGGGAAGGTTCCCGTACGGGAGGCTTGTCGATGACGGCGGTCATTTCTTGTACACCCCCTGCTCGCCCATGAGATGGGCCACTTTGTTCGCGGCGAGGACCAGGCCGAGGCTGACCACGCCCTTGATCAGACCGGCGGCGGCCGCGTAGCCGAAGTCCTGGTTGCGGACGCCATTCCACCAGACGAAGGTGTCGAGGACTTCGGCGGCTCCTGGGCCGACCGCGTCGCGTTGGAGCAGGATCTGTTCGAAGCCGACGGTCAGCGCGTCGCCCACGCGCAGCACCAGCAGCAGGGCGATCACCGGCCGCAGGGCGGGAAGCGTGACGTGCCAGATGCGGCGCCAGCGGCCGGCCCCGTCCATCGCCGCCGCCTCGTAGAGGTCCGGGCTCACGGAGGCCAGCGCGGCCAGGAAGACGATGATCCCCCAGCCCGCGTCCTTCCAGACGCCCTCCGCCGTGACCAGGAACTTGAAGGTCGACGGGTCGGTCATGATGTCGAGGCCGTCGTAGCCGTGCTGCCTCAGCAGCTGCGACAGCACGCCCGCGCCACCGAAGATCTGCTGGAAGACGGAGATGACCAGCACCCAGGAGAAGAAGTGCGGGAGGTACAGGACCGCCTGGGAGATCGCCCGTACCCGGGGCCGGACCACGCTGTTGATGAGCAGCGCGAGCGCGATCGGGATCGGGAAGAACAGCACGAGTTGCAGGGAGAACAGCACCAGTGTGTTCTTCACCGCGTCCCAGAACGCCGAGTCGGCGAAGATCCGCTGGAAGTTCTCGAAGCCCACCCAGGGGCTGTGCAGCATGGAGACGATGCCGTTGTCGCTGACGTACGGGTCGTAGTCCTGGAAGGCGACGATGTTGCCGAGGATCGGCAGGTAGTTGAAGACCAGGATCAGCAGGACCGCCGGCAGCGTCATCAGGATCAGCGCGCGGTCGCGTCTGAATCTGAGGCGCAGGCTCAGTTTCCCGGTCTTCTCCTTCTTCCCGGTTCCGGTGGTGCCGTCGGACGCCACCGGAGTCCTCCCCGCCCTGTCGTCGTCTGCCTCGGCCCTGCTGCGAGGCACCGTGCTGTGGGACACGGCCGTTCTCCTTGCCTCGGTGCCGGGTCAGCTCGCCGACGAGCCGTTGTCGTCGAGTAGCTTCTGGTACCAGTCGCGCAGCCGGTCGCCGCCCTTGCTCTTCCAGTCGGAGACGGCCTGCTGCATGTCGCTGATCTTCTTGCGGCCGCGGGTGATGTCGTCCTCGAGCGTCTCGAAGTCGTTCATGAGGTTGGTGTAGCGCGACGGCTCGGTGATCATCTGGCCGTAGAAGCTGGACTTCTTGGTGAAGGAGCCCATCCGCTGCTGCCACTCGACCTGCGCCTTGGCGACGTCGGGGAAGTCGGGGTGGGCGATGGTGGCGGCGGGGCTCGCGACCATGACGTAGGCGTTCAGGACCTCGTTGTTGCCCTGGGTGGTCTTGATGGGCACGCCGTCCTTGACGGTGTAGTCGGTGCCTTCGGGGCCGTAGTTGGTGAGCATGTACTCCTTGGTGCCGTACGGCGCGGCGGTGACGTTGGCGACGGCCAGCACGTCACGGATCACGGACTCCGGGGCCTTCTTGTTGATGAAGGCGAAGATGCCGGCGGGCTGCTCGGCCCACAGCTGCGGGTTGCCGCCGTCGTGGCCGAAGATGTCCATGCCCCAGATCTTGTAGTCCGGGTTCTGGGTGGCCTGTTCGGCGGTACGGCTCCACCACTGGCTGATGTTGTTGGGGTAGATCAGGAACTCGCCGGCCGCGAACTTGGGGCCGGGGTCGGGGGCGTTCTTGCCCAGCAGGGAGTCGGGGTGCACGACCCCGGCGGCGAAGAGCTTGCGGGCCCACTCCAGCGCTTCGAGGTACGCGTCGGTCTCGATGCGGTTGACCAGCTTGCCGTCGACGAGGTTCCAGCCGAGCGGCTTCTCGCTGCCGGAGAGCACGCCGAAGGACTGGAAGGCCGTCCACTTCATGTCCATGCAGGCCCAGCGCTTGGCCTTGGCGTTGGTGATCTCCTTCGCCAGGGACAGGAACTCGTCCGCGGAGCGCGGGAGCGCGTACCCCTCCTTGTCGAAGATGTCCTTGCGATAGAGGGGCACGATGCCGGTGACGTACGGCGAGGGCTGCGGCAGGCCGCGCAGCTTGCCGCCGAAGATGCAGCGCCGCCACGCGTCGGTCGGGATGGCGGCCAGGTTCGGGTAGTCCTTGACCTTGTCGCCCGACAGGTACGGGCCGAGGTCGGCGAACTTGCTGATGATGGCGGTGGGTATCCTGCCGCCCATGTTCCAGCCCGGGACGACCACGACGTCCGGTACGTCGCTGGAGGCGAGCACCGCGCCGAGCTTCTGGTCGTAGGTGTTGCCGTCCTGGTTCTGCCACTGGACGTCGACGCCGATCAGGTCGTCCATCGCCCTGTAGTAGGCATTGCCGGCCTTCGGCGGGGAGCCCCAGAACGGGGACATGATGGTGACCTTGCCCCCCTTGCCGAGCTTCTTCGGGACCGAGGTCTTCAGCGTCGCCAGGTCGAGCTTGCCGGTGAAGCCGATCGCCGAGCCGTTCTTCGCCGGGATGTCCGGAGTCACCACGTTGCCGGCGACGTAGGACGGCAGCAGCTTCTTCGCGTCCTTGCCCGAGGAGGAGCCCCCTCCTGACCCGCTGTCCGACGCTCCGCAGGCGGCGAGCAGCGGCATCCCGCCCGCCACCGCTGCGGTGGCGACGGCCGTGGAGGCGAGGAAACTTCTCCGGCTCGGCCCGGAGGGGGCGGAAGCGGCGTTCGGCGTCATTGCGTCAACCCTTCATGGCGCACCAGGACACCCGGCGGTGGCCGTCGGCTGCGGTGTCTCGAGTGGAACTGGCTGAGCTGAAGCGATCCCCCGACCATGGTCGACCGCTGTCATGTGTCCCTGGGGCGGACCGTCGCGTCGGCTAGTCGAAGCGCTTCGATGTTGCTGCGAGGTTAAGTGAACACCCGGGGGTGCACAAGGGTCGCCCCCAAGATTCCTCCGTGGTGCCGGGGTTGACCTCTTCGTATGTGCCACTTGAATTTTCGGTGAGCGTCTCTTGACACCCGACGGTGCGTCCAATGAGCATCGAAGCGCTTCGAAAGCTCCTCGTCGCTCCATCGCAGGGGGAACCGCACGTGACCGCTCACACGCCGCCTACGCCGCCTTTCCGCGATCCGCACCTGCCGTTCGCGAAGCGCATCGACGACCTGCTGGCGCGGCTCACCCTGGACGAGAAGGTCTCCTTCCTGCACCAGTTCGCACCCGCCGTGACACGCCTGGGCATCGCCGCCTTCCGCACCGGCCAGGAGGCCCTGCACGGGGTCGCCTGGATGGGCCCGGCCACGGTGTTCCCGCAGGCGGTCGGCCTCGGCGCGACCTGGAACACCGATCTCGTACGCCGGGTCGGCGAGGCCGTGTCCCGGGAGGTCCGGGCGATGCGCGCCCGCGACGACCGCGTGGGCCTCAACGTCTGGGCGCCGACGGTGAATCTGCTGCGTCACCCGCTCTGGGGCCGCAACGAGGAGGGCTACTCCGAGGACCCGAAGCTCACCTCCGCCATCGCCACCGCCTACACCCGCGGCCTGCGCGGCGACCACCCGGTGTACTGGCGCACCGCACCCGTCCTCAAGCACTGGCTCGCCCACAACAACGAGACGGACCGCGCCACGTCCTCCTCCTCGGTCCGCCCGCGAGTGCTGCACGAGTACGATCTGCGCGCCTTCGAGGAGACCGTGCGGGCGGGCGCGGTGGCCGGGGTGATGCCGGCGTACAACCTGGTCAACGGCCGTCCCAACCACGTCTCCCCGTACCTGCGCGAGCGGTTGCGGACCTGGACGGAGGAGGATCTGCTGGTCTGCTCGGACGCCGGCGCGCCCAGCAACCTGGTCGACCACGAGCACTACTTCGACACCCATGAGGAGGCCACCGCGGCCGCCCTGCTCGCGGGTGTCGACAGCTTCACCGACCACGGGACGGATGGTTCGCAGATCGTCGCGCGGATCAACGGGGCCTTGGCACAGGGCCTGTTGACCGAGGCCGACATCGACACGGCCGTGCGCCGCCAGCTCTCGGTCCGCTTCCGTCTCGGCGAGTTCGACCCGCACGACGATCCATACGCCGACCCGCACTCCGACCCGCACTCCGACCCGCACTCCGACCCACACGACGATCCGCACGCGCACCCGTCCGACTTCGACACTCCCGCGCACCGCGCCCTCGCCCAGGAGGCCGCGGAACAGGCGATCGTCCTGCTCAAGAACGACGGCGACCTGCTGCCGCTCGCGCCCGACACCCGGATCGCGGTGGTCGGTCTGCTCGCCGACGAGTGCAAGCTCGACTGGTACAGCGGCACGCTGCTGCACCGCTCCACCCCGCTGGAGGGCCTGTACGAACGGTTCGGCGCCGAGCGTGTGGAGTTCGCGGAGGGCGTGGACCGGGTCCGGCTCAGGCTCGCGGACGGCACCTTCCTGCACGTACCGCCCGCCCCCGAGGCCGCCGACGAGACGCGCGGCGCGACGGGCGCCCTGGACCCGGCGCTGCTGGCGGGCCGTACCGACCTGCCCCCGCTGACCACCGACGCGACGGGTACCGAACTCGCCCTCGTCGACTGGGGCGACGGCGTGCTCACGCTCCGCGCCCCCGACGGCCGCTATCTCTCGGTCGCCGACGACGGCCGGGTCCGTGCCTCCGCCGACCAGCCCGGCGGCTGGGTCGTCCAGGAGACGTTCCGCCTGGAACCCCATGAGCACGGTCACCTCCTCCGGCATCTCGGCACGGGTCGCCACGTCTCTGTCGCCGCCGACGGCGTGAAGGTTGCCGCCGAGAACGCGTCGATCTTCGAGTTGATCATCGTCGAGCGGGGTACGGAGGCCGTCGCCAGGGTGGCCGCCGCGGCCGACGCGGTCCTGGTCGTCGCGGGCAACGACCCGCACATCAACGGCCGTGAGACCGAGGACCGTACGACCCTGGCCCTGCCCCCGCACCAGGAGCGCCTGCTGCGCGCGGCCCGGTCCGCGAACCCGCGGACGGTCCTGGCCCTGACGTCGGCCTACCCCTACGCGGTGGACGTGGCCCGCCTCCCCGCGGTCCTGTGGACGGCGCACGGTGGCCAGGCGGCCGGCACCGCGCTCGCCCGCGTGCTGGCCGGTGACGTCTCACCCGCGGGCCGCCTCCCGCAGACCTGGTACGCCTCCGACGCCGACCTCCCCGGCCTCCTCGACTACGACGTGCTGGGCGCCCGCCAGACGTACCTCTACTTCGAGGGCACCCCGCTGTTCCCGTTCGGCCACGGCCTGTCGTACGCGTCCTTCTCCTACGCCGACCTGGTCACCGAGGTGGTGGACGGGACGCTCAGCGTGTCCTTCACGGTCACCAACACCGGTGACGTGACGGCGGACGAGGTGGCCCAGCTCTACTCCCGGGCGGTGGAGCCGTCCTCGGTGCGCCCGCGCCGCGAACTCCTGGCCCACCGAAGGGTCACCCTGGCCCCCGGCGCACGGACCGGGCTGACCTTCGAAGTCCCGCTCTCCGCCTTCGCGTTCTGGGACGTGGCCCGGGACGGATGGCGTCTGGAACAGGGCCCTTACGACGTCCTGGTCGGCGCGTCCAGCGCAGACGTCCGGCTGCGCACGACGGTGATCCTGGACGGCGAGCAAGCGCTGCCGCGTGACGTCACCGCCGAGCGCGGCCTGCCCGCCGCCGACTTCGACGAGCAGTCGGGCATCGCGATCGTGGACCGTACGAGGTCGGCGGGCGACGCGGTCACGCCGAAGGGCGACGGCCTCGGTGAACTCGTCTACCGGGACTGTGACTTCGGTCTGGGGGTGACGGAGGTGACCGCGCGGGTGTCGGGCGCCGGCTCGCTGGAACTGTCCCTGGACGGCGGCCCGTCGCTGGCGGTGCTGACGCTCACCGAGCCGACGCCGGGCCCGTATGCGTACACCTCGCTCACCGCCGGCATCGCCGCCGAGGGCGTGCACGACGTCCACCTGAGACTGCGCGGCCCGCTGCGGCTCGCGCACGTCGGCTTCTCCGGTTGAGGGTCCGGAGCGGCCGACACGGGGGAGGGCCCGGCACCGGAAGGCATCGGTGCCGGGCCCCTACCCGACCTGCTTCCCATCGGCCGGAGAACGGCCGAGCCGGCCGACACGCCCGGGCGAGTGCCCCGGGTGCGGCTCCGCGCCCCGGAGCAGGCACTCGATCAGGTAGTCGCCGGTGTCCTCGTCGATGGTCACGCCGTGGGTCTCGCTGCGGAAGCCGGGGAAGCGGCGGTCGAAGGATTCCAGGGCTGTGAGGTAACGCAGCAGCGGGCCGTCGGGGGCGCCGACCGACTCGCCCGGCATCAGGACCGGGATGCCCGGCGGGGTGACCGTCACCATGGCGGCGGCGACCCGGCCCGCCGCCTCCGAGATCCGGACCCGCTCGGTGTCTCCCCGCACCAGCCGCTGGTAACAGTGCTGAGGTGGCGCCACGGGCTGCGGGAGCTGCTGGAAGGCCCTGTCCAGAAGCTCCACCAGGCGCGCGGAGCGCAGCTGCTCGTGCATGTCCTGGCACAGCCCGCGCAGGGTCAGGCCCGCGTACCGGCGGGGGTGCGCGGCGACGGCCTCCGGCAGGACCCGCTCCAGTGGGGCGTCGGCGTCGTAGAGCGCCTTGAAATCCGTCAGGGCGTCCAGCAGGGTGCCCCACTTGCCCTTGGTGATGCCCATGGAGAACAGGATCAGGGTGGTGTAACTGTCGGTCTTCTCCACGACGATCTTCCGGGTGGCCAGATAGGCGGTGAGCACCCGGGCCGGGATGCCCTCCTCGGTCATCTCGCCGGTGGCGCTGATCCCCGGACAGGTCAGCGTGACCTTGACGGGGTCCAGCATCGTGTGGCCCTCGGTGAGCCCGGGGAATCCGTGCCAGTCGGCGCCGGGCTCCAGCAGCCAGCAGGACTGGTCGGTGCGCAGCAGCTCCGGCGGGGCTTCCTCGAACCTCAGCCGGGCGCCGGTCACCGGGTCGGTGACCGTGTCCGGTTGCCACACCCCGAAGAACCACGGCGGCCGGTCCCCGGCACTCTCGATCTGCTGCCGCAGCCGCACCATCTCCTGACGGAAGCGGATCGCCTCGGTGACCGCCTCGTCGATCAGCCACTCGCCCTGTGGGCCGTCCATCATCGCCGTCGCCACGTCGAGCGAGGCGATCATCGGGTAGAGGGGCGAGGTGGTGCCGTGCATCATCAGCGCCTCGTTGAACCGGTCGTGTTCCACCGGTGCCCGCGGTGCGGGCCGCACGTGCACCATCGCGCTCTGCGACAAGGCCGCCAGCAGCTTGTGCGTGGACTGGGTGGCGAACACGGTCGGGCGGTCCGGGCCGGGAAAGGTCTCCTCGTCCACCGACATTCCGTAGCGGCCGGCGTAGAGCGGGTGGAAACGAGCGTACGCGAACCACGCCTCGTCGAAGTGCACCCGGGGCGTACTGGCGGCGAACGCACGAGCGGTGGGCACGGCGTCGTAACTCAGGCCGTCATAGGTGGAGTTGGTGAACACCGCGTACTGCGGGTGCGGGGACACCGCGCCCTCGGTGAGCGGGTGCGCGGCGATCCGGGCCGCCACCGCGTCCGCGGCGATCTCGGCCGGGGGCAGCGGTCCCGCCAGGCCGTAGCCGTTACGGGTGGGCACCAGATAGACCGGCCGGGCGCCGGAGACGACCAGGCCGTGCAGCACGGACTTGTGGCAGTTGCGGTCCACCAGCGCGATCTCGTCGCGGGTCACGCTGAAGTGGCCCACCAGGCGGTTGCACGTCGAGTCGCCGTGCAGCACGAAGTAGGTGAGGTCGGAGCCGAACACACGGGCCGCGTTGCGCTCCGCCTCGCCGATCGGGCCGGTGTGCTCGAACAGCGAGCCCAGTTCCTCGACCGAGATCGACAGGTCGCTGCGCAGCAGCCGCTCCCCGAAGTAGTCGTGGAAGGCGCGCCCCGCCGGTGACTTGAGGAAGGCGACCCCGCCAGAGTGGGCCGGGGTGTGCCAGGAGTACTCGTGGGCGTCGTCGAAGCGGCGCAGCGCCCGGAAGAACGGTGGCAGCACGGATTCCCGGTAGGCGCGGGCTGCGGCGGTGATGCGGCCCGCGATGAAGCCCGGGGTGTCCTCCAGCGGCCAGACGTAGCCCACGACCGACTCGGACACCCACAGCGGCAGCTCCCCCAGGCCCTCGCCGGTCATCACCAGGAAGACCGGCAGGTCCCGGAAACGGCGGCCGATCCGGCGCAGCACGGCGGCGCCGCCCGGAGGCCCGTCGTGGGTTCGGTCCGGCCCGGCCAGTGTGCCGTCCGGCGCGGCGAGCGCGGCGCCGGGGCCGTCAGCAGGGGCCCCGGGAAGGCCCCAGGCCACCAGCGCGGCAGCCAGACCGGCCTCGGTGCGCAGTACCGCGTCCGCGTCCGCGGACGTGACCGCCCACCGGACTTCGAAGCCGCCCGCCTCGATCGCGTCCCGGATCGCCCGTAACTGCTGGGACCCGGCGCCCTCGCCCCGCGGGTGTTCGGGCACCGCGACCAGGATCCTGCTGTCGGCCATGCGCTCCCCTGCCGTCCACAGCGGCGCCCCCGGCCGCCCCCGGCCAGTGTCCTGGCGGGCCGTCCGGCAGAGCGCCGGCCATGACGGCAAACCACCCCTGCAGCGGAACCCGCCGTCCCGACGTTGACTTTCGCAGCAGTTCCACCGGCCACTGCGCACCCACGGCGGTCCGGAGCGGCGGCACGGCTTCAGTTCCTCCCTGCGGCGCGGGTGACGCCAGCGTGAAAACGGAGACGGCCGCAGCCCCCGCACAGTGGGCTGCGGCCGTCCTATCGCTCTCGGGTCCGTCCGTGGCAGGTCAGAGGGCGAGGCCGGTGAGGACCAGGACTCGCTCGTAGGTGTAGTCGTCCATCGCGAACTTGACGCCCTCGCGGCCGACGCCGGACTGCTTGGCGCCGCCGTACGGCATCTGGTCGGCGCGGTAGGAGGGGACGTCGCCGATGACGACACCGCCGACCTCGAGCGCACGGTGAGCGCGGAAGGCGGTCCCCAGGTCGTGGGTGAAGACGCCCGCCTGGAGGCCGTACTTGGAGTCGTTGGCGGCGGCGAAGGCCTCGGCCTCGCCGTACACCTTCTGCACGGTGAGGACGGGTCCGAAGACCTCCTCGCAGGAGATGGTGGTGTCCGCCGGGACCTCGGTGAGGACGGTCGGCGCGAAGCTGGCGCCGTCCCGGTCGCCGCCGGTGACCAGCGTGGCGCCGGCCTCCACGGCCTCCTTCACCCACGCCTCGACGCGCTCCGCGGCGGCCTCGCTGACCAGCGGACCGACGTCCGTCTTGGCGTCGGCGGGGTCACCGGTGACCTGGGCCTCGACGGCGGCGACGATGCGCGGGAGCAGCCGGTCGTAGACGGAGGCGTCGGCGATGACCCGCTGCACGGAGATGCAGGACTGGCCGCCCTGGTAGTTGGAGAAGGTGGCGATGCGGGTGGCGGCCCAGTCGAGGTCGGCGTCGCTCGCGTAGTCGCCGAGGACGACGGCCGCGCCGTTGCCGCCCAGCTCCAGGGTGCAGTGCTTGCGGGGCACCGAGTCCATGATCGCGTAGCCGACCTTCTCGGAACCGGTGAACGAGATGACGGGGAGGCGCTCGTCCTGGACGAGGGCGGCCATCTTGTCGTTGGCGACCGGGAGGATCGACCAGGAGCCGGCCGGGAGGCCCTCGGTCTCGGCGAGCAGGTCGCCGATGATCAGGCCGGACAGCGGGGTGGCGGGCGCCGGCTTGAGGATGATCGGCGCGCCGGCGGCGATGGCCGGGGCGATCTTGTGGGCGCAGAGGTTGAGCGGGAAGTTGAAGGGTGCGATGCCGAGGACGACGCCCTTCGGGAAGCGGCGGGTCAGCGCGAGCCGGCCCTGGCCGCCGAGGTCGGTGTCGAGCCGCTGGGCCTCGCCGCCGTTGAAGCGCCGGGCCTCCTCGGCGGCGAACCGGAACACGGAGACGGCACGGCCGACCTCGCCGCGCGCCCACTTGATCGGCTTGCCGTTCTCGGCGGAGATCAGCTGGGCTATCTCCTCGGTGCGCTCGGCGAGGCGCCGGCTGACGTGGTCGAGGGCGGCGGCGCGGATGTGTGCCGGGGTGGCGGCGAACTCGTCCCGTACGGCGTACGCGGCGGCGACGGCTTCCTCGACCTGCGTGTCGGTGGGCACGCTGACCTTGCCGACGAGGCGCCCGTCCCACGGGCTGGTGACGTCGAAGGTGTCCTCGCCGGTGACCTGACGGCCGGCGAGCCAGAAGGCGTGGGTGGCGGTCATGAGAGTCCCGGCCCTTCCGCGTGTGTGGGGATGTTCTTGGCTTCCACGGTCCACCGTAGGCGCGGGAGGGAGAAGCGGCGCTTGTCCGGGGTGTAGTGGTGGGGAACGGGGCTGCGCCTCTTTGGCAGGGGCGGCGCGTGGGTCGCGTTCTCCGCGCCTCCGCGTTCTCCGCGCCTCCGCGCTCTCCGCGCCTCCGCGCTCTCCGGCTTCTCCGGCTTCTCCGCGCTCTCCGGCTTCTCCGCGCTCTCCGGCTTCTCCGCGCTCTCCGGCTTCTCCGCGCTCTCCGGCTTCTCCGGCGGCGATCAGTCCGCCGAGGTCGCCTTCAGGGCCAGCCACAGCTCCATCCGGGCATCCGGGTCGTCCAGGGAACGGCCCAGGATCTCCTCGACCCTGCGCATCCGGTACCTCAGCGTATGCCGGTGCACGCCCAGGTCGGCCGCCGCCGCGTCCCACTGGCCGTGCCTGGACAGCCAGGCCCGCAGGGAGGCCACCAGGTCACCGCGGCCCGTCGCGTCATGCTCGTACAGCGCCCGCAGCAGACCGTCCGCGAACGCCTTCACCGCGTCGTCGGCCAGCAAGGGCAGGACCGAACCGGCGGCCAGCTGCTCGTGCTCGACCAGCACCCGGCCCCGCCGCCGGGCCACCGACAGGGCCTGTTCGGCCTGTTTGTAGGCGGCCGGCGCGCCGATCGGCCCGGACGGGGCGGACATGCCCACGACCAGGTCGTCCTCCTCGGTGGCGTCCTGCTCCGGCGCGGCCCGGGCGGCCTCGCGCGCCGCCGCGTGGTCGGCGCACGCGCCCACCGCCGCGCCTCCGTCGGCGGCCAGCACGACCAGCCGCTCCCCCTCCGGCACCACCAGCACCGCCTCCCCGGCGCGCGCCGCGGCCGACTCGACCGCCTCCGCGAGATGGGCGAGCAGCTCGGCACCCGCATCGGCGACGATGATCCGGAAGGGTGCGTCGAGAAGCCCGCCGTACAGATCCCCGGCAACGCCCCGGGCGTGGTCCGGCTGCCCGGCGAGGAGCATGCGCAGTACCGCCGCACCCACCCGCTGCTCGGCCGCCTGCAGCGAACGGGAGCGTTCCGTGGTGAGCGTGAGCAGTGCGATGGCCGAGTGAACGGCGTACCGCTCGGCGGTGCCGAGGGCCGCCGCGGTGCCGACCGCGAGGGCCGCCCGGGGCCTGCGGCCGGTGCCGAGCGAGTGCAGCTCCACCCGGTCCTCGTTGTCCGGGCCGCCCACCACCGAGGAGGCCGGCGCCGGGCGCTCCCGCAGCCGTTCCACCTCGGCCGTCAGCCGGGCCGCCCGGCGGCCCGCCCACTCCGGTGCCGTGGCGACGACCGCACCCGAGGCGTCGTACAGCGCCGCCCAGCCGTCGACCTGCGCGGCGAGTGCGGCCAGCAGACCCTCAGGACCCGCGTTCAGGGCCTGCCTGGTCAGTTCGCGCTGGGCGGCGAAGCCCGCCGTCACGGCCCGGTACTGGTCGGCCGCGATCGCTGCCGACACGGCCTTGCTGATGGCGAGGAAGGGGGTGCGGCGCGGCACCTCCAGCAGGGGCAGGTCCTCCCGCTCCGCCGCGTCGACCAGGGCCTTGGGGATCTCCTCGTAGTTGACCCCGACGGCGAAGCCGAGACCCACCACACCCGCTCCCACCAGGCGTTTCACATACCGTCGCATGGCCTCCGGATCGTCCGCGTCCAGCTTCAGCGCGGTGATCAGGAGGAGTTCCCCGCCCTCCATGTACGGCACGGGGTCGGCGAGTTCGCTGACATGGGCCCAGCGCACGGGCACGTCGAGGCGGTCCTCGCCCGCGCGCACGGTCAGTTTGAGCGCGGAATGGTGGACGAGCGAGGCGAGCGTGGGTGGCATCGGGCCGTCAGATCTTCTCTTCGGTCGCGCACACGTGAAGACGTGCACAGGGGCAGCGGGGCCTTTGGCCGTCTCGTATGAACGGCCTCTATCGATTCTGCCTCACTGTACGGTCGCGTGTGACTGCCTGTTCAAACCCGGCCGGCGCCGCCCCTGAGGTCCACCAGCAGCGGCGGCGCGTGCTCGCCCTTGACGGTCGTCAGGGAGAGGACCGCATGGCCCGCCGGCACGCCGTGTGCGAGCTCGGAGGCCGACCAGCGCTCGCGCTCCACCTGGCGGACGGTGACCGCGCGGGCCGTGGGCGCCTTGCCGGTGATGACCTGCCGGACGACGTGCAGCGCCTTGCCCGCCGGGGTCTCCGCGATGATCTGGCGGTCGGTGACGTCCCGGGCCTCGGTCCACTCCTTGCCCCAGACCTCGGCGAAGTCCTGGCCGTCCCAGGGGGTGAGTCCGGCGAAGGCCATACGGCAGCCGGTGGCCCCCAGCAGCGGCCCGCGCAGGGGACGGGGCACGTCGTCCAGGGTGCGCAGGGTCAGCGCGACGCCGGCGTTGGCCGACCGCAGACGCTGCACGGCACGTACCGCCTCCGGCGTCACCACACCCGTCGCGTCGTCCAGGAGCAGGCAGGCGAAGAGCGAGCGGTCGTCCCGGACCGTCACGCTCGCCGTGAACTGGGCGAGCACCAGCCGGGCCAGGATGCGGGAGGCGTCCGCGTGGCCGCGCTCCGGCAGGTCGATACGGACCCGGACCGGGTGGTCGAGGGCCTTCAGGGAGAAGGGGCGGGACTGGCCGGAGGTGTCGAAGAACCCGGCGAAGGCCGGACGGTCGAGGAGAGCGATGCGGTCGGCGAGCACCGCGCCCACGTCACCCGGGTGCCCCATCTGCCGTTCCCGGGCGTCGAGTTCGCGCAGCAGCGACTCGTGTCCTGTGGCTGTCAGCGCCTTGCGGAGCGCGGCCACCGGGCCGGGGGCGCCGTCGAGGAGCTGGCGGAGTTCGGGTACGGAGGGGAAGCGGCCGTGGACCGCCTTGAACGGGCCGAGCAGCTGGGCGAGGACGGTGGTGGAGCGGCGGCTGTCGCTGCCGGGGGGCGGGTCGGCGAGGTCGCCGACCAGGGCCTCGGCGATTATGGCGGCGGCCTCGTCGGGGTCGGTGGTGCCGCCGTACAGGTCGAGGTCGTAGACGGACTCGGGGTGGGCGATGCGGACGACGACGTCGTAGGAGTCGGCGGGTCCGAGTCCGGCGCCGGCCGCGCCGACGACGACCACGGAGGCGCGGCCGGCGAGCGCGTGCAGGCAGAGCGACTCGGCGAGCGGGCGCACCAGCGCGCCGGACTTGCCGGAGCCGGCCGGACCGACGGCGAGCAGGGAGGTGCCGAGCAGCTCGGGACCGAGGGCGAGGCCGGTGCCGCGGTAGAGGTAGGGGTTGCGGGGGTCGTCGGCCGTCGTACCGAGCCGCACCTGGCCGGTGACCAGGTCGTGCCGGGCGTGCCGGGCGGGCAGGTCGCGTTCCCCGGAGGGGTGCAGGCAGGCGGCGGCGCCGTCCTTGACCACGGCGGCGGAGAACGACGCCATGCTGTGCCGGCCGCTGCGCACGCCCTGCCAGGCGCGGGCGATGCGGGCCTGGTCCACGTCCCCCATCAGCCCGGCCCGTGCGTCGGCGGCGAGCCGATCAGCGGCGTCGTGCGCCCCGGCGGCACGGAGGTGGGGCCACTGGGCGGGGTCCTGCTCGGGGGCGGGGGGCCGTTCGGCGCCGGGGGTGGCGGCCTGGGTCCAGGCTCGCGGGCCATAGCGGCGCCAGACCTCGCCCCAGCGGCCGAGACGGCCGACGACGAGCATGATCGCCAGGGCGATGAGCGTGTAGTAGCCGTACCAGAGGACGGCGTTGCCGACGCGGTCGTCGCTGTGCCGCCAGGAGTCCGGGGTGAACAGCTCCAGGGGCACCACCCACCAGCCGCCCAGATAGCCGTTCCACAGCAGCGACCAGACCAGCCAGCCGACCAGGAACGCGATGAACGCGCCGCTCAGCAGTTGCCGGGCCGGGATCCGCTCGGGCTCCTCCTCTGGCCTGGGCGTGTACCGGAACCGCCACACCCCGGGCGCGGCCTCCGGCCGCGGCGCCCGCAGCCAGCTCAGGAAGGCCGAGCCGTCGGGCCTCGGAGGCGCCCCGGGCGGCAGCTTCGGCCGCGGCGGCACGGCGGCGGCCTCGGCCGGCGCCCTGCCCGCGTCCTGCGGCCCCGCCGGACGCGGTACAGGATTCGTGTGCGTGCCCTGTGTGTCCCGCGTCCCGTCGCTGTCCATCGCCCTTTCCCCCTGACCAGCCGTTCCGTCCACCGTCAGCGAGTCAATCTAACGCCCTCCCCAGGGGAGTTCACCGCTTACGCGGCCGAGGAACCGTCAGCCGGGTCCCGCCACCGCCCGGCGCAGTATGTCCACCACGGACAACGCCACCCCCGGACAACACCCACATGGAGCATGCCCACCTCCCACGGCCGGACCTAGCCTGCGAAGAAAGAAGGAGAGCGTCCGGATACGCACCGCCGGAGCCACCCCGGGCCGCCGGACACGCACAGCGCCCCGGAACGCACGATTGATCAGGGAGCCCCCATGACCGCACTTCCGCAGGAGCGCCGCGTCGTCACCGCCATCCCCGGCCCCAAGTCGCAGGAGCTGCAGGCCCGCCGTACCGCCGCGGTCGCGCAGGGTGTCGGTTCCGTGCTGCCGGTGTTCACCGCCCGCGCGGGCGGCGGCATCATCGAGGACGTCGACGGCAACCGCCTGATCGACTTCGGTTCCGGTATCGCGGTGACCAGCGTGGGCGCCTCCGCCGAAGCCGTCGTACGCCGGGCCGCCGCCCAGCTGGCCGACTTCACCCACACCTGTTTCATGGTCACCCCGTACGAGGGCTATGTGGCCGTCGCGGAGGCGCTGGCCGAGCTGACGCCCGGCGACCACGCCAAGAAGTCCGCGCTGTTCAACTCCGGCGCCGAGGCCGTCGAGAACGCCGTCAAGATCGCGCGCGCCTACACCAAGCGGCAGGCGGTCGTCGTGTTCGACCACGGGTACCACGGCCGGACCAACCTCACCATGGCGCTGACCGCGAAGAACATGCCGTACAAGCACGGCTTCGGGCCGTTCGCGCCCGAGGTGTACCGGGTGCCGGTGGCCTACGGCTACCGCTGGCTCACCGGTCCCGGGAACGCGGGTGCCGAGGCCTCCGCCCAGGCCATCGACATGATCAACAAGCAGATCGG
Source organism: Streptomyces sp. NPDC051105 (assembly GCF_040682795.1). NCBI lineage: Bacteria > Bacillati > Actinomycetota > Actinomycetes > Kitasatosporales > Streptomycetaceae > Streptomyces > Streptomyces sp. NPDC051105. The sequence goes on along the minus strand of NZ_JBFBBR010000025.1, from coordinate 26,799 downwards.
CGCGGACAACGTGGCCGCGATCATCATCGAGCCGGTGCTCGGCGAGGGCGGCTTCATCGAGCCCGCCAAGGGCTTCCTGCCGGCGATCAGCCAGTTCGCCAAGGACAACGGGATCGTGTTCGTCGCCGACGAGATCCAGTCCGGGTTCTGCCGTACCGGTCAGTGGTTCGCGTGCGAGGACGAGGGGATCGTTCCGGACCTGATCACCACCGCCAAGGGCATCGCCGGCGGTCTGCCGCTGGCCGCCGTCACGGGCCGCGCCGAGATCATGGACGCCGCGCACGCCGGCGGCCTCGGCGGCACCTACGGCGGCAACCCGGTCGCCTGTGCCGGTGCGCTCGGCGCCATCGAGACCATGAAGGAGCTGGACCTCAACGGCAAGGCGAAGGCCATCGAGGCGATCATGAAGGCGCGGCTGTCCGCCATGGCCGAGAAGTTCGACGTCATCGGCGATGTGCGGGGCCGCGGCGCGATGATCGCCATCGAGCTGGTCAAGGACCGTACGACCAAGGAGCCGAACCCGGAGGCGACCGCGGCCCTCGCCAAGGCCTGCCACCAGGAGGGCCTGCTGGTCCTGACCTGTGGCACCTACGGCAACGTGCTGCGCTTCCTGCCGCCGCTGGTCATCGGCGAGGACCTGCTCAACGAGGGCCTCGACATCATCGAGCAGGCCTTCGCTCGGATCTGAGCCACAGGGTTCTCGCAGCCCGCTCACAGGGTGTCGAACCCATGTGTCACAGCCGCCCCTCCCCTCCCACCTGGCGTGATGTGGGGGGCTGGGGCGGCCCCCGTCGGGCCGTGTGAAGAAGGTGTGCGAGGTGGATGACGGGACGCGATTCCGCCTGTCGCCGCACCGCACTCTGCCGTAGGTTCTCACCAGATGAGAGATACACCCCGCCCACAGGGGACTGTGGGCGACTTCAGGCCGGGGCCTCCCCAGCTTCGACCTGGTCGTGCCCTCGCGCACACAACCGGGGCCTCCGGCTCCGGATCTCCTCACCGATCGGACGGTCGCTCGCCCCAAACCCCCCGGGGCGCGCGACATTCCGATCCGGACGGCCGCCCCGGAACCACCCCCCCTGTTCCGGGGCGGCCGACCTCCTTCCTTCGCTTTCCCCTCGCGGGACTCCTGGGGCTCGTGGTCCTTCCGGCCCTTCTCTTCGCGCTGATCACCTGGCAGGTCGTGGCCCACGGCCCCCTGCTCCGCCTGGACAGCCGCCTGAGCAGCGCACTCGTCCACCCGGACCGGTTCTCCGAGCTCCTCTCCGACCTCGGGAACGTGCAGGTCGCGGTTCCGGTCCTGGTGATCGTCATCGGATACGTCGTCCGGCGCGGCCGTTCCACCGGTACAGACCGCTGGTGGCTGCCGCCCGCCGCGGCCGCCGCCCTGATGGCCCTGGTCCCGGCGATCATCGTGCCGGTCAAGGACTGGACCGCCCGTCCGGGGACCCCGGTGGTGCCCCCCGCGGTCGGCTACTTCCCCTCCGGCCATACGGCGACGGCGGCGATCGCGTACGGCTCCGCGACCCTGCTCCTCCTCCCCTGGCTCCGCTCCCGCGCCACCCGCCGCACCGTCGTCACCGGTTGCGCGGCCCTGGTCCTCGCCGTCTCCTACGGTCTGGTCCGCCGCGGGTACCACTGGCCGCTGGACGTGGCGGCCAGCTGGTGCCTGTGCGCGGTCCTGCTGACCGCACTGTGGCTGCTGCTCAGCCGAAGTACGCGTCGAAGGTCTTCTGGAACTCCCAGTTCGAGAACCGGTCCCAGTTGACCGACCAGGTCATCAGGCCGCGCATGGCCGGCCAGGTGCCGTGGGTCGCGTAGGAGCCGCAGTTCGTCTTCTTCGTCAGGCAGTCCAGGGTCTTGGTGACCTCTGCCGGTGCGACGTAGCCGTTGCCCGCGTTGGTCGAGGCCGGCATGCCGATCGCGATCTGGTCCGGGCGCAGCGGCGGGAAGACGTTATTGGCGTCGCCCGCCACCGAGAACCCCGTGAGCAGCATGTCGGTCATGGCGATGTGGAAGTCGGCGCCGCCCATGGAGTGGTACTGGTTGTCGAGGCCCATGATCGGGCCCGAGTTGTAGTCCTGGACGTGCAGCAGGGTCAGGTCGTCGCGCAGGGCGTAGATGACCGGGAGGTAGGCCCCGCAGCGCGGGTCCTGGCCGCCGAACTTGCCGGTGCCGTAGAACTGGTAGCCCATCTGCACGAAGAAGGTCTCGGGCGCCATGGACAGCACGAACTTCGCCCCGTACCTGGCCTTCAGCGTCTTCAGCGCGGAGATCAGGTTCACGATCACCGGGGTCGTCGGGTTCTTGAAGTCGGTGTCGCTCGTGTTCAGCGACAGCGAGTGGCCCTCGAAGTCGATGTCGAGGCCGTCCAGGCCGTAGGTGTCGATGATGTTCGAGACGGAGGAGACGAAGGCGTCCCGGGCGGCGGTCGTGGTCAGCTGGACCTGGCCGTTGGCGCCGCCGATCGATATCAGCACCTTCTTGCCGGCCGCCTGCTTGGCCTTGATCGCCGCCTTGAAGTCGGCGTCGCTCTCGACGTTCGGGCACTCGGTCACGGGGCAGCGGTTGAAGCGGATGTCCCCGGAGGTCGCCGAGGTCGGCTCGCCGAAGGCCAGGTCGATGACGTCCCAGCTGTCGGGGACGTCGGCGAGCCGGGTGTAGCCGGAGCCGTTGGCGAAGGAGGCGTGCAGGTAGCCGACCAGGGCGTGGGTGGGCAGGTCGGTGGAGCCGCCGGAGGAGCCGGCGGTGGTGGCGGTCACCGCGGCCGACTTCGCGGACTCGCCGGCGTCGTTCACCGCCGTGACCTGGAAGCTGTACGCGGTGGAGGGCGTGAGGCCGGTGGCCGTGGCCGAAGTCCCGGTCGCCGTCTGGACCTTCACCCCGTTCCGGTAGATCGCGTAGCTCGTGGCGCCGGTGACCGCCGTCCAGGACAGACCCACGCTGGAGGAGGTGACCGTGCCGGTCTTCAGTCCGGTCGGTACGGCGGGCGGCTGGCCCGTGGAACCGCCGGGGCCGACGAGGGAGATGTCGTCCGCGTAGTAGGCGCCGGTGCCGTACCAGCCGTGGGTGTAGATCGTGACCTTGGTGATCGAGGCGCCGGTGGTGAAGGTGGTCGTGAGTTTCTGCCAGTCGGGGGCGGACTGGGTCCAGGTGGAGACGTCGGTGGTCCCGGTGCCGCTCGCACCGAGGTAGACGTAGGAGCCGCGGACGTAACCGGACAGCGTGTACTGCGCGCCCGGCTGCACGGTCACCGTCTGCGCGCACTGCGCGTTGTCGCTGCCGGCCGGGGTCGCCTGCAGCGCGGAGCCGCCACTGTGCACGGGTGAGCTGACCGTCGTACCGGCCGTGCAACTCCAGTTGTCGAGACCGGACTCGAAGCCGCCGTTCCTGGCAAGGTCCGCGTCGGCCGCACGGGCGGCCGACGAGAGCGCGGTGATACCGGACACGGCCAGCAGCCCGGCCGTGAGCATGGTGAGAACAGGTCTCGCGCGAACCACAAGTGCCTCCGGGCTTGGGGGAATTGGAGGAGGTGCAGCGGCGCTCAACTTGGTCCAGACCAATCCACTTGTCAAGACCTACGGCACAGCGCCCCGTAGGGGCGCGGGGAACTGCGCGACCAGCCACAACGCAGCCGCAGCCGACGGCCGCCCCTGCCACGCACGGCGCCTAGCCATCGGCCAGGCCGGCGGCAGCCTCGTGCATGGCCAGCTCGAGCAGCGCCGGATCCGTCAGCGTCCCCGACCCGTCCGGCGCCACCAGCCACCGCACCCCCTGGGTCGACCGGCCGGGATACGGCACGACGATCCAGGTGCCGGCGCCCGCCGTGCGGATCCCGGTGCCGAGCCACCGGGCGGCCGTGCCGGGCGGCACGAAAAAGCCCACCCGGTCGTCCCCGAAGTCGACCAGGACGGGCCCTGGTTGGCCGAGGACGCGGGTGAGCACGTCGAGGGTGGGGTAGCCGAGCTCGCCCGGCAGGATCAGTACGTCCCAGGCCTTGCCGGCGGGCAGCAGCGCGACCCCGAGGGGGTTGCGCTCCCATTCCCAGCGGCACGCCTCGGGGTCAGGTGCGACGGATGCCAGCCATTCGACCGCCGTCTTCGCCCCAGTCATCAGAAGACCTCCCAGTCCCGCCTCGTCGACGCGGGCGTCGCGTCACGGAGAGAGAGGGAGGTCTTCCAGGGGCATTACGCAGGTTTGCCCACCCTGTTGGAGTGAGCTGGATCACGCACCCGAACGAGTCAGCTGTCGAAGCCCAGCCCCATCCGGTCCATCGCCCTGAGCCACAGGTTGCGGCGGCCTCCGTGGGCGTCGGCGCGGGCCAGCGACCACTTGGTGAGAGCGATGCCCGTCCAGGCGAACGGCTCGGGCGGGAACGGCAGCGGCTTCTTGCGGACCATCTCCAGGCGGGTGCGCTCGGTCTCCTCGCCGGCCAGCAGGTCCAGCATCACGTCGGCACCGAACCGGGTCGCGCCGACGCCGAGGCCGGTGTACCCGGCCGCGTAGGCCACCCGCCCCTGGTGGGCGGTGCCGAAGAACGCCGAGAAGCGGGAGCAGGTGTCGATCGCGCCGCCCCACGCGTGCGTGAAGCGGACGCCCTCCAGCTGCGGGAAGCAGGTGAAGAAGTGACCGGCGAGCTTGGCGTAGGTCTCCGGACGGTCGTCGTACTCGGCGCGTACCCGGCCGCCGTAGTGGTGGATGGCGTCGTAGCCGCCCCAGAGGATCCGGTTGTCGGCCGACAGGCGGAAGTAGTGGAACTGGTTGGCCGAGTCGCCGAGGCCCTGCCGGTTCTTCCAGCCGATCGCGCCGAGCTGCTCGGCGGTGAGCGGCTCGGTCATCAGGGCGTAGTCGTAGACCGGGACGGTGTAGGCGCGGACCCGCTTGACCAGGTTCGGGAAGATGTTGGTGCCGAGGGCGACCCGCCGGGCGCGCACCGAGCCGTATGGGGTGCGTACGGCCATGCCGGCGCCGTACGGCTTCAGTTCGAGGGCGGGCGTGTGCTCGTACACCCGGACACCGAGGGCGAGGCAGGCCTGCTTGAGGCCCCAGGCGAGCTTGGCCGGGTTGACCATGGCCACGCCCCGGCGGTCCCACAGGCCGGCCTCGAAGGTGGGCGAGTTCACCTGCTCGCGCACCGCGTCGGCGTCGAGGACCTCGATGCCGTCCGCGAGGCCCTTCCGCTCCAGCTCCTGGTGCCAGTCGCGCAGTTCCCAGGCCTGGTAGGGCTCGGTGGCCACGTCGATCTCGCCGGTGCGCTCGAACTCGCAGTCGATGCCGTGCCGGGCGACGGCGGCCTCGATCTCGTCGAGGTTGCGCCGGCCCAGCTCCTCCAGGCGGTGGATCTCGCCGGGCCAGCGGGCGAGCCCGTTGGGCAGCCCGTGGGTGAGGGAGGCGGCGCAGAAGCCGCCGTTGCGGCCGGAGGCGGCCCAGCCCACCTCGCGGCCTTCCAGCAGGACCACCTCGCGCTTGGGGTCGCGCTCCTTGGCGTTGAGCGCGGTCCACAGTCCGCTGTACCCGCCGCCGACGACCAGCAGGTCGCAGGTGTCGGCGCCGGTGAGCGCGGGCTCGGGGTGGGGCTTGCCGGGGTCTTCGAGCCAGTACGGAACCGGCTGTGCTTCGGAAAGAGACTTGGTCCAATCTGCCTGACGGCTCATGGCGCTTGGGGCCATGATTTTCAACTCCCTACAGAGTTCTTTACGCCTTTTGCCTGTTACGGCGGTTGGTGATGAGCATGGCTACCAGGACGAGCAATACGGCGACCAGGAACATGGCCGTACCGATGACATTGATCTGGACGGGCGTGCCGCGCTGGGCCGAACCCCAGACGAACATGGGGAAGGTGACGGTGGAGCCGGCGTTGAAATTGGTGATGATGAAATCGTCGAAGGAGAGCGCGAAGGACAGCAGCGCACCCGCCGCGATTCCGGGGGCCGCGATGGGGAGGGTGACCCGGACGAACGTCTGCACCGGTCCGGCGTAGAGGTCCCGGGCCGCCTCCTCCAGGCGCGGGTCCATCGACATCACGCGCGCCTTGACCGCGGTGACGACGAAGCTGAGGCAGAACATGATGTGGGCGATCAGGATCGTGTAGAAGCCGAGCTGGGCACCCATGTTCAGGAAGAGGGTGAGCAGCGAGGCCGCCATGACGACCTCGGGCATCGCCATCGGCAGGAAGATCAGCGAGTTCACGGCGCCGCGGGCCCGGAACCGGTAGCGGACCAGCGCGAAGGCGATCATCGTGCCGAGGAGCGTGGCGCCGATGGTCGCCCAGACGGCGATCTGCAGGCTGATGGAGAGCGAGCCGCACATGTCCGCGACTCCGCACGGCTGCTTCCACGCGTCGAGCGAGAACTGCTGCCACTCGTAGTTGAAGCGCCCCTTCGGTTTGTTGAAGGAGAACACCGTGACGATGATGTTCGGAAGCAGCAGATATCCGAGGGTGAGCAGTCCCGCGATGACGACGAGACGCTTCTTGAACCAGTTGACGAAGGGCATTTAGACCAGATCCTCCGTCCCGGACCGGCGAATGTAGATCGTGACCATGAACAGGATCGCGGCCATGAGAATGAAGGAGAGCGCGGCCGCCGTCGGATAGTCGAGAATCCGCAGGAACTGCGTCTGGATCACGTTTCCGATCATGCGGGTGTCGGTCGAGCCGAGGAGTTCGGCGTTGACGTAGTCACCGGCCGCCGGGATGAAGGTCAGCAGGGTGCCGGAGACCACGCCCGGCATCGACAGCGGGAAGGTGACCTTCCGGAAGGTCGTCCAGGGCTTGGCGTACAGGTCGCCGGCCGCCTCGTGCAGCCGTCCGTCGATCCGCTCCAGCGAGGTGTAGAGCGGCAGGATCATGAACGGCAGGAAGTTGTACGTCAGTCCGCACACCACCGCGAGCGGGGTGGCCAGGACGCGGTCGCCGGCCGTCCAGCCGAGGAAGTCGGTGAGGTCCAGGATGTGCAGCGAGTTCAGTACGTGCACGACCGGGCCGTTGTCGGCGAGGATCGTCTTCCAGGCCAGGGTGCGGATCAGGAAGCTGGTGAAGAACGGCGCGATCACCAGGATCATGATGAGGTTCCGCCAGCGGCCGGCCCGGAAGGCGATCAGGTACGCCAGCGGGTAGCCGAGCAGCAGGCAGAGCACGGTCGCCCCGGCCGCGTAGAAGACGGACCGCAGGAACTGCGGCCAGTACTCGCTCAGCGCGTTCCAGTAGGTCGCGAAGTGCCAGGTGACCTTGTAGCCCTCCTCCAGCGAACCCGTCTGGACGGAGGTGGAGGCCTGGTAGACCATCGGCAGCGCGAAGAAGACGACCAGCCAGAGCAGGCCGGGCAGCAGCAGCCAGTACGGCGTGAACCGGCCCCGCTTGCGCGGGGGCTTCGCCGTGGGTTCGGCGGGCGCCAGGGGCGGCGGCGCCTCGGAGAGCGTGGCCATCAGGCGGCTTCCTCCTCGGTACCGGCGTCGATGTCCTGCGCGGCGTCGAGACCGAAGGTGTGCGCCGGGCTCCAGTGCAGGACGACGTCGGCGCCCGGGACGAGCCGGCCGTCGCGGTCGACGTTCTGCACGTACACCGCGAACTCGGGGCACACCGCGCTGTCGATGACGTACTGCGTGGAGACGCCGATGAAACTGGCGTCGGCGATCTTGCCGGTGATCCGGTTGCGTCCCTCGGGGATCGAGCCGGCGTCGTCGGCGTGCGTGAGGGAGATCTTCTCGGGCCGGATGCCGACGAGCACCTTGCCGCCCGCCCTGGTCGGCGCCGAACATCGCGCCTCGGGCAGGACCAGCTTGCCGCCGCCCGCCTTGAGGATGATGTCGTCCCCGCTCTTCGTGTCGACCTCGGCCTCGATGAGATTGGACGTCCCGAGGAAGTTGGCGACGAAGGTCGTGTTGGGGTTCTCGTACAGATCGGTGGGCGAGCCGAGTTGCTCCACCCGTCCCGCGTTCATCACGGCGACCGTGTCGGCCATGGTCATGGCCTCCTCCTGGTCGTGCGTGACATGGACGAAGGTGATGCCGACCTCGGTCTGGATCCGCTTGAGCTCCAACTGCATCTGGCGGCGCAGCTTGAGGTCGAGGGCGCCGAGCGGCTCGTCGAGGAGGAGCACCTTGGGGTGGTTGATGAGCGCGCGGGCCACCGCGACCCGCTGCTGCTGGCCGCCGGAGAGCTGGTGCGGCTTCTTGCGCGCCTGCTCGCCGAGCTGGACGAGGTCGAGCATGTCCTCGACCTGCTTCTTCACGCTCTTGATGCCGCGCCGGCGCAGGCCGAAGGCGACGTTCTCGAAGATGTCGAGGTGCGGGAAGAGGGCGTAGGACTGGAAGACCGTGTTCACCGGCCGCTTGTACGGCGGCAGATGGGTCACGTCCTGGTCGCCGAGGTGCACGGTGCCGCTGGTCGGCTCCTCGAGCCCCGCGATCATGCGCAGGGTGGTGGTCTTGCCGCACCCGGAGGCACCGAGCAGGGCGAAGAAGGAACCCTGGGGCACGGTCAGGTCCATCGGTTTCACGGCGGTGAAGCCGTTGTCGTAGGTCTTGCCGATGCCGGTGAGGCGGACGTCGCCGCTGCTGTCTGTCGTCATGGTGTCGTCACGCCCCTGTGAGCTTCGCGAACTTCTGCTGGTATGCCGTCTCTTCCTTCGAGCTCAGCGAGCGGAAGGCATGGGACCTGGCCTGCATGGCCTTGTCGGGAACGATCAGCGGGTTGTCCGCCGCCGACTTGTCGATCTTGGCGAGGTAGGGCTTCACGTCCGCGACCGGGCTGACGTAGTTGATGTAGGCCGCGAGTTCGGCGGCCGGCCCGGGCTCGTAGTAGTAGTCGATGAGCCGCTCGGCGTTCGTCTTGTGGCGCGCCTTGTTGGGGATCAGCATGTTGTCGGTCGACGTCATGTAGCCGCTGTCCGGGATGACGTAGGAGACGTCCGGGTTGTCGGACTGGAGCTGCACGATGTCACCGGCCCAGGCCACACAGGCCGCCAGGTCGCCCTTGCTGAGGTCGGAGGTGTAGTCGTTGCCGGTGAAGCGGCGGATCTGACCGTTGTCGACGGCCTTCTGCAGCCGGGCGATCACCGCGTCGTAGTCGTCGTCGGTGAACGTCGCCGGGTCCTTGCCCATGTCGAGCATGGTCATGCCGACGGTGTCGCGCATCTCGGTCAGCAGGCCGACCCGGCCCTTGAGCGCGGGGTTGTCGAGCAGGTCGGATACCGACTTCACCTCGACGCCGTCCAGGGCCTTCTTGTTGAAGGCGACGACGGTCGAGATGCCCTGCCAGGGGTACGAGTAGGCCCGGCCCGGGTCCCAGTCGGGGCTGCGGAACTGGTCCGACAGGTTGGCGAAGGCATGCGGCAGGTTGGACGCGTCCAGTTTCTGGACGTAGCCGAGCCGGATCATGCGGGCGGCCAGCCAGTCGGTGAGGACGATCAGGTCCCGGTCGGTGTCCTGGCCCGCGGCGAGCTGTGGCTGGATCTTGCCGAAGAACTCGTCGTTGTCGTTGATGTCCTCGGTGTACTTCACGGTGATGCCGGTCCGCTTGCGGAACGCGTCCAGCGTCGGGCGGTGCTTCCCGCTGTCGTCCACGTCGATGTACTCGGGCCAGTTGGAGAAGTTGACGACCTTCTCCTTCGCCGAGTGGTCGTCTGCGGAGACGCCGCCCTGGGACTTGCCGGCCGCGGGGATACCGCAGGCGCTCAGCGCCCCTACGCCGCCCACCGCGAGCGCACCGCCCAGGAACGACCGGCGGGCCAGGGCGGCCCGGCCGGTGCGGAGACTGCGCCGCATGGCGGCCACTTCGACCGGCGTCGGACGGTCGGGCTCGTACTGCCTCATGCGCTTGATGCCCTTTCGGGAAGAGGGCCGGGATGAGCGGCCGCGGGAGTGACTATCGGTCCCCGAAGATCGTGCGGTGCCAGTCCTTCCGAGCTACCGCCGTGTTGTCGAACATTACGTGCTTGACCTGGGTGTACTCCTCGAACGAGTACGCCGACATGTCCTTGCCGAAGCCGGACGCCTTGTAGCCGCCGTGCGGCATCTCGCTGATGATCGGAATGTGGTCGTTGACCCACACACACCCCGCCTTGATCTCGCGGGTGGCGCGATTCGCCCGGTAGACGCTGCTGCTCCACGCGGAGGCGGCCAGACCGTACGGGGTGTCGTTGGCCAGCCGGATGCCCTCATCATCACTGTCGAACGGCAGAACGACCAGCACCGGCCCGAAGATCTCGGACTGGACGATCTCACTGTCCTGCGGGGCGTCGGCGATCAGCGTGGGCCGGTAGTACGCACCGCTCTTCAGCTCGTCCTGCGGCGGCTCGCCGCCGGTCACCACGCGCGCGTAGCCGCGCGCCCGCTCGACGAAACCGGCGACCCGGTCCCGCTGGGCGTGCGAGATCAGCGGCCCGAGGTCGGTACCGGGGGCGAACGGGTCGCCCAGCCGCACGGTCTCCATCAGGGCGGCCGTCTGCTCGACGAAGGCCTCGTAGAGCGGCCGCTGCACGTACGCGCGCGTGGCGGCGGTGCAGTCCTGCCCGGTGTTGATGAGCGCCCCCGCGACGGCCCCGTTGACGGCCGCCTCCAGATCGGCGTCGTCGAACACGACGAACGGTGCCTTGCCGCCGAGCTCCAGGTGGAGCCGCTTCACGGTCGCCGTGGCGACCTCCGCCACCCGCTTTCCGACACCGGTGGAGCCGGTGAAGGAGGTCATGGCGACGTCGGGGTGCCCGACGAGATGTTCACCGGCCACCTTCCCGGTCCCGGTGACGATGTTGATGACACCGTCGGGGATGCCGGCGAGGGTGGCCGCCTCGGCGAAGAGCAGCGAGGTCAGCGGGGTCAGCTCGGCCGGCTTGAGCACGATGGTGTTGCCGGCCGCGATCGCCGGAAGGATCTTCCAGGCGGCCATCTGGAGCGGGTAGTTCCAGGGCGCGATCGACCCGACGACACCGATGGGCTCGCGGCGGATGTACGACGTGTGGTCACCGGAGTACTCACCGGCCGCCTGCCCCTGCAGATGCCGGGCGGCCCCCGCGAAGAACGCGGTGTTGTCGATGGTCCCCGGCACGTCGAACTCACGCGTCAGCTTGAGCGGCTTGCCGCACTGGAGGGACTCGGCGCGGGCGAATTCCTCCGCGCGGTCGGCGAGCACGGCGGCGAACCGGTGCAGCGCGTCCGACCGGTCGCCGGGGGTCGCCCCGGCCCACCCGTCGAAGGCGTCCCGGGCGGCGGCCACGGCCCGGTCGACGTCCTCCGTCCCGGCCAGCTCGTACGTGTACACGTCCGCGCCGGTGGCCGGGTCGACGACGGCGTGCGTACGGCCTGACGTGCCCTTGCTGAACCGTCCCGCGATGTACTGCGCGCCGCCCGCGAGCCGCTCCTGCGCGGGGAAGGTCTCCGGGGTGGCGGTGCCCGGGTTGTCCATGTCGCTTCTCCTCCGCCGTCACCCCGTCCCGAGAGGCGGGTGGCGTAGCTCCAGCTCGATTTGACTGCCGATCCTGACAGAGCAGAGGGAGTCCAACAAGTGATTCCGTTGTTGCCTTTTGGTTACGCGACGGAATCTGTCGACCAGGTGTCGAGTCGGGGCGGAAAAGGCGGGACGGAGTGTCAGTGGTGCCTGCCAGACTGGCGTGCATGGCGAAGATCGATTCTGCGGAAGCCCTGATCAGGGCCGTCCGGGCGGGGGCCGGAATCAAGTACCTGCACTTCTGGGGACACCGGCCGAGGCCGGACGGACAGCTGTCGGCGAGCTGCCTGAGCCAGTGGTGGCCGTCACGCTTCGTGGTCGACGGTGTGGAGTACGCGACCGCCGAGCACTGGATGATGGCAGGAAAGGCCCGGCTGTTCGGGGACGCGGAGGCGGAGCGTCGGGTCGTGGCGGCCGGACATCCCGCCGAGGCGAAGAAGGCGGGCCGACTGGTCCGGAACTTCGACGAGGCGATATGGCAGCGGGAGCGCTTCGGCATCGTGACGCGCGGCAGCGTGCACAGGTTCGGGGCCGACCCAGCCCTGCGTGAGTACCTGCTCGGCACCGGCGACCGGGTCCTGGTGGAGGCGAGCCCGGTGGACCGGGTATGGGGAATCGGCTTGGCGGCGACGGACGACGCGGCGGAGGATCCCTCCCGGTGGAGGGGGCTGAACCTGCTGGGATTCGCGCTGATGGAGGCACGGGAGAGGTTGCGGGCGGCGGGGGTGTAGGCAGGGACGGGAGCGGCGCACCGCCGAAGGGCGACGCTTCTGTCTGGCGGGGACCGGTCCCACCCGAAGGAGCAGGAGACCGAGCGCTTCCAGCCGACGGGGACCGGTCCGGCCTGAAGGGGCGCGGGGCTGTATCCGATGAGCGGCTCCGCCGCGTGGGCGCGACCAGCCCCCGCCCACCCGCACCCGACCACTCGCCCCCCGCCGCCCCCCTACCGCGTGCTCGCCACCACGAGCAGCACGATGAACCCGACGGCGAGGAGAAGCCCCGCCGACCCGCAGATGATCCCCGCCAGCGCCTGCCCCCCGTTCGTGGCCTCCCCCCGCCCGACCCGGGCCCGCCCGATCGAACCGAAGACGATGGCCAGCACCCCCATCACCAGCGCGACCGGCCACGCGCAGAACCCGACCACGCTGATGATCCCGGTGACGAGACTCGCCGTGCCCAGCCCGTTGTTGGGCATCGGCTGCATACCGGGCCAGCCGCCGTATCCCCCGGGCCCGCCCGGGTACGGCGGGAACGGCTGCCCGGGGTAGCCGTAGCCCGGGCCGGGAGCCGGTGCGCCCGGGTAGCCGTAGGGCACCTGACCGGGGCCCTCCGGAGCCATCGGCGGCGGTGGCACGGCCGCACTCTGCGGATACGGCGGCGCAGGCGGGGCATAGGGACTCGGCGGCGGGTACGCGCCCGGCGGGCCCGGCGCCGCGAAGGGGTTCACCGGCGCGGCCGGAGCCGCGTCCGACGGCGCCGCGAAGGGGTTCGCCCAGCCCTGCGGCGTCGCCCCGTCCTGCGCCCCGGGCATCGCCGCGACCGTCCGCTGGTCATGGACCGAGGGCGGTACCGAGGGCGGCACCGACGGCTCCGCCCCGGTCCACTCCCCCTCCCCGGCCGTCTTGTCCAGCCGTATCTTCGGAGCCTCCGGCGCCTCGTCAGCCATCTCGCGATGTCCCCTCTCCCGCACGCGTGCCGCCGTCATGCTAAGGCCCGTCCACCTCGAACGCCGGTCCGGCCTACGATGGCCCCGGATCACCGATCAGCCGATCACCGCGCAAGGGGCCAGCTCAGGGCCGTACCACCGCCGAAGGCGGCCCCGCGCCGTTCCGGGGAGGAACCCTTGACCGACCGCCACACCGAACCCGCCCTCCGTGATGTGCACGCCTTCATCGCCGGGCTGCCCAAGGCCGAACTGCACGTCCACCACGTCGGCTCCGCCTCCCCCCGGATCGTGTCGGAACTGGCCGCCCGGCACCCCGACTCCAAGGTGCCCAGCGACCCCGAGGCCCTGGCCGACTACTTCACGTTCACGGACTTCGCCCACTTCATCGAGGTCTATCTCTCGGTGGTCGACCTCATCCGCACGCCAGAGGACGTCCGGCTGCTCACCTACGAGGTGGCCCGCGAGCTGGCCCGCCAGCAGGTGCGCTACGCCGAGCTGACCATCACCCCCTTCTCCTCCACCCGGCGCGGGATCGACGAACGGGCCTTCATGGACGCGATCGAGGACGCGCGGAAGGCGGCGGAGGCCGAGTTCGGGACGGTGCTGCGCTGGTGCTTCGACATCCCCGGCGAGGCGGGCCTGGAGGCCGCCGAGGAGACGGTACGGCTCGCGACCGACGACCGGCTCCGCCCGGAGGGCCTGGTCTCCTTCGGTCTCGGCGGCCCCGAGATCGGCGTGCCCCGGCCGCAGTTCAAGCCGTACTTCGACCGGGCCGTCGCGGCCGGCCTGCACTCCGTCCCGCACGCCGGTGAGACCACGGGACCCGGCACGGTCTGGGACGCCCTCGTCGAACTGCACGCCGAGCGCATCGGCCACGGCACCAGCTCCGCACAGGACCCGAAGCTCCTCGCGCACCTCGCCGAGCACCGCGTCGCCCTGGAGGTGTGCCCGACCTCCAACATCGCCACGCGCGCGGTCCGCACCCTCGAAGAGCACCCGATCAAGGCCTTCGTGGACGCGGGCGTGCTGGTCACGGTCAACTCCGACGACCCGCCGATGTTCGGCACCGACCTGAACAACGAGTACGCGGTCGCCGCCCGCCTGCTCGGCCTCGACGAGCGCGGCGTCGCCGACCTCGCCAAGAACGCGGTGGAGGCGTCCTTCCTGGACCAGGCGGGCAAGGCGTCGATCTCGGCCGAGATCGACGCGTACACGAAGGCGTGGCTCGCCCCCTGAAAATCCCCTGCGGAGCCCTGAGAACATGGGCTCATGCAGACCGTGACCGCCGTGGCCCACCGCGGCGACCCCTACCGCTTCCGCGAGAACACGTCGGACTCCCTGCGTTCCGCGCTCCAACAGGGCGCGGACGCGGTGGAGATCGACGTACGGCTGACGCGTGACGGCGTCCCCGTCCTCCTGCACGACGAGTCCCTGAACCGGCTCTGGGAGGTCGACCGCCCGCTGAGCGCACTGTCGGCGGACGAGGTGCGCGGCCTCACGGCGGGCGGCGTGCCGACCCTCGCCGAGGCGCTGGCGGCGGTGGACGACCGCCGGGTGATGATCGACCTGCCCGGCGGCCCCAGCGAGCGGGCGGTGGCCCGGATCGTGGCCGTGGCCCGGGAGTGCGGTGCGACGGAGCGCGTCTACTACACGGGAGACGCGGCGGCGATGCTGGCGGTACGGGCGGCGGACGCGGCGGCGGAGATCGCCCTGACCCGCAAGACCCTGGCGCCCGCGCGCCCGGCGCTCCTGGACGTGATCCGCCCCCGCTACCTCAACTACCGCTTCACCCTGCTCGACCACGCCCTGACCGAGCACGTCCACCGCAGCGGCTACCTGGTCTCGTGCTGGACCCCGGACACCCGCCGCTCGATGCGCCGCCTGCTGGCCATGGGCGTCGACTCGGTCACGACGAACAGGGTGGATCTTCTCCACACCGTGCGCGAGGGCGCGCCCCTCTAGGGCGCGGGGCCGTCGTATCGCATCCGCGACCACCGCCGTGTGGGCGCGATCCCTCCACCGGACCCGCGCTAGACCTGGGACCGTTGGGGCACCGTCGCCGGGTCGCTCGGCGTCCCCCGTGTCACATACTGCGGAACCGGCGCCGAGTCCTTCCCGTCGTCGCGGACCAGCCCGTACCGGATGGCCCCGTCCGGCGGCCCGTACAGCACGTCCTTCTCCACCGCGTCCCAGGTCGACGGGAAGACGCTCACCCCGTAGTCCGCCCCCCGCTCGTTCACCGTGAACGTCACGCTGCCGTCGACGTAGAAGTACTCGTTCTGCCACATCTGCTGGGTGCCGGCCGGCAGGACGGCGTAGCCGGTGGCCGAGCTGCCCATGCCGGTGGCGGAGGCGTCGGTGCTGCTGACGCGGTCGTCCATCCGGCGGCCGCCGCCCGACGCCACGTGGAAGAGCCTGCCCTTCAGGCCGGTCCAGCTCGGCATGACGAGGCTGCCGGCCCGGGACAGCGGGGCGATCTGCCAGCGGAGGAGGACATAGCCCCGGCCGGTGAGCGTCACGTTGTCCCCGCGATGGTTCAGGACGGCGTGCGCCCCGCCCGTGCTGGTGATCCCCGTCTCCGGCCGGTGCGGGAGCGTGCCGGGTGTGCGGTCCGGGTCCGGCGCCTGGTCGACCGCGTCGACGACCGAGCCGTACAGAGCGGCGCTCGCCGACGGGGACGGTGACGGCGGGGCGGAGGACGAGGCCGACGGGGACGGCGTGGTCGCCGGGGTCGGCGCCGGTGACCCGGTGACCGCCGCCGTGGGCGCGGTGGCCGTGTGCGGTGCCTGGTGATGCGGGGTCTGTACGACGACGTACGCACCGCCCGCCACCATCGTCGCCCCCGCCGTGACCGCCACCGCGGGCTTGGTCAGCGCGCCCAGCACCTTCGCCGACCAGCCGACGGAGGTCGCCGCGGCCGCGGTCTTGCCGCCGAGCGCCAGCGACAGCGTGAACCCGACCGGCACCGGTACCAGCGCGATCCCTACCAGCAGCCGTTCCGCCGGTACGACGGAGTCGCGGGGGTCGCCGCAGTAGCCGCAGCCCCGGATGTGCCGGGCCAGCCGCTTGCGCCAGACGGAGTCGGGGTGCCCGTCCCAGCGGGCGGTCAGCTCGCGCAGCTCGGGGCAGGCGCCGTCCAGCGCGCGCACGATGCCGCGCGAGATCTCCAGTCGTTCCTTCATCCGCTGCACGCGGACGGCGGCGTGCTGCCGGCTGATGCCGACGGCCGCCGCAAGTTCGCGCCGGGTGAGTTCGCCGGAGACCTCCAGCCACCACAGCGACACCAGCTGCCGGTCCTCGGCGTCCAGCCAGCGCACCGCCTCCGCGACCTCCCGCCGCTGCCCCTCCAACTGAAGTCGCAGGACGGTGAGTTCGGCGAAGTCTGCGGTGCCGTCCGGGACGCCCTCGTCCAGTTTCCGCTCCTGCCTGCGGCGCGCCCGGTCGCGTATCTGCCGCATGGCGATGGCCACCAGCCAGGACCGGAAGCTGTCCGGGTCGCGGAGGCTGCCGAGGTGGTCGACGGCGCGCAGCATGGTCTCCTGAACGACGTCGTCGACGTCGGCGTGGCCGTTGAGGGCGCGACCGACCACGTTGTAGACCAGGGGCAGCCAGCCCGCGACCAGTTCGTCCAGCGCCCGCCGGTCGCCCGCCTGCGCGGCCGCGATGGTGGCACGCCACTGCCGGGACACCTGCACGTCCGTCCTCATGACCGCACCTTCTCAGCCGGGGCGGTGACCTTGGCAATGTCGGGGATCACAGTGTGGAGACGGAGTACGGATTCCGGGATAACACTTTTTCCACCCCGACCTCCGCACCGCCCGCACCCCTACGGGCTATCCCCCTTAACTCCCCTACTTTCAAGGGGAGTTGATAAGGGGCGACTCAGGGGCGTACGCCCTCCTCGGCGACGATCCGGTGGCCGCCGTATCCCCGGAGGATGACCGGGTCCCTTCACCCATCGCCTCCCCTGGAGCTCACGCATGCGTGTCCGCACCCGGAGTACCGCCCTCGCCGCCTCCCTCGTCCTGGCCCTCACGGCCGGACCGCTGGTGGCGCCCGCCCTCGCCGCACCCGCCTCCGCGCTCGCCGTCACCGCCCCCTCCACCGCCGGCCCGGACGCCGACGCCCTGCGCGCCGCGATCGCCGGGCTGCCCGACGGGGACGCCACCGCCGCGCTGGTCCGGGTGGGCGGCACCGACGGCGCCTGGCGCGGCAGCGCGGGCGTGCACGACCTGACGAGCGGCAGCGCGGCGGACCCGGAGGGCCGCTTCCGGGCCGGTTCGACGACGAAGGTCGTGACGGCGGCCGCCGTACTGAAACTGGCCGCACAAGGGAGGATCGACCTCGACCGCCCCGTCCAGCACTACCTCCCCGGCCTCTTCACCCGCGCCTTCCGGCCCATCACCGTCCGGCAGTTGCTGAACCACACCAGCGGTATCCAGGCGGGCGACGGCTGGGGCGACTCCTTCGCGGCGCAGTACGCGCACCGCTTCGACACCCTCACCCCGGAGCAGGTGGTGCGGTCGGCGGTGGCGAAGGGGCCGGAGTTCCGGCCGGGCAGGAAGCAGGACTACCTCAACATCAACTACACCGTGCTCGGGCTGCTGGTCGAGAAGGTGACCGGGCGGTCGTACGCCTCCGTGGCCACTCGGCTCGTGCTGCGCCCCGCCGGGATGCGGGACACCTACTTCCCCGGCACCGACCCGCGCATCCTCGGCCCGCACAACCACGGCTACCAGAAGGTGACGGAGGCCGACGGGACGACGTCGTTGGTGGACGTCACCGACTGGAACCAGGCGGACCGGTTCGCGGCCGGCGACATGATCTCCACGACCGCCGACCTGGAACGGCTGCTGACCTCGCTCTTCCGCGGGCGGATCGTGCCGCCGGGACCGTGGCTGGAGGAGATGTTCACGGTCCCGGCGCACATCGAAGGAGCCACCTACAGCGCCGGGTTGCAGCGCTTCGAGTACGACGGCCGGGTGTACTGGCTCAAGTCGGGCTCCCGGTACGGCTACAGCGCGGTGCTCGCCGGGACCCGGGACCTGAGCCGGACCCTCGTCTACTCGGTCGGCTCGACCGACGCCAAGGGTGAGGACATGAACCCGGTGGCGAAGCGGATCGTGATGGCCGCGCTCGAGCAGGGGTGAACACGGCCGAGGGCGGAACGCCGTGAGCAGGCCCACTCTCCCAGGCGGCGGATCCAGGGGTAGCATGTGAACGAAACAGTTTCGTTCACGGAACGGACCTCGCATGGAGAAGACAGGCACGGTCTCCGTACTCGTCGTCAACGACCAATCCCTCCAGCGCCTCGCCCTGCGCTTGCTCCTCACCGCCGAGCCCGGCCTGACGGTCGCCGGGGAGGCGACGGACGGGGACGGGGCGATCCGTGCGAGCGCCGCGCTCCGCCCCGACGTCGTCCTCATGGACAGCCGGATGTCCGGGGCGGCCGGCATCGAGACCATCCGGCACCTCACCCACCCCGCCCCCCGGGTGAATCGCGCCCCCGGATTCCCAGCCGCCGCCGAGGAGGCCCACGCCCCCCGGGTCCTGGTGCTGACCGCGGCCGGACAGGAGGCGGAGGCCTGGGCCGCCCTGCGCGCGGGCGCCGGCGGCTTCCTGCTCGACGACGCCGACCCGGCCGAACTGACCGCGGCCATCCGGGTGGTCGCCGCCGGGGACACCGTCATCACGCCCGGTCTGACCCGCGCGCTCATCGACGCCGTCCGCGAGCAGCACACCGTCCACCCCCTCCCCCGCACCGCCGGGCTCCGCACCCTCACCGAGCGCGAGCGCGACGTCCTGGTCGCCGTGGCCTCCGGCTGGTCCAACGCCGAGATCGCGCAGTGGCTGTCCATCGCCCCGACCACCGTGAAGACCCACGTCAGCAACGTGCTCGCGAAGATCGGCGCCCGCGCCCGCGTGCAGGCGGTGGCCTTCGCCTACGAGTCGGGACTGATCCGGCCGGCGGCCTAGAAGCTATCGCCACCGAGGGCCTTGAGGAACGCGAGCGGGTTCCAGTACTCGCGGTACTTGACGATCTTGCCGTCCTTGAACGTCACGAACGTCGCGTAACTCATGTCGTACGGGTTCCCGTTGGCCAGGACCCGGCCGGTGACGCTCCAGTCGGCGATGGCCGTGTCCGGGTCGTCGGTCCCGCGGATGGCCGCCGACGTGATCTGCTGCACGTCGATGAGGTCGGGGTAGCCGCGCAGGTACTCGTAGACGGCGGTCCGGCCCTCCAGCCGGGTGGGGCTGCCCTCGGGGGCGAAGGGGAACTCGACGACGACGTTCTCGTCGCACAGGTCCGCCCACGCCTTCATGTCCTTGGCGAGGAAGGTGTCGAGGCTGCGCCGCACCAGGTCGGCGGCGGAGAGGTTCTCGCTCATGGTTCGTTTCCCATCGTGATACGGAGTGGGCCACGCATTAATGTGGCTAGCCACATACTTACTTGGCTAGCCACATAAGTCAAGGGTTCCGCGTTTCACGTGAAGAGGCCACCGCCGTCCACGGTCAGGCCCCGGCCCCGCCCACGACGACGGCGACCCTGGGTGCGGTGGATTCCTCAGGCATCACGTGCTCCTTCTCGCAGCGCTGGCTCGCAGTGCTGGCTCGTAGTGCTGGCTCGCAGTGCTGGCTCGTAGTGCTGTCTCGCATGACGTGCCGTGGCGACGTGCCGTAGTGCCGCGTCGTGGCGTGCCGTAGCGCCGTGGCGTGGCGTGCCGTGGTGCCGTGTCGTGGCGATGGCCTGCCGGTGGCGGTTCGCCGGGACGCCGCCCGGCCGCCGCCCTCCGCGCATGCGTCGGTGCGGTACGTCGACGGCTGCCCCATGCCCCCTACGTACCGCACCGACCGTCTTGTTTGCGGCTATATTTGCTCGCGTAAGCAATCACATACTGCCGCGAAAATCCGTCAGTCGTGAATGGCGCTGCCCAGACCGAGGTCCAGCCGCAGGGACTCCACCAGCGAGAAGGCGCTGCTCTCGGTGAAGACGTCGGCGGCCGCGAGCGTGCCGGTGTACTTGGCCGCGACCGGGGCCGCCGCCTGCCGGCAGACCTCGTCGAGCCAGGTCTTCACGACGGCCCAGATGTTGTTCCCGTACTTCGCCGCGTAGACCCCGTAGTCCACGGTCCCGAGCGCCTGCTTGAGCGACGCGGTCAGGTCGTCGAGGTACTGCTGGTGCACCGTGACGTCGGCACGCCTGCCGAGCCGCCCCATGTGACCGGCGATGTGGTACTTCCACGGGTACGACAGCGCCTTGGCCGGAGCGGCGAGGTAACCCTGGATGTCCTCGCTGAAGTTGAGCGCGCCGAACGGGGCCCAGCCCGGAATGCTGATGTCGACCAGCATCAGGGCGTCGTGGTGCGGGAACCGGATGTAGATGTTGTCCGGCGAGTGGTTGCTGCCGTGGTGCGCGAGTTCCACCCGCTCGCCGCCGACGTGCAGGGTGTAGCGGTCGGCGAACGTCATCTCGGGCGCGGGCTTGTTGGGGTCGTTGTCGCGCCGCAGCAGCCTGCGGTTCTCCTCGTGCCCGATCCGGACCACGTCACGGCCGAAGAGCCCGGACGCGCCGACGTGGTCGGAGTGGTGGTGCGAGTGGACGATGTGGGTGACCTTGTTGCTGGTGCCGTTGGCGGCGGCGATCTCGTCGACGGCACGCTGGAGGTTGTGGCCGATGGTGGGCGGTGCGTCGAAGAGGACCACGCCCTCGCGAGTGGTGAGGAAGGCGGCCTGGTAGTCGCCGTCGGTCACCCAGTAGAGGTTGTCCTTCACCCGGCCGACGTAGTAGCCCTGGCTGTTCACCGCCGGGCCGAGGGATCCCGCGGGCACCGGCGCGTAGTCCGGCAGACCGGCGCCGGAGGACCCGGCGGCCGGGGTGCGGGGGGTGGCCGCCGAGGCCGCCGTCGCGGTGCCCCCGGCGACCAGGGCCGCGGCCGCCGGCACGGCGGTGGCCGCGGCGACCCTGGCGAGGAACGAACGGCGGTCGGTTCCGGATTCGGAGCTGGATGACATGTCGATTCCCTTCGGAACGGTTCCAGGAGGGACAGGGGCGATCCGCCCCCGCGACTCCCGCCCGGCGCAACGGGCTCACCGTAACGCCAATTAGCTTGCGCACGCAAGCAACGTGTCCCTCGCTCCGGAGGGGCGCCTGACGTCCGACGCCCCTCGGGGCCCGCCGGGGAACCAGCCGTCAACATCCGCTGCGACTAAGGTATTCCCGGCCCCGGAAGCACCAGAGAGCACCGGGTTCCCACCCCCCTATCGCCCGTATCGCCCGCCAGACGAGGAGCGCCATGCCAGCCGCGAAGCCCGACCCGGTGATGCCTCGGCCCAGCCTCGTCGAGCGCGCCCCGGTCAGCTTCGGGCTCTTCGCGCTCTCCCGCGAGCTGCACGGTTACGGTGCCGAACTCCTCCTGAAGCTCGGCCTGCACCCCGGCCAGGAACTGATCCTCATGCGGCTCTTCGACCGGGACGGCCAGACCCAGGCCGAGTTGCAGCAGGCGGTCGGGCTCGACCACTCCACGGTCTCGCGGTCCATCCGCCGCATGGAGGACGCGGGCCTGGTCGCCCGGGCCCGCGCCGAGCACGACCGCCGGGCCTTCGTCGTCTCGCTCGCCGAGGGCGGAGAGGCGCTCCGCGAGCCGCTCGCCGACCTCTGGACCACCCTTGACCGGCTCGCCACCGACACCCTGCGCCGGCTGGAGGGCGCCGACTTCCTCACCACGGTCGCGGAGCTGGAGCGCGCCTACGCCACCGCCCGCCGCGGCTGACCCACGCCCCCAGACCCCACCTCACCACCGCGGGGCCTCCCCACCGACGGCGGGCACCGCCACGCCCCCGCCGAACGCCGAGGTGACTCGGCATGCATGCACCAAACTCATGGACCACTCCCGTTCTAGGCATTGGACGCATGTATATCCGGCTGCCAGGCTTCCGGGGGTGAGCGCACTCCCCGGAGTCACGAGACCCTTCGAGGCCTCCTGGAGCGCCTCGAAGCGACCCGGACGCGCTCCGGCAGCACTCTGGAAACAACGCGGACAACGGACAAGGAGCCGATCATGGGGACCCAGTGGAACGCCGACGAGGGGCACATCGAGACGACCGCCCGTGGCCGTGCCGTGCTCTCCCACCCCCGCCTCAACCGGGGCACCGCCTTCACCCCGGAGGAACGGGAGTCGCTGGGTCTGGTGGGTCTGGTGCCGCCCGCGGTGCTGACCCTGGAGCAGCAGGCCGAGCGGGCGTACCAGCAGTACGCGGCCCAGCCGACCGATCTGGCCAAGAACGTCAACCTCACCGCGCTGCACGACCGCAACCAGGTGCTCTTCTACCGACTGCTCGGCGACCACCTCGACGAGATGCTGCCCATCGTCTACACCCCCACCGTCGGCAAGGCGATCCAGCGCTACAGCAACGAGTACCGGCGCCCGGCCGGCGTGTACCTGTCGGTGCACGCCCCGGAGGAGATCGAGGGCGCGCTGACCGCCGCCGGTCTGGGCCCGGACGACGTCGACCTGATCGTCGCCACGGACGGCGAGGCGATCCTCGGCATCGGCGACTGGGGGGTGGGCGGCATCGACATCTCGGTGGGCAAGCTCGCCGTCTACACCGCCGCCGCCGGCATCGACCCGAACCGCACCCTGGCGGTCATGCTGGACGTCGGCACCAACCGCCAGGAGCTCCTGGACAACCCGCTCTACCTCGGCAACCGGCACCCGCGCGTGGACCGGGAGACGTACGACGCCTTCATCGACGCCTACGTCACCACCGCCCGCCGGCTCTTCCCGAACGCCCTGCTCCACTGGGAGGACTTCGGTCCCGCCAACGCCCGCCGGATCCTTGAGCGTTACCGCCCGACCGAGTTCACCTTCAACGACGACGTCCAGGGCACCGGCGCCGTCAACCTCGCCGCCGTGCTCTCCGGGGTGAAGGCCAGCGGGATCGCGCTGCGCGACCACCGCGCGGTGATCTTCGGCGCGGGCACCGCCGGCATCGGCATCGCCGACCAGCTGCGCGACGCCATGGTCGCCGACGGGCTGACCGTCGAGGAGGCCACCGCCCGCATTTTCGGCGTGGACCGCTACGGCCTGCTCACCGAGGACCAGGAGGGGCTGCGCGACTTCCAGGTCCGCTACGCCCGCCCCGCCGCCGAGGTCGCCGACTGGCGCCGGGACGGGAAGGTCGGGGGCATCGCACTGACCGAGGTCGTCGAGCGGGTACGGCCCACGGTCCTGATCGGCACCTCCGGCCAGGGCGGCTCCTTCACCGAGGACATCGTCCGTACGATGGCCGCCCACGCCGACCGTCCGATCATCCTGCCGATGTCCAACCCGACCGACCTGGCCGAGGCGGTCCCCGCCGACCTGCTGGCCTGGACGGACGGCCGCGCCCTGATCGCCACCGGCAGCCCGTTCCGCCCGGTCGAGCAGGACGGGGTCCGGTACGAGATCGGGCAGGCCAACAACGCGCTGATCTTCCCGGGCCTCGGTCTCGGCGCGATCGTCTCCCGGGCCACCCGGGTCACCGACGGCATGCTGGCCGCCGCCGCGCACGCCGTCGCCGGCCAGACCGACGCCACCGGGGCCGGCGCGCCGATCCTGCCCCTCACCGACCAGCTGCGCGAGACGTCGGTGGCCGTGGCCGTCGCGGTGGCCCGCGCGGCTGCCGCCGACGGGGTGGCCCGCACGACGGTGGACGACTCCATCGAGGACCGGGTGAAGGCGGCGGTATGGCAGCCGGTGTACCCGCCGATCAAGGCCGTCTGAACCGCCGGGGTGGTGGAACACAGAGGGACGGGGAGACGGGGACATCCGGAGCCGGGGAGCCGGGGACGCGGCGAGCCGGGACTCCGTGCGGCGGCCGAGGAAACCCCGGCCATGCCCCCACGACCTGGATACGTCCCGTCCGATGCGGCGGGAGAATAGGACCATGGATCTCCAGGTACTGCGCTCCTTCCAGGCCGTGGCCGAGGGCGTGACCGTCACCGAGGCCGCGGCCGCCGCGCACATCACCCAGCCCGCCCTCTCCCGGGCCCTGAACCGACTGGAGAGCGAGATCGGCGCGGAGCTCTTCCAACGGGTCGGACGGGTCCTGCAACTCACCCCGGCCGGGCGGGTGTTCAAGGAGTACGTCGACACCGTGCTGGACAGCTACGACCGGGGGCGGCGGGCCGTGGCCGAGGTCGTCGACCCCGACAGGGGCGTGGTCTCGCTGGCCTTTCTGCACACCCTGGGCACCTGGCTCGTACCCAGACTGGTCACCGGTTTCCGGCAGCACTTCGCCGCCGTCCGCTTCGAACTGCACCAGGCCGACGAGAACGGTCTCACCCAGCACCTCCTGGACTCCACCGCGGACCTGATCATCACCGGCAAGGACCCCGGCCACCCGCTGATCACCTGGCGGCGGCTCCTGGTCGAGCCCCTCTGGCTGGCCGTCCCCGCCCGTCACCGGCTCGCGCAGCGCCGACGGGTGCGGCTGGCCGAGGTTGCCGACGAGCAGTTCATCGTGCTCAAAGCCGGCTACGGCCTGCGCAGCGTCACCGAGACCCTGTGCCGCCAGGCCGGGTTCAGCCCCCTCGTCGGCTTTGAGGGCGAGGAGGTGGAGACGCTGCGCGGGCTGGTCGCGTCCGGTCTGGGCGTCTCCCTCATCCCGGCCGCACCGGCCGCCACCGCGGCGGCTACGGAGGCGGACCCGGACCTCCCCATCCGCTACCTCAGGCTCACCGACGTCCGGGCCGTCCGGGACATCGGCGTCGCCCGCCTGGCCTCCCGCACCCTGCCCCCGGCCGCCCGGCGCTTCATCGACCACGCCCTGAACACGACGGCCGGGACGGGAGAGCCCACGGCACCGACGAGCAAGTCGCCCTCTACGTCCGCCCCATGGTCGAGGGCCGCTATGCCCCCACGACACCCCTGAGCACCGCACCACGCCGGGCGATGTGACACAACACGGTGTGTGAGCCGCTCGGCCGACTTCGACCAGGACTACCCGGTCGAACACCCCCGGCGAGGCCCGGCCGATGAACCAGCCCACGGACCGGCCCGCCAGGAGTGTCCGGACCCTGCCCTCTTCCGCCGCCCCGCGGCACCGCACGCCCGTTCCCTCACTTCCGCTCAGCGGTCTGGAGATCCCGGGCGGCCTCGGTGGCGGAGTAGGAGGAGGCGAAGGTGAACGCACGGGCCGACGGTCCGTGCGCGCGCAGATCCGCCAGTCGCTCTTTCCCCGACGGTCGCGTGCTGTCGGGCGGCCGGATTCCCCGTCTGCCGCGTACGGCGCCTCGCGCCCCGGCGTGACGCAGCGGGAGGGGACGGGAGGGGGCGGTACCGGTCCGGTACCGCCCCCTCCCGCAGTGTGTACGCCTACCGGTACAGGGCCGGGCGTTCCACCAACTCCACCTCCACGCGCCGTCCCTCCCGCTGGGACAGCACACCCGCCTCGCACACGGCCGCGGCGGCGTAACCGTCCCAGCTGCCGGGGCCGGTGACCTCCCCGCGACGGGTGGCGTCGACCCAGGCCTGGACCTCGCGGTCGTAGGCATCCTGGAAACGCTCGATGTAGTCCGGTGTGACACGTCCGCCCCAGCGGCCGTCGGCACTCACCCGCGGTCCGTGCTCGTCGCCGATGCGTACGGTGCCGTGTTCGCACACCGCCTCGGCGCGTACCTCGTAGCCGTAGCCGCAGTGCCCGAAGATCTCGACGTCGACGAGCGCGCCCGACCCGGTTTCGAAGAGGACGAACTGAGGGTCGCTCATACCGGCGGGCGCCTGTGCCGACGGTGCCGGTTTGTGCATGGTGACCGCGGTGATCTCCTGGTCGAGGAGCCAGCGTGTCACGTCCATCTCGTGCACGACCGAGTCGTTGATGAGCATCTCCTCGGTGAACCAGTTGGGCATGGCCGGGTTGCGGTGCTGTTGGTGCAGCATCAGCGTCCTGCCCAACTCCCCTTCGTCGAGGAGCTTCTTGAGCCTCAGGTACTCCGCGTCGTACCGGCGCATGAAGCCCACCTGGACGCGCCGGTGCCCGAGCCTCTGTTCGGCCTCCATCACGCGCAGGGCGGAGGCCGCGTCAGGGGTGAGCGGCTTCTCGCACAGCACCGGCAGGTCCCGGCGCAGGGCTTCGAGCAGAGCCGCCTCGTGGGCGGGCCCCGGTGAGGCGATGAGGACCGCGTCCACGTCCTGGGCCGCCATGGCGACCGCGGGTTCGGTGTACGCCGTGCAGTCCTCCGCCGCGTCGGCCAGCGACTTGGCCCGTTCCGCGTCGATGTCGACGACGGCCGTCACGCGTGCCCCGCTGATGACGTGCCGGAGTCTGCGCACATGGTCCGCGCCCATCTTGCCGGTGCCGACGACAGCAACGCGCAGCGCTCGCTGAGATGACATGTTCCGGTGTCTCCCGTCGTCGTGGTCAGTCGGTGCGGGGTTCGCCGACCCGAAGTACGTCCGCTGCGGGGAGCCCCTCGGTGTCGACTCCGCGGACCTGGGACAACTCGTGCTTGAGGGCGGCGAGTTCGGTGCCGCCCGCCATGTGGTTGGTCAGCTCTTCGAGGTCGATCTCGTCACGGGCGGCGGACAGCTCCATGGTGCCCAGGCGCAGTACGCTGAAGTGGTCGCCGACCATGTAGGCGTGGTGGGGGTTGTGGGTGATGAAGATGACGCCGAGGCCGCGTTCGCGGGCGGCGGCGATGTATTTGAGG
>NZ_JBFBBR010000024.1:0-110238 GCF_040682795.1 Streptomyces sp. NPDC051105 | reverse complement strand
TGGGATTCGCGTTCGAGGTGACCACGGGTTTCGTGCGAGGGGCCGCTGTCCCCGCGCCCCTGAAGGGGCGTTCCACGCGGGGAACCGCGCGACCAGCCCCCAGCAGGCGGCACCCGACCGACGTGGCCTGCCCCGGCACTAAGGCGCTTCGCGCACCCGGAACGCCTCCGCGTCCCAGCCGCCGTCCAGCCGTGCGGATAGCCAACCCGGCGCCGCCGCACGGAAGTCGGCGGGCGCCAGCGCTCCGGCCCCGGCGGGCAGCGCACCGAGCAGCGGAGCCCCGGCCACCTCCGGAAGATCGGCGACATTGCAACGCGACGCCAGATCCGGGGACTCGGGCCAGCTGCCGATCACCACACCCAGCAACTCCAGCTCACGGGCCCGCAGTTCACGGGCCGTCAGCTCGGTGGTGTTGAGGGTGCCGAGCCCGGCCGACGCCACCACCAGCACCGGCGCGTTCAGCAGCCGGGCCGCGTCCGCCAGCGTGCCGCCCGCCGCGTCGAACCGCACGAGCAGCCCGCCCGCCCCCTCGACCAGCACCAGTTCGTGCTCGGTGGCCAGCTTGGCGGCGGCCTCCGCCACCTCGTGCGGACGCACGGGGGCCATTCCGGCCCGCCGGGCCGCGGTGCCGGGCGCCAACGGCTCCGGGAACCGGGCGAGTTCGGTCGCCGTCACCGGGCCCGCGAGCCGCGCGACCTCGTCGGCGTCCCCGCGCTCGTCCGGTCGTACCCCGGTCTGCGCGGCCTTCAGGACCGCCACCGAGCGGCCCGCCGCGAGCGCCGCGGCGGCGACGGCGGCCGTGGTGACCGTCTTGCCGACCTCGGTACCCGTGCCCGTGATCATCAGGATCGGCATGTTCATCCTTCCCGCGCGGCGGCGCACACCGCGCGCGCGATCCGTGCCACGTCCGCGTCGTCCGTGACGTACGGCGGCATCGTGTAGACCAGATCGCGGAACGGCCGCAGCCACACGCCCTCCCGCACGGCGGCGGCCGTGGCGGCCTCCATGTCCACGTCGTGGTCGAGCTGGACGACCCCGATGGCACCCAGAACGCGGACGTCCCGTACGCCGGGGATCTCCCGGGCCGGCGCCAGCCCGTCCCGCAGGCCCGTCTCGATCCGCTTGACCTCCGTCTGCCAGTCCTGGCCCAGCAGCAGCCCGAGCGAGGCGCAGGCCACGGAGGCGGCCAGCGGATTGCCCATGAACGTCGGGCCGTGGGCCAGCACCGGCACCTCGCCCCGTGAGATGCCCTCGGCCACCCGGGGCGTGCACAGGGTCGCCGCCATCGTCAGATAGCCGCCGGTCAGCGCCTTGCCCACGCACATCACGTCAGGGGTGACGGCCGCGTGGTCCGCCGCGAACAGCGCACCCGTACGGCCGAAGCCGGTCGCGATCTCGTCGAACACCAGCAGCACGTCGTGCGCGTCGCAGGCCTCGCGCAGCACCCGCAGATAGGCAGGGGAGTGGAACCGCATCCCGCCCGCGCCCTGCACCACCGGCTCCACGATCACCGCGGCCAGTTCGTGCGCGTGGCGCTCGATCAGCGACCGCAGGCGGTCGGCGTACGACTCGTCGTACTCGGCCGGCGGCGCGTCGGCGAAGACCTGGCGGGGCAGCACGCCGGACCACAGCTCGTGCATCCCGCCCTCGGGGTCGCACACCGACATCGGCTGCCAGGTGTCGCCGTGGTAGCCGCCGCGCCAGGTCAGCAGGCGCTGTTTCGCGGGGCGGCCGAGGGAACGCCAGTACTGCAGGCACATCTTGACCGCGACCTCGACCGACACCGAGCCGGAGTCGGCGAGGAAGACATGCTCGAGTCCGTCCGGCGACATGTCGACAAGGAGCTTCGCCAGGCGTACCGCGGGCTCGTGGGTGAGCCCGCCGAACATCACATGGCTCATCCGGCCGAGCTGGTCGCGCGCGGCCTCGTTGAGCACCGGGTGGTTGTAGCCGTGGATCGCCGACCACCAGGACGACATCCCGTCGACCAGTTCACCCGAGCCGCCCGCGAGCCGCAGCCGGACCCCGCTCGCCGACTCCACGACGAGCGGTTCGGCCCGGCCCGGCATCGGTCCGTACGGATGCCAGACGTGCCGCCGGTCCAGCTCCAGCAGCTCGGGGACGCCCAGGTCAGGCATTGGGCGCGAGATCCGTTCCGGCGCCCCGGCGGCGGACGGCGACCAGGTCGGTGCGCGGCTCGTTCGCCGCGGCGGCGGCCGTACCGCAGAGGTCGGCGCCGTCGTGCCCACCACAGCCGGAGCCGCACCCGGCCTCCGCGTGCGACCCGCAGCCCCCGGCCGCGACCTCCGACCGGTGCTGCGGCAGCGTCACCTCGTCGGCGCCCTCGATCACGAACCCGGCGTCCGCGATCATCTCCAGGTCGGCCTGGCCGGCCTGGCCCTCGGTGGTGAGGTAGTCGCCGAGGAAGATCGAGTTGGCGAGGTGCAGCGCGAGTGGCTGCATGGTGCGCAGGTG
The DNA here is from genome assembly GCF_040682795.1 of Streptomyces sp. NPDC051105. Lineage (NCBI taxonomy): Bacteria > Bacillati > Actinomycetota > Actinomycetes > Kitasatosporales > Streptomycetaceae > Streptomyces > Streptomyces sp. NPDC051105. The sequence continues at coordinate 107,763 of NZ_JBFBBR010000024.1, read as the reverse complement.
GACCTCGCGGCCGCCCGCGATACGGACCTCGACGTCCGGGCAGACGAACCGCACCATCGCCAGGATGCGCAGACAGCGCTGCGGGGTGAGGTTCCACTCCTTGGCCAGCGGGGTGCCCTCGACCGGGATCAGGAAGTTGACCGGCACCGAGTCCGGGTCCAGCTCGCGCAGCGAGAAGACCACGTCGACCAGGTCCTCGTCGGTCTCGCCCATGCCCGCGATCAGACCCGAGCAGGCCGACAGACCCGCCGCGTGCGCCTTGTTGACGGTGTCCACCCGATCGGCGTACGTGTGCGTGGTCGTGATGTCCCCGTACGTCCCCTCGGACGTGTTGAGGTTGTGGTTGTAGGCGTCCGCGCCCGCCTCGCGCAGCCGCTCGGCCTGGCCGTCGGAGAGCAGTCCGAGGCAGGCGCACACCTCGACGCCCTCGTTCTGCTCCTTGATCGCCTTGATGGTGCCGGCGACCCGGTCGACGTCCCGGTCGGTCGGGCCGCGTCCGCTCGCCACCAGGCAGACCCGCTTGGCGCCCCCGGCCAGACCGGCGGCGGCCGCCTTGGAGGCCTCGTCCGGTTTCAGCCAGCTGTACTTGAGGATCCCGGTCGAGGAACCGAGGCGCTGCGAGCAGTAGGAGCAGTCCTCAGGACACAGGCCCGACTTGAGGTTGACCAGGTAGTTGAGTTTCACGCGCCGGCCGAACCAGTGCCGGCGCACCTTGCCGGCCGCGGCCACCACATCGAGCACGTCGTCGTCGGAGGTCGCCAGCACGGCGAGCGCTTCCTCGCGGGTCGGCAGCTCGCGCCGAAGCCCCTTGTCCACCAGCGTGTTCAGCAGGTCCATGAGAGCCGATCCTGTACTACGAGGCTGCTCCGGGCCAAGGAGAGTTTGCACAACCCTGTCAGTTCGACGTGTGGGTATTGCCACACAGTGGGTGGCTGGTGGTCCCGCTAGGGTCTGTCCACTGCCTACAAATTCTCCGGAGGAGCCATGGCGTTCGGCTGGATCGACGAACAGGCGGAACTGCGCCGCCGCGCCGGACTGGTACGGACCCTGCGCCCCCGTCCCGCCGACTCGCCGCTGCTGGATCTGGCGAGCAACGACTACCTGGGCCTCGCCCACCACCCGGAGGTCGCCGACGGCGCGGCCGGGGCGGCCCGGACCTGGGGCGGCGGTTCCACCGGCTCCCGGCTGGTGACCGGCACCACCGAACTCCACACCGAGCTGGAGCGCGAGCTGGCCGAATTCTGCGGGTTCGAGGCGGCCCTGGTCTTCTCCTCCGGTTACGCCGCCAACCTCGCAGCCGTCACCACCCTCGGCCCGCACGGCTCCCTGATCGTCTCCGACGCGCTCAACCACGCCTCCCTGATCGACGGCTGCCGGCTGGCCCGGGGCGCCACCCAGGTGGTCGGACACGCCGACCCGGACGCCGTACGCAAGGCGCTCGGCACCCATGAGGGACCCGCGGTCGTCGTCTCCGACACGGTGTTCTCGGTGGACGGCGACGCGGCACCGCTGGCAGCCCTGGCCGCGGCCTGCCGGGAGAGCGGCGCCGGGCTGCTCGTGGACGACGCCCACGGGCTCGGAGTCCTCGGGGACGGCGGGCGGGGCGCGCCGTACGCGGCCGGGCTGTCCGGCGCCGAGGACGTGGTGGTCACGGCGACCCTGTCCAAGTCGCTGGGCAGCCAGGGCGGGGCCGTGCTCGGGCCGGCCCGGGTGATCGACCATCTGGTGAACGCGGCCCGCACCTTCATCTTCGACACCGGTCTGGCCCCCGCCGCGGCGGGAGCGGCCCTGGCGGCGCTGCGGCTGCTGCGCCGTGAGCCCGGACGCGCGGTGCGGGCCTGTGAGGTGGCCGCGGAGCTGCACGCACGGCTGACCGCCGCGGGTCTGGAAGCGGTGCGTCCGGACGCCGCGGTGGTCTCCGTGCGGGCCTCGTCCCCGGAGGGGGCCGTGCGGTGGGCGGCCGACTGCCGTACGGCAGGCCTGGCCGTGGGCTGTTTCCGTCCGCCGTCCGTGCCGGACGGCGTCTCACGGCTCAGGCTGACCGCCCGAGCGGACCTCTCCGGGGCCGAGATCGAACGCGCTGTACAGGTGATCGGTGAGACACGACCATGAGTCGGCGTGACACGGCCGGGTCTTGTCCGAATGCGGATACGGAGTCGGTTACGGGCTGATCAGCCGGTGAGCGCCGACACGAACCCCGCCCAGCTCCCGGGGGAGAAGAGCAGCGCGGGTCCGGCCGGATCCTTGGAGTCGCGCACGGCGAGCAGTCCGGTCAGCTGACCGGAGCGCGGCCGTGCCGTCTCCACACAGTTGTTCGCTCCGGTGCTGTAGCTGCTGCGCAGCCACCGCAGTCCGTGCAGATCAGCACTTGAAGGTACGTTCCGAGGCAGTGCAGTCATGGTGCCTCCTTACGCGCCGTCACCTATCCCGGCGATGTAATCCAACGAGTCCTCGGGCGAAAGGGCGTGGATCTGAAGGGCGTTGAAGGCCTCCGCGTAGGCCTGGAGGTCTTCTTTCCGTTCGAGATAGAGGCTACTCGTCAACTGGTCGAGAACAACCACATCCAGATCAGAAGTGCTCGGAAATGAGAAGATTACGAAAGGCCCGGTGATGCCAATATGGGCTCCGGCCGAGAACGGCAGCACCTGGAGCCGTACCTGGGGCAGCCGGGCCGCCTCCACCAGCCGCTCCAACTGTCTGGCCATCACGCCGGGCCCGCCGACCTCCCGGCGCAGCACCGCCTCGTCAAGCACTGCGCTCAGCTCCAGCGGCGGATGGTTGCGCAGCACGTCCTGCCTGGCCAGACGCACCTTCACGAGGGCGTCCAGCGCCTCGTCGTCGAGCCCGTCGACGGCCGCCCGGGTCACGGCACGTGCGTACTCGGGGGTCTGCAGCAGCCCCGGTACGACCGAGGTCTCCAGTGTGCGCATCGCGCTGGCCTGGGACTCCAGACTGATGAAATCCCGGTAGGTGGGCGGCAGCACCCCACGATAGGCGTGCCACCAGTGGTGCCGCCCGGCGGTGTCCTCCGACCCCGCCAACACCAGCAGTAACTCGCGCAGTTGCCCCTCGATCACGCCGTAGGCGTCCAGGAGTAACCGCACATCGGCCGGTTTCACACCGCTGGCGCCGGTCTCGATCCGGCTCACTTTCGACTGATGCCAGCCCACCAGACGGGCGGCCTCACCGCTCGTGAGGCCGGCGCCGGTGCGCAGTGAGCGCAGTTCGGCGCCCAGTTTCCGGCGGCGTACCGCGGGACCGTTCTGCATGGGCTACTCCTTACTCCTCCCGAGCCGCCCAAATACGCTCTGGGGTAGCAGAGTTCACCGCATCGAGCGACAGATATATGCATATCTTGGTGGATCGCTCCCCTGGCTGCCCTGGTAATGGCAGTCTGACGGAGAAGCACCAGTCCGGGACCGTACTCGAACCATCCGCACCGTGTCGGGCTCCGGTCCCGTGGGAAAGGGACGACGTCGCCATGGCAGACCACCTGGAAGCATCCGTCACTCTGCCGAGCGATCCCGCCTCGGTCTCCGCGGCCCGCTCCTATGTGCTGGGTACTCTCGCGGAATGGGGGCTGCCACCGGAGACGGAGACCGCGGACACCATCCGCCTCATCGTCTCCGAACTCGCCACCAACGCGGTGCAGCACACCTTCGGGCAGTCACCCACCTTCACGGTGGGCCTCGTCCTCGACCGTGACGAACAGCTGCGCATCGGCGTCACGGACAGCCATCCGCGCTTCCCCAAGAGACTCCCGGCCGCGGTCCAGCAGGACAACGGGCGCGGCATGGTCATCATCCGCTGGCTCACCGCGGAGTGCGGCGGCAAGCTCCGGGTGCGCCCCACCCGGGAGGGCGGCAAGACCGTCCTCATCGAACTGCCCTGGGCAGTCCCGGCCGGCACGGTCACCGCCGCCGGCCAGCAGGAACCGTAGCCCCGAGTTCCCGCCGGCCGGCCGCTGGGTGGGTCAGCTGACCCGGCCGTACCAGACGCTTCGCGTCCAGATCTTCTGGAGCTTCACCACGTCCCCGGTCTTCGGGGCGTGCCAGATCTTTCCCTTCCCGGCGTAGATGCCGACGTGGTACACGCTGGAACCCGAGTGGAAGAAGACCAGGTCCCCCGCCTTGCGGTGGCCGGCCGAGATATGACGGGTCTTGTTGTACTGCTGGGCCGCCGTACGAGGCAGCTTCTTGCCCGCCTTCTTGAATGAGTACAGCGTGAGCCCGGAGCAGTCGAACCGGTTCGGTCCGGTGGCACCCCACCTGTAGGGCGAGCCCTTCTTCGAGGCCGCCACCTGAAGTGCCTTCGTCGCCATCGTGGCGGCCGAGGCGTCGGAGGCGACGCCAGGGATCACGATGGAGCCGCCCACGGCGGCGATGGTGAGCGCCGAGGCCGTGCCAGCCCGTGCCATCAGCGACGGGACACGATTGAGCGCAGTCATGCGCAACCCTTCGTCAGCCGCCTGTGAAGGATGACCTGTCGGATTCGGGCTGGCGAAGTTGCCCGGCCGCGTTGCCACGGCTTCACCCCAAGGGCTGCGCGGGCCGGTCATGGTGCGACCGTTCCGGCGACCCGTCGTGCTTGGGTCCTCCACTCCTGCCGATCCACTTCCGTCGACCGGGCATCCGGACGGCGGCAGGACTCGGCGTCCGCCCGGATCGCCCCGCCGTGGTGGCGGGGGCTTGTCGTCAGACAGGGATCTTCACTCACGCCTGTCCGAAAATCCCAACGGAACCGAGGATTTGTGGGGTTACTCACCACCCACCCGTTCGGGTGGACAGCACTGTGTTCGATTAGTCGTCAACTGCCCGACGTAGCCCCGGACCTGCACCGAAGCCTTTCGCGGGCACCGTCGGGCACGCACCTTGAGCGGCTCCGGCGGTCAGGTAAAACCACGCCATACTCCGCCGAACAGCGGTAACCCCTTTGGGTCGTTTCAACTCCTGGCCGGTCGACCGGTGGACGCGTCGCTCCGGACTTCGCCAGGCGTCACCGTACGCAGTCGGGCGGGAGTGCGACGCGCGCGGTCCGGCGTTCGCCGTCGAGCACCCGCAACGCCCGTGCCAGCGTGTCCCCGTGGAGCTCCGTCTCGCCCCGCCGATGCATCAGGGCGAGTGCGTCGCGCAGCTCGGACGCCGCGCGCACCAGCGCCTGCGCGGCGCGCAGCCCACGATAGGTGTCCTCGTTCTGCGCCGGGTTGATGCGGCCCAGCAGGTCGACCACGTCCAGATAACGGTCGATCAACTCGCCCTCGGCGCGGGTCAGCGCGGGCAGCGGCGGCAGCTCCGGTGGCAGCATCGGCCGCTCACCCCGCGTCCGGCAGGCCGAGCGAGGCCCTGCGGCTGGGCACGATCCGGTCCACCAGCCCGTACGCCAGCGCCGCCGGCGCGTCCAGCATCAGGTCCCGCTCCAGGTCCTGGTGGACCTGGGCGGGTGCCCGTCCGGTGTGCCGGACGAGCATCTCCTCGAGCAGCTCGCGGATCCGGTCCAACTCCGCCGCCTGGATGACCAGATCACTCGGCTGGCCCTGTACCGGCCGTGGCAGCGACGGCTGCTGGAGCACGATGCGCGCACCCGGCAGCACGGACCGCTTGCCCGGTGTGCCCGCCGCGAGCAGCACCGCGGCCGACGCCCCGGCCTGCCCCAGACAGATCGTCTCCACGTCACAGGTGACGTACCGGAGGGTGTCGTAGATCGCGGCCATCGCGCTGAACGAGCCACCCGGCGAGTTGATGTACAGCGAGATGTCCCGCTCCGGAGCCGCGTGCTCCAGGTACATGAACTGCGCCATCACGTCGTTGGCCGAGGTCTCGTCGACGGGCGCGCCGAGGAAGACGATCCGCTCCTCCAGCAGCTTCGAGTACGGATCCAGGGTGCGTTGTCCGGTGCTGGTGCGTTCGGTGAACTCGGGCAGGACGTAGCGGGCGGACGGTCGGGTCATGGCGTACCCCTCCTCGCGGCTGAGCTGTCTCAGCGGCCGGTCTCTCCGTAAGAAATGTACAGGACGTACAGAACCTTGGGTGGTTGTCATGGGTGGATTCCGCTGAGGCCGAACAAGATGTGATGTCCGAGGGCCCCGTAAGCTGGGGGCATGGCCTACGAGATTCCGGTGACGCAAGCCAGGGCTGAGCTCGCCGAACTGATCAACCGGGTGGTGTACGGCGGTGAGCGTGTCGTCGTGACGCGGCACGGCAAGCCTCTGGTCGCCCTCGTCTCCGCCGCCGACCTCGAACGCCTCGAAGAGCTCTCGGAAGCCGCCGAGGACCAGGTGGTCAGCGCGGTCTCCACGGTCCGCGAGGGCGCCGCCGTACGTCCGGAGCGCGGCCGCTTCGGCATCGCGGCCGAACACCGGGGCGCCGCGGGCTCCTAGCCCCGCCATGACATCGGCCCTCCTCCGAAAGCGTCCGGAGGAGGGCCGACGACTGTGCCGACGGCGCCCGGCGACACGGTGTTCACCCGTATGGACGCGGACTCGCCGGCGAGAGGCGACACGATCCGTTCGGCGGGGCCGCCGAACGCCGTGAAGGCCACCGTCCCGGCCGGCGCCGACCGTGCCGTGGAGGCGGGGACCTGCGTGATCGAGCCGCTCGGCGGCGCGTGCCGGTCGGGCCGACGGCCGAGGACCCGCTCGATCACCCGCCCCTGGTGAGGCGGCGCGGCGGCGGGCGGCCGAGGGGCCGCAGCCACCGGCGCCGGTGGTGCGCGCCGCGCGCCGGGACTGGCCCCATCCAGCGGTCATCAGATGATCAAGGTCCGGTTAACGTCGTCGAAACTCCGGCGAACTAGCCTGCCGATCCACGCCACCAGGGGTTTTCGTATCCGGATCGGGTTCCTGAGCCCGATCTGTCGCGGTGGCTGCGGCAACCGGACCCCGCACGGTCCGGAGCGAGGACTGTGAGGTGGGACGTGCAACTGACCCCGCACGAGCAAGAGAGGCTGCTGATCCATGTGGCGGCCGACGTGGCCGAGAAGCGCCGGGCCCGCGGGCTGAAGCTGAACCACCCCGAAGCGGTCGCCCTCATCACGTCGCACATCCTCGAAGGCGCCCGTGACGGCCGTACCGTCGCCGAACTCATGGCCTCCGGGCGCAAGCTCCTCACCAGGGACGACGTCATGGAGGGCATCCCCGAGATGATCCACGACGTGCAGGTCGAGGCGACCTTCCCGGACGGCACCAAGCTCGTCACCGTCCATGACCCGATCGTCTGAGGGGGCCGCCGATGATTCCCGGAGAGATCCTCTTCGCCGACGAGCCCATCGTGTACAACGAGGGCCGTGACATCACCCGGATGACCGTCCTCAACGCCGCCGACCGGCCCGTCCAGGTCGGCTCCCACTATCACTTCGCCGAGGCCAATCCCGGACTGGAGTTCGACCGGGGCGCCGCGCGCGGAAAGCGGCTGAACGTCGCCGCCGGCACCGCCGTCCGCTTCGAGCCCGGCATCCCCGTCGACGTCGAACTCGTCCCCCTCACCGGGGCCCGTGTCGTACCCGGGCTGCGCGGGGAGACCGGAGGTGCCCTCGATGCCTGAGATCTCCCGCGCCGCCTACGCGGACCTGTTCGGACCAACGACCGGTGACCGAATCCGGCTCGCCGACACCGACCTGATCGTGGAGATCGAGGAGGATCGTTCCGGCGGGCCCGGGCTCGCCGGTGACGAGGCCGTCTTCGGCGGCGGCAAGGTCATCCGAGAGTCCATGGGCCAGTCGCGCGCTACGCGCGCAGAAGGCACCCCCGACACGATCGTCACCGGCGCGGTGATCATCGACCACTGGGGCATCGTCAAGGCCGACGTCGGCATCCGCGACGGCCGGATCACCGGCATCGGCAAGGCGGGCAACCCCGACACCATGGACGGGGTCCACCCGGAGCTGGTGATAGGCCCCGAGACCGAGGTCATCGCCGGCAACGGGCGCATCCTGACCGCCGGCGGCGTCGACGCGCACGTCCACTTCATCTGCCCGGGGATCGCCGACGAGGCACTGGCGTCCGGGATCACCACGCTGGTGGGCGGTGGCACCGGACCGGCCGAGGGCTCGAAGGCCACCACCGTGACCCCGGGGCCGTGGCACCTCGCCCGGATGCTGGCGGCGATGGAGCAGTACCCGCTCAACATCGGCTTCCTCGGCAAGGGCAACACCGTCTCGCACGAGGCGATGCTCTCGCAGATCCGGGGCGGGGCCCTGGGGCTGAAACTGCACGAGGACTGGGGGTCCACCCCGGCGGTCATCGACGCGGCCCTCACCGTCGCGGACCGCACCGGCATCCAGGTGGCCATCCACACGGACACGCTGAACGAGGCCGGGTTCGTCGGTGACACCCTCGCGGCGATCGGCGGGCGCGGGATCCACGCGTACCACACCGAGGGCGCGGGCGGCGGGCACGCGCCGGACATCATGACCGTCGTCTCCGAGCCGCACGTACTGCCGAGTTCGACGAATCCGACGCGGCCGTACACCGTGAACACCGCCGAGGAACACCTCGACATGCTCATGGTGTGCCATCACCTCAATCCGGCGGTGCCGGAGGATCTCGCCTTCGCCGAGTCACGCATCCGGCCGTCGACCATCGGGGCCGAGGACGTCCTGCACGATCTCGGTGCGATCTCCATCATCTCGTCCGATGCGCAGGCCATGGGCCGGGTCGGCGAGGTGATCCTGCGGACCTGGCAGACCGCGCATGTGATGAAGCGGCGGCGCGGCGCGCTGCCGGGCGACGGACGGGCCGACAACCACCGGGTACGACGCTATGTCGCCAAGTACACGATCAACCCGGCGCTCGCCCAGGGGCTCGCCCGCGAGATCGGGTCCGTCGAGAGCGGCAAGCTCGCCGACCTCGTGCTGTGGGAGCCCGCGTTCTTCGGGGTCAAGCCGCACCTCGTGCTCAAGGGCGGTCAGATCGCCTATGCGCAGATGGGCGACGCCAACGCGTCGATCCCGACGCCCCAGCCGATTCTGCCGCGCCCCATGTACGGGGCCATCGGACGGGCGCCGGCCGCCAACTCCTTCAACTTCGTCGCCCCGCTCGCCGTCGAGGACGGGCTGCCGGAGCGGCTGCAGCTCGGGAAGCGGTTCGTCGCCATCGAGTCGACCCGTGGGGTGACCAAGGCGGACATGCGGGAGAACGACGCGCGTCCGAGGGTGCGGGTCGACCCCGACAGCTTCGCCGTGTACATCGACGGAGAGCTGGTCGAGGCGACACCGGCCGCCGAACTGCCCATGGCCCAGCGCTACTTCCTGTTCTGAGAGCAGGGGTCCCTGATGTCTCGGGCAGCGTTGCTGGTACTGGCCGACGGCCGCTTTCCCGCCGGAGGGCATGCGCACTCCGGCGGGGCGGAGGCCGCCGTCAAGGCCGGGCGGATCACCGGAGCGGCGACCCTGGAGGAGTTCTGCCGGGGGCGGTTGCACACGGCGGGGCTGGTGGCGGGCGCGCTCGCCGCGGCCGCGGTTCTCGGTGTGGAGGTAAGGGAGTTGGATGCGGCGGCCGACGCGCGGACGCCGTCGCCCGCGCTACGAGGGGTCGCGCGCAGGCTCGGACGGCAGCTGCTGCGGGCCGGGCGGGCGACCTGGCCCGGTGCTGAACTCGGCACCCTGGCGAAGGAGTTCCCCAAGGGGGCCCATCAGCCGGTGGTGTTGGGGGTGGTGGCCAGGGTCGCTGGGCTCTCGGCCGAGGACGCGGCCTACTGCGCGGCATACGAGTGCGTGAGCGGGCCGGCCACGGCGGTGGTGCGGTTGCTGAGTCTGGACCCGTTCGAGGCGACGGGGGTGCTGGCCCGGTTGGCGCCCGAGGTGGATCGAGTGGTGGACCGGGCGGTGGAGGCGGCGCGGCGGGTGGCCGCGGGGGGTGAGGTGGACGAACTGCCCGCCGGGTCCGCGCCGTTGCTGGAGATCGGGGCGGAGTGGCATGCGGGGTGGGCGGTGCGGTTGTTCGCGTCGTAGCCGGCTCGCTCTCCGCCGCCCCTGCCCGTCCCGTTCCAGGGGGCCCGCGCCCCCTTCGACCCCCACGTCCTGGAGGTTCGACCCCCACGTCCTGGAGGCTGCGCCCCCAGACCCCCGTTTCGGCCCGACCGGCCTCGTCCTCGAATACCGGACGGGCTGAGAAGTGGGCCGATCTCATGAAGGAGCCGTACATGCATCTCGACCACGATCACCACCACGGCCCTGCCGCCGTCAGCGCCGACGCCCGTCGTCCCGACGGATCCCGGCGTGCCCTGCGCATCGGGCTCGGTGGGCCCGTGGGGTCCGGTAAGACCGCTACCGTCGCGGCCCTCTGCCGGGCCCTGCGCGACGAGCTGTCCCTCGCCGTCGTCACCAACGACATCTACACGCGTGAGGACGCCGAGTTCCTGTTGCGGGAGGCCGTGCTGCCGCCCGAGCGCATCACCGCCGTCGAGACGGGGGCCTGTCCGCACACCGCGATCCGGGACGACATCTCGGCCAACCTCGAAGCCGTGGAGGACCTGGAGGACGAGGTCGGGCCGCTGGACCTGATCCTCGTCGAGTCGGGCGGCGACAACCTCACGGCCACCTTCTCGAAGGGGCTCGTGGACGCGCAGATCTTCGTGATCGACGTGGCCGGAGGCGACGACATCCCGCGGAAGGGCGGCCCCGGTGTCACCACGGCCGACCTGCTCATCGTCAACAAGACCGACCTGGCTCCCTACGTCGGGTCGGACCTCGCCCGGATGGCCGCCGACGCGAAGGCGCAGCGGGCCGAACTGCCCGTCGCCTTCCAGTCGTTGCGCAGCGAGGCCGGGGTCGGGGAAGTCGCCCGGTGGGTGCGGGAGCGGCTCGCCGCGTGGACGGCATGACCGCCACCGGGGTGCGTGCGCACGCACGGATCGTCGCCCGGGGTGACGGGCGGGGCGGTACCTCGCTTCCCGTGCTGGAGGGGGAGGGGCCGCTCGCGCTGCGGCGTACCCGGGGGACCGGGGCCGAGGCCCGGGTGATGATCGTCGGGGCGATGAGCGGACCGCTCGGCGGGGACCGGTTCGGGATCGAGGCCCGGGCGGAGGGCACGGCCCGGCTGTCCGTCGGATCGGCCGCGGCCACCATCGCACTGCCGGGGCAGCTGAAGGCCGAGGCCCGGTACGACGTCCGGCTCGAGGTCGCCGACGGTGCTGAACTGCGGTGGCTGCCGGAGCAGTTGATCTCGGCCAAGGGGAGCGACCTGTACGTCTCCACCCGCGTCGACGTCGCGGCGGGCGGCCGGCTGGTGTTGCGGGAGGAGCAGGTGCTCGGTCGGGTGGGTGAGGAACCCGGGCGGCTCACCAGCCGGCTCACCGTGCGCGTGGCCGGAACGGCGCTCCTCGACCAGGAGCTGGCCTGCGGGCCCGGGGCGCCCGGTGGCTGGGACGGCCCCGCTGTGCTGGCGGGGCACCGCGCGGTGGGACAACTCGTCGTGGTGAAACCGGAGTTCGCGGCGGAGCCGGTGGCGGCGCGGATGCTGGGGGAGGGTGCGGCGCTCACCCCGCTCGCCGGGCCCGCCGTGCTCGTGACCGCGGTGGCCGGCGATGCTCTGCGGCTTCGCCGGGTGCTGGACGAGGCGCTGGGCCACCTCGGCGGCTGATCCGCTCAGCGGGACGTGATCGTCCGGTTATCGGACTGGTGCGGTGTCTCCTACGGCACCTACCTTGGTGCCGTGTACCGGACGCTGTTCCCGGGACGCGGCCGCCGGATGATCGTCGACAGCGTCGTCGACCCGTCGCGCGGGAACATCTGGTACGACGCGGGAACACTCCCGCCGCCCCTCAGCCGTACGACGTCAACTCAAGGGCGCCCGCGGGAACCTGCGCTCCTTCGCGCCCTTCGCCGCCGCCTGCCCGGCCTTGACGACAGCCGCGTACTCGTCGACGTACTCCTGCTCGGAGAGGGTCAGGATGGCGTACATGATCTCGTCGGTGATCGCGCGCAGGACCGCCTTCTCGTTCTCCATGCCGGCGTAGCGGGAGAATTCGAGGGGCTTGCCGAAGCGGATCACCACGGGGTGAATGTTCGGGATGACCTTGCCTGGCGGCTGCGCCTCGAAGGTGCCGATCATCGCGCAGGGGATCACCGGGACACCGGCCCGCAGCGCCATCACGGCCACGCCGACCTTGCCCTTGTAGAGCCGGCCGTCGTGCGAGCGCGTGCCCTCCGGATAGATCCCGAGCAGCTCACCCCTGCTCAGCACCCCGAGCCCCTCCCGGATCGCGGCCTGGCCGGCCTCCTTGCCGGAGCGGTCCACCGGGATCTGCCCAGCGCTGCGGAAGAAGAAGGCGGTCAACCGGCCCCGCACCCCCGGACCCGTGAAGTACTCGGCCTTGGCGAGGAAGGTGATCCGCCGCTTGAGGACGGCCGGCATCAGGAAGTGGTCGGCGAAGGAGAGATGGTTGCCGGCGACGATGGCCGGGCCCGACGCGGGCACATGTTCCAGACCTTCGATCCGGGGCCGGAACACCAGCCGTAGCAGCGGCCCCAGAAGTACGTACTTGAGCAGGTAGTAGAACACGGCTCGCCCCTCACTTTGCCAGCTCTCCTGCGAGCTGGTGTCATCCCAGGTCAGTATTGCTTTCACGGCGGCCGACCGCTGCGTGCCCGTCGCCATCTGTTGCCGTCTGTCGCCATGTTCGGTCGGCCCCATGCTGACCCTTCGCCGACTTACTTGACAGTTCATCAGTTATATCGTCGGTGCGGCGCTGATCGACAGTTTGCCGCTTCGCGGGCTTCGGTGAGACGCCCGGTACCGCCGACGGCGACCGCGTCCCTCGTCGGAGCCGGGGCGGCCGCTCCGCGTGGTCGTCGCGGCGGGGAAACAGACTCGCCGGAGCGGGCTGAAAGGCTTGGACGTGGGCACCCGGCTCCGGACGGCACCGATGGGGGTGCCGACTCCAAGAAGGAAAGGGAAACTCGTGTATATAGGCCTGGGTACCATCGTCATCATTATTGTCATCGTCGCCGTCGTCATGATGCTGCGCGGCCGATGAGTCGTTCCCCCCGTGCCGCACGATAAACCCTGACCACAGCCCGCCCTCCAAGGGGGAATCGACATGGCTGTGCTGATTTCCACACTTCTCCCTCGCCCTGATATCGGGTAGCGCCGGATTCGCTCCAGGTCCGGGGATTCGTTTCGCCGCTGGACCCTGGTTCTCGAGGGCACAGAAGAGCGAGGTCACAGAAGAGCGAGGTCACAGAAGAGCGGGATCCCGGAAACGGGATCCCGCTCAGCGTCTGCCTTGTCAGTGCTTGAAGACGTCCTTCGTCTTCTCCTTGGCCTGACGGGCCGCACCCTTCGATTTCTTGGCCTGACCTTCGGCCGCCATCCGCTCGTTGCCCACGGCACGGCCGACCGTCTCCTTGGCCTTTCCCGTGGTCTCTTCCATCTTGCCCTTTGCCTTCTGCTCTCCGGCCACTGTCTTTCACTCTCCTAGGGCTGTGGAATCGTGCACGCGTTCCGGGTACCCCATATGGGGCGGTAAAACAGGGTGGCGGCGAATTTGTGACCCCGCCCCGGCGCGAGCTGTCGAAAAGGCATCCGACGGGTACGGATGAGCGGCTGACCTGTCCGGACCTCGGTCGGCGCCGCGCCGCACCCTGACCCGGCCTGGGTGAGATGCGAGCGCATGCGCGTACGCGCAGTTCGCCTCGGGTGACGGCCATGCCCGGCGGGACCTGTACGAGGCGTGGAGCCGTGTCGGTGAGGCGCGTCAGCGCTTGTTCTCGTCGGCCTCCTCGTCGTACTCGCCCTCCGGCTCCTCCTCGTCGTACTCCTCTTCCTCTCCTTCCTCGCCTTCCTCGCCTTCCTCGCCTTCCTCTTCCTCTTCCTCTCCCTCCTCCTCTTCTTCGTCAGGCGCCTCCCCGTCCTCTTCGTCGTACTCCTCCTGGTCCTCGGCCTCTCCTGCGGCTTCCTCCTCTTCCAGCGCCTCCTCGTGGCTGCGGACCACCTCGCCGTCGCGGATCTCCCCGCGCCAGCCCTCGACTTCCTCGTCGGCGAACGTGACGTACCGCTGGAAGTGCTTGAAGTCCAGCCGCAAACGACGGCCTTGGGCGCGCCACAGGTTGCCCGTCTTCTCGAAGAGGCCCGAGGGGTAGTACTCGACGACGAGCACGATGCGCGTCAGGTTGGGCGTGATTTCGTGGAAGCTGACACAGCCGTGGGTGGTGCCTTTCGCGCCCTCGGAGCTCCATACGATGCGCTCGTCCGGCACCTGCTCCTCAACCGACGCCTTCCAGCCGCGGGTCGACGGACCGACCTTCACCTTCCAGGTGCTGGCGACCTCGTCGTTCTTGGACACACTGCGTACGCCTTTGGTGAAGCTGCTGAACTCCTGGTACTGGGTCCAGTAGTTGTACGCCGTGCGGATCGGGACTCCCACGTCGAGCACTTCGATGATGTTCATGACCTTGGTAGTGCCGGCCTTGCCACCGCCCCCTCCGCCGAAAATGCTCTTGGCCTTGTCCACTACGTTGTCCTTGAGCCCCTTGGCCTTCTGACCCACGAATGCCTTCAGCGGTGAGTCACCCTGGAGCATCCGACCGCCGACGCCGGCGAGTGTTCCCCCGTTCTCGGCCACGTCGAGAAGGCGGTCGGTGACATCCCCCACCTTGTCCCCTGCCTTGTCGGCGAGATGTTCCACCTGGGCACCGAGGTAGTCGACGAGTTGCTCGCGCAGCAGGTCCAGACCCGAACTTTTTTCGTGGTTGGTGTCACGCTCTTTGTCGGCCATGACCTACCTCCGCCGCCCAGTCGTCTTCTTGGCAGCGGTCTTCCGCGCCGGTGCCGTCTTCTTGGCAGAGGCCTTCTTCGCGGCCGTCCTGTTCGTCGTACTCTTCTTGGCAGCGGGCCTCTTACCAGTGGCCTTCTTGGCGGGAGGCGGAGACTTCTTCGCGGCCTTCTTTGCCGGTGCCGCCTTCTTGGCGGGGGGCCTGTGCGCCGCGGTCTTCTTCGCCGGTGCCGCCTTCTTTGCGGGAGCGGCCTTCTTCGCGGCCGTCTTACGGGGAGCCGGTTCGTCCGGCCGCTTCCTCGCCGCGGTTCCCGTCCGCCGATGGCGACGCGGTGGCGGTTCCTCCTCGGCCTCTTCTTCTTCGGGTTCTTCCTCGGCTTCTTCCTCGGGTTCCTCTTCGGGTTCCTCCTCCTCGGGCTCTTCCTCGGGTTCCTCCTCCTCGGGTTCCTCCTCGGGCTCTTCCTCCAGTTCGTCCTCCGGTTCTTCCTCCTCGCCCTCTTCCGCTTCTTCTTCGTCCTCGCCCTCGTAGCGCCCCTCGCCCTCCTCCGGCTCCTCCTCGTCCTCCTCGTACTCGTCCTCGTCCTCTTCGCCCTCGCCCTCGTCCTTTTCCTGGCCGATGCGCGACGTCCGCTCGCGGAGCGAGTCGGCGAGGTCGGCGAGGCGCCGGTCGGCAGCGGTTGCCAGGGCTTTACGACCGGCGTCCAGGAGTTCGCCGCGTACCTGCTGGTTCAACTCGGCGACTCCTGGCATGTCACCGAGCTTGCGGAGTCCGGTCGTCATCAGCTGCTGCGGGTCGAGCCCAACGCGTCGGCCGGCGAGGTAAGTTGCCATGGCGAAGGCAAGGCGCGCCTTCTTCGTACGTCCGAGTACATAGCCTGCTGCGACGGCGGCGGCGAGGCCGACCTTGGTCGTGTCGTTCATAAGCCGATTCCCTTCAAAAAGGGCTGGTGAAGACGCTCGCGTCCGGACCAACGCCCCCGGTCCCGAACCCGCGATGGAGACAGCAGACGGGTGGCATGCGCCCCGTGCCTCACTGCCCGCTGTGTCGCAGACACACCCCGCAACCCCGGGCAGTTCCCCCGCGAAGTCATCCACGCTGGGGCGATATGTGTCTCTATGTGATGAAATTATAGGGTTCATGGATGGAATATGGCGCCCGCTCCGACCCCCGGAGAGACCATGGCCGCACCAGAACCCCGAAGGCGATCCAGCAGTCGGAGCCGCGGTTCCGACGGGGACGGCGCGAGCGGTTCCCGTCACCGCTCCGGCAAGGGCAATGTCGGCTGGGCCATACGCTCCGCCGTCGGACAACTTCAGGAGCTGCTCGGCCGTGCTCCCGAGTCCGTCTCGGCAGTCAAACCGACCGAAACCGGTTGGGAAGCCGACGTCGAGGTACTCGAATTGGAGCGTGTCCCCGAAACCACCAGCGTGATGGCCACCTATCGAGTGACGCTCGACGAGGAAGGCGATCTGGTGGGATACGAACGGAAGCGCCGCTATACGCGCGGCCAAATCGACCGGCGGGGCTGAGACAGCACAGCCGGTGAAGGGAGGCACCATGACGGTGGTGCCGCAAAGTGGAGGCGGTGTCGCTCGCGGTGGCGGGACCGGCAGCCTTTACGACGTCCTGGAACTCATTCTCGATCGCGGGCTCGTCATCGACGTGTTCGTCCGCGTTTCGCTGGTGGGCATCGAAATTCTCAAGATCGACGCTCGCATCGTCGTGGCCAGCGTCGACACCTATCTGCGTTTCGCCGAGGCGTGCAACCGTCTCGACCTCGAATCCGGGAGGAAGGCGCCCGCCCAGTTGACCGACATCGTCGGAGACACGGTCGAGAGCGGAGCCAAGGGCAAATCCAAGGGGGCGCTCTCCGGTGCGGCGGAAGCGGTCACCGATTCCCTCAAGGGGATCACCGGCCGTGACGCCGCCGAAGAAGAGGCTGAGGAAGAGGAGCCCGAGGAAGAAGACGAGGGCAAGCAGAGGGAACCCGTGGAGCGGCGGCGGCGGCCGGTTCGGCGTGCCTCCCGACGTGAGCGCGAATGAGGCTCGCCGCGCGAGAAGGAGTGAGCCATGGCCGTATACATCTACTCCATCACCGGCAAGCAGCACCCGCTCCGCCTCGACGGACTCAACGGCGTCGGTGAGCCCCCGGCAGGTTTGCGGACAGTGACGGCCGGGCCGCTGTGTGCTGTCGTCAGCGACGCGCCGGAGGATCTGCGCCCCAAGCGCCGCGACGTCATGGCGCACCAGGAAGTACAGGAGCGCCTCCTGGCGGACGGCACGGTGCTCCCCATGCGGTTCGGGCTGATCGCCGAGAACGACGAGGCTGTCCTGGCGGCCCTGGAGCAGAATGCCGCGGACTACACGGACCGGCTTCAGGCTCTGGAGGGGTGCAGCGAGTACCACCTCAAGG
The DNA here is from genome assembly GCF_040682795.1 of Streptomyces sp. NPDC051105. Lineage (NCBI taxonomy): Bacteria > Bacillati > Actinomycetota > Actinomycetes > Kitasatosporales > Streptomycetaceae > Streptomyces > Streptomyces sp. NPDC051105. Next base: position 90,641 of record NZ_JBFBBR010000024.1, on the reverse strand, counting down.
CGTCGCAGGACGAGGACGCGCTGCTGCGGCAGATCCTGCGGGAGTCGGACGTGGCACGAGAGCTCAATGACGAGATCCGCGGCGGCAACGCCGCCCCCGACGCTTCGCTGCGACTGGGGGAGCTGGTCACCCAGGAGGTACAGGCACGACAGGAGGCACTGGCGGCGGGTGTGGTCGAAGCCCTGCGCCCCTTCGCCCGGACGCTTGAATCGTCCCAGCCGACGGGTTCGGACTTTCTCAACGTGTCCTTCCTGGTGACCGAGGACCGGGAAGAGGCATTCCTCACCACGGAGTTGAGCGTGGCCCATCAGATGGGCGACGACTTCGATTTCCGCCTCAACGGCCCCCTGCCCCCTTACAGCTTCGTCTGAAGGAGTTCCCATGGGCCTGTTCACCCAGCTCGTCACCCTCCCCCTGGCCCCCGTGCGCGGCGTCGTATGGGTCGTGGATCGGGTCCGGGAGGAAGCCGAGAACCAGTACTACGACCCCGCTCCGGTGCACCGCGAACTCGCCGAGCTCGAACGTCTCCTCCTCGCCGGGGACATCGACGAGGAGACGTTCGACCAGCGCGAGGACGAACTACTCGACCGGCTGGAGGAGATCCGTGCCTATCGGCAGGGCTGACACTCCTGATCCGGCACGAGGGAATGCGAGGCCGCAACCGTGACTGAACCCCTGGCCAACAGACTCGGCTCCTACCCGTCCCGAGCGGCGCCGTCCTACGGGCAGGGCTCCTCCGCCAATCTCGCCGACATCCTTGAACGGGTACTCGACAAGGGCATCGTCATCGCGGGCGACATACAGATCAACCTTCTCGACATCGAGCTGTTGACCATAAAACTGCGCCTCCTGGTCGCCTCCGTCGACAAGGCGAAGGAGATGGGCATCGACTGGTGGGAGCACGACCCCGCGCTCTCCTCCCGGGCCAGGGGTGAACGGTCACTGGCAGAGGAGAACCGCCGGCTGCGGACCGAGATCGATGCTCTCCGCCAGGGCAAGGCCCTCCCCGCGGAGGAGGAGGAGGCGCCCCGGGGCACAGGCAGCCGTGGCCGGGGAAGTGCTCGCGATGAGTGACCTGTTGACCTACGCGTACGCGGTGGTACGCGACACCGAGGGACTGCGGGAAGCGATCGCGCCGCTCCGGGGCGTCGGTGACGCCCCGGTCGGCCTCGTCACCGACGAAGGCGACGATCGGTTGGGGCTCGTGGTGAGCCGTGTGCCCGCACAGGACTTCCAGGAACACGCTCTCAAGCAGCATCTCGAGGACCTGGAATGGCTGGAAGCGGTGGCCCGCGCCCACCACGGCATTATCGAAGCCCTGGCCGAGCGCACCACCGTCCTTCCGCTGCGCCTGGCGACCGTCTACCTCGACGACCGGCGGGCCCGGGAGGTACTGGAAGCCGGGCGGACCGTGTTCGCCGAGCGGCTGGCCCGGCTCTCCGAACATGTCGAATGGGGGGTCAAGATCTACGTCGAGCCGTCCGCGGTCCCCGCGGCCCCGGCCGTTCCCGCGGGGGACCTGCCCCCCGGGCGCGCCTATCTGCGGAACCGCCGGCAGCAGCAGAGCGTGCGCGACACCGTGTACCAGGCGGCGCAGAAAGCCGCCGAGCGCGTGGAGACCGCGGGCCGCAAACACGCCTCCGACCGGGTCCGGCACCGCGTACAACAGGGTCCTCTCGCCGACGCGGCCGGCGGCGGCGGTGTCGCGGGCGAGAACGTCGTCAACGACGCGTACCTCGTGCCCCTGAAGCGTTGCGACGACTTCCTTGCCGACGTGACGCGCGCCGCCGACGGGCTGGACGGGGTGCGGGTCGAGGCCACCGGCCCCTGGGCTCCGTACTCCTTCGCCATGCCACCCGGCGAATCCGGCGTCGCCGCGGAGGGAGCACCCCCGTGATCACGCCCGGCCCGCCCCCCGAAGCGGAGCGTCTGCCCCAGCGGCAGGTCGCTCTCATCGATCTGCTGGACCGGTTGCTGACCGGTGGCGTCGTCCTCACCGGTGACGTCGTGCTGTCCATCGCCGACATCGACCTGGTCCGCGTCTCCCTGCGTGCCCTGATCGTTTCCATCAGCGAGCAGAACCCCTCGCCGTGGACGAGCACCGGCCCGCTGCAGGGCGGCGACCGTGACGGCTGAGGGTGGGAGCCGGCCGTCGCGCCGCGCCGAAGAAGTCGCGGAGGCCGCCGCACGCGCCTTCCGGCTGCTGCCCGCCGCCCCACGCGACCTGGACCCGCCGGCCGGAAAGGGCCCACGTCCCCCGGCTCGGCGGATCAGCTCCGACCGCGACACCGTCGAACGGGACCTTCTCAGGCTCGTCCTCACCCTGGTGGAACTGCTGCGACAGCTCATGGAACGACAGGCCCTGCACCGCGTCGATCAAGGAGACCTCACCGACGACCAGGAAGAACGCCTGGGTGCGACCCTCATGCTCCTCCACGACCGCATGAGCGACCTGTGCGCCCAGTACGGACTGACCATGGAGGACCTCAACCTCGACCTCGGACCGCTGGGCACGCTGCTTCCGCCCCCCGACTGAATCCCGGCGTGCCCGCGGGCCAGGTGCGGCGATCACCAGTAGTGGCGTCGACCGGCGACAGCGTGTCCCATGCTGCCGAGGAGCCACAGGATGGCTCCGATGACCAGCAGGATGATCCCGATGGTCCACAGGATGGATATCCCGGTGACGAAGCCGACGACGAGCAGAATGATGCCCAGGATGATCATGGTTTCTCCAGGGAGGAATGGTGCCGGAGCCCCGGTAGTGGTGCCCGGTGCCCCGGCGAACGGCGGGAGACCGGACGGGGGGGAACGGAGGGGGGTGGTCTTCTCCTTACTCCGCGCGGTGCGGTTTGTGGCCGGCGACCTGTAGGCGGACCTCGGTGGGCAGGTGGGAGGAGCCGGTGGACCGACGGGCGGTTCGGAGCGGGCCTTCGCACAGGGCATCGAGGACGGTGCCGGGTGCCGCCTGAGGGGTGAGAGTGAGTCCGACGCGGGTGCGGGGACGGGCAGGACGGCCGGTGATGCGTACGGCCGTGTGCTCCACGCCCGGCAGAGCACCGGCTTCGGCGGCGATCGCGTCGCTGAGCGCGCGGTCGCGGAGTTCGATGCCTTCCTGCGGAGGTGTGCCTCCGACGGGGAGCATTCCGGGGCGGCGTCGGCGCAGTTGGGCGAGCAGCCACCACAGGGCGAGGAGGACGACGAGGACGAGGGCGGCGATCACCGCGGGCCACCACCACCAGCCCTGGCTGCTCCAGCGGGCCCGGTCGGCGGAGCCGAGCAGGACGTCGTCCGGTGCGGTCAGGGGCCAGCCGACGGGCGGCATCAGATCGTGCCGCCGGTAGATGTCGATCCCGGCGAAGAGGATCAGCAGACCGCCACCGAGCAGTACCAGTCCGGCGAGGGCCAGCAGACTGCGGTTGACTACGGGTTGCGGCGTCATGGTGCGGTCTCCGGTGCTGCTGTTTCTACGGTCAGTCGGTGCGTCGCCGTACCCGTACGACGACGCGGGGAGGGCGGGCGAGGGCGAGTTGCTCGCACTCGTCGCCGAGGACGGCGGTGAGGTCGTCCTTCACTTGCCGGGGTTCGCGGAACCGGACGTCCGCGCGGGCTCTGACGCGGTGGCGGCGCACCCGGACGCGAGCCTTACGGACCCCGGGTACCCGCATGGCGGCGTCGCGTATCAGATCGGCGGCGCCGTCCCGGTCAAGGGCGGCCCGCAGCCCGGGTGCGGGGGAGCGCAGGGGCAGCCAGTGGCGCAGGCCGGGAGTGAGGGCCAGCACGATCAACCAGACGCCGGCGGCGGCCGCAACCGCGGCTCCCGTGAGCATCCACACGTCGTCCACCGGGCGGGTGGCCAGTTCGTCGGCCAGGTGCCGGCGCCAGCCTGCCGCAGGGCGTCCCGCCCGCACGGCGACTACGTCGACCAGTGCCGCGCCCGCCGCCGCGAGAACCAGCGCGGCTACCAGCGCGGCTGGAAGGCGGCGCGCGGACCACGGCCGGTGGGTTCGGTGCCCGCTGCCGGGCTCACCGGCCGTCAGGTTCGGCGGGGGCGCCTCGTGTTCGGGCGGGCCGGGCTCTGCCGGCCGCTCCCTCGGCTCCTCGGGCTCCTTCGCCAGCGGCACCGTGGCAGGGCGCGCGGACGGTGCGGAGTTGCGGCTGGGCGGATCCGGGTCGGGTGTCATTCCGGTCCTCCTTCTTCCGTGGCCTGACCGGCACCGGCCGCGGGGCGGCTCACCGGACCCGTCCCCGGTTCGCGCCGGCGGCGGTCACCAGCCGCCGGACGGTGAGCGTGACCTCCCGAATCTTCAGACCGGTCAGTTGACCCACCCGTTCGGCGACGTCCTGCCGTATCCGCGCGCAGACCTGGGGGATGTCGGCGGGGTAGGGCAGGTCCATGGCCAGGTGCAGGCGCACCGATCCGGTACGGGTGACCGCGGAGGCGGCGGGCGCCGCCGGTCCGTTCCGGTCGGGCGGTATGGCGGCGCGCCGGGACTGGGCCGTGCGGGCGGCTTGGAGGGCGATACGGGCGACCACCCGGTCCGGTATGACCGTGGCGCCCCGCTCGGCCGGGGGCGGCAGGCCGGCGGCTCGCGCCGGTGGGCCGGACCCTTCGCCGAGGGGCGGGGCTCCGGGCCGGGTGTTCACCGTTGCCTCCGCGCATGCAGGTCGAGATCGCCCTGCACGACGAGGCCGACGATCAGCCCCGCCGTTCCCAGGACGAGAACGAGCAGGAATGCCCAGAAGCCGCCGAAGTAACCGGCGAAGGCCAGGGCCATGCCTGCCGCGAGACCCGTCGTCGCTGCGTTCATCATGCACTCACCCGTCTCGCGAGCGTGTCCCGGTCGCCGTGACCGACCGCTCATGCCCGAGGACACGGTGGTGGTCACGGCAGCGGTCACCGCACGCGGCCCTCGTCCGGTTGGGTCTGCCCCTCCTCCTCGTCGTCGGGGAGGTCGACGTCGTCGACCACGACGTTCACCTCGACGACCTCCAGCCCCGTCATCCGTTCCACGGCGCTGATCACGTTGGTGCGTACGGCGCCGGCGACGTCGACGATGGAGACGCCGTAGTCGACGACGACATCCAGGTCCACCGCGGCCTGCCGCTCGCCGACCTCGACCTTCACCCCCCGCGTGACGCCTCCTCCGCCGCCGGGGACGCGTTCCCGCATGGCGCCGAAGGCACGGGCCATTCCCGCTCCCAGGCTGTGGATGCCCGGTACCTCGCGGGCGGCCATGCCCGCGATCTTGGCCACCACACCGTCCGCGATGGTGGTCTTCCCCCGTGTCTCGGCCGGAGTCCCGGCCCCGGTACGGCCCGTCAGCGCGCTCACGCCCGCATCGGCCCGGCCGCCCCCGCTGACGCTGGTGATGTTGTCCGTCATGGCGGTCGCCTCGATCGGTCAGTGGGAGACACCTGCGTGGTGCCGTCAACAAGTTGGACACACGCGGCGGCGTCGTTCTCACACGTATCGCATGTGACGTGCATCACATTGACGTGGGTGGGTACTCGCTCGTCCCGAGCCCTGTGCGGGAGTTGTCATGATCGAACGCGCTGTTTCGCCACGGCTGGAATGCGATCTGCCGGACGGACTGCTGGCCGTACGGGCGGCCGAGGGAGACGAGGATTCCTTCGCCGTTCTCGTCCGACGGCACAGCCGGTCCCTCCTGACCCTGGCCCGATGCATGCTCGGCAACCCTCAGGACGCCGAGGACGCCGTACAGGACGCCTTCGTCAGCGCCTGGCGGCAACTGCCGGAATACCGCCACAGAGCGGAGTTCCGAACCTGGATGTACCGCATCACCGTCAACCGCTGTCTGACCATGCGCCGGCACCGGCTGCCACCCCTCTCCCTGAACACCGTCGAACCCGTGGCGGGCGACGCGTGGAGCCAGCCCGACCGGTCCGCCGAGCGGGACGCGGCCGCCGCCGCCCTGACCCGCGCGCTCGCCGAGCTCGACGCCGGGCAGCGGATCTGCTGGATCCTGAGAGAGGTGCAGGGCATGCCCTACAGGGACATAGCCCACGTGACGCGGACCAGCGAGCCGACAGTGCGCGGCAGACTGTTCCGGGCACGCCGATCCCTGCAGGAGGCGATGGGCCCATGGCGCTAGACGACCCGCACAGGCGGACTCCCGAACCGCCCGGAGCCGAGGGACCCCGCCCAGGATCGGCCGTCGCCGACGCGCCCCCGTTCCCGGGGGACGAGGTGCTGCCCTGCGGCCGCCTCCTCAGCCGGGTCTGGGAACAGGTCCAGGACGAGGCGCCGGCCGCGGACCCGCACATCGTGTCCTGTCCGCACTGCCGCGAGGCCGTCGAGGGGCTGGCCGCGGTGAACGCGGCCGGCCGGACGCTGCGCGCCGTGGACCCTCCCGGACTGCACGCACTCGCCGACCGCGTCATGAACGCCGTCAGGGCGGAGGCCAGGCTGGGACGGCTGCTGTCCCTGGCCGACCCGGACCGGGACCTGCGGATCACCGAGAGTGCCGCGGCGAAGGTGCTGCGGCGGGCCGGGGACGCGGTCCCCGGTGCGCGGGTCGCGACCTGCCGGTTCACCTCTGCGGGCGGGGACCCCGAGGTTCGGGTGACCATGACTCTGGTCGCCGCCTTCGACCGTCCGCTGCCCGAGTGCGTTCACCAGGTGCGCCGATCGGTCCTCCGCTCGGCCGGTCAGGATCTGGGGCTGGCGGTGACGGCCGTCGACATCGCCGTGGTCGACGTACTGGAGCCCTGGCCGCAGCCCCCCGACGGTGACCTCCGGACCGATGGTGGTGTGTGATGACCACCGTCGGCCCTGCCACGCTCCTCGGCGTCGTGGCCGAGGCGGCCCTCGCGGTTCCCGGCGTGACCGGCCTGCCACCCCGTCTCGCCCAGCGCCTCGCGGCAGCCGCCGCGCCCACCGGGACGTACACCGCGTCTCACCGCACGCCGCCCGAGGCGGGCGTCCGCGCCGAGCGGGCGCCGGACGGCTCCGGATGGCACATCGAGGTGCGCTGCGCCCTCGCCGAGGGCCGACGGGCGCTGGACGTCGCCCGCAACGTACACGACCGGGTGCGGACCGCCGTCATCTCCCACCTCGCCGCCCCGGAGCCGGTCACTGTCACGGTCACCGTGACCCGCATCGCCACCCGCTACGACCCGCCGTGAGCGTCGGCGCCGCGGACGGACAGTGGTGACACCGGGCCCCGGAGTTCGTCATCCGGAGGGCCGCCGGCACCTGGGGGCGGACCGAACAGCGGCCACGCCGTCGGCGATGTCTCGCGGGGGCGCCGAGATGGGACGTTCTCCTTTCGGCGCCGTCGTCATCCCGGTGCCCCCGCGTTCGCCGACGGCGCCGGCTCGGTGGGACCCGGCCGAGTTCGGCCCCCACTCGGGAACGGCCCCTGCCCTGCGCCCTGATCGAAGCGTGCAGCTTTCGTGAGAGTCCGGGTAGGAGGGTTGTCCGGGACGGGACGAGTGGCGGAGGACACCGTGGACTGGAGCCGGTTCGCGTGGCAGATGGCAGCGATGGCGCGGGATCTACTGGCGCGGGATTCGGTGGACGCCACGCTTGAGCGGATCACCGCGTCGGCCACCGAACTGGTCGAGGGCTGTGACGCGGCCGGCATCCTGGTCGTGCACGACGCGAAGGTGGAGACCCTCGCCGCCACCCATTCCCTGGTCTCCGACACTGACCTGCTGCAACAGCAACTGGGCGAGGGACCGTGCTTCGCCACCCGCGGTTCGCAGGGCGAGCCCGGGTTCCGCATCGCCGATCTCACCAGCGAGGGGCAGCGCTGGCCTGCTTTCGCCCGGCAGGCGCGTCAGCTCGGCGTGGGCAGCATGATGGGCTTCCGGCTGTTCACCGAGGACGAGGACCTCGGCGCGCTGAACTTCTACTCCCGTCGGCCCGGCGCGTTCACGGACGACAGCGGGCGGGCGGGCGTGCTGCTGGCCTCCCACGCCGCGGTCGCCTTCTCAGCCGCCCGCAGGCAGGACCAGATGGAACAGGCCATCGCCACCCGCCACCTCATCGGCGAGGCCATGGGCATCGTCATGGGCAGCCACCGCCTCACCGAGGAAGAAGCGTTCGACGTACTGCGCCGCTACTCACAGGCGAACAACCTCAAGCTCCGCGAGGTGGCCCGCCGGGTCTGTGAAAGAGGCAGCCTGTCCTGACCTGAACGGTGACCTCCCCAGCCAAGGCAGACTGTGGCTGCGGGGAAGGTCATTGCTCCAGCGCATGGCGCACGGTGGGATGGCAGGAAATGAGGGTGTCGATACCGACGATCTGCATCACCCGCAGCACCGTCGGCTGAGCGCCGGCCACGCGCAGCCACCCCCCGGCGGCCTCGGCCGCGCGGTGGGCGGCGATGAGCGTGTTGATGCCGCTGGAGTCCATGAACGTCAGGTCGGTGAGATCGGCGATGGTCCGCGGGGAAGTGCCGTCGGTCGGTGGGCTCAGGGCCGCTCCGGCGTAGGCGCCGGTGTTCTGGTCCAGTTCACCGTGCAGGGCGACGAGCCGGACGCCGCCGACAGTGGACTGGCTTGTCGTCAGCTGCTGGGGCTGGTCCGGCTCTGTGTCAGTCACGGTGTCCTCGACTGCGTTCGCTGGTAGGGCTCCTGCGCCGGACGTCGGCCCGGACGACTGGGAAGGCTGGACGTCTCCGTACCGGCCGTCGGTCAGGCATTCCAGGTCCGGCTTGAACCGACGGGCAGGAGTGTCATCGCCCGTGTCGCTTCGGCCGACGGCCCGGTGGGCCCCCGTGCGATCCGCGTGCTCACCCGGGCAGGAGGCCGGTGCGGAGTTTGGTCAGGATGTTGGTCAGCAGGCGGGAGACGTGCATCTGGGAGACGTGCAGTTCGCGGCCGATCGCGGCCTGTGTCATCTCCTGGCCGAAGCGCATCTCGATGATGGCCCGTTCGCGGTCGTCGAGTTCCTGGAGCAGGGGGCCGAGCGCGTGCAGGTCCTCGAACAGCTCCAGAGCCGGGTCGACGTCGCCCATCGTGTCCGCGTAGGTGGGCGTGCTGTCGCTTTCGTCGTCGCTGCCCACGGTGTCGATGGAGCCGGCGACGTAACCGTTGGCGGCGATGAGACCCTCGATGATCTCGTCTTCGGTCAGGTCCAGGTGGGCGGCGAGTTCCCCCACTGTGGGGGCGCGGCCCAGCTCGGCCGCGAGCGTGTCCTTGCTCCTGGCGAGGCTGACGCGGAGTTCCTGCAGGCGTCGTGGGACGTGGACGGCCCAGGTGGTGTCGCGGAAGAAGCGTTTGATCTCGCCGACGATGTAGGGGATCGCGAACGAGGTGAACTCGACCTCTCGGGAGAGGTCGAAGCGGTCGATGGCCTTGATCAGGCCGATCGTCCCGACCTGGATGACGTCTTCCATGTCGCCGCTGCCCCGGTTGCGGAACCGGCGGGCCGCGAACCTCACCAGGGTCAGGTTCATCTCGATCAGCGTGTTGCGGGCGTACTGGTGCTCGTGGGTCCCCTCCTCCAGGGTCTGGAGGCGATCGAGGAAGAGCCGGGACAGCTCGCGTGCGTCCTTGGGGCTTACCTTGCCGCCATCCTCGATCCAGGGCAGGTCATCCATGACGGCAGGTGTTTCCGTGATGGTGGCGCTGGTCTCGCGGGCATGCACGGAGGGGGTCACTGTGTCGCCTTCGGTGGAGAACGGGGTGAGCTTCTCTTGCCCCCGTACGCCAGATACATGTTCCGGCGGCGTGGCGCGTCGCCCGTGGGGATTCCAGCGCGTCGAACACCCCGCCCGAACAGACCTGTCACGGCCCGGTGAGAGCAGGCGCGACTCGCGGCCGCGCCGCACTGCCGCAGGCAGGTCGGTGGCGCCGCGCTTGGCGTAGCTGCGACGGATGTGGGTGCCGACCGTGTTCACCGGGACCGACAGCTCGGTGGCGATCTCCGCCGGCGCGGCCACGGGGGAGGGGCTGCTGGGGCCGGAGACGGTCGCGACCGTCTCCGGCGGCGTAGCGGGAGCACGGCGGCGCAGGGGGGCGGCCGCGCCGCCATGCGGATCGCCGACCGTACGGATGGTCCCCGGCTGGACAGGTCGGCCGCGCCCGCCGACGCGGCCGACCCCTCGCTCAGACCGCGAGCACCTTCTCCAGCACGCCCAGCGCCGACCGCAGTTCCTCCGCCGTGACGGTCAGCGGCGGGGCCAGCCGGATCGTCGAGCCGTGCGTGTCCTTGACCAGGATGCCCTCGCGCATCAGGCGCTCGCTGATCTCGCGCCCGGTGCCGATCGCCGGGTCCACATCGACGCCCGCCCACAGGCCGCGCGAGCGGAAGCCGACCACGCCCTTGCCGACCAGCTCATTCAGACCGTCCCGCAGGACCACGCCCGCCTCGGCCGCCTTGCGCTGGAACTCGCCGCCCTCCAGCAGTTCGACCACGGCGGTGCCGACCGCGGCGGCGAGCGGGTTGCCGCCGAACGTCGAGCCGTGCTCGCCGGGCCGCAGCACACCCAGCACCTCGCGCCGGGCCACCACCGCCGACACCGGGACGATCCCGCCGCCCAGCGCCTTGCCGAGCAGCACGACGTCCGGGACGACGTCCTCGTGGTCGACGGCGAGGGTACGACCGGTCCGGCCGAGACCGGACTGGATCTCGTCGGCCACGAAGAGGCAGCCCGCCCGCCGGGTCAGGTCGCGGACCCCGGTCAGATAGCCGTCGTCCGGGATCACGACCCCGGCCTCGCCCTGGATCGGCTCGATCAGCACGGCCGCCGTCGTCTCGTCGACCGCCGCCTCCAGGGCCGCCAGGTCGTTGTACGGCACGATCCGGAAGCCCGGCGTGAACGGGCCGAAGCCCGTCCGGGCGGTCTCGTCCGTGGAGAAGCTGACGATCGTGGTCGTACGGCCGTGGAAGTTGTCCGCCGCGACGACGATGGTGGCCCGGTCGGCCGGGACGCCCTTGACGTCGTAGGCCCATTTGCGGGCCACCTTGATTCCGCTCTCCACCGCCTCGGCGCCGGTGTTCATCGGCAGCACCATGTCCAGGCCGGTCAGCCCGGCCAGGCGTTCGGCGAACTCCGCGAGCCGGTCGTTGTGGAAGGCGCGGGAGGTGAGGGTCAGCCGGTCCAGCTGGCGGTGGGCGGCCTCGATCAGGGTCGGGTGGCGGTGACCGAAGTTGAGGGCCGAGTAGCCGGCCAGCATGTCGAGATAGCGGCGGCCCTCGACGTCCTCCACCCAGGCGCCCTCGGCGCGGGCGACGACCACGGGCAGCGGGTGGTAGTTGTGGGCGAGGACCGGCTCCTCGGCCTCCATCAGCTCGGCGGAGGTACGGGTGTGCGCGGGTGCGGTCATCGGTGACTCTCCTCGTACCTCAGCGGATTTCCTGGGTGCAGCACTTGATGCCGCCGCCGGCCTTGTGGAACTCCGACAGGTCGACCGGGACCGGTTCGTAGCCCTGGTCGGCGAGCCGGGCGGCGAGCGCCTCGGCCTGCGGCGCGATGAAGACCCGGCGGCCGTCGGAAACGGAGTTCAGCCCCCAGGCCATGGCGTCGTCACGGGTGGCGAGCACCGCGTCCGGGTACAGGCGGCGCAGCACCTCGCGGCTGCCGCTGGAGAAGGCCTCGGGGTAGTAGACGATATTTCCGTCGTGCTGGCCGTCCAGGACGAACAGCGCCGTGTCCAGGTGGTAGAAGTACGGGTCCACCAGGGTCAGGCTGATCACCGGGTGGCCGAAGAACTCCTGTGCCTCCCGGTGCGCCTCCCGGGTCGTGCGGAAACCGGTGCCGGCGAGCAGGTACCGGCCCGTCCAGACCAGGTCCCCCTCGCCCTCGGCCACCGAGCCCGGGCGGTACACGTCATAGCCGGCGGTCTTGAACCAGAGGTCGTAGTGGGAGGACTCGGGGCGCCGCTCGGGCGCGTGGAACAGGGAGCCGAAGACACGGCCGCCGACGACGACCGCCGAGTTCGCGGCGAAGACCATGTCGGGCAGGCCGGGGACCGGCTCCAGACGGTCGACGCTGTGGCCATGAGCCCGGTAGGCGCTGATGAGCGCGGTCCACTGCTCATGGGCCAGGTCGACGTCGATCCTGGTGTCGGGGTTCATCCAGGGATTGATCGCGTACTGCACGGCGAAGTGTCTGGGTTCGCAGACGAGGAAGCGCCGGAGGCGCGGCACACGGCTTTCGGCCACAGAGGTGTTCCTCCGCTTTCCTGCGGTGTGAACGAGGGTTGACACCAAGGTAGAAAGCGTCGGATACGGGCGACAAGCGATGAGCGTTGCGTGTCTGCGCAGGATTGCTGCGTCTCCGATGCGGCAAACGCAGCATCGGTGCGTTTACTCGGGAGCCGCGTGGGTCGCACCCGCCTCGGGACTCTCCGGGAGCAGATGCGACAGCACCATCACACTGATCGTCTTCCGGATGAAGGGCTCCACCCGGATCCGCTCCAGCACCTCCTCGAAGTGGTCCACGTCCCGGGCGCGGACATGCAGCAGGGCGTCCGCGCCGCCGGTCACCGTCATGGCGGCGGTGATCTCCGGATGGTTGCGGACCACCTCCGCCAGCCGCCTGGGCGGCGCCGCGCCCTCGCAGTACACCTCGACATACGCCTCGGTACGCCAGCCGAGGGCCGACGGCTTCACGGTGGCCGTGAACCCGGTGATCACTCCGGTCTCGCGCAGCCGGTCGACCCGCCGTTTGACGGCCGTCGCGGAGAGCCCGACGGCCGCGCCGATCTCGGCGAAACTGGTCCGCGCGTTCGCCATCAGAGCGGTGGTGATCTTCCGGTCGAGATCGTCGAAGGGGGCGGTGGAGCTGTTCATGTCCGCACTGTATCCACGGGGAAAGGCACTTCAGGTACGCCACTTCATGCGGTCCGTCCGGCGCGGGCGTCCACGTCCGGTACATGTCCAGCGCGCCGGTCCGCCGCCTACACTCCGTTCATGCTGCGCGCCCTCGCCGTCGACGACGAACGCCCCTCGCTGGAGGAGCTCCTCTATCTGCTGAACGCCGATCCGCGCATCGGCAGCGTCGAGGGAGCCGGGGACGCCACCGAGGCACTGCGCCGCATCACCCGCGCCCTGGAGTCCGGACCCCACGGCCCCGAGGCCATCGACGTCGTCTTCCTGGACGTCCAGATGCCCGGCCTGGACGGCCTGGAGATGGCCCGGCTGCTCACCGGCTTCGCCCGGCCCCCGCTGGTCGTGTTCGTCACCGCCCACGAGGACTTCGCCGTACGGGCCTTCGACCTCAAGGCGGTCGACTACATCCTCAAGCCGGTACGGAAGGAGCGTCTGGCGGAGGCGGTACGACGGGTCGCCGAACGGCGCGGCGCCGCACCGCACATACCCGTGCACGAACCCGACCCGGACCACCTGCCGGTCGAACTCGGCGGAGTCACACGGTTCGTGGCCGTGGACGACATCACCCATGTGGAGGCCCAGGGCGACTACGCCCGCCTGCACACCGAGCGCGGCAGCCACCTCGTGCGCATCCCGCTCTCCACCCTGGAGGACCGCTGGCGCTCCCGCGGCTTCGTCCGCATCCACCGCCGCCACCTGGTCGCCCTCCGCCACATCGGCGAACTCCGCCTGGACGCCGGCACGGTGAGCGTCCTGGTCGGCGGCGAGGAACTCCAGGTCAGCCGGCGCCACGCCCGCGAGCTGCGGGACCTGCTGATGCGGAGGGTCTGACGGTGCCCACCGATCCCGCCGAACGCCGGGTCACCGTCACCGGCCCGCCCCGCCGCAGCCGCCGTACCTCCGGCTACTACCGGCCGCGCACCGAGATCGATGAACAGACCACCCTCGGCCACACCTACGTCCGCTCCCTGATGCGCTCCCAACTCCGCGTCGCTCTGGTGGTGTTCGCCGTGCTCGTGCTGCTCGTCGGCCCGCTCCCGCTGGTGTTCGCGGCCGCCCCGCAGACCCGCCGCCTGGAGTGGCTGGTGCTCGGCTTCTGCCTGTACGCCCCACTGATCCTGCTGGCCCGCTGGTACGTGCGCCGCGCCGAACGCAACGAGAAGGACTTCGTCCGCCTCGTCGAGGACCGATGAACTCCCTTCCTGACGAGGCCCGATGAACTCCGGTTACGCCGTCCCGGCCGTCGCCCTCGTGGTCGTCACGACCGTCCTCGTCGGCGCCTTCGGCCTTCGCATCTCCCGTACCACGTCCGACTTCTACGTCGCCTCGCGCACCGTCGGCCCACGGCTCAACGCGGCCGCGATCAGCGGCGAGTACCTCTCCGCCGCCTCCTTCCTGGGCATCGCCGGACTGGTTTTGGTGCAGGGCCCGGACATGCTCTGGTACCCGGTCGGCTACACCGCCGGCTATCTGGTCCTCCTCCTGTTCGTCGCCGCCCCGCTGCGCCGCTCCGGCGCCTACACCCTCCCCGACTTCGCCGAGGCACGGCTCGCCTCGCAGCCGGTACGGCGACTGGCCGGGGCGTTCGTCGTCGGCGTCGGCTGGCTCTATCTGCTGCCCCAACTCCAGGGTGCCGGACTGACGTTGGCGGTGCTCACCGGAGCCCCGGACGCACTGGGCGGGCTGATCGTGGCCGTGGTCGTGGTGGCCATCGTCGCCGCCGGAGGCATGCGCAGCATCACCTTCGTGCAGGCCTTCCAGTACTGGCTGAAGCTCACCGCCCTGCTCGTCCCCGCCCTCTTCCTCGTCCTCGCCTGGCAGGGCGCCGGCGCCCCCACCCACGCCTTCGACGAGCCGGCCGCCTTCCGCGACCAGCGCACCGTCGACGTCCAGGACACCCTCGACCTCAAGCTGGACCGCCCCCTCACCGTCACCGTCACCGGCACCGTCGACGGCCGCCCGCACCGGGACGCCAGGGTCACCTTCCCCGAAGGCACCCACCGGATCACCGCCGGCACCCGGCTGACCTTCGCCAAGGGCACCCGGGTGCCCGCCACCGGCCGGGGCACCAACGGCGGCATGTCCACCTCGCTCGCCGAGAGCCGCGAGGAACGCCCGCTGTACGCCACGTACGGGCTGATCCTCGCCACCTTCCTCGGCACGATGGGCCTGCCGCACGTCGTCGTCCGCTTCTACACCAGCCCGCACGGTGTCGCCGCCCGCCGCACCACGGTCGCCGTGCTCGCCCTGATCGGCCTGTTCTACCTGCTGCCGCCCGTCTACGGTGCCCTCGGCCGGCTCTACACCCCCGAACTCACCCTCACCGGCAACGCGGACGCGGCCGTCCTGCTGCTGCCCGACCGGGTCATCGGCGGCCTCGGCGGCGATCTCCTCGGCGCCCTGGTGGCGGGCGGCGCCTTCGCCGCGTTCCTGTCCACCGCCTCCGGACTGACCATGGCGGTCGCCGGAGTCCTCACCCAGGACGTCCTCCCGTCGCGCGGGGTACGGCACTTCAGACTCGGGACCGTGCTGGCCATGGCCGTACCGCTGGCCGCCAGCGTGCTCGTCGGCGGGCTGCCGGCCGCGGACGCCGTGGGGCTCGCCTTCGCGGTGTCCGCCTCCTCCTTCTGCCCGCTGCTGGTCCTCGGCATCTGGTGGCGGCGGCTGACCCCGCCCGGCGCGGCCGCCGGGATGCTGGTCGGGGGCGGGTCGGCGTTCTGCGCGGTGGCCGCGACGATGGCCGACTTCCCGGGCACCGGGAACCTGCACGCCCTGCTCGCCTGGCCCGCCCTGTGGTCGGTGCCGCTGGGCTTCCTCACGATGATCCTGGTGTCCCTGGCGACACCGGGCCGGGTTCCGCCGGGCACGGCCGCGATCCTGGCCCGCTTCCACCTCCCCGAGGAGCTGCGTGCGGAGGTGAAGGCGTGACCGGATTCCTGGCCGGTCTCCTGGTGGCGGTACTCCCACTGCTGGCCGCCGGCTTCTGGCTGGGCCGCCGCACGGCACGCCCCGAGAGCCTCGGCGGTCTCGGCACCGCCGTCGAGCACGCCACTTTCGAGACCCTGCACACCGCCTCCCTCGCCGCACCCCCGCTGCGCGCGGGCCTGACCGAGGAGACCGCCCGCCGCTCGGCCCGCCGGCTGCGCACCCTGCTCGGTACCGACGCCCTCTGCCTCACCGACCACGACAACCTGCTGGTCTGGGACGGCGTCGGCGACCACCACCGCACCGAGATCATGGAGCGCCTCGCCGGACCACTGGAGTCCGGCCGTGGCGAGGCCTTCCGCCTGCACTGTGAGGCCCCCGACTGCCCGGTCCGCTGGGCCGTCGTCGCCCCGCTCACCGTCGACGACCGCGTCCACGGCACCCTGGTCGCCTGCGCGCCGCGCGAGTCCGCCGTCCTGGTCCGCGCGGCCGGCGAGGTCGCCCGCTGGGTGAGCGTCCAGCTGGAGCTGGCCGACCTGGACCGCTCCCGCACCCGGCTCATCGAGGCCGAGATCCGCGCCCTGCGGGCCCAGATCTCCCCGCACTTCATCTTCAACTCGCTCGCGGTGATCGCCTCGTTCGTGCGCACCGATCCCGAGCGGGCCCGTGAACTCCTCCTGGAGTTCGCCGACTTCACCCGCTACTCGTTCCGCAGGCACGGCGACTTCACCACCCTCGCCGACGAACTCCACGCCATCGACCACTACCTGGCCCTCGTCCGGGCCCGCTTCGGCGACCGCCTCACGGTCACCCTCCAGATAGCCCCGGAGGTGCTGCCGGTCACCCTGCCCTTCCTCTGCCTCCAGCCCCTGGTCGAGAACGCCGTGAAGCACGGCCTGGAGGGCAAGACCGGCACCTGTCACATCCAGATCACCGCGCAGGACGAGGGCGCCGAGGCCCTGGTCGTCATCGAGGACGACGGCACCGGCATGGATCCCGGCCTGCTGCGCCGCATCCTCGCCGGCGAGACCAGCCCATCCGGCGGCATCGGCCTGTCCAACGTCGACGACCGGTTGCGCCAGGTCTACGGCGACGACCACGGCCTCGTCATCGAGACCGCCCCCGGAGCGGGCATGAAGATCACCGCCCGGCTGCCCAAGTACCAGCCCGGGGTGCACTAGGCGCTCCCCGGTGTGTCGTTGCCGTCTGCGGCGCCGCGGTCGTGGCTGGTCGCGCCCCCGCGGCGGTAGCGCACATCCAATACGGCCCAGCGCCCCTTTGGGGCGCTGGGCGCGGCCGGTGTGTCAGTTACTCTGGGTGACCACCATCGCGAGGGTCAGCAGCCCCAGCACCACCCACCCGAACCAGAGCCAGCCGTTGCTGCCGAGCGCCACCGTGTAGGCCGTCACCACCACGAGTCCGCCTACGGTGAGGACCCCCATCGCCTTGGTGGAACCGTTCGTAGAACCGGGCATCGTGACACCCTCCTCATGGTCCGACTCCCTCCATGGTGCCCCCGTTCCGCCTCCGCACGGTGCAGACGACGAAATGCGCCCCTGTCTTCCACATCCCCTCACTGGTCCAGGAGGCCGCCCGGTACCCAAAAGGATCGAATCCGTACCGCCGGGGGAGAGGCGGCCGGCGGTGACCCGGCGGCCGCCCGGGCTCGCGCCCGCACCGTCACGCGGCGCGTGTACCACGGGAGCCGGCGCGACGGTTCCTCGGACGGCTGCTGCCGACGGAAGGCTCTTCAGCCCCTGCGTGCGTTCAGTGAGGCCAGATAGGCGTTGTAGGCCTCGAGTTCCTTGTCGCCGTCCCGGTCCGCGGCCCGGTCCGAGCGCCGGGCCTGCCGCTGCTCGGAGCTGTACCACTGGAACAGCAGGGCGATCAGCACCAGCACGGACGGGACTTCACTGAACGCCCAGGCGATACCGCCGGCGGCGTTCTGGTCGGAGAGCGCGTCGATACCGAGCGAGCCGGGCGGATTCTTGAACGTCTCGACCATCGGCTCCGACGCCATCATCAACGCGATACCGAAGAACGCGTGGAACGGCATGCCCGCGAACAGTTCCAGCATCCGCATCAGATACCCAGGCCGGTGCGGCCCCGGGTCGACGCCGATGATCGGCCAGAAGAAGACGACACCGACGGCCAGGAAGTGCACCATCATCGCGATGTGCCCGGTCTTCGACCCCATCAGGAAGTCGAACAGCGGGGTGAAGTACAGCGCGTAGAGGCTCGCGATGAACAGCGGGATCGTGAAGGCGGGATGGGTGATGATCCGCATGTACCGGCTGTGCAGCAGGGCCAGCAACAGCTCCCGGGGGCCCTTGCGGCCCTTCCCGGCGACGGGCAGCGCACGCAGCGCGAGCGTGACCGGGGCGCCCAGCAGGATGAAGATGGGCGACAGCATGCTGATGATCATGTGCTGCACCATGTGCACGCTGAACATGACCATCCCGTAGTCGTTCAGCCCGGTGCACATCACGAGCATGATGGTCAGCACACCGACGACGAACGACACCGTACGTCCGAGGGACCACGCGTCACCGCGCCGCCGCAGCCGCACCACACCCCACCCGTACAGCGCGAGTCCCGCGACACAGGCCACGAGGAAGAAGGGATCCGCCGACCACTCCAGCCCCCGCCCCAGCGTGAACGGCGGCAAGTCCATGGTCATGCCGTGCCCGCTGTGATCCATCCGGCGGCTCCTGATTCGTGGGGGGTTGTGCGGTTTCTTCGGTCCCCAGAGTAGAGCTGCCCCCGGGCGCCGCTGCGACCGGGGGCACTGGAGCGCCCCCTCAGGGGCGCGGGGAACTGCGCGAGCAACCACACACGACCCGCACTCGGCAACGGATCAGAACCTCCTACGGCGGAGACCCCTTAAAGCACGGTCTCCGCCTCGTCGTACCGCTCCGCGGGAACCGTCTTCAACGTCTCCACCGCCTCGGCGAGCGGCACCATCACGATGTCCGTGCCCCGCAACGCGGTCATGTGACCGAACTCTCCGCGATGCACGGCCTCCACCGCATGCCATCCGAACCGCGTCGCCAGGACGCGGTCGTACGCCGTCGGCGTGCCACCCCGCTGCACATGCCCGAGGATGACCGGCCGCGCCTCCTTGCCGAGCCGCTGCTCCAGCTCGATGGAGAGCTGCCGGGCGATCCCGGCGAACCGCTCGTGGCCGTAGATGTCCTTGCCGCCCTCGTCGAAGGCCATCGTGCCCGCCTTCGGCTTGGCCCCCTCCGCCGCGACGACGATCGCGAACCGCTTGCCCGCCTCGAACCGCTCGCCGACCCGGCGGGCCAACTCCTCGATGTCGAAGGGGCGTTCCGGTACGACGATGGCGTGGGCGCCGGCCGCCATCCCGGAGTGCAGGGCGATCCAGCCGGTGTGCCGGCCCATGACCTCGACGACGAGGACCCGCTGGTGGGACTCGGCGGTGGTCTTCAGCCGGTCGAGGGCCTCGGTGGCCACGCCCACGGCCGTGTCGAAGCCGAAGGTGACGTCGGTGACGGCGATGTCGTTGTCGATGGTCTTCGGCACGCCGACGATCGGCAGGCCGGCGTCGGACATCAGCCGGGCCGCCTTCAGCGTGCCCTCACCGCCGATCGGGATGATCGCGTCGAGGCCGAGTTCGGCGACATGGCCCCTGGCCCGCTCCACGCCGTCCCGAAGGTGCGAGGGCTGGACCCGGGAGGAGCCGAGGATCGTGCCGCCGCGGGCCAGGATGCCGGCCACGGCGTCGAGGTCGAGCTTGAGATAGTCGCATTCCAGGAGGCCCTTCCAGCCGTCCCGGAAGCCGATGACCTCGTCGCCGTGGTCGGCGACGGCACGGTGCACGACGGACCGGATGACGGCGTTCAGGCCGGGGCAGTCGCCGCCGGACGTGAGGACACCAATGCGCATAGCCCGAAACAACCTTCTCCACGTGGGCCGAAGACCGGACCACGCTGTCCGGCCGTCATCGCCGTCACCCTACCGGCGGGAGGGGGTCCGGCCGTACCGGGCGTCCGCCTGCTGGACGCGCCCGCACATGTGAGCGGACAGCCTGTCAGGCGGGCCCGGAATCGACCACTCCGGTACGGTCAGGCGGGCTGCTGCGCGGAGGCGATCCGCTCGCTGCGCAGGGCCTCGTACCAGCGGTCGTCGATCGGCGGCAGCGCGTTGACGTCGAGCGCCAGCTTCAGCAGCAGGTCGGCGATGAGCGGGTTGCGGGCGAGGACCGGCCCGTGCATGTACGTGCCGAAGACGGTGTCGTTGTACGCGCCCTCCGTGCCGTCCCCGGTGCCGTTGCCCCGGCCCAGCTGGACGCGGGCGAGGGGGCGGGCGGTGGGGCCGAGCTGGGTGACGCCCTGGTGGTTCTCGAACCCGGTCAGCTGGGGCAGCCCGAGGCGCGGGTCGATGTCGGCGAGGACGTCACCGACGCACCGCTCGCCGGTGCCGCGCACGGTCGTCACGTCGAGCAGGCCGAGGCCCGGCTCGCGCTGGCCCAGGTCGTTGATGAACTCGTGCCCGAGGATCTGGTAGCCGGCGCACACCGAGAACACGATCGCGCCGTTCTCCACGGCCCGGTACAGGTGCCCGTCGCGGCGCAGCCGCTCGGCGGCCAGCCGCTGCGGACGGTCCTCGCCGCCGCCGATCAGGTAGATGTCGCCGGAGGTCGGGATCGGCTGGTCGCTGCGCACGTCCAGCCGGGCCACGTCGAGACCGCGCTGCCGGGCCCGGCGCTCCACGACGAGCGCGTTGCCCTGGTCGCCGTAGGTGCTGAGCAGATCCGGGTAGATCCACACCAGCCGCAGTTGGTTGTCGCTCATCAATGATCGTCCTTGGGGGTCAGTCAGTTGCCGACGCGGCGGCGCAGGTCCTGGAAGGCGGTGTAGTTCGCGATGACCTCGATCCGGCCCGGCGGGCACATCTGCACGGCCTGGTCGAGGGAGTCGCAGACCTGGAAGTGCTGGTTCGCGACCTCCAGCCGCACCGCGAGGTCGAGCTTGCGGTCGCCGAGCACGAAGATCGGGTGGCCGGTGAGGCGGGTGTAGTCCACGTCCCACAGCCAGGAGGTGTCGGTGCCGTCCGCGCCGCGCGCGTTCACGGAGAGGATCACCGGGGCCGGCGGCGGGTCGATCAGCGAGAACGTCTCCAGCCAGCCGGCCGGGTTCTTCGCGAGGAGCAGCCGCAGGTCGCGCCCCTGGAACTGCACGACGTCGTACCGTCCCGCGACGGCCTGCACCTGGTACATCCGCTCCAGGGCGACCTGAGGCGGCACCCCGAAGACGGCGGCGACGGCGGCCGAGGAGGCCGCGTTGGCCTTGTTGGCGCGTCCCGGCAGCTGGAGATGGATCGGCCAGGCGGACCCGTGCGGATCGAGGACGTGGTCCCCGGACAGCACCCAGCTGGGCGTGGGGCGCCGGAAGCCGCACTCACCGCAGAACCAGTCGTCCCCGGGCCGCTGCATCACACCGCCGCAGGACGGGCAGGACCAGGCGTCGTCCTTCCACATCTGCCCGGCGGCGACCCAGATCACATTGGGGGAGGAGGACGCGGCCCACACCACCAGCGGGTCGTCGCAGTTCGCCACGATGACGGCCTTCGAGCCGGCCAGGCCCTCCCGCCAGTTCTCGGCGAGCATCCGGGTCTCGGCGGCACGGTCGAGCTGGTCGCGGGAGAGGTTGAGCAGCGCGATGCACTTCGGGTCGGTGTCCCGGGCCACCCCGGCGAGGTACTTCTCGTCGACCTCGATCACGCCGAACTTGGCGTCGGAGCCGCCGGCCAGCGCCGAGGTGATACCGGCGGGCATGTTGGCGCCGAGCGCGTTGGAGACGACCGGGCCCGCGGCCTTGAGCGCCTCGGCGATCAGCCGGGTGGTCGTCGTCTTGCCGTTGGTCGCCGAGACGAGCGTGACGTCCAGGTTCTGGGCGAGCCGGGCGAGGAGGTCGGGGTCGAGTTTCAGTGCGACCCGGCCGCCGATCACGGATCCGCTGCCGCGTCCCGCGGCACGGGACGCCGCCGCGACCGCTTTGCCCGCGGTCACGGCGATCTTGGCCCGCGGCGTGAGCGGGTCCGAGTTGCCTGCCATCAGTTCTCGATCCTCCTTGCGTACGCGCCGCGCCTCAGCCATTCGGCAACGTGGTGGAGCTCAGCCTATCGAGATCCATTCGCACACCCGAATTCCGGCCCTCGCCTGCGCGGCGGGCAGGGGCCGACTCGAACCGTACCCTTGCGGCCATGCGACAAGGTTCCATTCCGGGCGCCCATGGGCGGGTCCGGCCCCTCACCCTGCTCGGCGACCCCGTCCTGCACGCCCGTTGCGCGGAGGTCACCGACTTCGGCCCCGAACTCTCCCGTCTGGTGGAGGACTTGTTTGCCACGATGTACGCCTCCGAGGGTGTGGGCCTGGCGGCGAACCAGGTGGGGGAGCCACTGCGGGTGTTCGTCTTCGACTGCCCCGACGACGAGGACGTCCGTCACCTGGGCCATGTGGTGAACCCCCGTCTGGTGGAGACGGACGGGGTGACGCTCCGCGGTCCGGAGGGCTGCCTGTCCCTGCCGGGCCTGGAGGCGGGGACTGAGCGCTACGACCACGCGGTGGTGGAGGGGTTCACGGCGACGGGGGAGCCGATCACGATCCACGGCACGGGTTTCTTCGCGAGGTGCCTGCAGCACGAGACCGACCACCTGGAGGGGCGCGTGTACGCCGACCGCGTGACGGGCTGGCGCAAGCGCAAGCTGATGCGACAAGTGGCCAAGGCCTCCTGGCGCCGGTGAGGACATGCTGTCAGGGGCGTGGGGCTGTATCGATGTGCGGCTCCGCCGCGTGGGCGCGACAAGCCCCCACCGGCGGTCAGCCGAAACTAAACCCCTAAAAACCAGGACCCCCTATTCTGTCCCCGGCCGCGGCGAGCCGCCCCCACAGCAGATCAGCCAAACTCTTCACCAACTCCGCACGAGAACAGGGCCGTTCGCCCAGCCACCAGTCCCCGGCCGCATGCATCATCCCGACGATCCCGTGCCCCCACACCCGCGCCAGCTGCTGACTCCCCGGCCCGAGGTCCAGCCGGTCCTCGATGACCTGCGCCAGCTCCTCACCCATCCGCCGCAACAGCGGAGCCGAGTGTTTCCCCACGTCGAACCCCTGGTCGGCCCCCGTGCTGCCCTCCGCGGGATGCATCAGGAACCGGTACACCTGGGGTCGTGCCTCGATCGCCGCGAGGTACGTGTCCAAGGTCGCCTCGACGCGCTCGCGACGCTCCGCGGGAGCGTCCAGTGCGGCCCGGAGCGAGTTCAGCAGGGCGTCCGTGTGCCGCTTGGCCAGCGCCGCGTACAGCCCGCTCTTGTCGCCGAAGTGGCGGTAGAGGATCGGTTTGGTGATGCCGGCCTCCGCCGCGATGGCGTTCATGGAAGCCTGTGGGCCGTCGCGCAGCACCACCCGGTCGGCGGCCTCCAACAGCTCACGCCGTCGGCGGTCGGCGGACCGCTGCTGTTCGGTCCGCTGCGTGGTGTCCATGTGCTCTCCCCACCCCGTGCTGTTTTCGGTGACGCCTGCGCAAACTAACACCTGACAGCCAGGTGCGATCGAACTGGCTGCCGAGGTGACCTCGGGAGTTGACTTTTCCTACCGGCGAGTAACAGACTCGGGTTACCGCTAGTAACACATTATGCGCCGCCGCTGGAGGGGTCATGGCCGAGTTCACCATGGAACTCAACGACGAACAGAAGGAGGTCCGGGACTGGCTGCACGGGTTCGCCGCCGATGTGATCCGCCCCGCGGCCGCCGAATGGGACGAGCGTGAGGAGACTCCCTGGCCTGTCATCCAGGAGGCCGCGAAGGTCGGCATCTACTCCCTCGACTTCTACGCCCAGCAGTACTTCGACCCCACCGGCCTCGGCATCCCGATGGCCATGGAGGAACTGTTCTGGGGCGACGCCGGCATCGCCCTGTCCATCGTGGGCACGGGCCTCGCCGCCGTCGGCGTCCTCGCCAACGGCACCGAGGAGCAGATCGGCACCTGGATCCCCCAGATGTACGGCGACCAGAACGATGTCAAGGTCGCCGCGTTCTGCTCCTCCGAGCCCGACGCCGGCTCCGACGTGGCCGCCATGCGCACCCGGGCCGTGTACGACGAGGCCAAGGACGAGTGGGTGATCAACGGCACGAAGACCTGGGCGACCAACGGCGGTATCGCCAACGTCCATGTCGTCGTCGCGGTCGTCGACCCGGAGCTGGGGTCCAAGGGCCACGCGTCCTTCATCGTGCCGGCGGGGACCCCCGGGCTCGCCCAGGGCCAGAAGTTCAAGAAGCACGGGATCCGTGCCTCGCACACCGCCGAGGTCATCCTGGACGGCGTCCGGGTGCCGGGCTCCTGCCTGCTCGGCGGCAAGGAGAAGCTGGACGAGCGCCTCGCCCGGGCCCGGGAGCGAGCCAGGACGGGCGGCGAGCGGGTCAAGAACGCGGCGATGGCGACGTTCGAGGCGAGCCGCCCCGCGGTGGGGGCCATGGCGGTGGGTACCGCGAGGGCCGCCTACGAGGTCGCCCTTGACTACGCCAAGACCCGTGAGCAGTTCGGGCGGCCGATCATCGACAACCAGGGCGTGGCCTTCCAGCTCGCGGACATGCGTACGTCCATCGACGCCGCCCGGCTGCTGGTGTGGCGTGCGTCTTGGATGGCGGTGAACGGGAAGCCGTTCACCGCCGCCGAGGGCTCGATGTCGAAGTTGTTCGCCAGCGAGACCGCGAAGAAGGTCACCGCCCAGGCGATCCAGATCCTGGGCGGCAACGGGTACACGCGGGAGTATCCGGTGGAGCGGATGCACCGTGATGCGGCGATCTACACGATCTTCGAGGGCACGAGTGAGGTGCAGCGGTTGGTGATCGCCCGGACCTTGTCGGGGATGCCGATTCGGTAGCGCCGTGCGGGTGCGGGTGCGGGTGCAGGTGCGTTGCGGGTCCACGCGGCGTCGTGGTTGCCCGCGCAGTTCCCCGCGCCCCTAGGTGGATCTCCTCACCGGTGTTTCAGAGGCGTGAGTTGCTCGATGTCGTAGCGCTTGCGGAGTTGCTCGATCGCCTCGAGGTCCGGAGGACCGTCGCTGCCCAGGATCTCCAGGAGTTCTTCGAAGTAACGCTCGTGGTCGGGTGGCGGGGAAGCCTGGAAGAACATCCGCGCCGGGGTGTCCGTCGGGTTGGCGAAGGCGTGCGGGCAGCCCGGGGGTACGGCGATCAGCGTGCCCGGGGTCGCCCGCACCACCCTCGTGCCCGAACTCGACTCCCACTTCTGCCAGTTGTCGGGAGTGCGGACACGCGGCTCGAAGGCGAGGACGTCCAGCTCGCCTTCGAGGACGTAGAACAACTCCTCGCTGCGGGTGTGCACATGGGCGCCCACGTCGAAGCCCGGCGGGACCTCCACCTCGAAGGTGGAGGCCGTCCGCGAGTGCGTGCCCGTCACCTTGAAGGTGACGCGCTGGGCCGGCGTGTGGACCACGCGCCCGTGTCCCGGTGGTACGAGGAGTCCCTCGGTCGTGGTCATGGGCCACTCACCAGGTCACCGGAAGTGCCTCGGGTCCCCGGATCAACGCGCCCTTCCGGAAGGGAACCTGGTCCGGAGGTACGGCGAGCCGCAGCCCGGGCAGCCGGTCCAGGAGGGCGTCGACCAGCAGTTCCTCCTCCAGCCTGCCGAGCTGGCCACCCGGGCAGTAGTGCGGGCCGAACCCGAAGGACACATGCGGGTTGGGACTGCGGGTGAGGTCGATCGTCTCGGGGTCAGGGAAGACCTCCGGGTCGCGGTTGGCGGCCAGGTACGAGACGTAGATCGGGTCGCCCGCGCGGATCCGTACGCCCTTGATCTCCACGTCCTCCACGGCGATCCGGGACAGTCCCACCGCGCTGCGGTGCGGGATGTAGCGCAGCAGCTCGTCGATCGCCCTGGGGCGGATCTCCGGCTCCGTGCGCAGCCGGTCGAGGAGGTCGGGCCGGGTGAGCAGCAGGTAGAACATCTGCCCGCTGTTGTTGGTGACCGCCTCGCCGCCGATCTGGAGGAGGACGGCGAGACCGACGGCCTCCTCAAGGGTGACCTCGCCACGGCCCACGGCCGCGCCCAGCAGGGAGGCCACGTCCTCGCCCGAACTGCCCTCGCGCAGGGCGATGAGGTCGCCGAAGTAGGCGCTCATCTCGCGCTTGGCCTTCTCGCTGATCTCCTTGCCGTGGCTGGAGGACAGGATCAGCTGGGTCCAGATGTGCATCGTGTGCCGGTCGGCTGCCGGAACGCCCATCACCTCACAGATCACCGCGATGGGGAAGGGGCTCAGGACCGTCGCCGTGAGATCGGCGGGCGGGCCGTCCTGGACGAGCTCGTCGACGAGCTCGTCCAGCATCCGGCGCGCCTTCTCGCGGACCCGTTCCACGCCCTTGGTGGTGAGCGCGGAGGCCACCGACCGGCGCAGCCGGGTGTGGTCGGGCGGGTCCAGGAAGCCGACCGCGCCGCGGTCCGGGATGAAGTGCGGGGCGAGCCGGGTGACCGGCTGCTCCATCACCGCCTCACGGCTGAAGCGGGGGTCGTTGGTCACCATCCGTACGTCGTCGTACCGGGTGACCAGCCAGGCCCAGCCCTCGCCGTTGGGCAACTGGATCCGGGTGACCGGGCCCTCGCGCATCAGCTCGGCCAGAGTCGGGTCGAAGTCCACCCCCGCCAGGTCCGGCACCTTCCAGCGCCGGACCGGGCAGGCGGCCTCCGTGGCGGAGTCCAGGGGTTCGCTGAGCGTCTTCTCGGTCATGCCGCCTCTTCGTCCGAACGCCGCCAGCGACCCAGCGACATTTCCGCGGTGATGCCGGGACCGAAGCCGGCCAGCAGGCCACGCGCCTGGTGCTCGGCACCGCCCTCGTCGAACATCCGGCGCAGTGCGTCCAGGACGACGGCGCTGGCGATGTTGCCGTACTCGGTGAGCGTGGCCCGGCTGAACCGGAACGCGTGCGGGTCGACCTGGAGGAACTTGCTGAGGTCGTCCAGGATTCGCGGCCCGCCCGCGTGGACTATGTAGAAGTCCAGGTCGGAGGCGTTCCAGCCGTGCAGTCCCGCCAGGTCCTGGAGGGCCGGCGCGAGCGGCTCCATGGTCGCCGGGACCCGCTTGTCCAGCAGGAAGTGGAACCCGGTGGCCCGGACGTCGTACATGATCCACTCTTCGGTCTTGGGGATCAGGTACGAACCGTTGCGTTCGAGCTCGACGCCGGTGCCGCCCTTGCCGCGGACCACGGCGGCGGCGATGCCGTCACCGAAGAGGCCGTTGGAGAGCAGGGAGCCGACGCCGAGGTCGGTCGGCTGGTAGCACAGCGAGCAGAACTCGCAGGCCACGATGAGCGCGTTGGCGTCCGGGTACGCCGAGCAGAAGTCGTGCGCCCGGTTGATCGCCGCTCCGCCGGCCGCGCAGCCGAGCTGCGCGATGGGGATCTGGCGGGTGGTGGAGTCGAAGTCCATCTCGTTGATCAGCCACGCGGTGAGCGAGGGCATCATGAAGCCCGTGCACGAGACGTAGATGATCACGTCGATGTCACTGGTGAGCAGCTCGGCGTCGTCGAGCGCTCGTTGGATGACTGCGGGGACCCGGGCCTTGGCCTCGACCTCGTAGAGCTTGTTGCGCTCCTCGAAGCCCGGATGCTTGAGGGTTTCCTCGATCGGCTGCACGATGTGCCGGGTGCGAACGCCCGTGTTCTCGATCAGTCTCAGCGCCAACGGCAGCTGCGGGTGGTTCTCGTGGTGGGAGCGCGCCAGTTCCAGCGTCTCCTCCATCGTGATCACGTACTCCGGGACCGACACTGAGGGTTTGCACAAAGTCGCCATGAACCGTGCCTGCTTTCAGCCTTCCGGCGGGTTTGGGCCCGGCCGGTCAGAAGGTGGTTCACCTCAGGAGGTGGTTCCCTCACGATCACCCGTGAGGGCGACGATCTCTCGCCGGACTACTCCGAACCGGTGACCCCGTGTCAGGGTCGGAGGACCACCGAGGTATCCCGACGAGGAGGACGCGATGCCCGGAACGGCCGCGGAATTGCTGAAAAAGACCAGGTCAGAGCTTTCCCCCGACCCGAACTCGAATCCATTGGTCCCCCTCGTCGCCAGCGGCCGGGCGAGCCTGGAGACACTCGCCGCACTTGCCCTGGAACAACACCACGTGATTCCCGCCGACCACCGCGCGTTCCTGCATCTGGCGCAGCGCGCCGCCGAGGAGCCGGCGGCCGCGGGGTTCTTCACCATGCTGGCCGAGGGGGAGGAACTCGCGGCAGAGCGGCTGGGCGCGTTCGCCGAGGCGTGCGAAGTGGATGAGCGGCGCATGCAAGCGTACGAGCCCCTACCGGGCTGCCAGGCGTACCCGGCGTACATCTCCTGGCTCGCGCTCAACGCGACCCCGGCGGACGCCGTCCTGGCCGTCACGGCCAACTTCGCGACCTGGGGAACGTATTGCGCCCGCATCGCCGAGGGCCTGCGCACCCACTACGGCTTCACGGACGAGTCCCGCGCCTTCTTCGACTTCTTCGCGACACCGGCTCCGACGTTGGACGAGCAGGCGACGGCAGCGGTACGGGCGGGACTGGACTCAGGACGCCTGGACGAGAAGCGCGTGTACGCCTACGGCCGCTTGCTCCAGGCATACGAGGCGATGTTCTGGACGTCGCTGGCTGGACTTACGTGAAGGGGCGCCGGGCTGTGCCGATGTGCGGCTACCGCCGCGTGGGCGCGACCGGCCACAAACCACTCGCACCCGCCGAACTACCCCTGCTGGCCACTGCTGTGGGCGATACAAGCCACGTCGATCCGATCGGCGAGTTTCGCGAGCTCAATGGTCAGCGCGGCCACCGTGTCCTCGTCCAGTCCGCTCTCCCCGGCCTCCACCAGCCGGACCCACCGCCCGCCCACGGTCCGCAACAACTTACTCACGTCGGCCGCGGCCACCTGCAAGGTACCGCGGTCGTCGACGATCAGAGGCAGAGTCACTTCCCGGTTCACACCCGGATCGTAGCCGCGCAACCGTCACGCACCGTGCCAAACGGTGGTGATGTTGCAGAACTCCCGGATTCCGTGCCCGGACAGCTCACGCCCGTATCCGGACCGCTTCACACCCCCGAACGGAAACGCCGGGTGGGAGGCGGTCATGCCGTTGACGAACACGCCACCGGCCTCCAGATCCCGTACGAAACGGTCCACCTCGGCCTCGTCCCGCGTCCACACGTTCGAACTCAGTCCGAAGGGCGAGTCGTTGGCGATGAGGACCGCCTCGTCCAGATCCCCGGCCCGGTAGAGCGTGGCCACCGGCCCGAACGCCTCCTCGCGGTGGATGCGCATGTCGCGGTGGATCCCGGCGAGCACGGTCGGCGGGTAGAACCAGCCGGGTCCCTCCGGCCGCTGCCCGCCGCACAGCACCCGCGCACCCGACCGCTTCGCGTCGTCGACGAGTTCCTCCAGGTCGGCCCGTCCCCGCTCGCTGGACAGCGGCCCGACGTCCGTCCCCTCGTCCATCGGGTCGCCCATGCGCAACGCCTCCATGCCCGCCACGAACCGCTCGGCGAAGGCGTCGTAGACGTCCGTGTGCACGATGAACCGCTTCGCGGCGATGCACGACTGCCCGTTGTTCTGCACCCGCGCGGTCACCGCGATCCTCGCGGCGCGGTCGATGTCCGCCGAGGGCATCACCACGTAGGGGTCGCTGCCGCCCAGCTCCAGCACCGTCTTCTTGATCATCTCGCCGGCGGTGGCGGCGACCGCGCGGCCCGCCGGTTCGCTGCCGGTGAGCGTGGCCGCCCGCACCCGCTCGTCGCGCAGGATGTCGTCGACCGCCCCGGAGCCGATCAGCAGAGTCTGGAAACAGCCCTCCGGGAAGCCCGCCCGGTGGAAGAGATCCTCCAGATACAGGGCGGTCTGCGGGACGTTCGACGCGTGCTTGAGCAGGCCCACGTTGCCCGCCATCAGCGCCGGCGCGGCGAACCGGACCACCTGCCAGAGCGGGAAGTTCCACGGCATCACGGCCAGCACCGGCCCGAGGGGGCGGTAGCGCACCCGCGCCCGGGACGCCCCCGAGTCCTTCACGTCCGTCTCCGCCGGCGCCTCGTCGGCCAGCAGTTCCTCCGCGTGGTCGGCGTACCAGCGCATCGCCTTCGCGCACTTCGCGGCCTCCGCGCGGGCCTGCGCCAGCGGCTTGCCCATCTCGGTGGTCATCGTGCGGCCGATGTCGTCCTGGTCCGCGTCCAGCAGGTCGGCGGCCCGGTGCAGCAGCCGGGCGCGCTCGGCGAAGGTGCTCGTGCGGTACGTACGGAACGTCGCCTCAGCCAGTTCGAGCCGGCGTTCGAGTTCGTCCTCGTCCATGGCCTCGAACGTTTCGAGCGTCTCGCCGGTCGCCGGGTTCACCGTCGCGATGGGCATGGCTGACCTCCCTGGGAGCGGGTTTGCTTCGACCTTCGCGCGCGGTCCGGTGGACCGCAACGCATGCGCATCTGTTCAGTCCGTGTGCTCCGCCAGCCGGTCGAGAAACGCCGCCTGCGCCTTGACGATCACCTCGCGGGCCCGGTCGGGGCCGAGCCAGGCCACCCGGTCCAGCTCGGGGAACTCCTGGATCCGGCCCGACCGCGGCGGCCACTCCATCGTGAAGGTGCCGGGGTCGACCGCGGCCGGGTCCAGGTCCGCCTCGACCGCCCACACCGTCACGATCTTGCCGTTGCTCTGCCGGACCTCGCCGAGGGCGATCGCCTCGCCGTCCGGGGGCGGCAGGCCCAGTTCCTCCTGGAACTCACGGCGGGCCGCCGCCCAGGCCGGCTCGTCCGGCGCGTACTCGCCCTTGGGGACGGTCCAGGCGCCCGCGTCCTTCTTCGCGAAGTAGGGGCCGCCCATATGGCCGAGCAATACCTCGAGGCCCTGGTCGGTGTGCCGGAACAACAGCAGTCCGGCGCTTCGCTTCGGCTCCGTCAACGCCGTACCTCCGGGTGGGCGGCCAGCAGGGTCTCCACCGTATCGGCCTCCTGCGGCCGCTTGTCCTCGCGGTAGCGGACGACCCGGGCGAACCGCAGGGTGACGCCGGCCGGGTAGCGGGAGGACCTCTGCAGGCCGTCGTAGGCGATCTCGACGACGAGTTCGGGGCGTACGGTCACCACCCAGCCGTTGTCCGAGACCTCCAGTTCCTTCAGGCGGGCGGTCCCCCACTCCAGCATCGCGTCGGTCATGCCCTTGAAGGTCTTGCCGAGCATGGCGAAGCCGCCGTCCGGGGTACGGGCGCCGAGGTGGAGGTTGGAGAGCTTGCCGGTGCGCCGGCCGTGCCCCCACTCGGCGGCCAGGACGACCAGGTCGAGGGTGTGCACCGGCTTGACCTTCAGCCAGGAGGCGCCGCGCCGGCCCGCTCTGTAGGGGGCGTCCAGGGCCTTGACGACCACGCCCTCGTGACCGCGTTCCAGGGTGGCGGCGAGGAACTCCTCGGCGGCCGCCGCGTCCTTCGGCCCGGACACCACCGCCCGGCGGACCCGCATCGGCTCGGGGACCAGCCGGGCCAGCTCCGTGTGCCGTTCGGCGAAGGAGAGGTCGAGGAGGTCGTGGTCGCCGACGGAGAGAGCGTCGAAGAAGACGGGGGAGACCGGCACCTCCCGTGCGGCCTTCGCCACGTCCGTCCGGGAGCCGACCCGGCCCGCCGTCTCCTGGAAGGAGCGGGGGCGGCCGTCGGCGTCGAAGGAGATCACCTCGCCGTCCAGGATGAACCGGTCGCCTCTCAACTCCAGTGTGGCGGCGGTCACTTCGGGGAGCCGGTCGGTGATGTCGTCGAGGGTGCGGGTGTAGATCCGTACCGTGTCGCCGTCCCGGTGGACCTGGACCCGGATGCCGTCGAGTTTCTCCTCGACCGCGCAGGCGCCCAGTTTGCCGACCGCCTCGCCGACCGAGGCGGCGGTGTGCGCCAGCATGGGCAGCACCGGGCGGCCGACGGTGAGCCGGAAGCGGGCGAGGGCCGGCGGGCCGTCGCCCAGCAGCGCCTCGGCCACCATCTGGAGGGACCCGGCGAGCATCACCGCCCGGCGTACGTCGGCCGAGTCGGCGCCGGTCGCCTGCGCGAGCCCCTCGACGGCCACCGCGTCCAGGGCGCCCTGCCGTACCTCACCGGTGATCAGCCCCAGCAGGAAGCGCTGTTCGTCGGCGGTCGCCGCGCCCATCAACTCCCCCACGATCCGGGCGCGTTCGGCCTGCGAACCGGGCCCGGCGACCTTGCCCAGCTCGGTCAGCCGGGCATCGACCTCACGGACGGTGAGGGACGGCTCGGCGGCCGGCGGGACCGGCCGGCTCAGCACCTTCCAGCCGACGCCGAGGCGGCCCTGTGGGAGGCGGCCGGCCAGATAGGGGATGACGATCGGTACGTCGTCCGGGGCCGTCTCCCGGAAGAGGTCGGCGAGCAGCGCGGTCTTGCGGGAACGGGCCGCGGTGGCGGCGACCTCCCGGGACACTTCGGCGAGCCGGGTCAGCAGCATGCAGCCATGGTGCAACGGGCGGCCCCGGACTACACCCGCACGGCGGCGTCCAGATCCGCGAAGAGCAACTCGCCGTTGATCGCCGCACCGGCGCGACAGCCCCGGCTGGCCGCGTTGACCACCTGCTCGGCGAAGCCGCTCGCGTTGCCCGCCGCCCACAACCCCGGCACGGTCGTCAGGCCCCGCTCGTCGATCAGCGGGTAGGCGCCGAAGGGGGTCTCCGTCATCTCCGCGCCCAGCCCGACCAGCAGGTCGTTCTGCGGGACCGGGCGCGGGGCGACGAACAGTGCCTCCCGCGGGTGCACGCCGCCGTCCGAGAGCCGTACGCCGGTGAGCCGGTCGTCCTCGATCCTCAGCCCGGCGACCTCGCCCGGCACCACCCGGACCCCGGCCGCGGCCAGCCGCCGCAGGTCGTCGTCGGACAGCTCGGTCTCGGCGATCTGGTGCAGGAACAGCGTGACGTCCTTGGACCACTGGGTGACCATCAGCGCCTGGTGCACGCTCATCGGGGTCGTGGCCAGTACGCCGAAGGCCTGGTCGCGGACCTCCCAGCCGTGGCAGTACGGGCAGTGCAGCACATCCCGGCCGAACCGCTCGGCGACGCCGGACACGGTCGGCAGCTCGTCCTTCAGGCCGGTGGCGACCACCAGCTGCCGGGCCCGGACCTGGCGGCCGCTCGCCAGCGACACCGTGAAGTCGCCGTCCCTGGACGCGTCCACCGCCCGGTCCCGGACCAGTTCCACGCCGTACCGCGCGATCTCCGCGCGGCCGGCGGCGAGGAATTCCGCGGGCGGCATGCCGTCCCGGGACAGAAAGCCCTGCATATGGGCGGCGGGGGCGTTGCGGGGCTCGCCCGCGTCGACGACCAGGGTGCGGCGCCGGGCCCGGCCCAGGACCAGCGCCGCGGACAGCCCGGCCGCGCCGCCTCCGACGACGACCACCTCGTACGTATCGGTCATGGTGACCACCTCCGTCGGCGACGGTCGCGCATCCGTGGCCGGATTGACAAACCGCTTTGCCGAAACTGCAATACGTCCATGACCACGGACGACGTTCTCGCGGGGGTGGGCCCCCGGCTGCGCAAACTCCGCAAGGAGCGGGAGGTCACCCTCGCCGCCCTCTCCGAGACCACCGGCATCTCGGTCAGCACCCTCTCCCGGCTGGAAGCGGGGCTGCGCAAGCCCAGCCTGGAGCTGCTGCTGCCGATCGCCCAGGCCCACCAGGTGCCTCTGGACGAACTGGTCGGCGCCCCGCCGGTCGGGGATCCCCGGGTGCGGGCCAAGCCGATGGAGCGGTACGGCCGCACCTTCTGGCCGCTGACCCGGCAGCCCGGTGGCCTGCAGGCATTCAAGGTGGTCGAACCGAAGCGGAAACTCGATCCCGAACCGCGCACCCATGAGGGCTACGAGTGGTTGTACGTGCTGTCCGGGAAGCTGCGGCTGGTGCTCGGTGAGCATGACGTCGTACTGGCGGCGGGGGAGGCGGCCGAGTTCGACACCCGGGTGCCGCACTGGTTCGGGTCGACGGGGGAGGGGCCGGTGGAGTTCCTCAGCCTGTTCGGGCCGCAGGGGGAGCGGATGCATGTGCGAGCACGGCCGAGAAGCACGGCGTGACGCGTCCCGCGTGCCGTCGGCTGTTCCCTCAGCGGCAAGCGACCGCTTAGTATGCGATGGACCCCGACGAAGCAGTCTGTGGAGGCACCGCATGCAGGCATGGCAAGTGCACGAGAACGGCGAGCCGAGCGAGGTGATGCGGCTCGAGGAGGTGGAGCGGCCCACGCCCGGTGACGGCCAGGTCCTGCTCAAGGTGCGTGCCGCCAACATCAACTTCCCCGATGTGCTGATGTGCCGAGGGCACTACCAGGTACGCCCGCCGCTGCCGTTCACGCCCGGCGTGGAGATCTGCGGTGAGACCGAGGACGGGCGCCGGGTGATCGCCAACCCCGTGCTGCCGCACGGCGGCTTCGCCGAGTACGCGGTCGCGGACGCCGCCGCCCTGCTGCCCGCCCCGGACGCGCTGGACGACGCCGAGACCGCCGCCCTGCACATCGGCTACCAGACGGGCTGGTTCGGCCTGCACCGCCGGGCCGGGCTCCAGGCCGGCGAGACGCTGCTCGTGCACGCCGCCGCCGGCGGCGTCGGCAGCGCGGCCGTACAGCTCGGCAAGGCGGCCGGGGCCACGGTGATCGGTGTGGTGGGCGGCGCCGACAAGGCGGCCGTGGCCCGCGAGCTGGGCTGTGACGTCGTCGTCGACCGGCGTGCCGAGGACGTCGTCGCCGCCGTGAAGGAGGCCACCGGCGGCCGGGGCGCCGACGTGATCTACGACCCGGTCGGCGGCGAGGCCTACACCCAGTCGACCAAGGTGGTCGCCTTCGAGGGCCGGATCGTGGTCGTAGGCTTCGCCAGCGGCACCATCCCGAGCCCGGCGCTCAACCACGCCCTGGTGAAGAACTACTCGATCCAGGGCCTGCACTGGGGCCTGTACGCCACCAAGAACCCCAAGCTGATCCTGGACTGCCACCGGCAGCTCACCGAGCTGGCCGCCAAGGGCGCCATCAAGCCCCTGGTGAGCGAGCGGGTACCGCTGACCGAGGCCGCGGCGGCCGTACAGCGCGTCGGTGACGGCGTCACCACCGGCCGGGTCACCGTCGTACCGAAGGGAGCCGCGGCATGACCGACGCCGCCGAACTCACACGCCGCACCGCCGAGTTGCTGGCCGCGCACCCGCCCGCCACGACGGACCGGCTCGACTTCCTCAAGGCCCGCTTCGACGCGGGACTCGCCTGGGTGCACTACCCGGAGGGCCTCGGCGGACTGGGCGCCCCGCGCTCCCTCCAGGTCGTCGTGGACGCGGAGCTGGAGGCCGCGGGCGCCCCCGACAACGACTCGCGCCGCAACGGCATCGGACTCGGCATGGCCGCGCCGACCATCCTCAAGTACGGCACGGAGGAGCAGAAGCAGCGCTATCTGCGGCCGCTGTGGATCGGGGAGGAGGTCTGGTGCCAGCTGTTCAGTGAGCCGGGGGCCGGCTCCGACCTGGCCGCGCTGGGCACCCGGGCCGTCCGCGAGGGCGACGAGTGGGTGGTGAACGGGCAGAAGGTGTGGACCTCCGGGGCGCACAACTCCCGTTGGGCCATCCTCATCGCCCGCACCGACCCGAACGTGCCCAAGCACGCGGGCATCACCTACTTCATCTGCGACATGACCGACCCGGGCGTGGACGTCCGGCCGCTGCGGCAGGTCACCGGCGAGGCCGAGTTCAACGAGGTCTTCCTCACCGACGTGCGCATCCCCGACTCCCGCCGTCTCGGCGCGATCGGCGACGGCTGGCGGGTCGCGCAGACCACCCTCAACAACGAGCGCGTCGCGATCGGCGGCATGCGGCTGCCCCGCGAGGGCGGCATGATCGGGCCGGTCGCGAAGACCTGGCGCGAGCGCCCCGAGCTGCGCACCCACGACCTGCACCAACGGCTGCTGAAGCTGTGGGTCGAGTCCGAGGTCGCCCGGCTCACCGCCGAACGCCTGCGCCAGCAGCTCGTCGCCGGACAGCCCGGCCCCGAGGGCGCCGGCATGAAGCTCGCCTTCGCCCGCCTCAACCAGGAGATCAGCGGCCTTGAGGTCGAACTCCGGGGTGAGGAAGGCCTGTTGTACGACGACTGGACCATGCGCCGGCCCGAACTGGTGGACTTCACCGGCCGCGACGCCGGCTACCGCTACCTCCGCGCCAAGGGCAACAGCATCGAGGGCGGGACCAGCGAGGTCCTGCTGAACATCGTCGCCGAACGCGTCCTGGGCCTGCCGGCCGAGCCGCGCACCGACAAGGACGTCGCGTGGAAGGACCTCGCCCGATGACAACACAGAGCACACAGCCCGACCTGCTGTACTCGGAGGAGGAAGAGGCGCTGCGGGCCGCGGTGCGGGACCTGCTGTCCGACCACTGCGACGCGCCGGGCGTCATCGCCCGCACCGAGTCGGACGCCCCGCACGACCTGGCGGCCTGGAAGGCCCTCACCGAGGGTATGGGGCTCGCCGGCCTGCTGGTGCCGGAGAAACAGGGCGGCCAGGGCGGCTCGCACCGCGAAGTCGCCGTCATCCTGGAGGAGTTGGGTCGGGCCGTGGCGCCTGTGCCGTATCTGACCAGTGCCGTGGTGGCGACCGAGGCGCTGCTCGCCTGCGGTGACGAGGAACTGCTCGGCAAGCTGGCGTCGGGGCGGACGATCGGTGCGCTGGCCGTGGGGCTGCATGTCGCTCCGGGGGCCGCGGTGCAGACCGTACGCGTCGAGGACGGGCGCCTGTACGGTGAGTTGACCGGGATCGCGGATGCGGTCGCCGCGGACGTGCTGCTGGTGCCGGGGGACGACGGGGGGCTGTACGCCGTCGAGGCGGCGGCTGTCACCCTTACCCCGCAGGTGTCCTTCGACCTGACCCGGCCGCTCGCCACGGTCACCCTCGACGGGGCCGTCGGGCGCCGGGTGGGTGACGCCGAGCCCGCCGTGCGGCGGGCGCTGCGGGCCGGGGCCGGGCTGCTGGCCTCCGAGCAGTTCGGCGTCGCCGAATGGGCGTTGACCGAGACCGTGCGGTACCTCAAGGAGCGCAAGCAGTTCAACCGGCCGGTGGGCGGGTTCCAGGCGATCAAGCACCGGCTGGCGCAGCTGTGGCTGGAGGTCGTGAACCTGCGGGCAGCCGCGCGGGGTGCCGCCGATGCGCTGGCCTCCGGCGAGGATGCCGATGTGCTGGTGGCCGTTGCGCAGGCCTACGCGGCGCCGGTTGCCGTGCACGCGGCCGAGGAAGCGCTGCAGTTGCACGCGGGGATCGGGATGACCTGGGAACATCCGATTCACCTGTACCTGAAGCGGGCCAAGGCCGATTCGATCGCCTTTGGTACGGCGGGGGCGCATCGGGGGGCCTTGGCCGAACTGGTCGGTCTTCAGGCGCCGTGATGTGACGGTCGTTTGGTGCGGGCGCGTGGGGGACCGGTCGCGCACACGCGGCGGAGCCGCATATGCGACACACCCCCGCGTCCCCTTTGCGGCGTGCCCCTGCTGAGGCACGTATGAAGTGAACCGGGGGTGGCAGTCCAGCCAATTCCCTTCATGCCCGCGCCAATTGGGCTCCGCTCGCCCGCATACTCCCTTGGGTCCCTCAAGGCCCTACAAGGGAGGCAGAGCACATGGCCCTCACCACCCGTCGCAGAGCCCTCAGCACCCTCGGCGCCGCCCTCGCGGGCGCTGTCGTGCTGCCCGGCGCGCAGGCCTGGGCGGGCGGCGGTCACCGCGGCCCGCGTCCGCTGTGGCGTGCCCACGCCCACAACGACTACGAGCACACCCACCCCCTCTTCGACGCCCTCGGCCACCGCTTCGGCAGCGTCGAGGCGGACATCTTCCTCGTCGGCGACCAGCTGCTCATCGGCCACACCGCGGACGACCTCGACCCGAGTCGCACCCTGGAGTCCCTCTACCTGGACCCGCTGGCCCGGATCGTGAAGGCCAACCACGGTTCCGTGTACCGGGGTTGGCGCGAGCCGCTCCAACTGCTCATCGACATCAAGACCGAGGGATCGTCGACGTACCTCGAACTCGACCGGCACCTCCGGCGCTATCAGCACCTGTTCACGACGTACGCCCACGGCCGCGTCATCCCCGGTGCCGTCACCAACGTCATCTCCGGTGACCGTGCCGCGCGTACGCCGATGGAGGCGCAGACCGTGCGCCGGGCCTTCTACGACGGCCGGTTCACCGATCTCGGCACCTCGGCGCTCGCCTCCTTCGTCCCACTGATCAGCGACAACTGGCAGCTCAACTTCACCTGGCTCGGAGAGGGCGCGTTCCCCGAGGCCGAGCGGCAGAAGCTGCGTGCCATCATCGGCCAGGCGCACGACCGCGGCCAGACGGTGCGCTTCTGGAACACCCCCGACGTGGCCGGGGACGCCCGCGACGCGCTGTGGAGCGAACTGCTCGCCGCCGACGTCGACTACTTCAACACCGACGACCTGGCCGGCCTGGAAGCCTTCCTGGACACCCACCGGGGGTCGTAACACCACCCGAACGGGGCACGTGTCGACCGCACGGGCCCACCCTCCGCTACGCCACACTTGCGGCCGAACGCCCCGAAACGGGCGTGGCGGAGGAGGTTCGCGATGGCCGTTTCCATCTCTGTGGTGCTGCTGCTTCTGTTCCTGGCCGTGCTCTTCATGCGCCAGGGCGCGCTGAAGATCTCGCACGCCCTGGTCTGCATGCTGCTCGGCTTCTACCTGGCCAGCACCAGCATGGCGCCCACCATCAGCAGCGGGCTCACCGCGACCGCCGACCTGGTGAGCAGTCTGCGGCCCTGAGCCGACGGTCGGGTGCCGTCGGCCAGGGCGGGCGGTGAGTGGCTCGGGGTCAGGATTTCGAGAAGACCCCGATCCCGTTCGCCACGGCGCGTTCCGGGCTCTCGGTCGGGTGGTTGAGCACGCTCACCGCCTCGTCGCCCGGGGTGCGGGCCACCAGTGTCGTGGAGCCGCCGCCGTCCAGGCTGAACGCGTCGACCGCCCCCAACTCCCGCATCTCGTCGGCGACTTCGGCGATGCTCATGCCGCTGCGGTAGGCCACCGCGCCGTCCAGTGCGAGCAGCAGGAGTTCGCGTCCGCCGCTCGTGTAGCCGGCCGCGGTGCGTACGGCGGTGGTGGTGTCGTCGAGTCCGGCCAGCGGCTCGCCGCCGCGCAGCACCGGGTAGCCGCCGACCGCGAAGCGGTAGGGGACCTTGGAGGCGGAGGCGACCATCTGCCTGCGTACGGTGACCCGTTCGCCCTTGGTGAGCCGGCGCAGCTGGTCCGCGCCGGCCTCCCGGCCCAGCAGGACCGTCGTACCCGCCGCGATGGCGCCGCTGCCCGGGCTGGTGGCGGTGTCGACGACCTTGCCGCCGCGGATCCGCACCTCGTAGGTGTCCGTGCTGCATCCGGCCGCCCGGCTGGTGTCCGAGCCACAGGTGGCGCGTTTGCGGGAGGCCGGGCCCCAGGCGGCGGTGTAGAGGCCGACGGAGTCCTGCGCCAGCGCGTACTGGTTGAGGCCCCGCAGTGTGAGGTTCCCGTCCGGGGTGTGGACGGTGCCCACGAGCGTCAGCCGGTCCAGCCGGGCCCGGCGGTCCACGCCGACGCCGAAGACGTCGGTGGTGTCGGTGCCGGGCGGCAGCGACGGGCCGAACCGCTGGGCCCTCGGCACCGCGGCCTTGAGCGGCCGGCCGTGGGCGATCGCCGGGCCGACGCTCGCGCCGGTCGCCTCGACGCCCGGGTGCTGGGTCTCGGTGATGTTGAAGAAGTCGCCGTTCACGCCGGCGACCGCGCCCGCCGCGTCCGCCATCGTGGACACGGGCGACCGGGCGGCCACCGCACCCGGGTGGAGGAGGTCCACGTGGACGTGCGGGTTGTCGAGGTCGACGGTCAGCAGGTGGGCGTGGACCGTGCCCTTGGCCGCCGGGACGTCGAACTGCCGGTAGGTGACGCCGGGCGCGATCTGGTCGGCGCCCGACACGGCGCCGGCCGGTGCCGCTCCCGTGAGGGCGGCACCGGCCAGCAAGCCGGACGTCGTGAGAATCGTGAACAGAGTTCGGGTCGTCGCTGCAAGTCGTCTCTGACGATGCGTCACCGCACCCCCTGATGTCTCGTCAAGTACCTCAGGACTCAGGGAAGTGCAGCAGAAGAGAGTGACCGGCAGGGCGGCTAGGCGTCGACTACGCGAGAACGGGTGAGAAAACGCACCCCCTCGGGTGCCTCCAGGGAGAAACCGCTCCCCCGTCCGGGTACCACGTCCACGATCAGCCGGGTGTGGCTCCACGCCTCGTACTGGCTCCGGGACATCCAGAAGGTGACCGGCTCCTCGACGCCGTCCACCGCCAGCTCGGCCAGCAGCACGTCCGAGCCGCCGGTGCGGAACTCGCCGTCGAGGTAGCACATGGGCGCGCTGCCGTCGCAGCAGCCGCCGGACTGGTGGAACATCAGCGGGCCGTGCTCGGCGCGCAGCCGGCGCACCAGTTCGGCGGCCTGCGGGGTCAGCTCGACACGCGGCGGCGCTGTCTGGTCGTCCATGGTCACCCTCCTGGGGCCCGGGTGTCGGATCCCCTCAGTCTCACCTCTCGTCACCGGCCGGTCCAGCAGCGGGCGTTGACTACTCGGCGCGCAGTGCCGTCGCCGTCCGGACGCGGGCCGCCCAGCCGGCCGGGAGCAGCGCGCCGAGGATCGCGAGCGCCGTGCCGCCCAGGGCGAGGAGGAGCAGTTCGGGCGCCCGGTAGACGTCGAGGACCACGTCGGGCAGCCGCAGTCCGGCGCTGTCGCCCATGGCGGGCATGACCGTGCGGTGCACGGCGAGGCCCAGCGGGACGCCGAGCACCCCACCCGCAAGCCCGGGCAGGACGACCGAGGTGATCACCAGCGTCACCGTCTGCCGGGGTGTCATCCCGAGCGCCTTGTGGATGCCCAGGTCGCGGATGCGCTCATGGGTGTCGAGGACGACCCCGCCCAGCACCCCGAGTGCGGCCACCGCCACCAGGATCAGGGTGAGCGTCGCCGCCAGTGCGTCGAGGGCGACCACGCCGTCGCTGCCGTTGACCGACCTGGTGTCGGTGGCCGAGACGCCGAACGACTTCAGCGCCGTGTTCAGGTGTGTCACGTACGCGTCGGCGTCGGTGCCCGGGACGAGCCGCACGGCGTGGTCGGCGGGGTGCAGGTCCGGATCGGCGGTCCGGAGCGTCGCCAGGTCCGTGAACACCCGCATGCCCTGCTGGCCGGTGTCGAAGACCTCGCCCACGATCCGGATCCGCACCGGCGAGCCGTGCACGGTGAGGGTGATGGTGTCGCCCACCTCGGCCCCGCTCGCGGTCAGCAACGGGGCCGCCGCCACCGCCTCGCCCGCCGCCCGAATCCAGCGCCCCGACACCATGGCGAAGCCGCCCCACGAGGCGTCGCCGTCGTAACCGAACACCGGCACGCCTCCCGTCACCCCGGCGACCTCGGCCTCGGTCGTGACGCTGCCGTACTGGTCGCGGGTGCCCGGCTGGGCGGCGATCGCGGCCCGCACGGCGGCGGCCTCGGCCGCCGTCACCCGCGTGGTGCCCGGCGGCACGCGCCCCGGCCCTTCCGGCTGCCGGGTGCTCACGGTCACGTCGGCCGCGTTGTGGTTCTTGGCGGTGATCACCTCGCCCAGGGACGCGGCCATCCCGACGGCGAAGGTGACCGCCGCCGTGCCGAAGACGACCGCGGCGACCATCGAGGCGGCCCGGGCGGGCCGGTGGAAGGGCCGGGCCAGTCCGAGGCCCACCGCCCGTGGCACCGGCAGCCGGGCCGCCAGTCGTGCCGTCGCACGGCCCCGGCCCGCCGCCGGGGTGCGGCCCACGGCCAGCGCGTCGACCGTGCGCAGCCGCCCGGCCCGCCACGCGCTCAGCCACGCCGTGCCGGCCACCACGCCCAGCACCCCGCCCACGACGGCCACATCGACCCCGGCGGAGACCCCGAGCCCGACCGACCCGTACACGGCCGAGGTGTCCGCCAGCAGAGGGGTGGCCAGCAGGTGTCCGGCGACCAGGCCCAGCCCGGTGCCGATCGCGGCGGGCACCAGCGCCTGCGCCCCATAGGCGCGGACGACCTGCCCCGGAGTGCAGCCGACCGCCTTGAGGACGCCGATCCGCCGCAGCCCGGTGCCCACCGCACCGGCCACCACGCTCCCGACGACCAGTGTCGACATCACCAGCCCCAGCACCCCGAAGGCGACCAGGAACGGCACGTACAGGGCGGTCTCACGGGTCGCGAACTGCCGCACGGAGAGCCAGGACCGGGCCCCCGAGAGCGCTCCTGCCGGTACGGCCGCCGTCACCGCCGCACGGTCCCGGGCCACTTGTGCCTCGGTGGCCGCGTGGGTGAAGCGGTACAGCATCTGATAGCCGCCGGCACGGCCGGGCCCGGTCAGCCCGGCGATCTGCGCGGGCACCACCCACGCGTCGGCGGTACGGCTGACCGAGCGGGCCGTGCCGACCACGGTGAGCGTCGGAGTGCCGGGCAGGTCCGGGAAGTCCAGCCGCTGCCCGAGCCGTACGGGCGGCCCGTCCTGGTCCGCAGCGAGCACGATCTCGCCGGTCCCTCGCGCCCACCGGCCCGCGGTCACCGTGAGCCGGTCCACCGCCCCGCCTGGGCCGGCCCGCCCGACGACCGACAGCGTGCCCGCGCCGTCCGGCGTGGCGGTCGCCGTCGGGAACGGGCCGGACGACCCCGTCACCCCGGACGCGTGTGCGGAGGCCGCGAGTCGGGCCGGGCCGGCCCGGCCCGCGTCGAACTGCGCGGTGAGCTGGGCCCCGTGCTGCTGCCGGAACGCCTTGTCGAAGGGTGCGCGCGAGGCCACCAGCAGCGCGCCGGCCAGCACGGAGGCCGTCACCGCCAGCAGCGCGGCCAGAGCGATGACCAGCGTCTGGGTACGGCGCCGGGCCATACCCGACCGGACGACCCGGAGGAGGGCGCTCATCGGACCGCCTCCGTCGGGGCGTCGGCGCTGACCCGGCCGTCGGTGAGGTGCACCGTACGCCGGGTGCAGGCCCTGGCCAGGTCGTGGTCGTGGGTGACCAGGACCAGGGTCTGGCCGTCGGCGTTGAGCTCCTGGAGGAGACGGCTGACGTCGGCGCCGGACGCGGAGTCCAGCGCACCGGTCGGTTCGTCGGCGAGCAGCAGCGCGGGCCGGTTCATCAACGCCCGCGCCACCGCGACGCGTTGCCGCTGACCGCCGGAGAGCCGGCCCGGGTAGGCGGTCGCGTGCGCCGCGATACCCAGCGATTCGAGCAGCTCCGCCGCCCGGCGGGCGGCCTCCCGCCGTCCGGTACCGGCGAGTTGGGCGGGCAGCACGACATTGTCGGCGACGGTCAGGTCGTCCAGCAGGTTGAAGAACTGGAACACCATCCCGACCTTCGTCCGCCGGTAACGGGCCGCGCCCGCCTCGCCCAGCCGGTCCACCCGGACGCCGTCCACGGTCACCGTGCCCTCGTCCGGCCGGTCCAGGCCGGCGATCAGGTTCAGCAGCGTCGACTTGCCGCTGCCGGAAGGACCCAGCACCGCGACGGCCTCCCCGGGCACCACGGTCAGGGTCACGTCCAGCAGTGCGGGCGGTCCGGCGTCGTAGCGCCGGGTCACGTCCCGCAGTTCGATCAGTGGTGTCGTCATCGGTGGGTCTCCGTCCCTCGGTGGCCGCCGACGCTAGGGAACGGGCCGGGCCGGGCACGACGGGCGCGGGGGGTAATCGCCGTACCGCCTCGGAGGTAGGGGCGGCGGGGTCATCCCTGAGATGTAGTCCGCGGAGGGATGCCCGGGGCCCGGCGGGCGCCGAGAATACGAGGATGACGACGACATGGGCGCCCGGCCCGCTGGTAC
Organism: Streptomyces sp. NPDC051105; assembly: GCF_040682795.1. Classification (NCBI taxonomy): domain Bacteria; kingdom Bacillati; phylum Actinomycetota; class Actinomycetes; order Kitasatosporales; family Streptomycetaceae; genus Streptomyces; species Streptomyces sp. NPDC051105. Next base: position 47,055 of record NZ_JBFBBR010000024.1, on the reverse strand, counting down.
GACTGCGCGCACTGGCGGAGCCGAGCGGCCCCGCGCCCGAATCCACCGCGTGCGGCCGGCTCTTCGACGCCGCCCTCGCCCTGCTCGTCCTCGTCTCCGAGATCCAGTACGCGGCAGACCCGGACGATCCGACCGGTCGGCACAGCACGGTGGGCCTGATCTGCCTGGCGTTGCTCGCTTCCGTGCCCCTTGTCTGGCGCCGCCGCTACCCGCTGGCCGTGCTCTGGATCGTGCTGGCGGCGAACGTGCTCACTCCCGGTGACGTCACCCGGCTCACCTTCTACGCCTGCGTGATCGCCGTCTACAGCGCCGCCGCCTACAGCCCCTACCAGGCGGCGGCGAGGGCCACGCTCGGGCTGGCCGTGCTGCTCAGCTTCACGATCGGGAGATCGGTGCCGCACACACCGTTCGGCGTCGAACCCACCGTCCCCACCCAGTACGTGCCCCTGATGATCTCAGCCCCGCTGGTCCTGGCCACCCTCGGACTGCGCACCTGGAAGGTCCGGGCCGAAGAGAGCCGGGACCGGCTGGCTGCGGTCGAGCGGCGGCGGGCCGAGGAGACGCGTCGGGCCGTGGAGCGCGAACGGGCCCGGATCGCCCGGGAGTTGCACGACGTCGTGACCCACAACGTGAGCGTGATGGTCATCCAGGCCGGCGCCGCCCGCAAGATCATGGACAGTTCGCCGGAGCAAGCGCGTGAGGCGCTGCTCGCGGTGGAGGCGGGCGGGCGCACCGCGATGGGGGAGCTGCGGCAGGTGATGGGACTGCTCACCATGGACGATCCCGGGGAGGCGGACCTCGCGCCGCAGCCCGGCCTTGACCGGCTCGACCCGCTGCTCGACCGTACCCGCGGCACCGGTACGCCCGTCGAACTCACCGTGTCCGGGACGGTCCGGCCACTGCCCGCGGGCGTGGAGCTGACCGCCTACCGGGTGGTGCAGGAGGCGCTCACCAACACCCTGAAACACGCGGCCGGTTCGAAGGCGAGCGTGCGCGTCGAGTACGGTGACGACGAACTGCGGGTCGAGGTCACCGACTCCGGCGGCGACCCCGGACCGGGCGCCGCGACGGGCAACGGGCGCGGACTGGTCGGGCTGCGCGAGCGGCTCGCCGTGCATGACGGCACCCTGAGCAACGGACCGCGCCCGCTGGGCGGTTACCGGGTCCGGGCCCTGATTCCCCTGGAGCGCACGTGAGTTCATCGGTAAGTCCGACACGGGTCGTCGTCGTGGACGACCAGGCTCTGGTGCGCACCGGCTTCCGGCTGATCCTCACCGCCGACGGCATTGAGGTCGTCGCCGAGGCCACCGACGGCCACCAGGCCGTGGACGCGGTCCGGCGCACCCGGCCGGACGTCGTCCTGATGGACATCCGGATGCCCGAGCTGGACGGCCTGGAGGCGACCCGCCGGATCCTCGCCACCCCCGACCCGCCCCGCGTCCTGATGCTGACCACCTTCGACCTCGACCGGTACGTGTACGCGGCGCTGTCCGCCGGAGCCAGCGGCTTTCTGCTCAAGGACGTCACCCCCGAGCACCTGACGGCCGCCGTCCGCACGGTCCGGGCCGGCGACGCACTGCTGGCGCCCGCCATCACCCGCCGCCTCGTCGAACGCTTCGCCCGCACCGGCGGCGACAGCGGCACGCACCACCGCGACCTCGGCCATCTCACCCCACGCGAACTCGATGTCCTGCGCCTGCTCGCCCAGGGCCTGTCCAACGCCGAACTCGCCGCGCGCCTCCACCTCTCCGAGGCCACCGTCAAGACCCATGTCTCCCGACTCCTCGGCAAACTCTCCCTGCGCGACCGCGCCCAGGCGGTGGTCGTCGCCTACGAGACCGGACTGGTCACTCCGGGCGACCGGTAGGGACCGCTTCTCACGCGGCGGTTGGACCAGAGGGTCCGGTCCGCCGCACGAACCGGTCGTCCGGCTCTGCCACGTGCCGAGTTCGCCCAGCACCCGGCGCCGGCCGAGGTCCTCCTGTCCACGGGCGACGCGACCCTCGTCCACGACGACGCGGACTCCGCCTGCGCCGCACGCGCGGGAATCGATCACCGGATCTGACCTCGGAGTGGGAGCGTCCGGCGAACACTCCCGCACCCCCATTGACCTGAGCACGTCTGCATCCGTAGCTTGTCTCCGTATGTAGACGATGTCTCTGTACGCGGGTATCATTCATGGACATGGACATGGACGCGGATGTGACACTCGGGTCAAAGGGGAACCGGCTTGCCTCTACTCGTCACCGCCGGCGTGGCCGTGGTGTGTAAGCCCCTCTTCCGTAAGGACGTTCGCCCATGAGTCAGCCCGTCGTCACCCGCTTCTCCGTGTACCCGGTGGCAGGCCGGGACTCCATGCTGCTCAACCTCTCGGGCGCCCATGCCCCGTACTTCACCCGCAACGTCCTGGTCGTCGAGGACTCCGAGGGCCGGACGGGGCTCGGCGAGGTGCCCGGCGGGGAGGCGATCACCCGGACGCTGCGGGACGCGGAGTCCCTGGTCGTCGGCGCACGGCTGGGCGACCACAAGCGGGTGTTGCGGGCCGTGGGGGAGGCGTTCGGCGGCCGGGACGCCGGTGGCCGCGGCGAGCAGACCTTCGACCTGCGGACGACCGTGCACGCCGTCACCGCCGTCGAGTCCGCCCTGCTCGACCTGCTCGGCCAGCACCTGGAGGTGCCCGTCGCCGCCCTGCTCGGCGACGGCAAGCAGCGCGACTCGGTACGTGTCCTCGGCTATCTCTTCTACGTCGGCGACCCCGACCGCACCGACCTGGACTACCTCCGCGAACCCGACGCCGCCGTGGACTGGTACCGCATCCGGCGCGAGGAGGCCCTGACCCCGGAGTCGATCGTCCGGCAGGCCGAGGCGGCCTACGACCGCTACGGCTTCCGGGACTTCAAGCTCAAGGGCGGTGTCCTGGCGGGCGCCGAGGAGGTCAAGGCCGTACAGGCGCTGAAGCAACGCTTCCCCGAGGCCCGGATCACCCTCGACCCCAACGGCGCCTGGTCCCTGCGGGAGGCCGTCGAACTGTGCCGGCCGCTGCTCGGCACCCTCGCCTACGCCGAGGACCCCTGCGGAGCCGAGGGCGGCTACTCCGGGCGCGAGATCCTCGCCGAGTTCCGCCGGGCCACCGGCCTGCCCACCGCGACCAACATGATCGCCACCGACTGGCGGCAGCTCACCCACGCCCTGGCCCTGCAGTCGGTCTCCATCCCGCTCGCGGATCCGCACTTCTGGACCCTGAGCGGTTCGGTGCGGGTGGCACAGCTCTGCCACGAGATGGGGCTGACCTGGGGATGCCACTCGAACAACCACTTCGACATCTCCCTGGCCATGATGGCCCACTGCGGCGCCGCGGCCCCCGGCGACTACAACGCCCTGGATACGCACTGGATCTGGCAGGAGGGCAGGGAGCGCCTCACCGTCGCACCGCCGAGGATCGTCGACGGCGAGGTCGCCGTCACCGACGCCCCCGGGCTCGGCATCCGCCTCGACATGGACCGGCTGCTCGCGGCCCACGCTCTCCACGAGGAGCGGAACCTCGGTGCGGGCCGCGACGACGCGACCGGGATGCGCTACCTCGTGGACGGCTGGACCTTCGACGCCAAGCGGCCCTGTCTGGTGCGTTAGAGGGGCCGGCGGATCAGCCCAGCAGGCTCGGGTGCAGCTCGGGCGGGCCGCCCAGCGTGTAGCGCTCGGACCGGGGCCGGGAGCCGTCGATGTCGGTGACCCCGAGCAGCGCACCCAGCTCGGCTCCGATCAGCGCCCTGCCGGAGAGGGCCATCAAACGGGATGATCCCCCATGAGCGCTCCGCCCCTTGACGCCAGGCCGCTGCGAGCGGACGTCCGCCGCAACTACGAGGCACTGGTTGCCGCGGGGCAGAAGGTCTTCAGCCGTGACGGCGCGGACGCCCCCATGGACGACGTCGCCAAGGAAGCCGGAGCGGGACGCGGCACGCGGTACCGACACTTCCCCAGCGGGCCGACGTCGCGGCGGACGAGGTCCTCGCCCTGATCTCCGCACTTCCCAGGCATCCGGAGCAGGACGTCTCCGCGGACACCTGTCTCGACGTCGCCCTCCGGGGCCTGCGCCTGTAGGGGGCACGGGACTGGCGGATCCGCAGATCAGACCATTCGGTCCCGTCCGTTCGTTTCTGTCTCAGACGGCCACATCGCTGTCGGCGGGGGATAAACGTCGGTATCCCCATCTGGGTGGCGGTCGTTGCCCGGCGGCGTGGTGTTTGTCGTCGAATTCGATGGGGCTGAGGTGGCCGAGCCGTTTCTGGATGCGGCGGGGATCAGAAGCTGGTACTCAAAGAACGCGAGGTTCGCTTCCGCCCGGGCGGTGAGGACGCGGCCGCGGACGCACTCGGTCGGCGTTGGCTTCGATAACCGGGCCGCGTGTTGGCTTCAATCACTCAGACCCTGTGTGGTTATATCGTGACAGCGAAGGTGATGGCAGTCGGCCCCCTGTTATCGGCTATTTGGCGGAACCTGCGCAAGATCGCATCCGCGCTGGTCGCGCGCCGGTCCTCATTCGACAGCAATCACCTGGTCCTCACCATTCATTAAAACCCCTGAGTCCTCCGACGCGCACATGAGTGGCAGAAGGTCGATCACGGCCATTCAAGCAGGTCGGGCCTCGATGCCGGGTGATGGCGGACATTTACTCCACAGTAGGGAAAACGTCTCGTGAAAGACAGCAACGAAAATGAGAGTGCGGGGCAGTCGCGCGGGAACTTGAGTAGGCGACACCTTCTTCAGGGGACAGCGGGCACTTTCGGTGCCGCTCTGGCGTCCGTGGGCATCTATGAGATGGTCGACACCATTGCCAAACCGCCGCACCGGCCCACTGCCAGCGACAGTCCACCCAGCCAGGAACAATATATCCTGCAGGGCGAGCAAGTGGTCATGGTCAATGGGTCGGGCGTGCAGAGCAGCGACGGCAAGATCGCGGTCCGGGTGCCGGCCCTGCACGATCATGTCATTACCGCGAAGCTGAATGTGTCGGCGAACGCCAAGGCGTTGCAGGAAGCGCAGCACCACCTCGAGTCTGTCCTCCTGGACCTGGAACGCCAGTTCCCGCCCACTCCCACAGGAGTGGGCATTACGGTGGCCTGGGGGCTCCCCTACTTCCACCACTACATCCCGACCCTGGGCAAGACGTCGGATTTCTTCAAGGCGGGAACATCGTACCCGGCGTATCTGCCGGTCGATTTGCAGACCTCCAAGAAGGAGGGGCACCCGGTATATGCGCTCCAGGAGGCCAGGACGTTCCCCAGCGACCAGCCCCCGCCAGGATTCGGGCCGGTCCGCTTGGAACAGAACGACGTGGCCGTGCTACTCCGCAGCGACTCGCTCGGAAATATCAAGGCAGCCAGCGACACCCTCTTCGGGTCCGGAAGCAACCGAGCGGGCAGCCTGTTCAAGGTGACGAGTATTCGCCAGGGCTTCTCCGGCGGCGGTTTCTACGGGCAACAGGGCCTGCCGAGCAAGCTGGCGCTGGCGGCCGATATCCCCGGTGCGAAGTCGATTCCTCGAGCGGCTCAGGGCTTCCTCGGCTTCGCCACCACCCTGAATTCGAATATGGGACCTGGTGTCATCGCCAATCTGGAAACCCTGCCCGGCCTCACCGATCAGTGGCCCAACGGTTACTTCAAACAGGGCACCACCATGCATCTCTCGCATCTATTTCAAGATCTGGTGACCTGGTACGAAAAGAGCTTCCCGCAGTACACGGATCGCGTCCAGGCAATGCTCCATCCCGGCCTCTCACCCGCGCCCGCGCCGGGTACGCTTGCCCTCCAACCGCCAGGTCAAAGTGAGGCCCAGGTGGCGCAGGGGGTTGAGCGGTACCACGGGTACGGCCATACCGGGAGCATGTCGGAGCTGGACAGCACCACATTGCCGCAGACCAGCAACTACGGAAAGGCCTATCCCACAGGGACGACCATTCCCGTGCGCGGCGATTTCGATACGCTGGACAATCCATTCCACTACACATCCGATCCGACGGCAGACCACTACAGCAAGAAGCCGGCCGCCGGGTTGCACTTCATTCAGTTCCAGCCGACGACGGAAATCTTCAATATCGTTCGGCTCTCGATGGACGGCCACTATCCCGACAGGACACTCCCTGTCGATCCGCGCAGCCCCCACGCCGGCATCAACTCGGTCCTGCACACGACCCACCGGCAGAACTACCTGGTTCCACCACGTCGCCATCGCTCCTTCCCACTCGCCGAGTTCCTTGCCTGACACGAGCCGCGCGCCGCGCCTTGAGAGCTTGTGACACGATCTTGCCGGAGTGCCCGAGGACCGGCGGTGTCACGAGTGGTCACCGGCCGGTGGATGACCGCCCCACTGCACTCTGCGCGTCGACCACCCCGAGTACCGTGTCAGCCAGATCTGCAGCCGACCGTCCGCCACCCGCGGCAAGGTCACGACCGATCCCGACCACGCCTTCAAGGGGGCACGGATCACCACCGTGCCCAAGTACGGCGAAAGGGCGATGCTCGGGTTCCAGTACCCCAAGGTGCCCGGCGAACGCACGCGCCTGTCCTACTACGTCGACGTGGCGCTCAAGGAAGCCGGTTACGACGTCAACCTCGCCCTCAACCCCTCGGCCGTCAAGGTGATCTGGGACGCCGACCACTCCCTGCTGACCGGCAACGGACCCCAAGCCGCGGACGAGCAGGCCGCCCGCCTGGCCGAGATCGTGCGTGACCGGGCACGCGACTCCTTGTCACGCACGCGCTAGTCGTACCCGGCCGTCACGTCGAGAGCGGAGAGGAGAAACCGATGCGCACCATGAAGCGCATCCACGGACGTCGGGCGGCGGCGGTCGCCCTCGCAGGAGTCGCCACCGCAGGCTCCGTCGGAATTACCGCGGCGGCCAACGCCGCGAGCGGCCACACGCACACCGTTCCGCAACGGCCACGAGGTGCGGCTCAGCGGCAAGGCATCCCGAGGACCCCCCCAGCGGTGTCCTCGGGATGCCTTGCCGTCAGGCGCCCTGCACGGCCGATGCCTTCTCGCCGGCGGTGTCGCCCGCCGCCTTCAACGTGGGCTGCCGCCGGGGGGCGCGCAGCAGGACCGCCGCGACCAGGGCGGCCAGCAGGGTGAGGCTCCCCGCCGTGATCAGGCACAGGCGCATCCCGTCCAGGAAGGAGTCGCCGAGCGCCCCCATCGCCTGCCCGGTCTGTGCTCCCAGGTCCAGCGTGGCGACGGCGCCCAGACCGTCCGACTGCGCGACCGAGACGATACGGTCCTGCGTCGCGCCGGTGACCCCCGCGTCGGTGAGGTGACCAGGCAGCGCGCCGAGCGCCCGGGTGGTGAGCAACGCGCCCAGCACGGCCGGGCCGAGAGCGCCGCCGACCTGCCGGAACGCGTTGTTGCCCGCCGCGGCCATGCCGGCCAGGTGGTGCGGTACGGAGGCCACCGCGGTCGCCGTCATGGGGGTCATGACGAAGCCCATGCCCAGGCCCAGCAGCGCGAGCCGCCAGGCGGCCGAGGCGAAGGAGGTGTCGGCGGCCAGCCCGGTCAGCGCGAACTGGGCGGCGGCGACGAGCAGCAGACCGCCGGTGATCATCCAGCGGGCCGAGACCCGGTGCATCAGCCGCCCGGCCGGACCGCCGACCAGCAGGGCCGCCCCGGTGACCATCAGCAGCCGCCAGCAGGCCTCCAGGGTGTCCAGCCGCTGCACCATGCCGAAGTAGAGGCTGAGGACGAAGAAGAACCCGATCAGCGCCAGGAAGCTGATCATCGCGACCAGTGTGGTGGCGGTGAAGGCGGGGCTGCGGAACAGGCTCAGGTCCAGCATCGGGCTGTCGCTGCGCCGTTCCGCCAGGACGAAGGCGACACCGGCGGCCACGGCGGTGAACAGCGCCACCATCACCCTGGCGTCGGTGAACGAGCCGGCGCCGCCCTCGATCACGCCGTAGACCAGCGCGGTGATCGCGAGCGTGGCGGTGAGCTGGCCGGGCCAGTCCAGTCGGCGGCCGTGCGGAGCCCGGGAGTCGGTCAGCTGCCGGGCCGCGACGGCGACGGAGAGCAGCGCGACCGGGACGGCCGGCAGATAGATCCAGCGCCAGGAGAAGTGCGCGACCACCACACCGGCGATCACCGGACCGACCGCCAGGGCCGCCATCAGGCAGGTGGCCCATATGCCGATGTACTTCCCGCGCTCCCGGTGGTCGGGCACCACATGGCTGATCAGCGCCAGCGTGGTCGGCAGCAGCGCGGCCGCGCCGACACCGGCCAGGGCCTGCCCGGCCCAGACGACCTCGACGGAGTGCGCGCACAGGGCGGTGACCGCGCCCGCCGCCGAGAAGAGCAGGCCGGCCTGGAACACCTTCTTGCGCCCGTGGACGTCCCCGAAGACGCCGGCGGTCAGGATGAACGCGGCCATCGGCAGCACGAACGCGTCCTGCACCCACGACAGCTGGGCCGTCGACGCGTTGAGCGCCCCCTGCAGGGCAGGCAGGCTCACGGCGACGGTGGTGACAGGGAGATAGGCGACGAAGACGCCCAGGCAGGCCATGACGATCGTGGCCGCCCGTCGCTCGACCGGCGCGCTCGCCGGTGTCGTGACGTTCACGGAGATACTCCTTCGCGGCGCACCGCACCGCGGTCGAGGCCCCGGCGAACCCGGCGGCCTGTGTCGTACGGACTTCCGGTGGGAACCCCGCCGCCACAGCATCAGGTCCCGCTCGCGCAACCACCAACCATCCACCTCTCCGGCAGCAGAATCCTCCAGATTGCCGGGCTGCGTGCCACACTTCCATCATGCTCGACGACGTGGACAGAAAGATCCTCCGTGCCCTGCAGTGCGCGCCCCGGCTGCCCTTCCGCCGGATCGGCGAGGTGGTGGGCGTCTCCGAGCAGACCGCCGCCCGCCGCTACCAGGCATTGCGCCGCAGCGGCGCGCTCCGGGTGGTGGGACTGGTCAACCGGCGGGTGTACGGCGCCGCCGAGTGGGTCGCCCGCATCCGCTGCCGCCCCGACCGGGTCGCCCCGCTCGCCGAGGCCCTCGCCCGCCGCCCCGACATCTCCTGGGCCCATCTGGCCTCGGGCGGCTCGGAGATCATCTGCGTCATCCGCGCGCCCCTCGACATGCCCCGCGAGGACGTGCTGCTCCGGCAGCTGCCGAGGTCCGCCTCGGTCCTGGACGTCAGCATCGACCTGATCATCCACAACTACGACGCCCCCGGCACCGCCGGCTGGACCGGCTACGGCGACAACCTCGACCCCGAGCAGGTCCGGCGGCTGACCTCGGAGCGGCCGCCGCTCACCCCCGGGCCCCCGCTCCCGCCCGCCGACGAGGACACCCCGCTGCTGGACGCCCTGGCCGAGGACGGCCGCACCACCCACACCCGGCTCGCCGAACTCACCGGCTGGTCCCTGTCCCGGGTGGCCCGGCGGCTGGAGTCGCTGGAGAGCTCCGGCACTCTCGAGTACGAGGTCGAACTGCTCCCGGAGCGGCTGGGCCACTGGCTGCACGCCGTCCTGTGGCTACGGGTGGCCCCCGCCCACCTGGAGCGGGTCGGTGCGGAGGCCGCCCGGCACGACGAGGTCCCCTTCGTCGGGGCCATCAGCGGGGAGCGCAACCTGATGGTCACCGTCATCGCCCGCGATCCCGAGGACTTCTACCGCTTTCTCACCACCCGGATCGCCGCGACCCCGGGCATCGACGGTTACGGCGTCAGCATCAGCGTCCACCACCTGAAGAAGGCGGCCTCCCTCATCTCCCGGGGGCGGCTGGTGCCCGTGTCCTCCGTCTAGACGGAGGCGCCCCCGGAGTCCCCCGAGTCCCTGGAGTCTCCGGAGAGCACGGCGGACACGGGAAGCCGCCGGACCCCGTGCATCAGCAGGCCCGGCGCCCACTCCAGCTCGGCCTCGGGCACGGCCAGGGCAAGGCGCTCCACGCGCTGCACGAACACGGTGATCGCGACCTCGGCCTCCATCCGCGCCAGCGGAGCGCCCAGGCAGTGGTGGACGCCGTGCCCGAAGGCGAGATGGCCGCCGGCCGGACGCCCGAGGCGGAAGGTGTCCGGCTCCTCGAACCGGGCCGGGTCCCGGTTCGCCGCCGCCAGGGAGACCAGCAGCATGTCCCCGCGCCGCACCGGCACCTCCCCGACCCGCATGTCCTCGGTGGCGAACCGTTCGGTGGCGGTCACCACCGGCCCGTCCAGGCGGAGGAACTCCTCCGTCGCCGCGGAGATCAGACCGGGATCGGCGCGCAGGGTCCGCAGCAGGTCCGGTTGCCGAGCCAGGCCGAGCAGTACGGTGCTGATCAGGTTCGCGGTCGTCTCGTACCCGGCGATCAGGAGCAGGAAGGCCATGCCGATCAGCTCCGGGTCGGTGAGCCGGTCCTCGTCGGTGTCGACGGCCAGTGCGCTCAGCAGATCAGGTCCGGGTGCGGCCCGCTTGTCCGCGGTCAGCTCCGCCAGGTACCCGCTCAGCCATACGTAGGCCTCCTCCCGGTCCGAACCGGCGACCGGGGCCACGACCTGCTCGGAGGCCCAGCTGAACCGGTCCCGGTCCGTCAGCGGCACGCCGAGCAGTTCGCAGATCACGGAGAGGGGGACGCGGGCGGCGAAGCCGTCGACCAACTCCGGTGTCTCCCGGGCCAGTACGGCCGCCGCCGCCCGGGACGCGATCTCCCGGGTCCGCGGCCGCAGGGCCTCGACGCGTTGCGGTGTGAAGGCGCGCGCCACCACCTTGCGCAGCCGGGTGTGCTCGGGCGGGTCCACGGTCAGCATGTAGTCGACCCCGACCTCGTCCCGTACCCCGCTCATCAGCCAGCCGGGCTCAAGGCCCGCGCGCTCGCTCCGCTTGGACACCCGCGGATCGGTGAGCACCGTGCGTGCCGCGTCGTACCCGGTGACGAGCAACTGCGGTGGAGCGCCCTCAGGTTCGCAGCGGTGTGCGGATGCGGACTCCGTCAGCGTCCGCAGTACCGCATGCGGGTCCGCCTGGAACGCGGGCGCCTCCAGGGCGGCTCGCAGCGGGCCGCCCGGGGTCTGTGTGGTCATTGACTTCTCCCGCCCGAACAAATTGCTTTCGTCGGCAAGCATTATGTTCAAGCAGGAGTGTGTCAAGGAAAGTTGGGGATGACTGACGGCTAGAAACTGGCCCGGGTCCCGCCGTCGACCGTCACCATGGACCCCGTGACGTAGGAAGCGGCGGGCGACAGCAGGAACGCGGCGGTGCGGCCGAACTCCTCCGGAGTGCCGAGCCGGCGCAGCGGGATGCCCGCGGCGGTGCTGTCGGCGTCGCCGGTGATCGACTGGAGTTCGAGGGTGCGGTCGGTTCCGATATGGGCCGGTACCAGGCCGAGCACCCGGACGCCCCGGGGGCCGAGTTCGCCCGCGAGGGTCTTCGCGTAACCGGCCAGCGCGGGGCGCAGGGCGTTGGAGGTGGCGAGGCCGGGGATCGGTTCGTACACCGAGGTGGACAGGACGAAACCGATCACCCCGCCCTCGCCGAGCTGCGCGGCGACGGCCCGCGACAGCCGCACCGCGCCCAGGAAGCCCGACTCGAAGGCCGTACGCCACTGTTCGTCGTCGATGGCGTCCGTGGTGCCCGTCGGCGGGCCGCCGACGCTGATGAGAACGCCGTCCAGCCTCTTGAACGCCTCGTGTGCCGAGGCGATCAGCCGGTCCGGGGTCCCGGGGTCGGCGTTGTCGGCGACGACACCGACGGCCTGCCCGGGGCCGCCGAGCTCCGCCTCGGCCGCGGCCAGCGAGTGCGTGCTGCGCCCGCTGACCACCACCTTCGCTCCGCCGGCGGTCAGTTCACGGGCGGCGGCCAGACCGAGGCCGCGGGTGCCGCCCGTGACGACGTAGACGCGGTCCTTGAGTCCGAGATCCATCACTGCTCCCGTTACAGCATCGCCTTCTGGGGCTGGGTGGCCACCACGATGACGGTGGTGGTGTCCGCGGCCAGCGCCGCCTTGAACTCGCGTTGCAGGTCCTCGGTCGTGTCGACGTCGACCGCGCGGCAGCCGAAGCCGCCGGCCAGCGCGGCGATGTCGAGCCCGGGCAGGTCGAGCCCGGGGACGCCCGGGGTCTCCTCCAGCACGGCGAACGACTTGAGGATGGAGTACTCCTGGTTGCGCATCACGATGTAGACGATGGGCAGCCGGTGCTGCGCCGCCGTCCAGATGGCCTGCACCGAGTACTGGAAGGAACCGTCGCCGATCAGTCCCACGACCGGCCGGGCCACGCCCCGCTGCCGGTCGGCCAGCGCGACGCCGACGGCCGCCGGTGTACCCCAGCCGATGCCGCCGCTGGCCGTGGCGAAGAAGGAACCGGTCCGGGTGGTGGGCAGCCACTCGATCTGCTGGGTCATGGTGGACGTCGACTCGTTGACGATGACGGCGTCCGCGGGCTTGACGCTGCTCAGCGCGGCATAGACCTCCGGCGGGGTAAGCGGGCTGTTCGGTGCCTGCGGGACCACCCGGGGGCGCTCCATCGGCTGCGGAGCGGTCCGGGCGGTGCCCTCCTCGACCAGGCCCAGGAGCTGCTCGATCGCCGCCTTGGGGTCGCCCAGCAGGCTGTCGCCCACGCGCGCGGACGCGGCGACGTCGGGGTTGCCGGTGATCTGCAGGAGCTCGGTGCCGTCCGGCAGGTAGGAGCCCGGGACGTAGGGGTAGTAGCGGAAGACCTCCGCGCCGATCACGACCACCAGGTCGTGTCCCTCCAGGCGGTCGCTGATGGTCTTGACCGACATGCCGAGCGGCCCGCGGAAGAGCGGGTGGTCCTCGGGGAAGGAGGCGCGGTCCAGCAGCGGGGCCCCGTAGACGGTCGCGCGCAGCCGCTCCGCCAGGGCGACCGCGACGTCCCAGCCGCCGGCGCGGTCCACCTCCGGTCCGAAGACCAGTGCGGGACGGCTGCTGGCGGAGATGCGGTCGGCGAAGGAACGGAGCCGGTCCGGGTCGGGCAGCATCCGGTCACTGAAGGTCCGCATTCGGGTGAAGCCGGACAGCGGCTGCTTCCAGTCGTCCATCGGGATGGACAGGTAGACCGGCCCGGCGGGCGGCTGCAGCGCCGTGGCGTAGGCGCGCAGGAACGCCTCCGGGACGTCCTCGGCACGGGCGGGTTCGTACGCCCACTTCACCCACGGCTTGGGGAGCGTGGTGGCCTCGCGGTTGCCCAGATAGGGCTCGCCGATCACCAGTTCGCGGTGCTGCTGCCCAGAGGTGACGATCAGCGGGGTGTTGCCGTGGTAGGCGGCGACCAGATTGCCGACGGCGTTGCCCAGCCCGGCGGAGGAGTGCACGTTGACCAGCGCGGGTCGGCCGGTCACCTGGGCGAAGGCGTCGGCCATGGCGATGACGGAGGCCTCCTGCAGGGCCAGTACGTAGGTGAAGTCCTCGGGGAACTCCTGCAGGAACGTTTGCTCGGTCGACCCCGGATTACCGAAGACGGTGGTCAGTTCGAGAGAACGCAGCAGATCGTAGGTCACGGTTCGGACAGTGGCTTGTGGGGTCATGGCAACCTGCCAGCTTTCGTGCCGGGTCCGGTGGGGGGGGATGATCCACCTCATCCTGACCCACGCATGACCGCCACGCATTCCGTCCGATGACTGACGTGCCTGCTGATACGACGACTTCGTGCCGCCCCGGATCGCCGGCCGTCTCCCGCAGTTCCGGTCTCAGTCGGATGACCGAAGCCGGAACCCGGCGGCCGGGCGGACCGTGGGGTCAGCCGTTGGGTGCGATGAACACCTTCATGACCTCGGCGGAGCGGAGGGCGTCGATGGCGCGCAGGGCTTCCCCGACCGGGGCGATCTCCGTGGTGAGGTCGTCGACCCGGACGGCGCCACGGGCGAGTAGACCGATGGCGTCGTCGAACTCGGAGCCGTACACGAAGGATCCGCGGATGGTGATCTCCTTGAGCAGGACGACATCGGGGTCGAAGCCGCCGCCGGGCCCTCCGCCCACGTTGACCAGCACCCCACCGGGGGCCAGCAGCCGCAGGGCCTCCGCCCGCGCCGCCGCGTTGCCCGAACACTCGAACACCACGTCCACCGAGGACTCGGCGAGTTCGGTACCGGATTCGGCCGGACTCAGCGTCAGACCGGCGCCCGAGGCCGGGCCGAAGCGGCGGCGCTCCGGGGCCGGTTCCACCAGTACGATCCGCTCCGCGCCCCGGTGGGCGGCGATACGGCAGGCCAGCTGTCCGATCGGGCCGCCGCCGAACACCGCGACCGTGGCCCCCTTCAGATCGCCGGCCAGCACCGCCGCGCGCAGGGCCGTGGCCGTCGGCTCGACCCAGGCCGCCTCCAGGCGGCCCATCGACGCGGGCAGCGCCCGCAAGGTACCGGGGAAGACGGCCATCCGCCGGGCGAGGGCGCCGTCCGTCTGGAGTCCGAGCGCGGTCTCCATCGTGGCCTGCCGGCAGAAGTTGGGGCGCCCCGAGAGGCAGTACCGGCAGCGGCCGCATACATTGCCGTTCGGGTTGACGGCGACCCGCTGGCCCACCTCCCAGCCCTCGACCGCGTCCCCCACGCGGCTGATCCGGCCGGACGGCTCGTGGCCCATGACGAAACCGCCGCGGTAGACCTGCGGCATCTGCGGCGCGTGCAGGTCGGTGCCGCAGATGCCGCACAGGTCGACCTCCACGATCACCTGATCGGGCCGGAGGCCGGGCTCGGGCCTCGACTCCAGCACGATCTTCCGGTCCACACCCAGGACCACTGCTTCCATCACGGCCGTCACAGCCCTTCCGTCGTTGCCGTGAGCGATTCCGCCCCGTCCGAGGAGGAGCCGAAATGCCCGTCTACACCTGCACCGCAGCGCAGGGAACTCTGACAAGTGAGTCGAAGGCCGCGCTGGCGGCCGAGATCACCCGGATCCACGCGGCGGTCAACCATGTGCCACCGGGCTACGTCAACGTGATCTTCTCCGAGCCGCCGCCGGACAGCGTCTTCGCCGGCGGGATGCCGGGGGCCCCGCTGATCGTCAGCGGCTGGGTCCGGCGCGGACATCCGCAGGAGGAGGCGACCCGGCTGGCGCTGGAGCTGTCCTCGGCGGCCGCCCGGGTCACCGGGGTGGCGGAGAGCCACGTCATGGTGGTGCTGGAGGACAGCCCCGCCAGGTCCGCCGTCGAGGGCGGCCAGGTGCTGCCCGAACCGGGCGCGGAGCAGGAGTGGCTGGCCGGCCGCGGCGAGGCGTGACAGCGGACTGCGGACAGCCGTATGCGGTGACCTGACCGGGTGCCGGCGACACCCCCGCCGCCGGCACCCGGCCGCCCGTGTCGACGCCGGTTACGCGGCCGTGAAGCGCGCGGTGATGGAGGCGACCCGCTTGCCCTGGTACTCGGCGGCGTTACGGGCGGTGTCGTCGACCGGGATGGCACCCTGGCCGTTGACGTGGCTGGTGCCGTAGGGGTTGCCGTCGACGAACTTCACCGGGTCGGTGTAGCCGGGGGTCACCAGGATGCCGCCGAAGTGGTGGACGGAGTTGTAGAGCGCGAGCAGCGTGGACTCCTGGCCGCCGTGCGCGGTGGCCGTGGCGGTGAAGCCGCTGTAGACCTTGTCGGCCAGCTTGCCCTGCGCCCACAGGCCGCCGAGCGTGTCGATGAACTGCTTCAGCTGGCTGGCGATGTTGCCGAACCGGGTGGGGGTGCCGAAGACCACGGCGTCCGCCCACTCGATGTCGGCCGCGGTGGCGACCGGGACGTCCTTGGTGGCCGCGGCATGCGCCGACCAGGCGTCGTTGCTCGCGATGGCCTCCTCGGGCGCCAGCTCGGACACGCGCAGCAGCCGTACCTCCGCGCCCTCCTTGCGGGCGCCGTCGGCGACGGCCTCCGCCAGCTCGTGGACGGTACCGGTGGACGAGTAGTAGACGACGGCGACCTTGGGGGCCATGGGGAATTCCTCTCGCTGTGCTGTGGTCTCGGCGGCGGACGCCGCCTTGCTTCCGGCGGCGGGAGCCGCCTCGGTCTCGACGGCGGAAACCGTCGTGGCGCCGGCGGCCGGAGCCGTCGGGCCGGGGTCGGGATCGGCGGTGGCGGACAGGGAGAGCCGCAGATGACGTGCCGCGAGCCCCTTCGCCGCGGTGAGCCCGTGCCGGTACCGGTCGACGGTCGCGGAGCCCGAGATCCTCAGTGAGCCGTTCTCGACGGACAGCTCGTCCACCGTCAGCTCGACCGGCGCACGGTCACCGCGGACGGTGAGGTGGCCCTGGACGACCCAGACGCCGGCCGTGCCCCGGCTCACCCCGGTCGACTCGAAGCGGATCCCGGGGTGGCGCTCCGCGTGCAGAAAGGCGGGGGAGCGCACGTGATCGTCCCGGCGCGGGGTCCCCGTGTGGAAACTGCCCGCGTCGACGACGGCGGTCACGACCGACTCGGTGACGGGCTCGGCGATCGTGATGCTCGCCGACTCCACCCGGAAGGTGCCGTTCACCTTGCCCAGGCCGAACATGTGCCGCGTGGTGAAGCCGATGGACGACCGCTCCGGATCGACCGTGTAGGTCCCCGCGGGGGGCAATTCGACGCTCATGCCCTTCTGGCCTCTCGGTTGGCGTCGCGCGGCTGGTCCGCTACGGCGCTCTTGCTTGCCTTGGCAAGTATCTTGGCCCCGCTCAAAATGCTTTGTCAAGCAAGTAATGATGTGCTTCAGTGGTAGCACCAGGACGCTACGGAAGGGAGGCCGGTACATGTCCGCACAGTCACCCGAACCCGTCTGTCCGCTGAACACCGACGAGGACCGGCTCTGGCGCGCACTGCAGAGGATGCTGGTCGCTCTTCCGCGGGCGCTCGACGAGGACCTGCTGTGCGCCACGGGCCTGTCGCTCACGCAGTACATCGTCCTGGCACAGCTGTCCGAGGCCGAGGACGACAGCATGCGGATGACCGAGCTGGCCTCGGCGGCGGCCCTGTCCGCGAGCCGTATCACCCGGGTGGTGGAGAACCTGCGGGACCAGGGCCTGGTGACCAAGCGGCGCCACTGCACGGACGCCCGCGGATACGTCACCGAACTCACCGAGGCCGGCCGGCAGCGGCTGGACGGCGCCTATCCGGCGCATCTCACCAGCGCCCGCAGACGTGTCATGGACCAACTCGATCCCGCTCTGGTCCGGCGGCTGGCCGAGCAGCTGGGGTCGGTGGCCGAGCCGCTCCTCTCCCCGTACGAACGGGGTGCGGGACATAAGGGGAGCCCCGCGGACCGGGAAGGCACCGCGGCCGAGGAACCCCCGGGGTACCCGGCCGCAGCCTCCAGCTACCGGGAAGCAGTCATTTGACCCAAGCCGGGACCGCGTGGCTGCGCAGAGCATGGGGCCCGTTCCGGCTGGACCCGCGCTCTCTGGAGGCACCCTCGCTGAAGGGCTACACCTACCCGCTGTCGCCGCGCGGAGTGGCGAACCTCGCCACGCCGCGCGGAGTGGCGAACCTCGCCCCCGCTCCGCCATGGCACTACGCCGGTGACATCGTCGGCGTCGAGTTCTGGACGGATCCGGCGGCCGCCGCGGCGACCCTCCCTGAGGGGCTGACCCCCGACACCGAGTCCGACGGGCGGGTGGTGGCGCTCCTCGTCGACTGGCAGTTCTCCGCCGGGAACGAGGAGTACTCGACCCGGTACGCAGCCAGTACCGCGAGTTCATGCTGCTGGTGGACGCCCGGTTCGGGGACGAGCCGGTGCCGTGGTGCCCGTACATCTACGTGGACAACGACCTCGCCCTGGCCCGCGGCTGGAGGCTTCCGCGCCTCGATGTCGTACACCGTCACCGAAGTGCATCGGCTGAGCGAGTAGGCGAACAGGACCGGGAGCGCCCCCGGCCTCCGCAACGAAAGGAAGCTGATGCACACCACCGGTGGTGCGCCCCGCCGACGCGGAGATCGAGCAGGCCGCCGCCCTGCTGAACCAGGGCCGGCCCGGGATGGGCGAACGCGGTGCGCAGCGCGTCGGCGAGGTCGGCCGGGTGCTGCTGTCGTCCTGGGAGACGCCGGGGGAGCCCGGGTCCGGGAAGCCGATCAGGCTCAGCACGGCCCGCCGGACGCCCTCCAGGTCGTACTCGCCCAGCGGGATCCCCGAGGCGCGGGAGTGCTTGGTGACCCCGACGAACGCGCCGAACGCCATCGACAGCAGCACCTGCGGATCACCGGCGCGGGCGGCAGCGGCCGCCTGCGCCGCCCGCAGGATCTCGACCAGCTCGGCATTGAGCCGGTTGACGACCTCGTACGCCTGCGGCCGCAGATACGAGCCGTGCACCTGGTGTTCCAGGAACGAGAACGCCTGGGTCTTCGAGCCGACCGTCTGCACCGACGTCACCCCGGACATGCGGATCGCCCGCGAGGAGATCTTCGGGCCGGTCCTCGCCGTCCTGCGCTTCGAGGACGAGGCGGTGGCCATCGCCAGCAGGGGTGGTGACACGGCTGCGGTGGGTGAGCGGACCGAACCCTCCCCGTTGCGCTTCGGCCGTACGTGCTCTGGAACCATCCCTTCGGAAAGCGACGAAAGGCGGTCACCGATGGCCATGAAGTTCCACGAAGTGCACAGCCGGGGCTCGGACTTCGCACATCTTCTCCTCTCCAGCCATGAGCGGTTGACCGGCCTCCCCTTGTGTCCCCCGGCGTTCCCGGACGCCTCCGAGTCGGCCCGCTGGCTCTACGAGTTCGCGCCCTTCGGGCTGCTCGCCCACGACGCCGGTCCGGATCCCGTCTTCGTCTACGCGAACACGACCGCCCAGAAGTGCTTCGAGTACGGCTGGGAGGAGTTCGTCCGGCTCCCGTCCCGGCTGTCCGCCGAACCGGACGCGCAGGGGGACAGGGACGCCTTCGTGCGGTCGGTGACGGAGCGCGGATTCGCCTCCGGCTACCGGGGGCTGAGGATCGCCAAGTCCGGCCGCAGGTTCTGGATAGAGGACGTCACGATGTGGAACCTTCTTGACGCCGACGGCACTTGCCACGGCCAGGCGGCGGTCTTCCCGTCATGGACGGACATCTGAAGAACCATCAGTGTTCACGCGCTCGACGCGCACCGGGTCCCGCGAAGCGTTCGAGCGCATATCCTTCGACTTCAAGCACTTCGCCGCCGATCCCGCGCCGGTCCACGACAAGCGCCTACCACCCAATTCGACTCGGTCGCCGAGATCGTCGAGCAGGCCTGAGGGGCTGGGGCGGGGGCTGTCCGGCCCGGCTGCCGGACAGCCCCTGACGTGCGCCGGAAGCTTGAGACTCCTTGCTTGAGCACGCTATTCTGATGCGATGAGCGACGACGATCCACTGACCGCCCACGAAGAACGCTTCTGGCGTGCCCTGATGCGCGTCATCGTCGCGCTGCCGCGCTCGCTGGACGACGATCTGCTGCGCTCCACGGGGCTCACGCTCACCGAATACGTCGTCCTGATGAACCTCTCCGAGGCCGAGAACCAGGAACTTCGCATGACGGACCTCGCCTCGGCCACCGCCCTGTCCGCGAGCCGCATCACCCGGGTCGTGGAGGCGCTGCAGGGCCGCGGCCAGGTCGTCAAGCGGCGCTACGAAGGCGACGCCCGCGGCAATGTCGCGACCCTCACCCCGGAAGGGCTCAAGCGCCTCCAGGACGCCTACCCGGTACATCTGGCGAGCGCCCGCAAGCGGGTCATGGACCTCCTCGACGGCAGGTCGGTACCGGCCATGGTGCGGCAGTTCGAAGCGGTGGTGGAGAAGCTCGACTGAGCTTCGCCGGCCTGGCCGCCGCCCGCCGGACTGCTAATCTACAAGTGTCAAACAGTGCCGGAAGCGCACCTCCAGCCCGCCCATGACCCGGAGAGCAGCCATGCACCAGCGACCTCGGCCGAGACCGCGGGTATGACCTCGCGACCGGAGAGCCAGGAGCACTGGGCCCGGCTGCGCCGCCAGCTGTGGCGGCCGCCGCGGGTCCACGGGGACCAGCCGCGACACCGGGTGGTCGGCCCGCTGGAACTCTTCTACGACCTGGTCGTGGTCGTCCTGGTCGCCCAGGCCGCCCACCACCTGGCGGCGCATCTCACCTGGCACGGCCTCGGCGAGTTCGCGGTGGTGTTCGCGCTGGTGTGGATCGCCTGGCTCAACGGCACGCTCCACCACGATCTGCACGGTCACGACGACGCCCGGGGCCGCAGTCTCTTCCTCCTGCAGATCCTCGTGCTCGTCCCGCTGGGGGCGTTCATCCCCGAGGCCGGCGGCGCGGAGGGCGCCCATTTCGCGGTCAACGCGGGGATCCTGTTCGCCGTCCTGGCCGTGCTCTGGTTCCTGGCCGGACGCGGCAGCTCCGCCGAGTTCCGCAAACCCACCCGGCTGTACGTGATCGGTACGGCGGCCTGCGCGGTCGTGCTCTTCGCCGGCGCCGGGCTGCCGGCCGACACCCGCCTGCTGACCTGGGGGCTGCTGGCCCTCGCCTTTCTCGCCGGGTTCGCCTGGATGGTCCTCACGGTCGCCCCGGCCCGGGAATCGGCGCTCGCCCTCACCGACGCGCTCGTCGAGCGGTTCGGGCTGCTCATCATCATCGTGCTCGGCGAGACCGTGACCGGCGTCGTGGACGGGCTGGCGGCCGAACCAACCACCGTCCTGAGCCTCGCGGTCGGGCTCGTGGCCGTGGTGGTCGGATTCGGCGCCTGGTGGACGTACTTCGACTTCGCCGGTCACCGCCCGCCCCGGCGCACCCGCACGGTGACCCTCGGCTGGATGCTCACCCACCTACCGCTGACGGCGGCGGTGACCGCCATGGGGGCCGCGATGGTCGGCCTGGTCGAGCACGCCCACACCGACCGCACGCCCGTCGCCACGGCCTGGGTGCTGTGCGGGGGCGTGGCCGTCGTGCTGGTCACGACGATGCTGGTCGCGACCGGCCTGGAGGCCTGGCGGGACGAGCGGGAGCTCTACCGTCCGCTCGCCGGCACCTGCCTCGCCGTGGCCCTCGCGGCCCTTGCGCTCGGCGCCGCACGTCCAGCGCCGCTCCTGCTCGGGCTGCTGCTCGTCGTCCTGCTGGGCATTCCCTGGGGCCTCGCCGTGGCCCGCAGGCTGGGCCGCGACGAGACACCGGCTCTCTGAACCTCAGGGGCCGACGGCGGCCTCAACCGCCGTACACCCGGCGGGCCATGTGTTCCGCGATCATGATCGTGGTCGCGTTGGTCACGGTCGACGGCACTTCCGGCAGGATCGAGGCGTCCACGACCCGCAGCCCCGCCAGCCCCTTGACGGCACCGGTCTCGTCGACGACGGCCCACTGGTCCTCGGGTCCGCCCATCGGCGCGGTGGACGTCGGATGACCGTAGGTGGCGATGCCGCTCTCGATCGCCGCCGCCAGCTCCTCGTCGCTGCCCATGGCGTCGCCCGGCACCAGTTCCGCCGCCACCGTCCCCGAGAGGGGCGCGCTGCCCACCAGACGGCGCACCAGCCGCAGCGCCTCCAGCATGCGACGCCGGTCCCGGTCCGTCGCCAGGTAGTTGTCGTCGATGACCGGGGCGACGTGCGGATCACGGGCGGCCAGCCGCACCGAGCCGCGCGACTCCGGCCGGGTGACGGCCGCCGCCAGCACCATCGCCCCACCGGTCGGACTGAACGAGCCGTCCAGCAGATGGGTGCCCACGACGGCGAGGTCCAGTTCACCGGGGAGCGCCTCCCGGGAGGCGAGCCACAGATGGGCGGCGAACGCGGACGTCATGCCCTGGTGCTCGGGCGCCAGCGCGAACAGCGAGTGGAAGAACGGGTGGTCCTGCAGCCGGCGCCCGACGGGCAGGTCGGCGACCACGTCGATGCCGAGGCCCCGCAGATCCGCGGCCGGGCCGACGCCGGAGCGCAGCAGGATGGCCGGGCTGCCGTACGCGCCCGCGCTGAGCACCACCTCACCGGCCCGGTGAACGGTGCCCGACGCCTCGACGACACCGCGCGCCCTGCCGTCCTCGACGAGGACCCTGTCGATCGTGATGTCGCTCAGCACCGTCAGATTGCGGCGGCCGCGCACCTGCGGCGTCAGATACGCCAGGGCGGTGTTCCGGCGCACCCCGTCGACGATGTTGACCGGGTAGGCGCCGGTGCCGTCCTGCCGGTCGCCGTTGAAGTCGTCGTTGCGCCAAAAGCCCAGCCCCGCCGCACTGTCCACGAACGCCCGCATGGGGGACGTGAGTTCCTCGTAGGTCCACTGGCGGATCGGGAAGGGGCCCGTCCGCCCGTGGAATGCGTCGTCGCCGGACGGGGTGTTCTCCAGGTCCCGGAAGGTGGGCAGGACCTCCTCGAACGACCAGCCCTTGATGCCGTACCGCTCGCCCCAGGCGGCGAAGTCCGCGGCCCGCGCCCGGATCGCCACACCCGCGTTCACCGCCGAGCTGCCGCCCATGGCCCGGCCGCGCGGGGCGGCGATGCTCGGGGCGCGGTCGGTGGCTCGCGCGCTGTAGCCCCAGTCGTGGTCGGGGTCGGCCAGCAGGTGGGGGGTCAGCAGTCCCTCGGGGACGCGGTCGGCGGGGTAGTCAGGACCCGCATCGATCAGCAGGACGGTGCGCCGCGGATTCTCACTGAGCCGGGCGGCGAGCACGGCGCCGGCGGAGCCGCCGCCGACGATGACGACATCGGCCCGGGGGTGACCGGCGTGTTCGCTCGTGATGGTCATCTGCATCTCCTCGTCTATTGCTTCAGCAAGCAAATAAATAGCTCTGCTGGTGTCTCGGGGTGCGCACGGTGGTCAGATCCGCATCGCTTCCGGTATCACGCGCTCGCCCAGCAGCCGGAGCGCGGCATGCTGGTCGGCGCCGCGGACCGGGCCGATGACATGGTCGATGCCGATGCGGTCCAGCCGCCGCAACTCCGCGAGCAGGGCCGGGACCTGCTCGCCGCGCGCTCCGGGGTCGAGGGGGAGCAGGACCGTCTTCTCGATCTCGGCGTAGTCGCGCCCGACGTCGTCACAGTGTCGGCGGAGCACGTCGAGTTTGCGTGCGAGGTCCGGGCCGTGGAAGAGGTTGCAGGCGTTCCCGTACTCCGCGACCAGCCGCAACGTCTTCCGCTCGCCGGAGCCGCCGATGAGAATCGGCGGATGGGGGCGGCGCAGCGTGCCCGGGGAGTTGAGGGTGCGTTCGAGGCGGTAGTGGCGGCCGGCGAAGGGCTTCTCGTCGTCGCTCCACATCTGCAGGCAGATCCGGAGGGTCTCCTCCAGCCGCTCGAACCGCTCCGCGACGGGCGGGAACGGCAGCCCGAGCCCGCGTGCCTCGGCGAGGTTGAAGCCCGCGCCGACGCCGATGCCCAGGGCGGCGCGGCCCTCGGAGAGGACGTCCAGCGTAGTGATCATCTTGGCCAGCAGGCCGGGCTCGCGGTAGCCGGCCGAGGTCACCAGGGCGAGCAGTTCCGCCCGCTCGGTAGCCGCGGCCAGATAGCCCAGCGTCGTGTACGCCTCCAGCATCTCCTGCTCGGAGGCGCCCACGATCCCGATCTGGAAGAGGTGGTCCATGACGGCGATCCGGGTGAAGCCGAACTCCTCGGCACTACGGGCGAGTCGCGCCACGTGACGGGCGATGCCCGCCGGACCGCCGGGCTGGCTGAAATCCGCGATGGCGATGCCGAGGTTCATGCGGGCCTTCCGTGCCGTGGGTCGCCGGGTTGTCGCCATCGAGTATGCCGGGACTACTATGTGCTTTGTCAAGCAAGGAAATTGGCCGCTCAGCCGTCAAGTGACTGCGTGCGGTGCCTGCGCCGCACCTCAGACGAGGCGAAGACCGCCGAGATGCCGTGGACGATGCTGGGGTCGCGGCGTGGGCGCTGTCCACCGGTGGCCACCCGTCATTCGACTGGTTCCGCTACTGCCCCGCGTGCGCTACGGCGTCTCCTCGTCCTGGTGCGCGGCGGCCATCGCCTCCAGCGCGCCACGGAGGGCGGCACGTGAGGTGATGCCCAACTTGGGATACACGCGGTACAGATGAGAGCCGACCGTGCGGTGCGACAGGAACAGCCGTTCGCCGATCTGTTTGTTGCTCAGGCCGGTCGCCGCGAGCTCGGCGATCTGCCGTTCCTGGGCGGTCAGCTGCTCCGGCGCCACGTCGGGCCGGGCGACGGAGACACCGGTGGCGCGCAGTTCGGCCGCGGCCCGCTGGGCCATCATCTCGGCGCCGATCCGGTCGAAAGTCTCCAGGGCCGCGCCCAGTTGGGTCCGCGCCCCGGCCATGTCGTGGGTACGGCGCAGCCATTGGCCGTACGCGAACTGGATGCGCGCGAAGTCCCAGGGCCAGCGTCCGGAGTCCGGAAGGGCCAGGGCGGCCTCGAACAGGGCGGCGGCCTCCGCGTCGTCGGCGGCCACGGCGGCCGCCCCCGCCGTGATCAGCTCGGTACGCGGCCCGATCCGCGGAATCCCGGCCTCCTGGGCGGCGCGCACGTGCGCCCGGGCGTCCTCGAGACGGCCGGTGCGGACCGCCGCCTCCACGAAGTCCAGGACCATCCACCGACCCGGCACACCGGGGGTGGGGGCACCGGGTGGCCCGATCCGCGCCGCCTGGACGAGGGCCTCCTCGTAGTCGCCCTGGCCGATGGCCGCGAGATTGCGCGCCGACCGCGCGTAGCCCTCCGTCACGTCCATACCGCGCGGCGCCGCCCAGGTGGTGGTCTCCTCACTGCGGGTACGGGCGAGATCCGCGTCGCCGCGCAGTGCCGCGCCCGAGGCCAGCACGGCCCGGAGTTGCCGCTCCCAGAACTGGTACCCGTACGCCGACGCCAGGTCCAGCCCCTCCTCGGCGAGCCGTTCCGCCTCGTCCCACAGCCCGTGGACGTAGGAGTCCTGGCAGAGCAGCAGCAGCGCCGGGACCACCATGCCGATCGCGCCGCCGTCCCGCTCTCGGTCGATCATGCGCAGCAGCAGGCGCCGGTGGTCGGACAGGGCGTCCATGGCCACGGCGGCGAAGCCCAGCGGGACGATCTGCCAGGGGGCCGCGTCGATGGTCAGCTCGGCGAACGCGTCCGCGAGCCCCTCCCGGATCGCGTCGGACTTGCGGGTGGGGTCGACGTACGCGTCGTAGCAGAGCCGGAACGGGGTGACCGCCTCCGGCGGGAACCGGGCCATCGCGGTGTCGAGCAGCTTCCACGGCTCGGGTCTGAGGGTGTAGAGGCTGACCAGCAGCAGGGTGTACAGGATGCCGAGCCGGTCCCAGTCGCCCTTCTCGGCCTCGCAGGCGTGGTCGAGGGCCTGTGCCAGCAGCCGGTAGGCGGTGTCGACATCACCCCCGTCGTGGGTGAGCAGATGGGCGGTGGCGGCGAAGACCAGCCCGGTCTGGGTGTCCGGGGTCTGCCCCGCATCCGCCAACAGCCGGTTCACCTGGTCGAGTTGGCCGGTCATCGTGGCGAGGAAGGCGGCCTCCACCAGGCGGCGGGACCGGTCGACCGGGTGCGGACTGAGCTCGCCGGCCCGCATCAGCGCCGTGACCGCGGCGGACGCGGCGATCCGCCGCCGGTCGGAGAACAGCGCTCCGACCGACGCCGGCAGCTCGGCGGCGGAACCGGTGCCGCGCCGCCAGGCGGTCAGCGCCGCCTCGTCCAGCGCCCGCGCCACCGACTCGTCGGGCGCGGCGGCTGCCTCCGCGAGATGCCAGGCCCGGCGCTCGGGATCGTCGGCCAGCGCGGCGGCCAGCGCCTCGTGCGCGGCCCGGCGTTCGCGCGGCGACGCCAGGTCCACCACGGCCGTGGCGATCAGCGGGTGACAGAACGTGAGACCGCAGCCGGCCGCGGGCGCGCGGACCAGACCGGCCCGCTCGGCCGGGACCAGGTCGTCGATGTGGGCCGACCCCTGCGCCGCGGTGCGCAGCACGGTGAGCCCGGCGTCGGCGTCCAGGGCCGCCAGCAGCATGAGCCTGCGGGTCGGGGCGGGCAGGTCGGCGAGCAGCCCGGCGCAGGTCGCTTCCAGGCGTCGCGACAGCTGGAGGCGGTCGGGCAGCGGATCCTGGCCGGCGCGCTGCCTCGGTGAGCGGTACGGGCAGCTCCTGGAGCGCCAGCGGGTTGCCGTCGGCCTCGGCCAGCAGCCGCCGCCGCACCGCGGGGGCCAGCCCGGGGGAGCAGGCGTCCAGGACGGCGCCCGCCGATCTCGGGTCGAGCGACTCGACCGTGCGCTCGGGCAGCCCGGACCGGCGGAAGAGGTCCTCGGTCCCGATCCGGGAGGCGGCCAGGAAGACGATCGGGGCGTCCGCGATCCGCCGTACGACGAATCCCAGGACGGCCGCGCTGGCCTCGTCGAACCAGGCCACGTCGTCGGCGATCAGCAGCAGCGCGCGTTCCGCGGTGGTCAGTTCCAGGAGGGCGAGCACCGCCGTCGACACCAGGGACTCCGGAGCCGGGCTCCGGGCGAGATCGAAGACCTGGTGGAGGGCGTCCCGATGGTGCTCGGCCAGCCGGTCGACATCGTGGCGCACCGGGTAGAGCAGCTGGTGCAGCGCCGAGAACGCGATCCTGGCCTCGGCCTGTGCGCCGGCGGCGCGCAGCACCCGCATCCCGTACGCCGTGGCCTGTACCGCGGCGGCGTCCAGCAGCGCCGTCTTTCCCACCCCCGGCTCGCCGTGCAGCAGGAGACCAGAGCTGCCCTGACCGGGACCGGCGAGCAGCGAGTCGATCAGTTCCAGCTCGGCGGCACGTCCGATCAGCTGCGCCCCGCTCGACGGCGATCGGGACGGTTCGTCGGTCTGACGACGCCTTTCGGAGGTGCTCACGATTTGAATATAGCCCCCGCAAAATGCTTGACCGCGCAAATAGTTGATTAAAATGCCCGGTCGGCGCTGGGTAGGCTGGACCGATGACCAGTGACCCTAGGCCGGAGGCCGAGGTCGCCGCCGAATTGATGAAGGCGATGACCCGGCTGCGCGCCCGGCTGCGCACCGAGTCGGCCCCCAGCGACATGCGGTGGAGCTGGTCGCAGTTGACCACGCTGGGCCGCATCGTCGAGGAGGGCCCGGTCACGGCCAGTGAGTTGGCGCAGGCCGAGCATGTGCGCCGCCAGTCGATGGCCGAGACGCTCGCGTCGCTGCGCGCCGGGGGCCTGATCGCCAGCAGCAGGGATCCCGGCGACGGCCGCAAGACCCTCATCCACGCCACGCCCGAGGGGCGGGCCCTGTTCGGGATGATCCCGGTCGCCCGGGCGACCTGGCTCGGCGCCGCGATCGACGCGTATCTGCGGCCGGACGAGCGCGACACCCTGCTGAAGGCCGCGGCGATCATGAACAGGATCGCGGACAGCGGGCGGTGACGGCCTGGCCGGGGGTTCGGCACACGGCAGAGGTGCCCCTCCGACCCGGAGGGGCACCTCTGCCGTGTGGCCTCAGGCGGTCTTGGTCAGCGCCTGGAGCTCGCCGGTCTCGATGACGTGCGCCTGGCTCGGGAAGACCTTCTCCGTCAGGACCCGGTGGACCTCGGGGTCCGGGTCGCCGGTCGCGTCCTTGAGGACGTAGAGCCCGAAGTCGTCGTCGGCCGCCTGCCGGAGGGTCGTCAGCACCACTCCGCCGGTGGACAGCCCGGCGAGGACCAGGGTGTCTATGCCCTGCTTGCGCAGCAGTTCACGGACGTCGGTGGTGCTGGCGAAGGCGCTGATCCGGGTCTTGCGCACGGTGATGTCCCGCTCCCGCACCTCGAACGACTCGTGCAGTGCGGCCTCGGGGCTGCCGTCGGCGAGGAACCCGCTCTGCGCGACCGGGGCGAAGGACTTGTTGAGCTCGGGTACGGCGGCGAAGTCCTCCGGGGCGAAGGCGACCCGGACGTGGACGACCTGGACGTCGTTCGACCGGGCCCAGGACAGGGCCGCGTGGGCGCGGGAGAGCGCCTGGTCCGGGTCGGCGACGGCGGCGAGGACGGCCGGCTGGAAGTCCATGAGGAACAGGGCCGTGCGGGTGGGGTCGAGGTGCGGGACGGTGGTGGTCATTGCCTGAACTTTCTTGTCTTGCCGGATGGTTCCGGTTGGTTCCGGTGGTTCCGGACGGTTCCGGACGGTGGAGGTTGGCGGTCAGGGGGTGGGGCGCCGGTCGGTGTGCGCCAGCTGCCGGTCGAGGACCGTCATGACGAGGACGACGGCGGCTATGCCGACCAGCGCCCAGGAGATGTGCCGCAGACCGGTGTCGTCGACGTGCGTGTGGAACGCGGTGCCGGTGATGGCCGCCGAGGCGATGGAGCCGATGTAGCCGAAGGTGCGCAGCAGTCCGGACGCGGTGCCGACGCTGTCGTGCGGCGCCTCCTGGTACAGGACCGTCTGGTTCGCCACCGTGCCGGCCCCCGAGGTGAGGCCGAACACCGCGGTGATCGCGATCACCACGGCCACGGGCGTGCCGCCGTCCACGAAGACGGTGGCGATGGCGCCCACGAGCAGCAGCAGCGCGGAGACGTTCAGCAGTGCGCGGACCCGGCCGCGCCGGGACACCACCCGGGCGGACACCGCCGACAGGACACCCATCGGGACGAGGACCAGTCCCGACTGGTAGGCGGTGAGTCCCCGGGAGGCCTCCAGCCACTGGGTGAGCCCGTAGAGGATCACGTAAGTGCCCAGCAGGGTGAGGCCGTTGCGCAGGTAGGTGCGGGTGAGGGCGAGGTTCGAGGCGAGCAGCCGGACGTTCAGGAAGGGGTTGGCGGCGCGCAGCTCCCAGGCCACGAGGACGGCGGCGACCGCGACGGACACGCCGAGGGCCGGCCACTCCGGGGCGGGGAGCGAGGACAGGAACACCAGCAGCGCGGTGAGCGCCCCGCCGAAGCCGACGATGCCGGCCAGGTCGAGACGGGAGACGAGGGTGCGCGCCGACCGCCCGCGCACCCGGTCGGTGTCCTTGGGGATCCAGACCGCGGCCATGACGAAGGCGGCCACCGCGACGGGGACGTTGATCCAGAAGGCCGTCTGCCAGCCGAGCCGGCCGACCAGCAGGCCGCCGATGGCGGGGCCGACGGCGACGGTGGCGGCGCCCGCGATCGCCAGGCCGCCGAGGACGCTGCCGGGCGGCTGCCGCATGCCGGTCGCCTTGGCCCTGCGGCGGATCAGCAGCATCGCGGAGGGGTAGCCGGCGGAGGTGCCGGCCCCGATGAGCACCCGGGCCGCGATCAGGGACGGCATGTTCTGCGCGGCCGCGCCGAGGACACCGCCGACGAGGACGAGGAAGATGCCGGCGAAGAACACCCGGCGGGGCCCGAACTCCTCGGCCAGCCGCCCGGCCGCCGGCTGGGCTATCGCGCTGGTCAGATACAGGCTCGATATCAGGATCGCGGTGCCGCCCACGGAGGTGTGCATCGCGGCCGCGATCGCCACCAGGGCGGGTGCGATCACCGAGCTGTTGATCGGGTTGAGTACGGCGCCCATGTACAGCGGGGTCACGAAGGAGGCCCCGAAGGGCTTGTCCGGCGGGGCCTTTTCCTGCCGTACGGAGGCGACATCGGCGGTGATTCCCAAGGTGCTGCTCCTCTCGTCCCGTATGCACGGCCCCAGAATTAGGCAGGCTACCTGTCAGCCTATAGCAGGCTGCCTGCCTATCTCGGCGAGGGGAGGTGGTCGGCCGTCCGCCGGACCCGCGCGGACGGCGCGGACCCGCCCGGACGGTGCGGGTCCGGCGGGGTCAGGGACGGAGCACGATCTTGCCGTGGGTGTGCCGTTGTTCCAGGTCGCGGAACGCGTCCCGCACCTGCGCCAGCGGGTAGGCGCGGGCTATCGGGACCTCCAGCTCCCCGCGCGCCGCGAGCCGGGCGAGTTCGCCGACCACGACCGCGGACGCCGCCGAACCCTCCCCGTAGGTCCGCGCTCCGACCTTGGCCGCGGCCTGCCAGTCGCGGATCGTGTTGATCCGCTCGGGCCGCACACCCAGCTCCACCGCCAGCTCCACATAGCCGTCGCCGAAGGTGTCGATGAACGCGTCCACCTTCCCGCCCGCGGCTCGCCGGATCCGCTCGGCCACGCCCTCCCCGTACGTGACGGGGACAACGCCACGCTCGGTCAGCCAGGCGTGGTTCCGCTCGCCCGCCAGCCCGATCACCGTCGCGCCCCGCCGCCGCGCCAGCTGCACGGCCAGCGACCCCACGCCGCCCGCCGCGCCGGAGACCACGACCGTGTCCGCCGGTCCTGGATCCACCGCGAACACGCTGGCGTACGCGGTCGTGCCGGCCACGTACAGCGACCCGGCCACGTCCCAGGGCAGTCCCTGCGGACGGGAGGCCACGTTCACGTCGTCGACTACGACGAACTCCGCGTGGCTCGCCCGGTTGTGGGTGAAGCCCAGGACCTCGTCCCCCACCGCGAAACCGCGCACCTCGGGGCCGACCCCGGTCACCACGCCGGCCAGATCGCTGCCCTGCCCGGAGGGGAACACCGCCGGCCAGCGTCCGTGCCGCGCGCCCTCGCGGATCATCACCTCACCGGGCTGGATCCCGGCCGCGCGGACCTCGACCAGCAGCTGCCCGGGGCCGGGCACCGGACGCTCCACCTCCTCCACCCGCAGCACATCGATCCCGCCGTACGCGTGGAACCGCACCGCCTTCATCGCGTGATCACCGCTCTCCATCCGTTCGGACAGGCCGCGACGGCCCTGTGCCGCATGCCACACAGCGACCGTGCTGGCGCGTTCAACGGCCCGGGGCGGAGCTGTCTTCCCGGAACGGCGATCCGATGACGGCGCGGCGCGGTCAGCCCCCGTCGCCGCCGGCCGCGGGTGCGAACGAGATGGTGCGCCCTGGCGACCGCGCCCACCGACTCGCCGCCGTCGCCGCCCACGCCGGCCCACTGGGAACCCTGAGCCCTCAGCGGTCCCGCCGCGCTCGGCGCGCCTCGGCCAGCGCGGGCAGCAGGGACAGTACGACGATCACGCCGATCAGCGGCAGCAGATAGCGGTCGATGTGCGACACCGACGAGCCCAGGGCGAACCCGGCGAGGACGAAGGTCTGCGACCAGAGCACACCACCGATGGCCTGCCAGAGGGTGAACGGCCGCACCGGCACCCCGAGCGCACCGGCCGCCGGATGCAGCACCGACCGCAGCAGCGGCACGAAGCGGCCGATCACCAGCGCCTTGCCGTACCCGTAGCGGGCCAGCAGCCGCTCCGCCCGGGCCGCCCCGGACTTCACCCGCGGACTGGAGGTGCGGGCCAGCAGCGGGCGGCCGCCGTGCCGTCCGATCAGATAGCCCACCTGGCCGCCCGCCACCGCACCGACGGCCGCACACACCAGCACCTGCCACAGCTCCAGCCGGGGCGGCCGGTCCGCGCTCGCCGCGCACAGCACACCGGCCGGGAAGAGCAGGGTGTCACCCGGCAGAAAGAAGCCGACGACCAGCAGTCCCGACTCGGCGAAGATCACCACCAGTACGGCCAGCGCACCGAAGGCGGCGAGCAACGAGGCACTGTCCGTCGGATTGACGGCGATCACCGTCCTCGCCTCCCCGTCCCGCTCGCCGGTCGCTTCCCTCAAGTGTCACGTGACGGCCGCGGGCGCGCCCGGAAAGCCGGGGGAGGGGACCGCCCGCCGCCGCGGGAGGCGCTCCGGCACGGTCGCCCGCTCCCCGATCGGCGGGACAGTGTGCCCGGGACGCTCCTCGGTGCGGCCGCCTCCGCCGAGGCCGGCACGTGGAGGGGGGCCGGGGCGACGGCGCCGACACCTGTCGCCCGCCGCACGGACCCGGCGGCGTCCGGTACGCGGCCGGGGGTTCCCGGCGTTTCGCCGCACCGGTGATCCATCGGTCGGTGCTGTGCGGCGTGGCGCCCGGGTGCGGTCAGGCCGAGGGGTAGCCGAGCTGGCGTCGCATATAGGGGGTCATGAGGGTCTTCGCCTTGGCCATGGTGGTGGCCCGGGTGCCGAGGACCGCGCTCTCGCCGAGCGGGACGGGCAGCACGGTCACCCCGTCGGCCGGGCCGAAGGGCACGATGAGCGGGGTGCGGCGGACGGCCCGGTAGGCGCGTGGCTTCTTGCTGTGCCGCCCCGAACTGCGCAGGTAGGAAGAGATGTTGTGGGCGGCGACCTCCGCCTGGGCGAGTGCGGCCGGGGTGACCTTGAGCTCGCTGACGTCGTTCACGTCGCCGACCGCGAACACGTCCGGCCTGCCCTCGACCCGGAGCGTCCGGTCGACCTTGACGTGTCCCGTCCCGGTCAGCCAGTCGCCGTGCCCGGCCAGGCGCAGCCAGAGTGTGTTGGGGGTGGTGCCGGTCGCCCAGAAGGAGAGGTCGGCGGCGAGGACCTCGCCGTGGGCGTCGCGGTAGGTGCCGAAGTCGGTGCCGGGGGACATGAAGGCGTCCAGCCGGACCGCCACGTCGTGGGCGGCCAGCCAGGTCCGGGCCTTGCGGCCGGCGCGGGCGCTGCCCGTGGAGTGCAGCAGCTCCTGCCCGGAGTGCGCGAGGGTGACCCGGGCGTCCGGCCGGGCCAGCCGGATCTCGGCGCTGAGTTCGACGCCGGAGGGACCGCCACCGACGACCAGGATGTGGTCGGCGGCGGCGATGTTGTGCTGGTGCTCGGCGAAGGCCTTCGCGGCCTCGTCGGGGGTGGAGCCGACGAAGCGGGCCGGTTCGGGGTAGTCGGCACCGGTGGCGATGACCAGCACGTCGTAGGGCAGCCGGTCGCCCGTGGCGAGGGTGACACGGCGCTCGACGGTGTCGACGCGGACCGCCTTGCCCACGACCACGCGGCCGTTGGTGAGCAGTTTGTCGTACGGGATGAACGGGGCGCCCGTCCACTCCGGGCGCACACCCGCCCGTAGCGAGGCGATGCGGTGGAAGAAGACCTCCTTGCGGTCCACGAGCGTGACATGCGCCGCGGCGTCCAGCTTCTTCGCCAGTCGTATGCCCGCGTAACCGCCGCCGATCACCACTACGTTGCCGTCCCGCACAGTGATTCTCCTGAGCCAGGTGGGGGGAGTGGCCGCGAGCCTAACAGTTGAAACATCAAGCGCAGGGTGGGTTCTGTGAGAGTGATGCAAAGACGCCCGCGGTCGGTGCGATTCGGCTGTCCGGCGGTTCGGCGGCGTCCGCCTTCCGGCTCAACTCGCCGTCAGGGGACGGCCGGAGGGGTCTGCGGCGGTGGGGGCGTCGGGCGGCCGCCGTGCAGTCGGCGGGTGACCTCGGTCAGGTCGGCGATGAACATGCCCGCGAGTTCGGCGGTGAACCCGGTGCGTACGACGAGACGCAGGACGGAGACGTCCTGGCAGGGCGCGGGGAAGGTGTACGCGGGCAGGTGCCAGCCGCGGGCGCGCATGGCCTGGGAGACGTCGAAGACCGTCAGGCCCTCGGTGCCGGGCGCCAGGCGGAAGGCGAAGGCGGGCAGTTCGGAGCCGTCGGTGACCAGTTCGTAGGGTGGGATGCCCTGGATGCGGGTGGCCAGGGCGCGGGCCGTCGTACGGTTCTGGGCCGCCAGGTTCCGCAGCCCGTCGAAGCCGTACCGCAGGAAGCTGTAGTACTGCGCGACGACGTGCGCGCCCGGGCGGGAGAAGTTGAGGGTGAAACTGGGGGAGCGGCCGCCGAGGTAGTCGACCTCGAAGACCAGGTCGTCGGGGAGGGCCTCGGCGTTGCGCCACAGGGCCCAGCCCAGTCCGGGGAAGACATGCCCGTACTTGTGCCCCGAGGTGTTGATGGAGGCGACCCGTTCGAGCTGGAAGTCCCAGAGCAGCCCCGGGTCGAGGAAGGGGGCCACCATGGCGCCGGACGCGCCATCGACATGGACGGGGATGTCGGTGCCGGTAGCGGTCTGGTATCCGTCCAGGGCCAGGCAGATGTCCGAGACGGGCTCGTAGGAGCCGTCGAAGGTGGACCCGAGGACGGTGACGACACCGATCGTGTTGTCGTCGCAGTAGGCGGTGAGCGTGTCCGGCGTGAGGTGGTAGCGGCCCGGCTCCATCGGGACGTAACGCGGCTCCACCTCGAAGTAGTTGGCGAACTTCTTCCAGCACACCTGGACGTTCGCGCCCATCACGAGGTTCGGGTGTGCGGTGTCCTTGCCCTGGGCCCGCCGGCGGTCCTGCCAGCGACGCTTGAGTGCGAGGCCGCCGAGCATGGCCGCCTCGCTCGAACCGGTGGTGGAGCAGCCGCGGACCTGCTCCGGGTACGGCGCGTGCCAGAGCCGGGCGAGCATCCGTACGCAGCGCTCCTCCATGGCGGTGATCTGCGGGTACTCCGCGCGGTCCGCGAGGTTCTTCTCCGCGGTCTCCGCCATCAACTGCCGTGCCTGCGGTTCCATCCAGGTGGTGACGAAGGTGGCGAGGTTGAGCCGTGCGTTGCCGTCGAGCATGAGCTCGTCGCGCACTCGGCGGCCGACCAGGTCGGGCGAGGACGCGTTCGCGGGCAGTTCGTCGACCGGCAGCAGCAGGTGGTCGACGGGCGGGAGCAGGTGGTCGACGGGCGGGAGCAGGTGGTCGACGGGCGTGCGGTCGTCGAGGGGCGGGCGGTCGGGTCCGGGCGAAGCGGTCAGGGTGTCGAACTCGCGTGCGGTCATGACGTCGGTATGCGGGATGGGCATGAGTGCCTCGATGCCTTTCTGGTCCGTACGGCCCCCGTGCACTCCGAAGCTAGATCGCTTTTTGGTCCGGCATCTGTGCCGATTACACCGATCCAGTGATCGATTTGCGGACTGATGAACTGGATTTTCCCATCCACATACTGGCCGGGCCGGGAGTGGCAGGTGCGTGGCGCGACATCGTCGGTTCGTTGCCGCGCACCGCTTCCTCGAAGGAGTCGCCGTCGTCCCTGGGGGTCTTTTGCCGGCATGACGACCGCCTGGGTCGGGACGTGGGTGGCGACGGCCTCGGCCCTGCCGGCGCCGGTGGGCGCGCCGCGATCCGTACCACGGACGCCGTCCGACTGAGCTGGCGTTGGGTCACGCGCGCGGCGGCGGCGCTACTTCGCCGCGCGGGTCATCGCGGTCCTGAAGGAATCCTCATATTGGCTACGGGGGCGGCTGTCCACCGGCCGGTCTGCCGGTGAAGCGGCCGCCGTCCGGGACCGGGTGGCGGCAGGCGGAGCGGCAGGGCCTCACCCCGCTGTGCTCGCCGCCGAGCGTGCCCTCACAGCGTGTCGTCGCTGAGCCGACAGGTGGCCGACGGTGGTGATCAAGGGCGGCCGCCTACTCGTGGCGGGGGGGTGCGGGCGAGCCGGGATACGCGGTGGGCCACATTGTGTGTTCGGCGGGAGATTCCCTGCGGTGTCGGTCTGGCGACGGACCTGTCCCGGCGCGGGGGCTGTCAACTCTTTTCACATCAGCTGCGATTCCAGCTGATAGCGGTCATGGGCGGCGACCTCGAAATGCCGTCGACGGGATAGCGGAAGAAACCGTAATTTCAGGAGATTGTGGGGGTGGAGGCGGTGGGCTGATCAAGGTCTCGACAGTCGGTCAGGCGTGGGCTGCAGCGTGGGGGTGTGAGGTCCGCCCTGCCGGCGGCGGACGGGTCGATGGTGTCGGCCTGGCGCTTGAGGCGCACGCGCAGCTCGTCGATCGGGCGAGGCCTGTCGGCCAGATCGGGGCACCGCTCCACCGGTCACCGCGGTGACCCTGTCCGCGTATGCGAGTTGCGGCCGTAGGAGTAACCCTCCAGGAAGCGGTGGAAGTGTATTTGCAGGGAGTTGGGCACCGAATCCGGCATCACCGCGGCGCCGGTAAAACCCAGTGCGCCGCGTCCTTCGGACGGGCTTACGGGTGCTCGAACGGCGCCGCCCTGCGGCGGCTGAGTGGAAGGGCCGGGGGGAGGCGCCACGTCACCGCCATCGGCTCGCCGAGTGCATCCGCTCCGCGTGATGTCCCGGGGTCTTCGCACCGCCCCGGTTCACCCGGTTCCGAGGCTGAATCGAGGCGGTGCGGGGTGGGATGCGTCCGGCCCCAACGCGAGGGTCGGACGGGCACTTTGCTGGTCGTGACCGCCCGCCGGCTTCGGTCGTGAGCTGCCCGGCGCGCGCAGCGCGCAGCAGGTCGCGCGGGATCCGCGGGTGCCTCGCAAGGCGCCGCCTGGCCACAATGCGCCGTCTGGCCCCAATGCGCCGTCTGGCCACCATGCGCCGTCCGGCCGCCGCGGCGGGGAGCGCTGTCCGGCTGAAGGCCAGGCGTTTGCCGACGGCCCGAGCTCCGGTCATCCACCAGTGTTTCTCCGGGTGTTTCTGTGTAATTGTGCACGTGATAGGTGGGATGCGAGGCGACGCGGAACGCAACCTCGGAAGCTGTTACCGCGTCGTAAATTCTCGGGGGCGGATGCGACCCTCGCGTGGTCCAGGACTTCCGTGAGAGCCGCGTCAGACGTGGCGACTGGCCAGATGGGGCTGGCCGAATCTATTCGTTCTGTACGTAAGGCGCTGTGGGCGTTGCATAAATGCCGAGTTCGAGGTGCCGACGACGGAAACCCTGTAGTTGAATGATGACCAAGGAAAGGGAATTTTAACTTCCGGTACTCTGGTGGCCTTGGGGAAAGTTGACTGAATCCGAATCGAGGTTCTAATGTCGGTCTCCGGTTCGACGGGCTGGTGCTCGCCGGAGTCCGATTGGTTTCGGATTCAATAAGATACCTCGAATTACCAGGTCAGAGTGGTTCTGGGGCCGTGAAGGCGGCGAGCGCAAGGATGTCGACAGCGAACAACGGCTGAAACGCGATACGGGGGTCTCGCGACGTGGACATGACGGTGCATTGGCTGAATCCGGGCATGGCGAAAGAGGAGTGCGAGGAGGATCGCACCGTGCGGCGGGTCATCCGCAGATGCCGACGCTCCCTGGCCGTGACCCTCACCGGCTCCAGCCCCTTTACGGAATCGGTCTTCTGGCACCTGGCCAGGACCCCGAACCATTTCCCCGTGCAGCTCCTCTGCGCCGCCGAGACCGCACGTGACTCGATGAAACGTCTCCAGGACCTCCCCGGCCGCCAGATCGAAGCACGCGTCTCCGAAGGGGAACTGCGCGGCATCGTGGTGGCCGACGGCGTGACCGCACTCGTATCCGCACCCGACCAGGTGACCGGTGGCCAGTCCGTGGTCATCGACGACCCGGCGGCCGTGGGCACCCTCCAACTGCTCTTCGTCGGAGCATGGTCCGGGGGTCGTCCGCTGCCCGGCAGGCCGCGGCTCAGCCCGCGGCTGCGCACCGAACTCGTCCAGAACATCCTGCGGCGGCTGCGCGACGGTCACACCGACGAGGCCGCGGCACGCGAGATCAACGTCTCGCTGCGCACCTACCGGCGCTACGTCGCGGAGATCATGCGTGAACTCGACGCCAACTCCCGCTTCCAAGCAGGAGTGCGTGCGGTGGAGTACGGCCTGCTCCCGGCATGACCCGACAGGCCGAACAACTGAGGTAAGCCACGCCGAGCCCAACGACGTCGCCGGCGTACGGCTCACCCGTGATCAAAACAGTCCGGGGGACGGGGAACCTTGTCCGCAACACGTGAAGACGTACTGGAACAAGCACTGTTCGACGTGCGGGCGCTGATCGGGGCGTCCGCGGCCGCACACCACCACCGCAACGAACGCGAACGACTGATCACCACTGTGAGCAGGGACGCCCTGCTCAACACGGCACGAAGCCTGATCGGCGAGGCCACCCGCTCCATCGATGTCGTGTACGCACACCGGTTTCGCGCCCGGGGGGCGGACCCGTGCCTGTCGACCCGGGCGGAGCGGGAACTCTACGCCGCGGCCGCGGGCGTCTCCGTACGCCTGCTGACCATCCCGCCGCTGCTCGACGCCGCATTCGTCCGCGACCAGTGCGGACGGCCACGTCCGGTGGCCGTCCGAGTGGCCCGGATGCCCCCACTGCACGCCCTCGTCGTCGACGACCGCGCCGCCTTCGTGACGACCGAGTCCGCCGCCGGCATCAAGTCCTCCGTCATCCGGGTGCCGGAGGTACTGCACGCCATCCGCGCGCTCTTCCAGAGCGTGTGGAGCGACGCCTTACCAGCTGTCGAGAAGATCGTCCTGGGCGACAGCGAACGCACCGCACTGGCCCGGCGCATACTCGGCGCCCTGCACGCAGGGGTCACCGACGAGGTCGCCGCCCGCGAACTCACCATCTCCGTGCGCACCTACGGACGTTATGTCGCGGAGATCATGACTCTGCTCGGCGCCAACTCCCGATTCCAGCTGGGGGTTCGGGCGGCCGAACTGGGACTGCTCCCGCCGGCGGCACCGGTCGACGCCGCCGGCCGGACCGACCGCACGGGGGGATACCGGATATGACGGAGAACGACGCCGCGTCGCGCGCGGCCGAACTGACAGCCATCCGCGACGAGATCGTCCTCGGCAACACACGCGGCACGGAACAGCAGCACAGCAAGGGCAAACTGACGGTCCGCGAGCGCCTCGCCCTGCTCTTCGACGAGGGAACCTTCCAGGAGGTCGAGACCCTGCGCCGGCACCGGGCGACCGGCTTCGGCCTCGAAGGAAGGCGCCCGCACACCGACGGTGTGGTCACCGGATGGGGCCTGGTCGAGGGCCGGACGGTCTTCGTCTACGCCCACGACTTCCGGATCTTCGGCGGCTCCCTCGGCGAGGCCCATGCCACGAAGATCCACAAAATCATGGACATGGCGCTGGCCGCCGGCGCCCCCCTGGTCTCACTGAACGACGGAGCGGGCGCCCGCATCCAAGAAGGCGTCCAGGCTCTGGCCGGCTACGGCGGCATCTTCGCCCGCAACACCAAGGCCTCCGGAGTGATCCCCCAGATCAGTGTGATGCTCGGCCCGTGCGCGGGCGGGGCCGCCTACAGCCCGGCACTGACCGACTTCGTCTTCATGGTCCGCGACACCTCCCAGATGTTCATCACCGGACCCGACGTGGTCCGCGCGGTGACCGGCGAAGAGATCTCCCAGAACGGCCTGGGCGGCGCAGACGTGCACGCCGAGACCTCGGGAGTGGCGCACTTCGCGTACGATGACGAGGAGACCTGCCTCGCCGAAGTGCGCTTCCTGCTCTCGATGCTGCCCGACAACAACCGGCAGACCCCACCGACCTTCCCCGCCGGCGCCCCGGCCGACCCGACCGGAGCGACCCTGCAATCCCTGGTACCGGCCGACGGCACCCGCCCGTACGACATGCGCGCCGTCATCGAGCAACTCGTCGACGACGGCGAGCACATGGAGGTGCACGAGCGCTGGGCCCTCTCCATCATCTGCACCCTGGCCCGCCTCGACGGGCACGTCGTGGGCATCGTCGCCAACCAGCCGCGGGCCCTGGCCGGCGTGCTGGACATCCACTCCTCGGAGAAGGCCGCGCGCTTCGTACAGTTCTGCGACGCGTTCAACATCCCGCTGATCACACTCGTGGACGTGCCCGGATTCCTGCCCGGGGTCGGCCAGGAGCACGGCGGGATCATCCGGCACGGCGCGAAACTGCTGTACGCGTACTGCAACGCGACGGTGCCGAGGATCTCGCTGATCCTCAGGAAGGCCTACGGCGGCGCCTACATCGTCATGGACTCCCGCTCGATCGGCGCCGACCTCGCCTACGCCTGGCCGACGAACGAGATCGCGGTGATGGGCGCCGAGGGAGCCGCCAACGTGGTCTTCCGCCGCGAGATCCAGGAGGCGGCCGACCCCGAGGCCACCCGCGCCGAACTGGTCAAGGCCTACAAGACCGAACTCATGCACCCCTACTACGCGGCCGAACGAGGACTGGTGGACGATGTGATCGACCCGGCCGAGACCCGGACGGCGCTCATCGCGGGCCTGGCGATGCTGCGCCGGAAGCACCAGTCGCTGCCGCTGCGCAAGCACGGCAACCCGCCCACCTGACAAGGGAGGTCACCGAGCCGTCCCGGACGCCTCGGC
Organism: Streptomyces sp. NPDC051105; assembly: GCF_040682795.1. NCBI lineage: Bacteria > Bacillati > Actinomycetota > Actinomycetes > Kitasatosporales > Streptomycetaceae > Streptomyces > Streptomyces sp. NPDC051105. The sequence goes on along the minus strand of NZ_JBFBBR010000024.1, from coordinate 7,395 downwards.
CCGACGCCGTACCGCGTGGAGCTGACGCGTCATCAGGACCGCGTGCGCGCCGGACGCGATCACGAGCCGCCGGTAGGCCCAGCCGGCAGGCCCGGGGAACTCCGCATAGGTGCGCGCACCGAGCACCGTCCCGCCGTCCCGCTCCTCCAGGGCCAGGACCAGCGCGTACCGCGAGAACCGGTGGCGGCCGGTGAACCGGACCAGACGCCCCGGTACCGACTCCGCCACCTCGAAGCCGGGCAGCGTCGAACCCTCGGCGAGCGGTTCTCCGGAACACCGCCGCGGTTCGGCGCCCACCAGATGCCCGTACGCCTCCATCCCGGAGGGCCGTACGGACCCACGGCCGCCGTACACCCGCATGAGGGCCCGCCACACGGCGGCGGCGGAGGCCTTCACGAACACGGTGTGCTCGTCGATGAACGGCGGTTCTTCGGCCATGGGTTGCATCACTCCAGGCATGTGGTGCGCCGCGCGGTCTCGGATTCCAGGGGCAGGAGGCAGGAGGCAGGAGTACAGGAGGGCAGGAGCCGCAGGACGGCAGGGGGTGTGGTGTACGGCGATCAGACCGCTTTGGCAAGGAGATCGCCACGGCGCTCGGCGAGATGGTCCGCGACCGCCTCCGCCCAAAGCCGGTAACCGGTGGCCCCCGGATGGAAGCCGTCCCGGGCGAAGAACTCCGGGCCCATCGGCAGCAGAACCTCCGAGCCGATCCAGGTCGCCCGCTGAGATTCGGCGCACACCCGCCGCGAGGCCTCGTCCAGACCCGCCGCCTGCTCGGCGAGGTACCCGGCCAGGACCCTCGGCAGGGACGGCAGGGACCCGAACGGCGGCGTCCCGGTCACCACGACATGCTGGGCCCGCCCGGCCAGATCGTCGACGATCGCACCGAGATCGTCCCCCCACTCCCGCGGGGTGCGGCGCGCCAGCACATCGTTGACCCCCGCGAGGAGCAGCGCGACGTCCAACTGCTCCCCGAGCCCTGGCATCAGCCGATGGCGGATACGCCGGAGCGTGGCACCGTACTCACCCACCACCTGCCACTCGACGGGCCGGCCGGTCCGGGCGGCGAGTTCGCGGGCGAGAAGCACCGGGAACCCTTCCTCCTGGGTACCGACCCCACAGCCGGCCGCGGTCGACTCGCCCAGGACGCCGATGCGCACCGGCGGCCCGGACCCGTCTCCCACCGACCCCTCCGTCGGGCCGGCGGCCGGTGGGATCCTCTCGGTCTTCGAGCGCACCCACAGTCCCTGAGCGGCGACGATGGGCAGCAGGAGAGGGTTCATGAGGCCGTCCTCGTGGTAGAGATTTCCGTACTGGTGAGGCGAGTCGCCTGGAGTGGACGGACTTCCTGGGCGTGCTGCGGCCGAGCAACGGTCGCACAGCTCCCGCCGGTCAGATCCACACCGAGCGACTGCGACAGCGCCACCAGCGCGCCGTCCGCCAGGAACCGCGCCAGCTCGTCGCGGCCCGCGCCGGTCAGCCGCTCGGCCTCCGCCAGCACCCCCGCGACCAGGGAGCGGCAGCGCGCCGCCACCTCTTCGTCGGTACGCGCGGCGGCGTACGCCTGGAGCAACAGGCCGCTGGCGACCCCGTCGGCGATCAGGTCCCGGAAAGCGTCCCGCATCGCCTGCAGAGGGGCGTCCGGACAGGCCTCCGCCGCCGCGCGGAAGGCGCCGATGACCTGGTCCTCCAACTCGTCCACGCAGGCCAGGAAGAACGACTGCCTGTTCCCGAACAGCCGGAACACATAAGACGGCGAGACCCCGATCTCGTCCGCGACATGCTGCAGCGCCGACGCGGTCAGCCCATGGTCCGCGAACACCCGCATACCGGCGGCGATCGCCTGCGCCCGTCGCTGCGTCGCCGTACGGCGCTCAGCTCCCATGGCTGCAGCATGACAGTAGTAACCAATAACTTCCAAGGGCCTCTCCGTTCGCTTCCCAGGCGTTTCCAAGGACTTCCCCAGGTGTTGCCGGGACTTCCCCCGGGGGCGCCTGCCCGGCCCGGAACCGGCCGATCGCGGTGCGCCGACGACGTTCCTCCCAAGGTTGGCAGTTTCCGGACAGGGCCCGGCTCCGGGGCGACACCGCTGCCTACTCTCCGTATGAGGACGACCTGCGGACTGCATCCATGACGGAGGAATGCCATGACGGGGGCCGATCGGCAGCAGATCGCGATCGTGGGAATGGCGTCCCGGATGCCGGGCGCAGCGGACACCGACGAGTTCTGGCAACTGCTGCACCAAGGTGGCGACGCCATCCGCGACCGCGACACGAGCCGGCCCTTCGGCCCCGAACGCGGCGGATTCGTCGAAGGGGTCGAGGAGTTCGACGCGAACTTCTTCCGCATGGCTCCCCGCGAGGCGGTCGCGACGGATCCCCAGCAACGGCTCGCGCTCGAACTGGCGTGGCAGGGCCTGGAGGACGCGGGCATCGTTGTGGGGGCTCAGACCCGGGCGTCGACGACCTCGAACAACCCGACGGACGAGACACCGGCGAACGTCGGCGTCTATCTCGGCGTCATGGCGGCCGACTACTCGGACCTCGTGGCCATGGCAGGCGGCCGTGGTGTCACACGGCACACCCTCACCGGCGTCGGCCGCTCCCTGATCGCCAACCGCGTCTCCCACACCCTGGGCCTGTCCGGCCCGAGCATGACCGTCGACACCGGACAGTCGTCCTCCCTCGTCGCCGTACACCTCGCCTGCCAGAGCCTGCGAAAGGGCGAGTCCGACATCGCGCTGGCGGGCGGCGTCCACCTCAACGTGTCCCCCCTCAGCAGCGTCGTAGTCGAAGCCGCGGGCGCGCTCTCGCCCGACGCCAGGAGCTACGTCTTCGACGAGCGGGCGAACGGCTATGTGCGCGGCGAGGGCGGTGGCCTGGTCGTCCTCAAGCCGCTCGCGCGCGCCATCGAGGACGGCGACCACGTCTACGCCGTCATCGACGGCAGCGCCGTCGGCACCGGCACCGGAGACAACGGGCTGACGGTCCCGAGCGCCACCGCTCAGCAACGGGCGATCACCACGGCTCTGGAACAGGCCGGAGTCGCCCCCGCGCAGGTGCAGTACGTCGAACTCCACGGAACCGGCACGCCGGTCGGTGACCCCATCGAGGCGGAAGCGCTGGGAGCGGCCTACCGGCGGGCAGGGGCCACCCCGCTCGTCGTCGGCTCAGTCAAGACGAACATCGGGCACCTGGAAGGCGCGGCGGGCATCGCGGGCCTGATCAAGACCGCGCTCTGCATCGACAAGCGCGAACTCGTCCCGAGCCTCAACTTCACCCGGCCGAACCCGCGTATCGACCTGGACGGACTGGGCCTCCGCGTGGGCACGGCCAACGAACCGTGGCCGGGGGAAGGACAGCCGATCGCGGCGGGGGTGTCGTCGTTCGGTATCGGCGGCACCTGCTGCCACGTCGTGCTGACGGCGGCGCCGGCGGAGGAGCCGACGGAGCGTCCGGTGGCCGAGTTGCCCGCTGCGTCGCCTGCCGCGTCGGTGCCGGTGCCTGTGCCGGTGGTGGTGTCGGGTAGGGGTGAGGTGGCGTTGCGTGCGCAGGCGGAGCGGTTGCGTGCGCATGTGGTGGCTTCGCCTGGGGTGGGGTTGGTGGATGTCGCTTTCTCGTCGGTGGTGTCGCGGGCGCAGTTGGAGCAGCGGGCTGCGGTGGTGGCGTCGGATCGGGAGGGGTTGCTGGCGGGGCTTGCGGCTTTGGCCGGTGGTGTACCGGCGGCTGGTGTGTTCGACGGTCGGGTGAGTGCGGGTCGTACGGCGTTCTTGTTCACGGGGCAGGGGGCGCAGCGGGCGCGGATGGGTGTGGAACTCACCTCCGCTTACCCGCAGTTCGCGCGGGCGTTGGATGAGGTGTGCGCGGAGCTGGACCCGCGGCTGGGCCGTTCGCTTCAGAGCCTGCTGGCTGCCGAGGAGGGCTCTGCGGATGCGGGGCTGCTGGATGCGACGGAGTTCACTCAGGCCGCGTTGTTCGCGGTCGAGGTGGCCCTGTTCCGGCTGGTCGAGTCCCTCGGAGTGCGCCCGGACTATCTGATCGGGCATTCGGTGGGTGAGCTGGTGGCTGCTCACGTGGCGGGGGTGTTGTCGCTGGCGGATGCGTGTGCGCTGGTGGTGGCTCGTGGGCGGTTGATGGGTGCGTTGCCGGCTGGTGGTGGGATGGCGGCGGTGCAGGCGGCGGAGGAGGAGGTGGCCGGGGAGCTGGCCGGGTTCGAGGGCCGGTTGTCGATCGCTGCGGTGAACGGTCCTCGTTCGGTGGTGGTGTCCGGTGATCTGGATGCGCTTGATGAGTGGCTGCCGCGGTGGCAGGGCCGGAAGACGACTCGGTTGCGGGTGAGTCATGCGTTCCATTCGCATCGGATGGAGCCGATGTTGGCGGAGTTCCGCAAGGTTGCGGACGGGCTGACGTTCGGTGTTCCCGGGATCCCGGTGGTGTCGAATGTGACGGGTGCTCTGGTGTCGGCGGAGCTGGCTGATCCGGGCTATTGGGTGGATCACGTCCGTCAGGCGGTCCGGTTCACGGACGGGGTTCGTACTCTGCAGGCCGAGGGTGTGACCCGGTTCCTGGAGCTTGGTCCGGATGGTGTGTTGACGGCGTTGGCGCGTCAGGCGGTGGATGAGGACACGGAGGCGGTGTTCGCGACCGTGTTGCGGGCGCGTCACCCCGAGTCGGAGACGTTCGCCGCGTTTTTGGCGCAGGCGCATCTGGCGGGTGTGCCGGTGGACTGGCAGGCGTTCTATGCGGGCATGGGTGCTCGGCGCGTGGGGTTGCCGACGTATGCGTTCCAGCGGGAACGGTACTGGCTGGCCTCTGGTGCCGGGGCCGGTGACGCGGCTGCTGCCGGACTCGGGCGGCTCGACCACCCACTGCTGGCTGCCGCTGTCCAGGTGGGGGAGCGGGACGAGTGGCTGTTCACCGGACGCATGTCGCAGGACAGTGCGCCCTGGGTGCAGGACCACGGTGTACTCGGCATGGTGATCGTGCCCGGCACCGCGCTGGTCGAACTGGCCGTGACGGCAGGGCAGCACGCGGGCAGCCCGGTGCTCGAAGAGATCGTCATGGAGTCACCGCTGATCTTTGAGGGCAGTGCGGCGGTGCAGTTGCAGGTCACTGTCGGCGAGCCCGATGAGGATGGCCGCCGTGCGGTCGTGCTCTACTCCCGTGCGGAGCAGCGGGGTGAAGGCGAGCGGCCCGAGGTGGTGTGTCACGCGCGGGGTGTGCTCGTGGCGGAGACGCAGCCGTTGGTGTCGGTGTTGCCGGTCGAGTGGCCGCCGCCGGGTGCCGAGCCGGTTGATGTCGAGGCGTTGTACACGCGTCTGGCGGACGCCGGGTATGACTACGGGCCGGTGTTCCAGGGGCTGCGGGCGGCCTGGCGCGATGGCGAAGAGGTGTATGCCGAGGTAGTGCTTGCCGAGGATGCCGGTGGTGAGGGCTTCACTATCCATCCGGCGCTCTTCGACGTGGTGCTGCACGGTGGGCTGTTGGAGAGGGCGGCCTCGGCTCCGGCGGAGTTGCCGTTTTCCTGGTCCCGGGTGCGGCTGGGGAACGGTGCTGCCTCGCGGGTGCGGGTCCGGATCGTGCCGGCGGGTGAAGGCGCGCTGCGCGTCGATGCGGCCGATGAGTACGGCCAGCCGGTCGTGAGCGTGGAGAGGCTGGTACTGCGGCCGGTGGATCCGGCGCGGCTGACAAGCGGGCAACGGGCCGGGAACGAGTCCCTGTTCACAGTCGACTGGGTGCCGCTTCCTGCACCGTCGACGACTCCACCGCAGGTCGCGGTGCTCGGTGAGTCACCGCAGGTTGATCTGGATGCGCTGGAGCAGGCCGTCGTTTATGGCGCGGCCGTTCCGGATGTGGTGGTTGCCGAGGTCGCGGGGCTGGCGGATGGGGCGTCGTCTTCGGTTGTGGTGCGGGTGTTGGGGTTGTTGCAGCGGTGGTTGGCGAGTGAGGTGTTGGCTGATGCGCGGTTGGTGGTGGTGACGAGGAACGCGATCGCGGTGGGTGATGAGGTTCCGGATCTGGTGTTGGCGCCGGTGTGGGGTCTGGTGCGTAGTGCGCAGTCGGAGCATCCGGGGCGGATCACCCTGGTGGACGTCGACGGTGATCCCGACGGTGGTGTGCCGGACTGGGGTGTGCTGGCTGCTCTGGAGGAGCCTCAGCTCGCTGTCCGTCGTGGCGGGTTCCTGGCGCCCAGGCTGGCGCGGGCGTCCTCCGCATCGGTCGAGGCGCCGGTGCTGGATCCCGACGGCACGGTCCTGATCACGGGTGGTACGGGTGGTCTGGGTGCGGTGTTCGCCCGGCATCTGGCCGCACAGCATGGTGCCAGGCGGCTCCTACTCGTCAGCCGGCGTGGGCCGGGGGCGGCGGGTGTCGGTGAACTCGTGCAGGACCTGGAGGCGTTGGGTGCTTCGGTGCGGGTCGAGGCGTGTGACGTGTCCGACCGTGACCAACTTGCTGGCCTGATCGGTTCGTTGGAGCATCCGTTGACGGCGGTGATTCATGCGGCCGGTGTGCTGGATGACGGTGTGATCACGTCGTTGACGGCTGAGCAGGTGGAGCGGGTGATGCGGCCGAAGGTGGATGCGGCCCTGCATCTGCATGAGCTGACCGCGGGCATGGAGTTGTCGGCGTTCGTGCTGTTCTCGTCCGTGGCGGCTCTGATCGGCAGTCCTGGTCAGGGCAATTACGCCGCGGCGAATGCCGGGCTTGATGCGTTGGCTGCGCAGCGTCGTGCTGCTGGTTTGCCGGCGACCTCGTTGGCGTGGGGGCTGTGGGCGGATGCGACCGGGATGACCGGGGAGCTGGACGAGGGCGGTGTTGCCCGGTGGGCCGGGATGGGTGTCAGGGCGTTGCCGACCGAGCTGGGTTTGGAGTTGTTCGGCGCGGCCTGTCGGCGCGATGCGGCCCTGGTCGTGCCGGTGCAATTGGACCTCGTTGCCCTGCGGGCGCAGGCCCGGTCGGGCCTGCTGCCGGCACTCCTGCGTGGGTTGGTGCGGATGCCGGTGCGACGTGCCGGGGCCGGTGGTTCGCTCGCGCAGCGGTTGGCCGATGTCCCGCAGGCGGACTGGGAGCGGGTGGTTCTGGAGTTGGTGTTGGCGCAGGTCGCGGCGGTGTTGGGGCATGCTTCGGCTGCTGCGATCGACCCGGGGCGGGCGTTCAAGGAGCTGGGTTTCGATTCGCTGGGTGCGGTGGAGTTGGGTAACCGGCTGACGCAGGCGAGTGGTGTGCGGCTTCCGTCGACGCTGGTCTTTGATCATCCGTCGCCCGCGGCCGTCGCCCGGTTCTTGCTGGCGGAGGTTGGTGGGGGTGAGGGTGTTGATGAGCGGCGGGTGGTGCGGGTCCGGCGTTCGTCGCGGGTGGATGAGCCGTTGGCGATTGTGGGGATGAGTTGCCGTTA
>NZ_JBFBBR010000023.1:104623-125123 GCF_040682795.1 Streptomyces sp. NPDC051105 | reverse complement strand
AACTGCGCGACCAGCCACGATGGCGCCGCACCCGACCCACAGACCTAGACGGACCTAGGGCGACTCGCCGAGCAGCCGTACCAGTTCGATCCGGGGTGGAACGCCCCTTCAGGGGCGCGGGGAACTGCGCGACCAGCCACGATGGCGCCGCACCCGACCCACAGACCTAGACGGACCTAGGGCGACTCGCCGAGCAGCCGTACCAGTTCGATCCGGGATCGGATCCCCAACCGGCTGAAGACCCCCCGCAGGTGGTGGTCGATCGTGCGTGGGCTCAGGTTGAGGCGGTCGGCTATCTCGCGGTTGGTGGCGCCCTCAGCGGCCATCCGGGCGACCATGAGCTGCTGGGCGGTGAGGACGGCGGCCGGGTCTGGCGCACCGGTGGTGGCAGGTGTCAAGGCCGTGCCCAGTGCCCGGAGTTCGGCACGGGCCTGGGCGGCGCAGTGCGGGGCGCCGAACGACTCGAAGGCGGCCAGCGCGCTGTGCAGCCGGTCGCGTGCCTCGGGGCGCTGCCGCAGCCGGCGCAGGGCTCCGGCGAACATCAGCTCGGTGCGGGCGCGTTCGAAGTCCCGGGTACCCCGGGCGTGCAGGTCGAGGGCGGCACGGTAGTGCTGGACGGCCTCGGCGCCGGGGGCGAGCAGGGCCCGGCAGCGGGCGCTGAGCGCGAGGTCGTCGGTGCTGCGGACGGCGGTGGCCCAGCGGTGGTAGTCGGCGTGCGCGGCGCGGGCGACCCGGGTGTCTCCGGTGCGGACGGCGGCCTCGACGTAGTGCGGGGTGGCCAGGTGCCGGATGGCCCGGTGGCCGTGTCCGGGGCCGAACCCGGCGAGGGCGCGCAGCCGGGCGGCGGCAGCGGGGAAGCGACCGTTGGTGAGGTCGAGGAAGGCGAGTGCCCACTGGGCGAGGGCGGCGGGCAGGCCGAGCCCGTGCGCCAGGGCGTGGGAGCGGACGGCTGCGGTGCGCTCGCGGCAAGCCTCCTCGTCGCCCCGGACGGCGGCGAACATGGCGAGCGCGGCCTGGAGATGGCAGGCCCCGTTGTCCTGCCCGGTGGCGTGGGCCTGGCTCAGGGCCTCCTGGACGGCGGCCTCGGCGGCCCGGGTGCGGCCGGTCCAGAAGTCGGCGTAGGCGCGGAACTCCATGGCCTGCGCGGCAGTCGCCGGGATGCCGTGGGCGCGGGCCGAGGCGGCGGCCCGGAGGGTGGCGGTGGCGGCGCGGGTGTGGTCGCCGAGCATCAGCGCGGCCATGCCGGAGTGGATCAGCAGACCGGGGTCGCCACCGGGTCCGCAGCGGCCGGCGGTGCCCTCGAGGAGGATCCGGGCGTCGTCGTAGCGGCCCTCGACGGCGGCGGTGAGCCCGGCCAGGACGCCGGGCGGGGAGAGGCCCAGCCACCGGGCGAGGTCATGGACCTCTCGGCAGCGTCTCAGGTCGCCGGTGTAGACGGCGGCCTCGGTGGCGAGGGCGAGGAGTCCGGCGGAGTCGACGGAACGTTCCTGCCGGACGGCGGCGGTGAGCAGGGCGTCGAATGCCTCCGATGCGTTGCCGGCTCTGAGGGCGAGGACGCCGTCGAGGGCGGAGTCGTCCGTACGGGCGGCGAGCCGTCTCGCCCGGTCGGGCTCTCCGGAACGCCACGCGTCGGCGGCGGCCAGGGCGAGCAACCGGGCCTCCGCCACCGGGTCCGGGCAGAGTTCGGCGGCGCGTTCGGCGAGGGCGCGGGCGAGCGCGGGTCTGCCCTCGGTACGGGCCCGGTCGGCGGCGGTCCGGAGTTCCGCCGCGAGCCGGGCGCTGGGGCCGAGCGCGGCGGCGCCCCGGTGCCAGGAGCGGCGGGTCGCCTCGCCCTTGCCGCCCAGCACCCGGGCGAGCAGTTGGTGGGCCTCGCGCCGGTCGGCCGGTGAGGCGGTCCCGTAGGCGGCGATCCGGGTCCAGGCGTCCCGGAAGAACACCCCGCCGGCACCGGCGTGGGCGACCCCGGCGGTCTCGGCGGCCTCCAGCGGGCGGGTGTCGAGCCGGCCGGCCGTGACCGCGCGCAGGAAGGCGTGCGTGGCGACCGGGTACTGGTCGGCCGCGGCGAGGAGCAGCAGCCGGCGGGTGTCGTCGGGCAGGGCCCGGATCTCCCGGCGCAGGGCATGGAGCAACCGCGGGGCGAGTTCGGCCGGTTCGGCCGGCAGCGGGTCGAGTCCCGCCGTCTGCCGTGCGGTGAGGCGCGGCACGAGTTCGGCCACGGCGCGCTGATCTTCGTATACGACGCGTCGCACCCGGGCGCGTACGCCCTCGGGGAGCGCCGAAGCCGGGCATGGCCCTGCTTCGGACGTCTGCGGTGGCGAAGTGCGGTCAAGAGGTGGGGGATTCACCGGTATCACCACACGAAAGACGTTACTGGCGAGTTAGTTGACTCGTAAAGACTGGCGACTTCACCGATGCGGCGCGCGTAGACCCGTCCCGACACTCCTGAACAACCCCACCCGTTTCAGGAGGCATCATGCAACGCGCCAAGCGTCGCATCGCAACCGCTCTGACGGCGATAGCCGGTTCGCTCCTTCTGTCACTCCCCCTGGCCACGACTCCCGCGCAGGCGGCGAGCCACGACCCGGTCGTCTTCGTGCACGGCCTCAGCAGCGACTCCAGCAGCTGGGACAGCTGGATCGCGGACTTCAAGGCCGACGGGTACACCTCGTCGGAGCTGTGGGCCTGGTCGTACGACTGGACGAAGTCGAACGTCACCACCGCCTCGCAGCTGTCGAGCTACATCCAGACCGTGCTCTCGCAGACCGGCGCCTCGAAGGTGGACCTGGTGGTCCACTCCATGGGCGCGCTGAACAGCCGCTACTACCTCAAGAACCTCGGCGGGACCTCGTACGTGGACGACTTCGTGTCGGTCGCCGGGGTGAACCACGGGACGAGCGTCGCCTCGCTGTGCGGGTGGCTGTACACGTCCTGCAAGGAGATGACGACCGGCAGCTCCTTCCTGACCGCGCTGAACTCCGGTGACGAGACGCCCGGCAGTGTCTCGTACGCCGCGTACTGGTCGAACTGCGACGCGGCGATCGACCCGGACTCCTCGGCGCTGCTGAGCGGGGCGACCGACGTCGGCGTCGGCTGCATCTCGCACACCGACATGAACGACGACTACGGCGTCTACCAGCAGGTGCGGGACTTCATCGCCTGATCCGGCGGCGGGGGGTGCGACGGGCCTTCGCGGGGGACAATCACCGTAGACCTGCTCCCGTCGGGAGGTATCGTCATGCGGCTGATGTCCACCGGTGCCGGGAACCCGGTACGCGATCCCGTCCACCACCCGCTGTTCGCCCGGTTCTACGCCCGCTGCAGTGTGGCCGCCGAAACCAGGCTCGGTATGGCGGCGACCCGCGAGCGGCTGCTCTCCGGGCTGTCCGGGCGGGTGATCGAGATCGGCGCGGGCAACGGGCTCAATTTCGCGCGGTACCCCGGGTCGGTGGCGGAGGTCGTCGCGATCGAACCGGAGCGTTCCCTGCGGAAGTTGGCGACGGAGGCTGCGGTCCGCGCCGAGGTGCCGGTGGACGTGGTGCCGGGCGCGGCGGAGGCGCTGCCGGTGAAGAGCGAGGCGTACGACGCGGCGGTGCTCTCCCTGGTCCTGTGCAGTGTGCGGGACGTGCCACGGACGCTCGCGGAGGTACGGCGGGTGCTGCGGCCGGGCGGTGAGCTGCGGTTCTTCGAGCACGGGCGGGGCGGCGGCCCGGCGATGCTGTTCACCCAGCGGGCGCTGGACCGGACGGTGTGGCCGCTGCTGAGCGGCGGCTGTCATCTGTCCCGGGAGCCGGTCGCCGAGTTGCGCGCGGCCGGGTTCGAAATCGGCCCGTACCGGCGGGTGTTCCTGCCGGAGAACGGCCTGCGGCTGCCGTCCTCCTACTGTGTGCTGGGCGTCGCGCGCAGGCCCCCGGAGTCCTGAGCGAAATCCTCACCGGGATCCGGCTCACAGGCTCCAGCGGCACAGCTCCTCGGCGATGTCGGAGACGCTCGCCTCGCCGGTCTTCACCAACCGGGCCAGATCGCGGACCTGTTCGGGCGAGGTGGCGACCTTGAGGCCGCTGGCGACCAGGTAGGCGTAGGCGACCGAGGACGCGAAGAGGGCGTTGGAGCGCTCAAGTGCCGGGACGTGGATGAGGAGTTGGAGCAGGGCGGCGGCGCGGGCCTGCGGGGTGTCGTAGACGGGGACGTCGAATATCTCGGCCTGGTGCCTGGCGACGGCGGCGATCAGCGCACCCCAGTCGGTGACCTGGGGGTCCCCCGGGGTCTTCTGTTCGGCGAGCATGAGGAGCCAGGCGAGGTCGATGGTCAGGTCGCTCAAGGGATCAGTGACGGCCTTCGGTCTTGTCAGACGTATCGGGACCCTGCGCTTCGCCGAATTCCTCCGCGAAGACGGACTCGTACTGCTTCATGAAGTCGGCGGCGGCCTCGACGAACGTACGGCCCGCTTCACCCGTGTCCTGCATGACCAGTTCCTCTATGTAGCGGTTGACGCTCATCCCGCGCGCGAGAGCGCGCTCACGGGCCGCCTTGGCGGTGCCCTCGTCCACGCGCACGTTCAGCTGGGTCTTCGCCATACCTAGAAGCTAGCGCGGTTGTGCTAGCAGCGGCAAGCGCGCATCGGAACCGAAAAGTGATACCGCCTGTGGGACGCGTCACACTACGCTCGACCCGGACAATGAGGCCGCGCGAGCGAGGAGGCAGTCTTGGCCACACCTGCTGCGGAGGCACCCGCCGCCGAGGGGACAGCAGCCCGGGCACGGGGGCTGACCAAGGCGTACGGCGCGGGCGAGACGGCCGTGCTCGCACTGGACTCGGTGGACGTGGACATCGCACGCGGCCGCTTCACCGCGGTCATGGGCCCCTCGGGCTCCGGCAAGTCCACGCTGATGCACTGTCTGGCGGGGCTGGACACCGTGTCGGCGGGTCAGGTCTGGCTCGGCGGCACCGAGATAACGGGGTTGCGGGAGCGCGAGCTGACGCGGCTGCGCCGGGACCGGATCGGGTTCATGTTCCAGTCGTTCAACCTGATCCCGACGCTGAACGCCGCCGAGAACATCACCCTGCCCATGGACATCGCGGGCAGGAAGCCCGACGGGAAGTGGCTGGACCAGGTCATCGACACACTGGGGCTGCGGGACCGGCTCAAGCACCGGCCCGCGCAGCTGTCCGGCGGGCAGCAGCAGCGGGTGGCCTGTGCGCGGGCGCTGGCCTCCCGGCCGGAGCTGATCTTCGCCGACGAGCCGACCGGCAACCTGGACTCGCGAGCCGGCCTCGAGGTGCTGGGCTTTCTGCGGGACGCGGTCGACCGGCTCGGGCAGACGGTCGTCATGGTGACCCACGACCCGGGCGCGGCCGCCCACTCCGACCTGGTGCTCTTCCTCGCGGACGGCCGGGTGGTGGACCGCATGGAAGGACCGACGGCGAACGCCGTCCTCGAACGCATGCGCCGTTTCCCCGGGGGCCCTGACACGAGCGGCTCCGCCGCGCGGTCCGAGACCCCCGTATCCGACGTGGAAAGCGGGTCCGCGGGGCCCGGGGAGGACTGACCCGGTGCTCAAGGCAACCCTGCGGAGCTTCCTGGCCCACAAGGGACGGCTGCTGCTGTCCGCGCTGGCCATCGTCCTGTCCGTGGCGTTCGTCGCGGGCAGCCTGATCTTCTCCGACACCGTCACCCGTACCTTCGACCGGCTCTTCGCCTCCACCTCCGCCGACGTGACGGTGGAGCCGAAGGAGGACCTCAAGTCGTCGGTGCCGACCGGCGCCGTGCAGACCGTGCCGGCCGCGTTGAAGGACCAGGTCGCCAAGGTCGACGGGGTCGCGGACACCCACGCGGACGTCTCCGTGCAGAACATCGTGGTGGTCGACAGCCACAACAAGTCGGTCGGCCCGACCACCGGCGCCCCGACCATCGCCACCGACTGGTACCTCACCCACCGCAGCCCCGTGAAGCTCACCTCGGGGCACGCCCCGCAGGGTGCGGGCCAGGCGCTGCTCGACGCGGACACCGCCGACAAGAAGCACGTACGCATCGGCGACACCCTGACCGTGCAGGCCCAGCCCGGCACCTTCAAGGTCCGGATCGTCGGCATCGCCACCTTCACCACCACCAACCCCGGTGCGGCCCTGGTCTTCCTCGACCCGTCGGTCGCCGCGCAGGAACTGCTCGGCTCCGCCGGCCGGGCCACCAGCATCTCGGTGGACGCGGCGCCGGGCGTCCCGGACGCCGAGCTGAAGCACCGGATCGGCGAGGCGATCGGCACCGGGACGTACGACCTGAAGACCGCCGACGAGCAGGCCAAGTCCTCCGCCGCGGACCTGGGCGGGTTCCTCGACGTCATAAAGTACGTGATGCTCGGGTTCGCCGGCATCGCCACGCTCGTGGGCGTCTTCCTGATCGTCAACACCTTCTCCATGCTGATCGCCCAGCGCACCCGCGAGCTGGGCCTGTTGCGCGCGCTGGGCGCCGACCGGCGTCAGGTACGGCGGTCCGTGCTCACCGAGGCGGTGCTGCTCGGGCTGGTCGGTTCGACGCTGGGCCTGGCCGCCGGCATCGGGCTGGCGCTCGGGCTGATCAAGCTGATGAGCGCGTTCGGGATGAACCTCAAGGCCACCGAGATGGTCATCGGCTGGGGCACCCCCGTCGCCGCCTACGTCGTGGGGGTCGGCGTCACCTTCGTCGCCGCCTATCTGCCGGCCCGGCGCGCGGCCACGGTGTCGCCGATGGCTGCGCTCGCGGACGCCGAGATCGCCGGGGTGGGCAAGCCGTTGAAGACGCGGGCGATCGTCGGGGCGGTCGTCGGGGCGCTCGGGGCGGCGGCCCTCGCGGGCTGCGCGGCGGCCACGAAGACCGCCTCGGCCGCCTCGCTGCTGGGCCTCGGAGTGGTGCTGACGCTGCTCGCGACGGTCATCGCGGGCCCGCTGCTGGTACGACCGGTGATCCGGGTCCTCGGTGCGGCCTTTCCCGCCCTGTTCGGCTCGGTGGGCCGGATGAGCCAGCGCAACGCCCTGCGCAACCCGCGCCGCACCGGCGCCACCGCCGCCGCGCTCATGGTGGGGCTCGCCCTGGTCGGCGGGATGTCGGTGGCCAGCGCCTCCATGTCCAAGTCCTTCGACCAGCAGATCGACAGGACGCTGGGCGCCGACTTCATCGTCCAGAACGGCAACTTCCTCCCGTTCACCCAGGAGGTCACCGACAAGGTGCGCGCTACCGAGGGCGTCGGTCTCGTCGTACGGCAGCGGTTCGCGCCGGTGGCGGTACGGCTGCCGGACGGCAAGCGGGTCACCACGACCGCCGCCGGGTACGACCGGCAGGTCGACGAGGTCGCCCATGTCGCCTACAAGGGCGGCGACACGGCGGCCGCGCTGGCCGCAGGCAGTATCGGTATGGACGCCACCTTCGCCGCGGACCACAAGGTGCGCCTCGGCAGCGTGCTCCCGGTCGAGTTCCAGGGCGGGAAGAGCGCGGAGATGACGGTGGGTGCCCTCACCGACCAGGACAGCGGCAGCGGCTTCGGCACCCAGGGTGGGCTGTTCTTCGGCATCGCCACCGTGGAGAAGTACGTGCCCGGCGGCCAGGACTCGTCGTTGTACGTCAACCACGCCCCGGGCACGAGTGCGGACCGACTCCGCGCGAACCTGGAGAAGACCCTCGCACCGTTCCCGCAGGTGCAGGTCCGCGACCAGGCCGACTACAAGAAGCTGGTCCACGACCAGATCGCCGTGCTGCTCTACCTGGTGTACGCCCTGCTGGGGCTTGCGATCGTGATCGCGGTGCTCGGCGTGGTCAACACCCTTGCCCTGTCGGTCGTGGAGCGCACCCGGGAGATCGGGCTGCTGCGCGCGATCGGGCTGGGCCGGCGGCAGCTGCGCCGCATGATCCGGCTGGAGTCGGTGGTGATCGCGGTGTTCGGCGCGGTGCTGGGGCTCGCGCTCGGCCTGGTGTGGGGTGTGTGCACCCAGCAGGTGCTGGCCCTGCAGGGCATGAAGGCGCTGGCGATCCCCTGGGGCACGATCGTCGCGGTGGTGATCGGCTCGGCGGTCGTGGGCATCGTGGCCGCGCTGCTGCCGGCATTGCGTGCATCGCGCATGAATGTGCTGGCGGCCATCGCGCACGAGTGATGGAATCGTGGCTCTCACGTCCCGGACCGCTGAGGAGAGTTCATGTCCCGCCCGTTCCGCTTCGGGGTCAACCTGCTCACGCCCGCGTCGGCCGCCGAGTGGCGCACGCAGTGCCGGCGCGCCGAGGAACTCGGATACGACGTACTCCTCGTCCCCGACCATCTGGGGATGCCGGCGCCCTTCCCGGCGCTGGTCGCGGCGGCCGGGGCGACCGAACGGCCCCGCCTCGGCACCTTCGTGCTCAACGCGGGTTTCTGGAACCCGGTGCTGCTGGCCCGCGAGGTGGCGACGACCGCCGCGCTGACCGACGGCCGCCTCGAACTCGGGCTCGGCACCGGCTACGTACAGACGGAGCACGAGCGCGCCGGGCTGCCGTTCGGCTCACCGCGCGAACGGGTGGACCATCTGCGCCGCACGGTCGAGGAGTTGCTCAAGTCGGACGAGTGCCGGGTGCCCTTGCTGATCGGCGGCAACGGCGACCGGATGCTGCGGCTGACCGCCGAGCACGCGGACATCGCGGCCTTCGCCGGGGCCCGCCTGGCACCGGGAAACACGGAGGGCCGCCTGGAACCGGTCCCCGCCCAGGAACTCGACGAACGGGTCGCCCGCTACGCGGAGTTGGCAGCGGGCCGCGGGGAGCCCGCCGAACGGAACCTGCTCATCCAGATCGTGGCGATCACCGACGACCCGCAGTCCGCACTCGGCCCGCTCCTGGAGCGACGGCCCGAACTGACCCTGGCCCAGGCCCTCGCCCTGCCCACGGTCCTCGTCGGCACCGTGGAGGAGGTCGTGGGGCGGGCGCGGGGGCTGCGCGAGCGGTACGGGTTCTCCTATCTGACCGTCCTGGAACCGTACATGGAGGCTTTCGCGCCGGTGCTGGCGGAGCTGTCAGGGTGACCGCGGACCTTCGCCGACGGGCTCGCGGCTCATGGAAACCCGGTCGCCAGCCGGACCAGCGCCCTGCTTGGCTCGCCCCATGAGCGATCTGCATATCCGCCACGCCACCTTCTCGGACATCGACACCGTGCTGCGGTTCTGGCGCGACGCCGCGGAGGGCACGAGCATCAGCGACGACCACGAAGGAGTGACCCGGCTCCTCACCCGAGACCCCGAAGCCCTGCTCCTCGCCGAGCGCGACGGCCTCCTCGCCGGAACCGTCATAGCCGGCTTCGACGGATGGCGCTGCTCCGCCTACCGGCTCGCCGTACACCCCGACCACCGCCGGCAACGCATCGCCACCGCCCTGCTGGAAGCCGCGGAACAACGCTTCGCCGCGCTGGGCGGACGACGGGTCGACGCCATGGTCCTGGAAGCCAACGAACAGGCGCACCACGCCTGGGCCGCGGCCGGCTACCACCGCGAGGACCACTGGCGGCGCTGGATCAAGCCCCTGTAGAGACAGGCGAGGCGATGTCCGCGAGCAACCACGATTCGACGGCCGACACCGCCGGCGGCCATCGAGGAGTGGTTCGTGCGGCTGGGTGGGTGGCGCGGCCACGCGAGGGTACTGGTGGACCACGAGACCGCGCGCGCCTTGCCCGGGCGGGCGACGGGTGAGGAGGCCGGCCGAGACCGCCGGCGAAGGCTTCCGAATGGCACGCTTTGCCGATCCTTTACCATGGGGGGATCGTCCCGTTCCTCGATGAAAGGTGTGTGAGCGTCCGCCCATGGGCGAGCCTCCCGGTCCTCTGTCCCGGCAATACCGCGCGGTCCCGGCCGCCCTGTCCGACCATGGGACGGAGGTGACCCGATGACCGAAGTGCTCCTCCTGCTGGTGGCGATCCTGCTCTCGCTCGCCTGCGGTGCCTTCGTCGCCGCCGAGTTCTCGCTGACCACGGTGGGTCGCGGTGAACTGGAACGTGCCGCGGAGCGCGGCGAGACCGGGGCGGCGGGCGCCCTCAAGGCCGTACGGCAGCTGACGTTCCAGCTCTCGGGGGCACAGCTCGGCATCACGGTCACCAATCTGGTGGTCGGCATGCTCGCCGAGCCGTCGATCGCCAAGCTGCTGGCCGGTCCGCTGGAGGCGGTGGGCATCGCGCGGTCGGCGGCGAGTTCGCTCGCGCTGGTGATCGGCACCGCGCTGTCCACGGTGTTCCTGATGGTCGTCGGCGAGCTGGTGCCCAAGAACTGGGCGATCTCCTCGCCGCTGGCCATGGCCAAGCGGGTGGGCAACGCCCAGCGCTGGTTCAGTGCGGCCTTCCGGCCCTTCATCACGCACCTGAACAACACCGCGAACCGGCTGGTACGACGGTTCGGCGTGGAGCCCGCCGAGGAGCTGGCCTCCGCGCGCGGGCCCCAGGAGCTGGCCGCGCTGGCCCGGCACTCCGCCAAGGCGGGCGCGCTGGAGGCGGACACCGCCGAGCTGTTCGTGCGCACGCTGAACCTCGCCGACCTCACGGCGGAGAACGTGATGACCCCGCGCGTCCAGGTCGTCGCCCTGGAGGTCCGGGCGACCTGCGAGGACGTGGCGAACGCGACCCGGGCGACCGGGCTGTCCCGCTTCCCGGTCTACCGCGACACCCTGGACTCGGTCGTCGGCACCGCCCACATCAAGGACATCGTGGCCCTGCCCGTGGCGGAGCGGGCGCGCGTCCCCGTCGCCCAGGTGATGCGCGAGCCGCTGCTGGTCCCCGAGTCCCTCACCGTCGACCGCCTCCTGGACCGTCTCGGCGGCCGGCGCACCATGGCCGTCGTCATCGACGAGTACGGCGGTACCGCCGGGGTCGCCACCCTGGAGGACATCGTCGAGGAGGTCGTCGGCGAGGTCCGCGACGAGCACGACCCGCACGAGACGCCCGATCTCGCCCCCTCGGGCACCGACGAGCAGGGCCGCGTGCTCTACTCGGCGGACGGCGCGGCCCGTATGGACCAGCTCGCGCGCGTCGGCCTGAAGGCACCCGAGGGGCCGTACGAGACGCTGGCCGGGCTGGTCGCGGCCGAGCTGGGGCGGATACCCGAGACCGGGGACGGCGTCGAGGTCGCCGGGTGGCGGCTCGAGGTGGTGGACGCGTCGGGGCGGCGGGCGGCCCGGGTGCTGCTGCACGCGCCGCTCGACGACGCGCGGGAGCAGGAGGGGCGCCGGTGACCGTCGTACAGCTGCTGATCGGTTTCGCGACGCTGGTCGTCAACGCCTTCTTCGTGGGCGCCGAGTTCGCGCTGATCTCCGTGCGCCGCTCGCAGATCGAGCCGCACGCCGAGGCGGGCGACCGGCGGGCCAAGAGCGTGCTGTGGGGCCTGGAGCACGTGTCCGCGCTGCTGGCCGCCGCCCAGCTCGGCATCACGCTGTGCACGCTGGTACTGGGTGTGGTCGCCGAGCCGGCCATCGCCCATCTGCTGGAGCCGGTGTTCCACGCGGTCGGTGTACCCAAGGGCGCCGGCCATGCCGTGTCCTTCGTGATCGCGCTGGCACTGGCCACCTATCTGCACATGCTGCTCGGCGAGATGGTGCCGAAGAACGTGGCGCTCGCCGAGCCCGTGCGCAGCGCGCTGCTGCTCGGACCGCCCCTGGTCACGCTCTCCCGGGCGCTGCGTCCGGTGATCTTCACGGTGAACGCCTTCGCGAACGGGCTGCTCAAGCTGTTGCGGGTGGAGACCAGGGACGAGGTCGCGGCGACGTTCACGGACACCGAACTCGCCGAGATCGTCAAGGACGCCAGCGAGGCGGGCCTGATCGACGACCGGGCCCAAGAACGGCTGCACGACGCCCTGGAGCTGGGCCGCCGGCCGGTGCGGGACGTGGTGGTGCCGCTGGAACGTGTCGTCTACGCGCGCGTGGGCGTCACCCCGGAGGAACTGGAGCGGCTGTCGGCGCAGTCCGGGTTCTCCCGGTTCCCGGTGGTCGACGCGGGGCGGCGGATCGTCGGCTATCTGCACGTCAAGGACGCGCTGGACGCCTCGCCCCGGGACGAGGCGTTCCGGCTGCGGGACATGCGGCCCATCGCGCGGGTGCGGGAGAGCACCCCGCTGGACGACGTGCTCACCGCGATGCGCGGCAGCCGCACCCATCTGGCGGGCGTGCTCGGCGACGACGGACGGCTGGCGGGGCTGGTGACGATGGAGGACGTGCTGCGGGAGCTGTTCGGACAGCACGCGTAGCCCCTCCGGGGAGGGACCGACTGACGGGTATGCGCCTCGGGATACCATCTCTGTCGCCATGCAGAAGAACCCTGTGCACCCTGTGCTCCCCGCGCACTCCAGCCTGGTCGCGGTCGGCGACTCCTTCACCGAGGGCATGTCGGACCTGCAACCCGACGGCTCGTACCGGGGCTGGGCCGATGTCCTCGCCACCCGGATGGCCGCCCGCAACCCCGGCTTCCGCTACGCCAACCTCGCGGTACGCGGCAAGCTGATCGGACAGATCGTCGAGGAGCAGGTCGACGTGGCCGTCGCGATGCGGCCGGACGTGATCACGCTGGTCGGCGGCCTCAACGACACCCTGCGCCCCAAGTGCGACATGGTCCGGGTCCGGGACCTGCTGACCGAGGCGGTGGAGCGGCTGGCGCCGGCCTGCGAGCAGCTGGTCCTGATGCGCAGCCCCGGCCGCCAGGGCCCGGTCCTGGAACGGTTCCGGCCGCGCATGGAGGAGCTGTTCGCTTGCGTCGAGGACCTCGCCGGGCAGCACGGCGCCCTCGTGGTCGACCTGTACGGCGCCCCCTCGCTGGCCGACCCCCGGATGTGGGACGTGGACCGGCTGCACCTCACGGCGGAGGGGCATCGCCGGGTCGCCGAGGCGGTCTGGCAGACCCTCGGCTACGAGGCCGAGGACAGCGAGTGGCACACGCCGATGCCGGTCACGCCACCGCCGGGCTGGGTCGCGCGCCGGGTCGAGGACGCCCGCTTCACCAGGCAGTACCTGCTGCCGTGGATAGGCCGCCGTCTGACCGGCCGCTCCTCGGGCGACGGCCGCGCGCCGAAGCGGCCGGAGCTGCTGCCGTACGAGGCATAGCGTGGGTCCTGTGTCCACGCGGGTGATCAATGTCAGGGGCCTGATCCATGAGTTCGGCCCCCGGCTGGAACACGCCCCCGAGGACGTCGTCTACGTCGGCCGCCGCTGGACCATGGGCGGCTGGGACCTGCCCCGCCACCCGCTCCGCAACCCCTTCGCCTACGACACTCCGAAGAAGAAGCGGGACGGCACCCGGGCCGAGGTGATGGCGATGTACCGGGCGTATCTGCTGGAGCGACCCGAACTGCTGGAGCTGGTGGCCGAGCTGCGGGGGAAGACCCTGGCGTGCTGGTGCGCGCCCGAGCCGTGCCACGCGGACGTCCTGGCGGAGCTGGCCGAGGCCTCCTAGGGCCGCGTCCCGCGGGGTGGCCCGTGCCGCGGGGTGGCCCGTGCCGCGGGGTGGCCCGTACCGCGGGGTGGCCCGTACCGCGGGGTGGCCCGTACCGCGGGGTGGCCCGTACCGCCGGGCCGGTCCGGAGGACCCGGCCCGGCCGTGACCCGGCTCTCGTAGCTTCGCACGAGCGGACCTGTGGCGTTGGCCTGCAGGAACCGCCAGTAGAATCCGTACACGTGACTTCTGCCGCCCCCGCCAAGCCCCGCATCCCGAACGTCCTCGCCGGACGCTACGCCTCCGCCGAGCTCGCCACGCTCTGGTCGCCCGAGCAGAAGGTGAAGCTGGAGCGGCAGCTCTGGCTCGCCGTGCTGCGAGCCCAGAAGGACCTCGGGATCGAGGTGCCGGACGCGGCGATCGCGGACTACGAGCGGGTCCTCGACACCGTCGACCTGGCCTCCATCGCCGAGCGCGAGAAGGTCACGCGGCACGACGTGAAGGCGCGGATCGAGGAGTTCAACGACCTCGCCGGGCATGAGCACGTGCACAAGGGCATGACCTCCCGCGACCTGACGGAGAACGTCGAGCAGCTGCAGATCCGGCTCTCGCTGGAGCTGGTGCGCGACCGTGCGGTGGCCGTCCTGGCGCGGCTGGGCAAGCTGGCCGGCGAGTACGCGGAGCTGGTCATGGCCGGCCGCTCCCACAACGTGGCCGCGCAGGCCACTACCCTCGGCAAGCGCTTCGCGACCGCCGCCGACGAGCTGCTGGTGGCGTACGGCCGGGTCGAGGAGCTGCTCGGCCGCTACCCGCTGCGTGGCATCAAGGGCCCGGTGGGGACGGCCCAGGACATGCTGGACCTGCTGGGCGGGGACGCGGCGAAGCTGGCCGAGCTGGAGAACCGGATCGCGCGGCACCTGGGCTTCTCGCAGGCCTTCACCTCGGTCGGCCAGGTGTACCCGCGGTCGCTGGACTACGAGGTCGTGACCGCGCTCGTACAGCTGGCCGCCGCCCCCTCCTCCCTGGCCAAGACGATCCGGCTGATGGCCGGACACGAGCTGGTCACCGAGGGCTTCAAGCCGGGCCAGGTCGGTTCCTCGGCGATGCCGCACAAGATGAACACGCGGTCCTGCGAGCGCGTCAACGGCCTCATGGTGATCCTGCGCGGCTACGCCTCGATGACCGGCGAGCTGGCGGGCGACCAGTGGAACGAGGGCGACGTGTCCTGCTCGGTGGTGCGCCGGGTGGCCCTGCCGGACGCGTTCTTCGCGCTGGACGGTCTGCTGGAGACCTTCCTGACGGTCCTCGACGAGTTCGGCGCGTTCCCCGCCGTCATCGCCCGCGAGCTGGACCGCTACCTGCCCTTCCTCGCCACCACCAAGGTGCTGATGGGCGCGGTGCGGGCGGGTGTCGGTCGTGAGGTCGCGCACGAGGCGATCAAGGAGAACGCCGTCGCCACGGCGCTCGCGATGCGCGAACAGGGCGCCGAGCGCAACGACCTGCTCGACAAGCTGGCCGCCGACGAGCGGCTGCCGCTCGACCGGGAGCAGCTGACGGCCCTGATGGCCGACAAGCTGTCCTTCACGGGCGCGGCCGCCGCGCAGGTCGGTGCCGTCGTCGGCCGGATCGAGGAGATCGCCAAGCAGCACCCGGAGGCCGCCGGCTACACCCCCGGAGCGATCCTCTGACCAGCCGCTCCCCTCGCTTCACCGCGGCGGAACTGGAGGCCGCCCGCGACCGTCTCGTCCCGGACGTGATCGCGGACGGCCTGCACGTGCTGTTCTGCGGCATCAACCCCGGCCTGATGACGGCGGCCACGGGCCACCACTTCGCCCGTCCCGGCAACCGTTTCTGGCCGGTGCTGCACCTGTCCGGGTTCACCCCGAGGCTGCTGAAGCCCGCGGAACAGGGCGAGTTGCTGTCGTACGGGCTTGGCATCACGAACGTGGTGGCGCGGGCGACCGCGCGCGCCGACGAACTGACGGCGGCGGAGTACACGGAGGGCGGCCTGCTGCTGACGGCGAAGGTGACCCGGGTGCGGCCGGGATGGCTGGCGGTGGTGGGCGTCACGGCCTACCGGGCCGCGTTCGGCGACCGGAAGGCCCGGGTGGGACCGCAGGAGCGGCTGATCGGGGACACCCGGGTGTGGGTGCTGCCGAACCCCAGCGGACTGAACGCGCACTGGACGGCGGCGACGATGGCGGAGGAGTTCGGGCGGCTGCGGGAGGCGGCCGAGGGCTAGCCGCTCGCCGGTGTAAAGGCGGTTGCGGGACGTCAGGCGTCCCGTCGGCGCACGCTGCGGGCTCCGGCGAGCAGTGCGCCCGCCGTCCACAGCGCGGTCACCGCCAGTCCGGTCCAGGGCCCCAGGGCCCCGTGCCGGGCGCTGTGCAGGACGGCCTGACCGGCCCGGTCGGGCAGCAGGTCGGCGGCGCCGGCGGCCAGGTCGCCGATCACGAAGGACGCGATCAGCAGGAACGGGACCAGGATGCCGAGCGTCGCGGTCCCGCTGCGCAGGACGGCCGCCAGTCCCGCCGCGAGCAGGGCCATCAGCGTCAGGTAGACGCCGCAGCCCAGGGCGCCGCGCAGTCCTTCGGACCAGGTCGGCCCGTCGGCCCCGAGCAGGGATTTGCCCAGGACGAGGGTGACGAGGCCGGTGAGCAGACCGACGGCGAGCACCGGCAGCGCGATCGCCGTGGCCTTCGCCGCGAACCAGCGCCGCCGGTCGGGCACCGCGGACAGGGTCAGCCGCAGCGCGCCGCCCCGGAACTCGGACGAGACGGCCGTCGCACCGAAGGCTACCGCCGCGATCTGTCCGAAGGCGACGCCGGCGAACGCGGAGAACAGCGGGTCGGAGCCGTGGGAACCGGCGGCCGTGAGGCCGGAGAACAGGGCGGTGGCGAGCGGCACGGCGCACAGACCGCCCACGAGTGAGCGCACCGTACGGATCTTGATCCACTCGGCGTGCAGTACGGGCTGGAACGGCATGGTCAGGCCTCCTGATGACGGGCGGCGGTGAACTCGGCTTCCGCCGACGTCAGATCGAGGTAGGCCTGCTCCAGCGTGGCCTCCTCCTGGGTGAGTTCGAGGACGGGTACGCGCGCGTCGGCCAGCAGGTGGCCGATGTCCTCCACGCGCGCGTGCCGTACGGTCCAGGTCCCGTCCGGGCCGCGCTCCGCCTCGTAGCCATGCCGGGCGAGGAGGTCGCCGAGTTGTTCGTCGTCGGTGGTGCGGACCTTCGCCGCGGGCCGTACGCGCGCGTGGATGAAGTCCCGGATCGGGGTGTCGGCGAGGAGCCGGCCGCGGCCGAGGACGATCAGGTGGTCCGCGAAGGACGCCGTCTCGTTCATCAGATGGCTGGAGACCAGGACCGTGCGCCCGTCCGCCGCCAGCCGGCGCAGCAACTCGCGGATCCAGACGATGCCTTCGGGGTCGAGTCCGTTGGCGGGCTCGTCCAGGAGGACCACCTCGGGATCGCCGAGGAGGGCGGCGGCGATCCCGAGCCGCTGTCGCATGCCCAGGGAGTACGTCCGTGTCCGGCGCCGGGCGACGGGGGCGAGACCCGTCTCCTCCAGCATCCGCTCGACTCGGCCGGCCGGGATCCGGTTGCTCACCGCGAGGGCACGCAGATGGTCGTGTCCGGTGCGGGAGCCGTGCGCCGCGTCGGCGTCGAGCAGGGCACCCACGCGGCGCAGCGGCTCGCGGAGTTCCGGGTAGGGGCGGCCGCCGACCGTGGCGGTTCCGGAGGTGGGGTGGTCGAGGCCGAGGACGAGTCGCAGGGTGGTGGACTTGCCGGCGCCGTTGGGGCCGAGGAAGCCGGTGACACGGCCGGGGCGGACGGTGAAGGTGAGATGGTCCACGGCCCGGCGACCGCCGTATTCCTTGGTGAGTTCGTGCACGTCGATGCTGGTCATGGCCAACACCCTGACGGGTCGGCGGGGTTGGCTCCTCCCCCGCCGGTGGAGGTTCTCTCCCCCGCTCGGGGGAGGGCCGTTGTCAGTGGGCCCTGTCAGGATGTCCGCATGGCCCGCTTTCTACGCCCGCTGCTGCGGGGGACGACGTACACGCGCCTGCTGCATCTGTGGGTGCCGTTGCTCGTCGTCAGCCTGTGGCTCTTCATCGACCCGTCGACCCCGTGGGTGCCCGCGCTGGTGCTGGTTCCGGTCGGGCTGATCCCCGCGGTGCGCCGGGGCGAGGGCGTGCAGGCGCGGCTGCTGCTCACGCCCGGTGAGGAGGATTCGGGGATCTCCGAGGCGCCGTCGGCGACCTGGCGGGACCGGTGGCGCACGGTGTTGTGGCTGGAGGCGCGGATGGTCGTCGGCTCGGCGGGCGCGTTGGCCTCGGTGTGGCTTCCGGCCATCGCGTTCGACCTCAGCCTGCTGGCGGCGGGTCAGGTGCCCGGCGGCTTCCCGCTCCTGGACACGGCCCAGCCGCACTGGGCGTACGCCCTGCTGGTCCCGCTCCCGCTGGTCGCCCTCTACGGCGCCGTCGTCGGCTTCGGCGAGCTGGTGACCGCGCTGGCCCGGCGGCTGCTCGGCCCGTCCGCCGCCGAGCGGCTCGCGGCACTGGAGGAGCGCACCGAGCAACTGCTGGAGCGCACCCGTATCGCGCGCGAGCTGCACGACTCCATCGGGCACGCCCTGACGGTGGCGGTCGTACAGGCCGGTGCGGCCCGGGCGGCGGGGAGTCCGGAGTTCACCGACCGGGCGCTGGCGGCCATCGAGGAGACCGGCCGGAGCGCGCTGGAGGATCTGGAGCGCGTGCTGGGTGTACTGCGCGAGTCCCGGCAGCCGGTGCACGCGCGGCCCACGCTCATCGACGCCGACCGGCTCCTGGAGTCGGCGCGGGCCTCGGGCGCGAAGGTGGACGCGGAGGTCACCGGTCCGCTGGAGACGGTGCCGGGTCCGGTCTCCCGGGAGGGCTATCGGATCCTGCAGGAGTCGCTCACCAACGTGCTGCGGCACGCGGGGGCCGTGCCCGTGCGGGTCCGGGTGACCGTGGGCGGCGGGCTGCTCGGGCTGGAGGTGCGCAATCCGCTGCCGGGCCGGATACCGGGACCCGGGCGGGGCAGTGGGCTGCGGGGGATACGCGAGCGCGCGGCCCTGCTCGGGGGCAGCGCGCGCACCGGACCGGACGGGGGCGACTGGCAGGTGCACGCCGAGCTGCCGGTGCGCTGATCTACCCTGGCCGGATGCCGGTCACCGTTCTCCTCGTCGACGACGAACCCCTCGTACGGGCGGGTCTGCGCGCCGTGCTGGAGACCCAGCCCGACATCGAGGTGGTCGGCGAGGCCGCCGACGGGGCGGCGGTCATCCCGCTGGTGCGGCAGTTGCGGCCGGCCGTGGTGGCGATGGACGTGCGCATGCCGCTGCTGGACGGGATCGAGGCCACGCGTGCGGTGCTGCGCACGGTCGCGGAACCGCCGAAGATCCTGGTGGTGACGACGTTCGAGGACGACGAGTACGTGTACGAGGCGCTCCGCGCGGGTGCCGACGGGTTTCTGCTGAAGCGGGCCCGGCCGGCCGAGATCGTGCACGCGGTGCGGCTGGTCGCCGAGGGCGAGTCGCTGCTCTTCCCGGCCTCGGTACGGCAACTCGCCGCCCGGTACGGCGGGGACGGCGAGCGGGACGCGCTTCGGTGGGCGCGGCTGACCGAGCGGGAGGCCGAGGTGCTGCGGCTCATGGCGCAGGGGCTGTCCAACGCCGAGATCGCCGGGCGGCTGATCGTCGGCACCGAGACCGTGAAGTCCCATGTGGGTGCCGTCCTGGCCAAGCTGGGGACGCGGGACCGTACGCAGGCGGTGATCGCGGCGTACGAGTCGGGGTTCGTCGTGCCCCGCTGATCGCGGATCCTCGACAGGTAGGGGGCGCCAGGCACTCGCCGGGGTCGTCGCTACCGAAGTACGATCCGGCCAACACGCAGGGCTAGCTGGGAGGACGGACGTTGGCGGGACTGACCGGCGGTGATCCGTCGCTGCTGCGGAGGATCAATTCCGCGGTGGTGCTGCACGCGCTGCGTGCCACGGACTCCGCGACCCTGACCGAGATCACCCGGGTGACCGGACTGTCCCGGCCGACCGTCGAGGGGGTCGTCGAGGGGCTCATCGAGGCCGGTCTGGTCGTCGAGAAGGCGGCCGAGGAGGGCGCCACCCGGCGGCAGGGGCGGCCGGCTCGGCGGTTCCGGTTCCGGGCCGAGGCCGGGCATCTGCTGGGCCTGGAGATCGGCCCGCACCGCGTCGCCGCGCTCCTGGCGGACCTGGACGGCCGGATACTGGGGGCGCAGGCCAAGGACGTGGACGAGACGGCCGACGCGGACGAGCGGCTGGAGCGGCTGCGCACCGCGGTCGCCGAACTGCTGCGCCGGGCCGGGGTGCCGCGCAGTTCGCTGCGGGCCGTCGGGGTCGGCACGCCGGGCATCGTCGAGGCGGACGGCCGGGTGCGGCTGGGCACCGCGCTGCCCCAGTGGACGGGACTGCGCCTCGGCGAGCGGCTGAGCCGGTCCTTCAAGTGCCCGGTGCTGGTGGAGAACGACGCCAACGCGGCGGCCGTGGCCGAGCACTGGAAGGGCGCGGCCACCGAGTCCGACGACGTGGTGATGGTGCTGGCCGGGCTGAGTCCGGGCGCCGGTTCGCTGATCGGCGGACGGCTGCACCGGGGCTACGGCGGGGCGGCCGGGGAGATCGGCGCGCTGCATCTGCTGGGCCGGGAGGTGACCCCGGAGACGCTGCTGTCCACCACCGACGAACCGCTGCACCCGCTGGACGAACAGGCGGTCGCCGAGGTGTTCGCGCTGGCCCGGAAGGGGGACACGCGGGCGCGGGCCGCGGTCGACCGGTTCATCCAGCGGCTGGTCCACGACGTGGCCGCGCTCGCGCTGGCCCTCGATCCGGAGCTGGTGGTGATAGGCGGCTGGGCGGCGGGGCTCGACGGTGTCCTGGAGCCGCTGCGCCGCGAACTCGCCCGCTACTGTCTGCGGCCGCCGAGGGTGGCTCTCTCCCTCCTCGGCGAGGCGGCGGTGGCGACCGGCGCGCTGCGGCTCGCCCTCGACCATGTGGAGGAGCAGCTGTTCGCGGTGGACGGGACGGTCACAGCGCGCCGCTGAACAGCCGTGCA
>NZ_JBFBBR010000023.1:3767-104526 GCF_040682795.1 Streptomyces sp. NPDC051105 | reverse complement strand
GCAGCCGTGCAGCCGTGCAGCCGTGCAGCCGTGCAGCCGTGCAGCCGTGCAGCCGTGCAGCCGTGCAGCCGTGCAGCCGTGCAGCCGTGCAGCCGTGCAGCCGCTGTGAAACGCGACGCGCCCCGGAGGAGTTCCGGGGCGCGTCCTGTTCCGGCTCGGTGGCTACGAGGCCTGCCGCTCCGGTCCGTGGTGGATCTCCACGCCGCCGGAGTCGCCGAAGGTCAGCCGGCAGGTGTCCGCGCGGTACGTGGCGACGGAGAGCGCGGCGGTGCGGCCGGCGGCGAGGAAGCGGGTGGTGACGACGAGGACCGGGGCGCCGGGGAGCCGGTCGAGCTCCTTGGCGTCGTCGGCGCGGGCCGAGCCGAGCTCCACGGAGCGGTCCTGGCCCTCCAGCGCCAGGCGCTGCAGCTCCCGCAGCACGGCACGCGCGCGTGCCGATCCGGACGGCGCGTCGATCGCCGTCAGGTCCGGGACCGAGGACGCCGGGATGTAGAGCAGTTCGGCGGCGACGGGCTGACCGTGGGAGACGCGGGAGCGGCGCACCATGTGCACCGGCTCCTCCGAGCCGGTCTCCAGGGCTGCCGCGACGGCCGCGGGCGGCACCGCGAGGGTGCAGTCGACCGGCTGCCAGGCGTCCTCGGGGGCGCCCGGCCAGGCGTGCTCGTCGGTGCCGACGGCCACGCCCATGCGCGGGGGCGCCACCGTCGTACCGACACCGCGGCGGCGCTGGAGGCGACCCTCCAGTTCGAGCTGTTCGAGGGCCTGACGGAGCGTGGCGCGGGCCACGCCGAAGCGGGCGGCGAGGTCGCGCTCGTTGGGCAGGATCTCGCCGACCGAGAACTCCGAGTCGAGTGCCTCACTGAGCACGGTCTTGAGATGCCAGTACTTCGGTTCCGGTACCGATTCCAGCTGCGTGGTCCCCACCCTGTCCTCCGCAATCGCCGTGGTCCGGCGGCGTTTTAGCGCCCTTGTTTATTAAAGGTTGTTGTACTTATCTGCGACCATAAGGCGGCGCACACCCTTGGTCAAGACCAATCCTCGATCCCAGGGGCAGCGCATAGAAAGCGGTGCCATGCAGCGTTCACGGGGCGTTCGCACGGGGGCGTTTTCGTGACATTGCGGCAAAGCTCCCGTCGCACGGCGGGCACCGTGGGGCGGCCGGGGCCGGCGGGCGGCGGGCGGCGGGCGGCGGGCGGCGGGCGGCGGGCGGCGGGCGGCGGGCGGCGAGGGTCCCCTGCCCCTTCGTTCTACGGATGATGCGGACGGCCCGAACGGTCCGGCCGGTCCTGATGATGCGGATGGTCCTGATGACGCGGACGACCCGGCCGGACCGGATGGACGGGATGGACGGGATGGACGGGATGGACGGGATGGACGGAATGAACCGGATGGGCCGAATGGACGGGATGGACCGGATGGACCGGATGGACCGGCCGGGACCGTCGACGACGCCGATCACGCCCCCGCGCCATCCGACACGTTCCCCCCTCCCGCCGGAATCGCCTCGTTCGCCGCGGGCTCGGCCCAGAATGATCCGCGGACCACTGCCGGCCGGCGACCCCGGGGGCCCTGGACGTGCGGCTGCCGACGCGACTGACGCTCATGCGGCACCTCGGGCATCCCGACGGCAACCCGGAGCCGCGCAGGGTGCGTTGGGTGACGCCGTCCGCCGCCGAGGCGCGACACACCGACGGGGGACTACCCGCCAGTAGCAATTGCTGACAAGCTGTCTACGACGTCAGCCGATGTCCCAGACGAGGAGCCCCCATGTCCGCCACCGTCTCGCTCGAAGTCCCGGCCGCGCAGGGCCAGCAGGACGTGACCGTCTCCTACGCGCGCGTGGGCCGTGGAGAGCCGCTGGTCCTGCTCCACGGCATAGGGCATCACCGGCAGGCCTGGGACCCGGTGGTGGACATCCTCGCGACCGAGCGGGACGTGATCGCCGTGGACCTGCCCGGCTTCGGCGCCTCCCCCGGACTTCCCGCCGGCCTCGCCTACGACCTGCCCACGACCAACACCGTGCTCGCCGCCCTGTTCGAGGCGCTGGAGCTGGACCGGCCGCACGTGGCCGGCAACTCGCTCGGCGGGCTGCTGGCCCTGGAGCTGGGCCGCGAGAAGCTCGTACGGTCCGTCACCGCCCTCTCCCCCGCCGGATTCTGGACGCAGGCCGAGCGGCGCTACGCCCTGGCCGTGCTCATCGCCATGCGGCGGATCGCGGAGCGGCTGCCGCTCCCGCTGGTCGAGCGGCTGTCCCGGACGGCCGCCGGGCGGACGGCCCTGACCAGCACCATCTACGCCCGCCCGGCACGCCGTTCACCCGAGGCCGTGGTCGCCGAGACGCTCGCGCTCGCGGGGGCCACCGGGTTCGCCGAGACCCTGCGGGCGGGGTCCGCCGTCCAGTTCACCGACGACGTGCCCGGCATCCCGGTCACCGTGGGCTGGGGCACCCGGGACATGCTGCTGGTGCGCCGCCAGGGGGTCCGGGCCAAGCAGATCATCCCCAAGGCCCGCCTGGTCCGGCTGCCCGGCTGCGGCCACTGCCCGATGAACGACGACCCGGCGCTGGTCGCACGGGTCATCCTGGACGGCAGCCGATGAGCGTCGCCGGGCGCGGGGTGCGGCGTCGGCGGTCCCCGGCCGCCGGCTCGCACCGGACCTGGCCGCGGCGGCCTGCGCTCGTCGGCCGATGTGTGGCAGGGCTCCGGAGCCCAGGGCGACCCCCGCGCCCACCAGGGCGCCGCCGACGGCCTGGGCGGGGCCGTAGGAGCCCGTTCCGACGAGTGGGGCGGTGCAGACGGCGGTGAGGGGGACGAGGCCCGTGAGGAGGGTCGCGCGCTCCGTGCCGATCCGCTGCACGCCCATGTACCAGCACACGAAACCGACGACGGTGACGACCGCCGCCTGCCACAGCAGCGCGGCCGTCTCCGTGGCGTCGGGCCCGCGCAGCCACGCCCCGCCGTCGAGCAGAATCCCGGCCACCGCCGCCTCGGCCGCGGCGACGGCGCACACCGTGGCGGTCAGCAGCCGTGGCCCGAGCGCCCGCAGCACCGGCCCCGCGAGCACCGCGAACCCGACCTCACCGGCCAGCGCGCACACCGAGAAGGCGATCCCGCTCGCGTCGGTACGTCCCCAGCCCTGGACGGCGAAGGCGCCGACGGCGACCAGCGACGCCCCCTGGAGAACCCGGCGTTGCGGCCCGCGCCCGTCGAGGAGCGGAACCAGGACCGCCACCACCACCGGAGCGCAGCCCACGAAGACACCGGGAACCGCCGGTTCCGCGGTGCGTTCGGCGGCCAGGATCACCAGATTGAAGCCGACCATGCCAACGGCGGCGAGCAGGGCCAGCCGCAGCCACGCGCGCGCCCCGAGCCCGCGCAGCCGCTCCACCGCGCACGGCCCGACGAAGGGCACGAGCAGCAGACAGGCCGCCCCGTAGCGCAGGAACTGGCCGCCCGCGTAGGGGTAGTGGCCCAGCACGCTGTTGGCGGTGAAGGAGGCCCCGACGAGTACATAGGCGAACGCCGTCAGGAAGGCGCCGCGTGCGGTGGTCGCGTTCATGAGGACGACGCTAGGAACCTGGGCGGCCCGGATTAAGGTCCACTTCCATGACGTCATCGGGGACCAATCCGGACGGCCTGCCGGGATCCGCCACCTGGGAGCTGTTGCTGCCGGCCGCGTCGGCACCGGCACGCGCGCGTGGCCGTTTCCTCCAGGCGGCCCTGCGCGAGGCGATCCGTACCGGACGGCTCGCGCCCGGCACGCGGCTGCCGTCGAGCCGTGAGCTGGCCAAGGACCTCGGTGTGTCACGCGGACTGGTCACCGAGGCGTACGAGCAACTGACGGCGGAGGGCTATCTGCGCAGCGGACAGGGGGCGGGGACCTGGGTGGGCGGCGCGGTGCGGGCGGCGTCGGCACGCGCACGTGATCTGGCGCCGCGCTCGCCGGGGGTGCGGGTGGACTTCGTACCGGGGTCACCGGATCTGGCGCTGTTCCCGCGCGCCGCCTGGGCCGCCGCGCAGCGCGAGGTGCTGGCCGAGCTCCCGCACCGCGACCTCGGCTACCCGGACCCGCGCGGGCTGCCCCGGCTGCGCTCGGCCCTCGCCGAACTGCTGGCCCGGCGCCGGGGCGTGGTCGCCGACCCGGAGCGGATCGTGGTCGTCTCCGGGGTGGCACAGGCGACGACGCTGCTCGGATCCGTGCTGCACGCGCGCGGGATGCGCGAGATCGGTGTGGAGGACCCCGGCAGCCCCCAGCACGACGGCCTGTACGCGGCGGCCGGGCTGCGCACCGTGCCGCTGCCCCTGGACGCCGAGGGCCTGGCCCTGGGCCCGCTCCGCGACTCGGGGGTACGCGCGACGATGACGACGCCCGCCCACCAGTACCCGACCGGGATCGCCTGCTCCGCGGGACGCCGGACCCGGCTGCTGGACTGGGCCCGTGCGGTGGACGGCCTGCTGCTGGAGGACGACTACGACGGCGACTTCCGCTACGACCGCGCCCCGGTCGGCGCGCTCCAGGGTCTCGACCCGGAACGCGTGGCGTACATGGGATCGGTCAGCAAGTCCCTCGCCCCTGGGCTGCGGCTGGGCTGGCTGCTGGTGCCGGAGTATCTGGCGTACGACGTCGTCGAGCGCAAGCGGACCATGGACCTGGGTCACCCCTCCCTCGACCAGGCGGTGTTCGCCCGGTTCCTGGAGCGCGGCGACTACGACCGACAGCTGCGCCGCTGCCAGCGCGCCTACCGGGAACGCCGGGACGTCCTGGTGGACTCGCTGGCCCAGCACTTCCCGCACGCGCGCGTGTCCGGGATCGCGGCGGGGCTGCACGCCATCGCCGAACTCCCGGAGTCCTGCGGGCCGGAGAG
Organism: Streptomyces sp. NPDC051105; assembly: GCF_040682795.1. Lineage (NCBI taxonomy): Bacteria > Bacillati > Actinomycetota > Actinomycetes > Kitasatosporales > Streptomycetaceae > Streptomyces > Streptomyces sp. NPDC051105. The sequence goes on along the minus strand of NZ_JBFBBR010000023.1, from coordinate 99,662 downwards.
CCGTTTCGTGGCGCGGCTGGCAGCCGCCGGGGTCGCGGTGCGTCCGCTGGGCGCGTGCACGCACGCACCGGCCGACGACTCCGTCGTACGGCTGGTGCTGGGGTACGCGCACCTGTCGCCGGCGCGGATCCGGGAGGGGGTGCGGGTGATGGCGGAGGTGCTCGGCGGGTGACCTTCATGGGCTCCTTCGTGGACTCCTTCATGGGGCCCTTCATGGGCTCCTTCATGGGCCGGGCAGTTGTTCACTTGTGGTTTCCGTGAGCGCTGCGGCGCACCAGTAGTTGTGGCTGTGCGCAACTGGCCGGATCTCGCTCTGGAGGCCCTTCATGTCCCTTTCGTTCCCAGGCCGCCGCAGCGTGCTGCGCGGCTCCCTCGCCGCGTCGGCGGCCCTGACCCTGCCCACGGCGTTCAGTGCGGCTCCGGCGTTCGCGCTCTCCGGGCGGCCCCGGGCCGACTGGGGTGTGCAGGCGGGCGACGTGACCGCCGACTCCGGCCTGGTGTGGGTCCGTTCGGACCGGCCGGCCCGGATGATCGTGGAGACCTCGGCCACCGAGTCGTTCCGCAACCCGCGCAGATGGCGGGGCCCGCTGCTCGGCGCTGACAGCGACTTCACCGGCACCACACGGCTGCACGGGCTGCCGTCCGGTGAGCAGATCCATTACCGCGTGCTGCTCGCCGACGCCGACGACCCGCGCCGCACCGCCGAGCCGGTCACCGGCACCTTCCGCACCGCGTCCACCCGTCGGCGCCAGGGCGTGAAGTTCCTGTGGTCCGGCGACCTGGCCGGGCAGGGCTGGGGCATCAACGAGTCCATCGGCGGCTACCGCATCTTCGACGCGATGGCGAAGCTGGACCCGGACTTCTTCCTGTGCAGCGGTGACAACATCTACGCCGACGGCGTGATCTCGGCGACGCAGGCACTGCCCGACGGCAGCCTGTACCGCAATGTCACCAGCGAGGCGAAGTCGCACGTCGCGGTCACCCTGGACGACTTCCGCGGCAACTTCCGCTACAACCTGCTGGACGAGGCGCTGCGCCGGTTCAACGCCCAGGTACCGAACGTCATCCAGTGGGACGACCACGAGGTCCGCAACAACTGGTACCCGGGCGAGGTCATCGGCACCGGCACCCCCTACCCGGCCGGAACCAGGCTGGACGACATGGCGGTGCGCTCCCGGCAGGCGTTCTCGGAGTACTTCCCCATCTCGACCATCAGCGGCCGCCCGGACGGCCGGATCTACCGCGTCCACCACCACGGCCCGCTCCTCGACGTGTTCGTGCTCGACATGCGCACCTACCGCAACGCGAACTCGCCCGACAACCAGACGACCGACCCGCAGGGCATCCTCGGCGCCGAGCAGCTGGAGTGGCTCAAGCGCGAGCTGTCCCGGTCGCGCGCGGTGTGGAAGGTCATCGCCGCGGACATGCCGCTCGGCCTGGTGGTGCCCGACCCGGTCGAGGGCCTGGCGAACTTCGAGGCCGTCGCCCAGGGCGACCCGGGCGCGCCGCTCGGCCGCGAGCTGCAGATCGCCGAACTGCTCCGGTACATCAAGCACCGCAGGATCACCGGCACGGTGTGGCTGACGGCGGACGTCCACCACACCTCGGCCCAGCACTACGACCCGTCGCGGGCCGCGTTCAAGGACTTCGCGCCGTTCTGGGAGTTCGTCTCAGGGCCGCTCAACGCCGGCGCCTTCCCGGCCAGCGCGCTGGACGGCACGTTCGGCCCCGACCGGGTGTTCGTCAAGGCGCCGACCGCCTCGAACGTGTCGCCCGCGGAGGGTTACCAGTTCTTCGGCGAGGTCGACATCGACGGCCACAGCGGTGAGCTGACGGTCCGTCTGCGCGAGTACGACGGCACCGTGCTGTTCACCCAGACCCTGCAGCCGGGCCGGGTCGGCCAGTAACTCCCGTACGCTTTTCGCAGGGCCGCGCACCGGCGTCATCCCCCGGTGCGGGGCCCTGCCGCACTCCCGGCACGGGTTCCGCCACCTCCTCGGCACGGGCCGGGCCCTACTCCCCGACTCCGCGGCACGGGTCCCGCCGGGCCCCGCCGCGCGCCCCTCGCAGCCTCCTCGAACTTCCTTGCCCGCAGCGCGTATTCGCAGGTCAGAGCCGATTGTCAGTGGTCGCCCCTACGGTTTTTCCATGACGCGATCTTCACAGGCCGTGGCCTATCGCCAACCCTCCGTGCTGCGCTCCGCCGCCGACGGACGCCATCTCGGACTGGAGACCTCCCGGGGTGCGACGCCCACCGGCGTCGAGGACCATCCGCGGTTCTTCGCGGGCTTCCTGACCTCGCCTCAGGTGGCCGCCGCCGGGCTGCTCGCGGTGGCCGACGTGGCCGCGGCGCGGTACTACCAGCCGCAGCTGCGCGCCTCGCTGGACCCGGTGGTGACGGGCAACGGCGACCGGCTCCGCTTCGAGTCCTTCTCCGGCTGCGGCGGGGTGTACGCCCGGCTGGACGTCCTCGGCCCGGGCCTGGACGGCGGCGAGGTGGGCCACGGCACGACGAACGTCGACGTCAACAACCCACTCCGGGAGGCTCTTTCCCGGCTCGGCACCGACGATCCGCTGCATCTGCGCGTCGGCCCCGAGGAGTTGGCGGTGACCACGCTCGACGGCCCGGTGGTGGAGAAGAAGGTCCCGCTGCCGGACCGCTGGCTGCGCGGCTTCGCGGAGGCCCAGGTCATAGCGGCCGGGTTCGACCTGCGGGCCGAGCTGCCGGCCGACGAGGCGGTGCGGTTCCTGCGCTCGCTCCCCCGTGCCGGCACGGCCCGCCGGGGCTCGGCCGGCCCCCGCTGGGTGGTGCCGGCGGGCCGGGGGCTGCGGCCGACGACCCGCCCGGTGCCGGGTGCGGTGTGCCTGCCGGGACCGGAGCGGCTGGCCGCGCTCCAGCGGGTGCTGCGCCATGCGACGGCGTTGCGGGTCTACGGCCCGCAGGGCGCCCTCGCGGTCTCTGGTACTGCCGCCGCCTGGGAGGTCGTGCTGCCGGGCATGCGGCTGACGCTGACCCTGTCGCCCGACCCGGCCCGCGGGTTCTCCGGGGAGGGCGGGGTGCTGGACGCGCTCGCCACCGACGCGGCCGCCGAGGACGCGGAGCTGATCGCGGTGCTGCTGGCCTGGGAGCCCCGGGTCGACGTAGCCGACCTGGCCGCCTCAGCCGGGCTCACCCCGGAGCGGGTCCGGGCGGCTCTGATCCGCCTCGGCACCTCGGGACGCGTCGGCTACGACACGGCGGAGGCCGCCTACTTCCACCGCGAGCTGCCGTACGACGCGGGCCGCGTCGAGCGGCACAACCCCCGGCTGCGCTCGGCCCGGGCGCTGGCCGCCGCGGGCGCGGTGACCGTCGACGGCGCTGTCGGCACGGTGACGGCCGAGGACGGTCATGTGCACCGGGTGCGGGACGCGGCGGGAGTGCTGAGCTGCAGTTGTCTGTGGTGGGCGAAGTACCGGGGCGGGCGCGGGCCGTGCAAGCACGCGCTGGCGGTGCGGATGGTGCGGCGCGGTGGAGCGATGGAGCAGGACATGGCGGAGATCGACGGGGGTACGCGATGAGCGCGGTGCTGGAAGCGGTGCGGATGGGGCGCGCGGGCGAGACGGAGGCCTTGCTGAGGAAGACGCCGGATACCGAGCGACGGGCGTTGCTACCGGAGTTGAAGAGGCTGCGCAAGGAGGTGCGGGCCCTGCCGTGGGACCAGCGGAGCCGGCTCGAGCGCATGTATCCGGCGCTTCAGGTGGCCGGGGCGATGTGTCACTCGGGGGCGGCGGCGGCCGCGGCCTGGATCGCCGGGGCGGACATGCGCTGGCGGCAGGCGCCGGCGGAGACGCTGCTGCGGGCGCTGGCCGAGCGGGACACCGGCTGGCAGGCCGATGTGGCGTACCGCCTCGCCGCCCGGCCGGTCTCCGCGGACGTGCCCTTCCCGCTGATGGCCGGACTGGTGCGCCGCTCGGGATGCGAGGTGCCGGTGACGGACGCCTATGTGGTCGGCTGGGTCCGGCACATCGGCCACGGCTGGGGGCGCGTCCCCCTGATCGACCGGCTGCGGGCCGAGCCGGACCTCGCGCCGCTGGTGAACGGCCTGTTCGAGATCTCCGAGGTCGGCGAGGTCCGCTGGCTGTTCGGCGACGGTCCCGGTTCCTGGCAGAGCGCGATCGCGGAACTCACCCGCACGGGTGAACTGGACCGCGGGGCGGTGGTCGACGCCTGTGTCGCCCGTCTGCTGCGCGGCGGCGGTCCGACCGACCACCGGATCTTCCTGCCGATGCTGCTCCAGCTCGCCCTCACCCGGGAGGAGGAGCGCGAGCGCGTCACCGACTGGACGGCGCTGGCCCGGGACGCCGCCTCCCCCGTCGCCGCCCACGCCCAGGCGGTCCTCGCCGCCCTGGCGCTCGACGGCGAACTCACCGCACGGCAGCTGGCGGAGGCCTCCGAAGGACTGCTGTTCCGCACCGAGAAGAAGCTGGTGCGCGCCCAGCTGGTGCTGCTGGGCAAGGCGCTCGCCCGTGAGCCGGCCTCGGCGGCACAGCTGCTGCCGACCGTGGCCCAGGCGTTCGGGCACGAGGACACCCAGGTGCAGGAGCGGGCGCTGAAGCTGGTGGAGCGGCACGCGAAGCGGCTCGACGATCCGGCGGCCCGGTGCGGCATCGCCGGCGCGGCCGGACAGCTGAGTCCCGTCCTGCGTATCCGGGCGGCCGAAGCCGTGGGGATCGCGGCCGTGGCGGCGCCCGAGGAGTACGAGGAGGTGCTGCCGCCGGCGCCGGAGCCGTTCCGGGCGGCACCGGCTCCGGATTCGGCGGTGGAACTCGCCGAGGAGGTCGGCGCGCTGCTGGCGGCCGACGGGGACGTGGCGGCGTTCGAGCGGGCGCTGGACGGGCTGGCCCGGCACGCCCACCGCGACCAGGACGCGCTGCGGGCGGCGCTCGAACCGGTGGCCGCCACCCGCTGGTGGAGGCAGCCCGACGCCCGCCGCTGGTGGCACACCGACGAGTACTTCGGCAACACCCGCTACGGCCTCCTCGGCGCCCGGGACGGCCTGGAACTGCTGCTGGCCACGCTGTTCGGCGTCGTCGGCACGGACACCCTGTTCGCCGCCCAGCAGCGCGGACCGGCCGATCACGAGTGCGCGCACACCGGGTTCTCCCGGGTGTTCGACCTCCGGCTGCGTGAACTGGCGTACCGGATACGGACGGATCCTCAGCCGCTGCTGCTGGCCACGCCGTCGTGGAGCACCGGGCTTCTGGAACCGGGCGAGCTGGTCGACCGGCTCGCGGTCTACGGTCGGCTGGGCGCCCGGGTCGGTGCCGCCGACTTCGCGCAGGCGCTGCTGCGGGTGCGCCGCGAGGACCGTGCGGCGGCCCTGGCGGCGGCGGAGCGGGCGGCGGCACTCGGCACGCCGGAGGGCGAGCGGCTGGCACGCCGGCTCTCCGCCGGGGCACCCGCCCTGCCCACGTCCCACCACCGGATCTCGGGGGTGCGGATCCTGGTCGAGTCGGGTGAAGTCCTGGAACTCCAGGCGGACTTCCCCGAGGCGTTCCGGCGGCTGGGCCGGCCGGTCACGGCCGGCGACGGGCGGCGGTACTGCCACCACTGGGGCCAGGAGAACCACCAGCACTGGCTGGCCATCCTCCCGGAACAGCGCGAGCTGGTCGCCGTGCGGCTGGTGCACGATCTGTCCCAGGCCGCCGTGGACGACCAGCGGGGCATGGCCGCCGCCCTTCCGCTGCTCGCCGAGTCCGGCGGCACCGCCGGGGGGAGCACCCGTCTGTGCGTGGCCTACGGGCTGGGCTCCCGGCATCAGGAGGACCGGCTCGCCGCGGTGGACGCGCTGCTGGTACTGGCCGCGCGCGGGCAGCTCGACGCGGAGCGGCTGGGCGCCGACCTGGGCCAGCTGGTCCGGCGCGGAGCGGTGAAGCCGCTGCGGCTGGCCGAGTCGGCGCGGACGGCCGCGGCCACCGGGGCCAACACGACGATATGGGAGATGCTCCGGCACACCCTTCCCGTGCTGCTCGCCGACCTCGCGACGGCGGGCGCGGGCACACCGGGTCCGGCCCGTGGGCTCGGAGAGCTGCTCGCGGTCGCCGCCGAGTGCGCCGAGCGGTCCGGGGCCAGCGGTGCGCTGCCCCATCTCTCCCAGGCGGCGGCTCGGCGCGGCTCGTCCCGTCTGGTGGTCCAGGCCCGCCGGTTGCGGGACGCGCTGGGTGCACAGGTGGCCGCCTGACGGGGACCAGAACCGGTCATTTCAGGGACGCCGTAACAGTAGAAAACTAAACAAAAACAACATAAGCACGCTTTACCCGTCAGTCACAGAGCGTTCGTGATCACGCAACACCCTTCCTTCACAGTGGATGCATGAATCGAGACATGTCTGACGTGAGGCGCACACGGAACGGACGCCCCGTGCACCACTGGCGACGGGACGTCGTCGAACTCGCCGCCCTGTTCACGGCCGTCGCGGTCGCGGACGCGGTGGCGAACCTGATCGGGCACGGCCCCGACGGCCCGGCGCTGCTGGTGATCTCGGCACTGGTGCTGGCCGCCACGGCCGGCTTCCACGTGTGGTGGGCGAGGCGCCCAGGTCACGCACCTCCGGTGCCCCATAGCGATACCGGCGCCCGGTCGGCCGTCACCAGGACACGGCAGGCCGGGCCCGGTGCGCAGGCTCCGGGGGGCGAAGGCGCGGACAGCACGCTGTGGCGGCTGCGCACCACCGTGCGGGACGTGCCCGGTTCGCTGGCCGTGCTGTGCGCCGGGCTCGCCGGGCACGCGGTCGACATCCTGAACCTGCAGACGCATCCGCTGGGCGACGGCACGGTCGACGAGTTCCTGCTGCGGGCCCCGGGCCCGCTGACGGCCGCCGAGATCACCCGGGCGGTCGCGCTGGCCGGGGGCAGGGACACCTGGATCGAGCGGGCCGACGCGCACGATCTGGTGGACGCCCCGACCCGGGTACTGGGCCTGGCGACCCGAACCGCACTGGACGCGGCGGAACTTCCGCTGGCCCTCCGGCAGTTGTTGGGGAGGTGCACGATCCGCTCGCTCCCCGCCCATCCGGTCGGCGGGGCCCGGCGCCCCGAGACGGTTCCCGTCGAAGGGGTGCTGGAGGACACCGTGATGCGGCTGCGCGCACCGGAGGGTGGAGTGATCACCGTGGAGCGGCCGTATCTGCCGTTCACGCCGACCGAGTTCGCGCGGGCGCGCGCGCTCGTCGAACTGGACGCCCGGCTCGGGCCACGCATCCCGCACAGCCAGGACGTGCTCACCCTGCCCGAGGGCAGGGAGATCACCGTACGCCGGGCTGACACCGGTGACGTGGAGGCCGCGAAGGCCATGCACGAGCGCTGCTCGGCACGGACCCTCGGGCTGCGCTACCACGGCCCGGTCGGGGACGCGGACCGCTACCTGAACCACCTGCTCAGCCCCCGCTTCGGCCGGACGCTGGCCGTACAGACCGCCTCGGGCCGGATCGTCGGCCTCGGGCACCTGCTGTGGGACGGGGACGAGACGGAGGTCGCGCTGCTCGTCGAGGACGACTGGCAGCGGCGCGGGATCGGCCGCGAGCTGCTGGGTCGCCTGGTGGGCATGGCCATCGAGGCCGGCTGCGACAGCGTGTACGCGGTGACGCAGGCGTCCAACACCGGGATGGTGGCGGCGATGCGGGGGCTGGAGTTGCCGCTGGATTACCAGATCGAGGAGGGGACGCTGGTCATCACGGCCCGGCTGGCGGCGGTTCCGGCGGAGCCGGGGAATGCCGTGACTGCCGCGGGACGGCTTTCCGGTGCGGGTGAGACGGGGAAGTCCGAAGCGCCGTAGGGGCGTTGGACTGCGCGGCGGCTGCGGGTGCATCGCGGCGGGTCGCGCAGTTCCCCGCGCCCCTGAAGGGGCGCGGCTAGTGCGGCCCCAGTGCCCGGTCCAGGTCCGCCCACAGATCGTCCACGTCCTCCAGGCCCACCGACAGGCGCAGCAAGCTGTCGCTCACTCCGGCGCTGCGGCGGTCTCCCTCGTCGACGACGCGGTGGCTGATGGACGCCGGGTGCTGGATGAGGGTGTCGACGCTGCCGAGACTGACGGCGGGAGTGATCAGGCGTACCCGGGAGACGACCTCATGCGGGTCGTCGTACACCTCGAAGGCGATCATCGCGCCGCCCAGCCGCGGGTAGTGGACGCGGGCGACGCGCGGGTCGGCGGTGAGGCGGCGGGCGAGTTCGGCGGCGGTGGCGGAGGCGGCGCGGACCCGCACCGGGAGCGTGGACAGGCCGCGCAGCAGTAGATAGCCGGCCAGCGGGTGCAGCACGCCCCCGGTGGCGAAACGTATCTTCCTGAGCTGCCCGGCGAACTCCTCGTCACAGGCGACCACCCCGGCCAGGACGTCGCCGTGGCCGCCGAGGTACTTGGTCGCGCTGTGCAGCACCAGCCGGGCGCCGTGTTCGGCAGGGCGCTGGAGCACGGGGGTGGCGAAGGTGTTGTCGGTGAGCAGCGGGACCGTACCGCAGGCGTGGGCGACGGCCCGCAGGTCGAGTTCGGCGAGGGTCGGGTTGGCCGGGGACTCGACCAGCACCAGACCGGTGTCCGGGCGCAGCGCGTCGGTGATGCCCGCCGGGTCGGTCCAGGTGACCTCGGTGCCGAGGAGACCGGCGGTGAGCAGGTGGTCGCTGCACCCGTAGAGGGGCCGTACGGCGACGACATGGCGCAGGCCGGTCGCCGCGCGGGCGAGCAGCACGGCGCTCAGCGCGGCCATGCCGCTGGCGAAGGCGACGGCCGACTCGGTGCCCTCCAGGCGGGCCAGGGCGGTCTCGAAGCGGGCGACCGTCGGGTTGCCGAGCCGCCCGTAGACCGGCGGTCCGGTCGGGTCCGCGCCGTCGGTGGCGAAGGCGTCGATGCGGGCGGCCTCGGCACGGCTGTCGTAGGACGGGTAAGTGGTGGACAGGTCGATCGGCGGGGCGTGCAGGCCCTGGCGGGCGAGGTCGTCGCGGCCGGCGTGCACGGCCTCGGTGGCCAGGGCGCGCGGGGCGCCGGACAGTCGCGTCGCGCCGGCGCGGAGGTTCACCGAGTCGTCGCAGGCGCGCACTGAGTCGTCGTAAGTGCTCGTCGAGTCCATGGCCGAAGGGTGAACATCGAGCGGGGCGTGGGGCGTGGACACCGTGTTACGTTCGCCGCATGGCCGAATCTGTCGTACTGGATCCGGTCGATCTGCATCTGCTGCGGCTGCTGCAGAACGACGCCCGGACCACCTACCGCGATCTCGCCGCCCGGGTGGGCGTGGCGCCGTCCACCTGTCTGGACCGGGTGACCCGGCTGCGGCGCTCCGGAGTGATCCTCGGCCACCGGCTGGAGCTCGATCCGGCCAAGCTCGGGCGCGGTCTTGAGGCGTTGCTGTCGGTGCAGGTGAGGCCGCACCGGCGGGAGTTGGTGGGGCCGTTCGTGGAGCGGATCAGGGCGCTGCCCGAGTCGCGGACGGTGTTCCATCTGACCGGTCCCGACGACTACCTCGTGCATGTGGCCGTGGCCGACATGACGGACCTCCAGCGGCTGGTCCTGGACGAGTTCACGTCCCAGCGCGAAGTGGCCCGGGTGGAGACCCGCCTGATCTTCCAGCAGTGGGAGTGCGGACCGCTGCTCCCGCCTACGCCGTCAGCTCAATCCCAGTGACGTGCGGCGGCCCGTCGTACAAGGATGGACCGCATGTCACAGACCAACAGCCCGCTGCCCCGTCAGGTCGCCGACACCTTCGTCGACGAGCTCATCGCCCTCGATCCGATCACCGGTACGTTCCTCGGCGTCAAAGAGAGTTCGAGCCGTCTGCCCGACACCTCGCCGGCCGGCCGCGAGGCGCTCGCCCGGCTCCAGCGTGACACGCTCGCCCGGCTCGACGAGGCCGAGCGGCAGCCCGGCGCGGACAGTGACATCGAACGTCGCTGCGCACGTCTGCTGCGCGAACGGCTCAGCGCCTCCCTCGCCGTGCACGAGGCGGACGAGAGCCTGCGCTCCGTCAGCAACCTGAGCTCGCCCGCGCACGCGGTACGCCAGGTGTTCACCGTGACGCCCACGGCCACCGAGGAGGACTGGGCGGCGGTCGCAGAACGGCTGCGCGCGGTGCCGGCCGCGCTGGAGGGATACCGGCAGTCCCTCGAACTCGGCCTGGACCGGAAGCTGTACGCCGGTCCGCGCGCCACCGCGACCTTCGTCGGACAGCTCGGCGAGTGGGCCGACACGGGCGACGGCAAGGGCTGGTTCGAGCAGTTCGCGGCGTCCGGGCCCCAGGCGCTGCGCGCCGAGCTGGACGAGGCGGCCCGCTCCGCCACCCAGGGTGTGGTGGCGCTGCACGACTGGATGCGCGACGTGTACGCGCCGGCGATCGAGGGTGCGCCGGACGTGGTGGGCCGCGAGCGGTACGCCCGCTGGGTGCGCTACTTCAACGGCACCGACCTCGATCTGGACGAGGCGTACGCGTACGGCTGGTCCGAATACCACCGGCTGCTCGGCGAGATGAAGACCGAGGCCGAGAGGATCCTGCCCGGCGCGGCCACGCCGTGGGTGGCGCTGGCGCACCTGGACGAGCACGGCACCCACATCGAGGGCGTCGACGAGGTCCAGCGCTGGCTGCAGTCCGTGATGGACGAGGCCATCGAGAAGCTGGACGGCACCCACTTCGACCTGGCCGAGCGGGTCCGCCGCGTCGAGTCCCGGATCGCTCCCCCCGGCGGCGCGGCGGCGCCCTACTACACGCCGCCGTCGGACGACTTCGAGCGCCCGGGCCGCACCTGGCTGCCGACCATGGGCGAGACCCGGTTCCCGGTCTACGACCTGGTCTCGACCTGGTACCACGAGGGTGTACCCGGCCACCACCTCCAGCTGGCCCAGTGGAAGCACATCGCCGGGAGCCTCTCCCGCTACCAGGCCAGCGTGGGCATGGTCAGTGCCAACGCCGAGGGCTGGGCGCTGTACGCGGAGCGGCTGATGGACGAGCTGGGCTTCCTCACCGACCCGGAGCGCCGGCTCGGTTACCTGGACGCGCAGATGATGCGCGCCGCGCGGGTCATCATCGACATCGGCATGCACCTGGAGCTGACGATCCCGGACGACTCCCCCTTCCACCCCGGGGAGCGCTGGACGCCGGAGCTGGCGCAGGAGTTCTTCGGCGCGCACAGCAGCCGCCCGGCGGACTTCGTGGAGAGCGAGCTGACCCGCTACCTGTCCATGCCGGGGCAGGCCATCGGCTACAAGCTGGGCGAGCGGGCCTGGCTGCTGGGCCGGGAGCAGGCCCGTGAGCGGCGCGGCGACGGCTTCGACCTCAAGGCCTGGCACATGGCGGCCCTGTCCCAGGGTTCGCTGGGCCTGGACGACCTGGTGGACGAGCTGTCCCAGCTCTGACGGTACTCCGGGTGCGGCAGCCGCCCCCGGAGCCGACGACCTGCCCGGTGACCCGGTGCGCCTCCTGCGAGGAGCGCAGCCGGGTCGTCGGGCAGACCCCTGTCCGGCCGGGACCCGCGCGGCCACGACCGCCTGGACCTCGCCGCGCTCACGCCGGGTAGCGCGCCGGAGACGTCGACCGATGTGGCGCCGTCTGCCGTTCGGGGGTGCTCCGGTGGCGTCGGCCGGGCGCAGGCGGCTTGCTGGTGCGGGGGGCCATCGCACAGGAAGCGAGCCGCGCATGCAGACCTCCACGCCCCGGCGGCAGCCACTGGAGGCCCCCCGTTCCGCCGGTGTGGCCGGCATCGTCTTCGCCCTGCTGCTGGCCGCCGCGATCGTGCTGATCCGGCTGGGCATCCCGCAGGGCGCCGACGCGGTCACCACCCAGGCACCGGACCCCGCCCGGCGCAGCGCCGTCCAGGCGGCGCTCATGCTGGTGCCGTTCGCCGGCATCTTCTTCCTCTGGTTCATCGGCGCGGTGCGCACCCATGTCGGAGACAGCGAGGACCGGTTCATCGCCACCGTGTTCCTCGGCAGCGGGCTGGTCTTCACGGCCACGATGTTCGGCGCCGCCGCGGCGGCCGCGGCCCTGCTGGACACCGCGCATCCGGCGGGTACCTCGCCTTCCCGGCCCACCTGGGACTTCGGTCAGCACTTCGCGTACACGCTGATGACCGGGTACGCGATGCGGATGGCGGCCGTCTTCGTCTGTTCCACCTCGGTGATCGGGCACCGCCTGGGCATCCTGCCGCGCTGGCTCACGGTGCTGGGCTTCCTCAGCACCGTGGTCCTGCTGTTCGTGTCGTCGATCGTGCCCTGGGCCGAGCTGGTGTTCCCGGCATGGTCGCTGCTGCTCAGCTCGTACCTCGTGGTGGCGGGCTTCCGCCGCTCCGCCACGGCCCCGGCGTCCTGAGGGCTCACCCGTTCGGAACGCCTCGGCGCGCGGCGCCGGGCGTGGGCTCCCATGCTGGCGGGCGGGGAGTTCCCCGCCGTCCAAGGCCGGACGGACGGGCTGGCGGTACGCACGACACCTGGCCACCGGAAGGGCGAAGCCATGATGCGCCTTGTCGTCGATCTCAACAGATGTCAGGGATACGCCCAGTGCGCGTTCCTCGCTCCGGACATCTTCACCATGCACGGCGAGGAATCGCTCGTCTACGACCCGCGGGCCGAGGCGGAGCAGCGGGAACGGCTGGCCCGCGCCGTCGCCGCCTGCCCCGTGCAGGCCATCACGGCCGACGGCCTCGACGAGACCGTGGGAAGGACGTCCGATGCCGCCCAATGACTATCTCGACTGGCTCCGGCGCGAGGGCCGGATCGTGATCGTGGGTGCCTCACTGGCCGGGCTGCGCGCAGCCGAGACACTGCGTGCCGAGGGCTTCGCCGGCGAACTCACCATGATCGGCGACGAGCCGTACGAGCCGTACGACCGGCCGCCGCTGTCCAAGGGGGTGCTGCTCGGCAAGGCGTCCCCCCAGCACACCGAACTTCCCCACCGCCGGGAGATCGACGCGAAGTGGCGGCTGGGGGTCGCGGCGACCGGTCTCGACATCGAGGCCAGGCGGGTACGGCTGGCGGACGGCGACGAGGTCGAGTACGACCGTCTGCTGATCGCGACGGGCGTGAGCGCCCGGCCCTGGCCCAAGGAGGACGAGGCCCGGCTGGACGGCGTGTTCACCCTGCGCACCCGGGACGACGCGGCCGCGCTGCAGCGGCGGCTGAAGGCCGGCCCACGCCGGGTGTTCGTGATCGGCGCCGGGTTCACCGGTTCGGAGATCGCCTCGGCCTGCCGGGAGCACGGGATCGAGGTCACCGTGGCGGAACGCGCGGGCGCGCCGCTGGTGGGTGCCCTGGGCGGGGTGATCGGCGCGGTCGCGGCCGACATGCACCGCGAGAACGGCGTGGACCTGCGCACCGGGGTCATGGTCACCGCGCTGGAGGGCGACCCGGCCGGCCGGGTGCGCGCCGTCCATCTGTCCGACGAGAGCATCGTCGAGGCGAACGTGGTGATCGTGTCGCTGGGCGCGACCCGCAACACCGGCTGGCTCACCGGATCCGGTCTCGGCGCGGGTCCCCAGGGCATCGCCTGCGACGCGGGCTGCCGTGCCTTCGACTTCCGGGGCATCGTCACCGACGACGTCTTCGTCGCCGGCGATGTCGCCCGGTCCCCGCACGCGCTGTTCGGCTACCAGTTCCTCTCCCTGGAGCACTGGGGCAACGCGGTCGCGCAGGCCGAGATCGCCGCGCACAACATGATCAGCCCGAGCGCCGAGCGCAGGCCGCATCTGTGGGTGCCGGCGTTCTGGTCGTCCCAGTTCGGGGTGAACATCAAGTCCGTCGGGGTGCCGCCGATGGGCGAGCAGATCATGATCACGCAGGGCTCGCTGGTCGAACGCCGGTTCGTCGGGGTGTACGGCTACAAGGGCCGGACGATCGCCGCGGTGAGCTTCGACAACACCCGGTGGCTGGAGTTCTACCAGCGGCAGATCGAGAAGGGCGCGCCGTTCCCGGTGGAGTTCCCGACGGTGGACCGCCGTCCCGAGGGCCGGGTGCCGGTCGACGCCGACTTCCCGGACCCCGCCCTGCCGACGCACGGCCCCATGGTGACCCTCAGCGGCTACTCGCCGACCGACCAGCAGCTGGTCTTCCACCCCGCCCGCCACTGACCGCGCCCCGGCCCCGACGCTCCAAGGACCTGTCATGCCGCAGACCTCGATGTTGCGCCAGATCACCGACTTCGCGAACCGTGCCAATCCGTACCCGGTGTACGAGGAACTCCGCAAGACGCCGGTGCTGCATGAGGAGGACGACGGCCCCTACCTCATCAGCTCGTACCACGACATCGAGGCCCTGTTGCACGATCCGCGGATCAGCTCCGACGAGTCCAACGTGACCGCCGGCGGGCACGACGACCTGTCCGGTCCGGAGGCGACGGGACTGCCGCCGAGCTTCATCCGGCTCGACCCGCCGGAGCACGACCGGCTCCGCAGGATCGCCAACAGCTCCTTCGGGCCACCGCACCGGCCGCGCCGGATCGAGAACATGCGGGGCCAGCTGGAGGAGACCATCACCGGCCTGATCGACGGCCTCGGGGACGCACGGGAGTTCGACCTCGTCGACCAGGTCGCTTACCCCTTCCCGGTCACCGCGATCTGCCGGCTGCTCGGCGTGCCGCGCGAGGACGAGCCCCGCTTCCGTACCTGGGTCGACCCGATCGTCGCCGGTCTGGACCCCGACAGCCGTACGGCCGCCGACTCCCAGCGCACCGCGCAGGAGGCACGGCTGCAGCTCGGCATGTACCTGAACGGGCTGGTGGAGCAGCGCGCCAAGGATCCCCGTGACGACATGCTGTCCGACCTGGTGCACAGCAGTGGCCCGGACGGCTCCATGACGACCATGGAGGTACTGAGCACCGCGGTGCTGCTGCTCATCGCCGGCCATGAGACGACCGTCAACCTGATCACCAACGGCATGCTCACGCTGCTGCGGCACCCGGAGGTCCTGGAGCGGCTCCGCAACGACCCGGGACTGTCGGTGCGGATCGTGGAGGAACTGCTGCGTTACGAGCCACCGGTGCAGCTCGTGCCGCAGCGCACCTGTATCGCCGACATCGAAGTGCGCGGGGTGACCATTCCCAAGGGTTCGCGCATCTGGCTCGTGCTGGCGGCCGGCAACCGGGACCCGGAGCGGTTCCAGGACCCCGATCGCTTCGACCCGGATCGCCAGGACATCCAGCACCTCGGCTTCGGCAGCGGCATCCACAGTTGCTTCGGCGCCCCGCTGGCCCGCATCGAGGCCCAGCTCGCGCTGGCCCAGCTGGCCCGCCGGCTCGACAACCCACGGCTGGTCGAGGACCCGCCGCCCTACCGTCCGAACGCGGTGCTCCGCGGCCCGCGCCACCTGAACATCGCGATCGACGGCATGAAGTGAGGGTTCGTCAGGACTTTATCCGGCGCAACTGCACCAGACCCAGCCAGGTTTCCGGGCCGGGCCTGGTGTAGGCGGCGCGCACCTCGTAGGTGCCGGGCTCCAGCGGGACCCGCAGATGGTCCCCGCCCTCGACCTCGCCACCCGGCCAGGCGGAGTCGAACAGGACGACGGGGCCCGGGACCTGCCAGCGGATCTCGTTCTCCCACACGGCGCTGTCGAGCGCGGCGGGGACCTGTGCCAGGAGTTCGTCCTCGGAGTTGGCGGCGGACCAGCGTACGAACGTGCCGTGGTCCGGCAGGAAGGACGTCGAGGCGGGTTCGTCACCGAGGACGAGGGCAGCGCTGTCCCCGACCGGGAGCAGTCCGACATAGCCGTCGACCTCGCAGGCCCGGTCGTAGTCGGTGGCCAGTTCCTCGCTGTCGGCTCCGGCCCAGAACGGCAGGACCGTCTCCGGGACCGCCACGAGTGGGCCGCCGCCCGACTCCACCCACTCCACCGCGCCTGGATCCGCATAACGAGTCATGGGGTGAACCTACACGGACAGCGACGGCACAGGTTCGCCTCCGGGAATCAGCAACCGCAGTCGCCCGCGACGGGTGCCGTGAGCGGGTCCGGGGCGCGTCGCTCCCGGCCCTGCCAGGTCTCGAACTCGAAGCCCTCACGCACCCAGTACTCGAACCCGCCGAGCATCTCCTTGACCCGGAAGCCGAGTTCGGCCAGCGCGAGGGCGGCACGGGTCGCACCGTTGCAGCCGGGACCCCAGCAGTACGTCACCACGGGCACGTCCCTGTCGAGGAGCCGGGCCGCCTGCTCGGGGATCAGTGCGGTGGGCAGGTGGACGGCGCCGGGGATGTGGCCCTGGTCCCAGGATTCGGTGGAGCGGGAGTCCAGGACGACGAAGCCGGGGTCGTCGTCGGCGGCGAGGGCGGCGGCCACGTCGGAGACGTCGGCGTGGAAGACGAGGCTCGCCCGGAAGTGGGCGGCGGCCTCGGCCGGTGCGGCGGGGGCGACGCGCAGGACGGGGTTCACGGTGGGGGCGGGCATCTGGGGCCTTTCGCTGAGGCGCCGGTGCGGCGGATCTCCTTGACCTGAAATCTACGGCCGGTGACCGACCGCCCTGAAGGTGCGATTCCCGGCCCTGGCCTTGTCCGGCCGGGGATTCCCTGTTATCCATCGCCCATGACCGTGTTTTCCCCGGACGCCACCGACTGGCGCATTCTCGATGTCCTCCAGCGCGAGGGCCGGGCCAGCTTCGCGGAACTGGCGCGTGCCGTCGCGATGTCCCCGAGCGCGGTGACCGAGCGGGTGCGCCGCCTCGAGGAGGCGGGCGTGATCCAGGGGTACGCGGCGGTGGTCGACCCGGAGCGGCTTGGCCTGCCGATCCTCGCCTTCGTCCGGCTGCGCTACCCCAACGCCAACTACCGGCCGTTCCACGACCTGGTCGCCGCCACCCCCGAGATCCTGGAGGCGCACCACGTCACGGGCGACGACTGCTTCGTCATCAAGGTCACCGCCCGCTCGATGCGCCACCTGGAGGAGATCTCCGGCAGGATCGGCACCCTGGGCTCGGTGACGACGAGCGTCGTCTACTCCTCGCCCCTCCCCCGCCGCGCCATCGGTCTAGTGCTGTGACCGGAAAGGTCTGCCGGGAAGCTCGCGGCGTCCGGTGCGGTGCATCGCAAGGCGGGGCATCATCCGCGTACTGGATGTACTCGGGTGGTGGGACAAACCCGCGAGGTGCCGTGCCGGGCGTCGCGAGCCGGTGAACCTCTCCGGTCGCAGCACTAGACCCCGCGCTGGTGCAGCGCCGAGCCCGATCTGCCCTTCGCCACCTCCAGTTGGGCGTGGATGCGGCGGCGCAGATCGGCGACATGGCTGACGATGCCCACACTGCGCTCGCGTTCGCGCAGCGAGTCGAGGACGTCGAGGACCTCGTCCAGGGTCTGTTCGTCGAGGCTGCCGAAGCCCTCGTCGATGAAGAGGGTGTCGAGCCGGACCCCGCCGGCCTCGTCGGTGACGACGTCGGCGAGGCCGAGGGCGAGGGCGAGGGAGGCGAAGAAGGTCTCGCCGCCGGACAGGGTGGCGGTGTCCCGTTCGCGCCCGGTCCAGGCGTCGACGACATGCAGCCCGAGGCCGCTGCGGCCGCGTCCGGTGCGGTCGTCGGAGTGGACGAGGGTGTAGCGGCCGGAGGACATGCGGTGCAGGCGTACGGTCGCGGCGGCGGCGACCTGTTCCAGGCGGGCCGCCAGGACGTACGACTCCAGCCGCATCCGGCGCTCGTTGTCGGCGGAGGTGCCGGCGGTGAGGGCGGCGAGCCGGGCGACCCGCTCGTACTCCTCGCGCAGCGGCCCGAGCCGGCGTACGCCCTCGGTGGCGCGGGCGGACAGCCGGTCGAGTTCGGCGCAGCAGTCGGCGGCCCGGTCCCGGGCGGAGGCCGCGTCGCGCAGCCGCCGGCCCGCCGTGGCGGCGTCGGCTTCCGCCGCTTCGAGGTCGGCGGGCGGCTGCTGGGCGGCCGCCGCGGTGTCGGCCTCCGCCAGTACGGCGCGCA
Source organism: Streptomyces sp. NPDC051105 (assembly GCF_040682795.1). Lineage (NCBI taxonomy): Bacteria > Bacillati > Actinomycetota > Actinomycetes > Kitasatosporales > Streptomycetaceae > Streptomyces > Streptomyces sp. NPDC051105. The sequence goes on along the minus strand of NZ_JBFBBR010000023.1, from coordinate 81,774 downwards.
CCGCCGCCTCCTCGGACTGCCAGTCGTCCAGACGCCGTTGGAGTTCTCGGTGGGCGGTGTCGTCGAGGAGGGCGGCGGCCGCGTCCTGCGGGGTGTCGAAGCCGGCCCGGAAGGCGGCGTCGGCGAGCCGGGCGTCGGCGTCCTTCAGATGCCGGGCGGTGTCGTCGGCGGCGCGGGCGGTGTCGGCGGCGTCCGTGAGCAGCGCCGCCTGCCGCTCCAGCTGCGCGGCCCGTGCGGCGACACTGACCGCACCGCCCCGGGCCTTCGCCAACTCCTCCTGCAGGGAGGCATGTTCGGCGTCGAGACCGTCACGCCGGGTCAGCCGGGCCGCGGCCCGGACCTCGGCCTGCTGCCGGCCGGCCAGCCGACGCTCGCGCTCCTGCTCGGCGAGCCGCAGCTCCTCGTGCGCCGCGTGCAGGTCGGAGGCGCCGCGCCGGGCCCGTGCGTACTCCTGCTCCAACTCGTCGGCCTCGGCGGCGAGTTGGCTGGTAGGTGTGTCGGCCGCCTCGGCGGTGGCGGCGGCCAGTGCCTCGCGGACGGTGCCGAGGCGACGCTCGTCCTCGGCGCGCTGTTCGTCGGCGCGCTGGTAGGCGGCGAGCGCCCGCTCCTCCGCCTCCCGGTCGACGTGTCCCGCGAACTTCCTTGCTGGCGCCGGGTGTTCGGTGGACCCGCAGACCGCGCAGGGCGCGCCGTCGGTGAGATCGGCGGCCAGCTCGGCGGCGATGCCGTTCAGCCGCTGTTCCTTGAGGTCGAGCCAGTGGGCCCGTGCGTCGACGGCCTCGCGCGCGGAGGTCAGGGCTGCGCGCTGGGCCTCGCCCGTGTCCCGGCCCAGCTCGTCCCGCAGCCGCGCCGCCTCCAGCCGCCGGCGGGCGGGTTCGCGCTGTACGGCGAGCTGCTCGGCACGGGTCGCGGCCTCCTGCGCGGAGTCGATACGGGACTGCAGTCCCGCGCGCAGGGCGTCCCAGTCGGCGAGCCAGCCCGCCGCCTCGCGCCGGGCGTCCTCGTCGTCCCGTTCCTGCCGGTCCAGGTGCCCGCGCTCGTCGACCACCTCGGCGAGCCGTCGCTCGGCCCGGCGCGCGGACTCCAGGCCGCCCAGCTCCTCGGCGACCCGGCGGGCAGCGGTGGCGAGCCCTGCCGCTCCGGCTTCCGCGAAGGTCTCCGGCAGCAACGCACGCGCGCGTGCCTCGGCGGCGGCCGCCTCGCGGTGCCCGGCCTCGGCGGCCTCCCGCAGCTCCAGCGCCGGCGCCACCGACTCCGCCCGCCGCCCCCGCTCCATCCGCGCCTGCGCCGCACGGCGGTCCCCGGCGCGCTCCTCCAGCCGTACCGCCCGCTCCCGCGCCTCGGCGAACCGGCCCTGCAGCCGCGCCAGTTCGCGGACATCGGCCAGCGCGCGGTCGGCGGTGAACTGGGCGGACTCGGCCGCGGTGAGGCGGCAGTGGGCGACGGTGAGGCGTTCGCGGGCGGTGCTGCGGGCGACGGCGGCGGCGGTGAGAACGGCCTCGGCGAGACCGGGCTCGCCCGGGGTCAGCTCCGGCAGCTCCATCGCGTCGCCGGCTTCCTGCTGCATGCGGTGCGCGTCGGCCAGCAGCTCGGAGTCGCCGTCCCGCACCCGGGCCTCGGTCGTCCTGCGGCGCTCGGCGAGGCGTTTCTCGACGTCGGCGAAGCGCTGGGTGTCGAAGAGTCGGCCGAGCAGCTGGCCGCGGGCGCCGGCGTCGGCGCGCAGGAAGCGGGCGAAGTCGCCCTGGGGCAGCAGGACGACCTGGCAGAACTGCTCGCGGCTCATGCCGAGCAGCTGGCTGATCTCCTCGCCGATCTCCTGGTGGGAGCGGCTGAGGTCCTTCCAGGCGGCGCCCGGGGCGTCGTACTCGCGCAGCCAGGTCTGGGCCTTGTCGAGGGTGGTGCCGGAGCCGCGTTTCTTGGGGCGCTCCCAGGGCGGCTGCCGGGTGATCTCCAACCGGCGTCCGCCGACGGTGAGTTCGAGGCGGATCTCGGTGCGGGTGGCCGGGTCGGCGTGGTCGCTGCGCAGGGAGGTGCCCTGGCCGCTCTGGCGGGCGCCCGGGACGGTGCCGTACAGCGCGTAGCAGACGGCGTCCAGGACGGAGGTCTTTCCGGCGCCGGTCGGGCCGTGCAGGAGGAAGAGCCCGGCGGCGGAGAGCGCGTCGAAGTCGACGCTCTGGGTGGCGCCGAAGGGGCCGAAGGCGGTGATGTCGAGCCGGTGGAGCCTCACCGGACGGCCTCCCGTCGCGCGCAGGGCCTCACCGCGCCACCTCCCGCACCGTGGCGTCCGCGCGCACGGCGTCGAACGCCTCGCCCAGCACGGTCAGTTCCCGCTGGTCGGGGCCGGCGCCGCGGACATGGGCGACGAAGTCCTCGGCGATCTGGCGGTCGGTGCGGCCGGCCAGGCGGCGGGCGTAGGTCACATCGGGGTCGTCCGGTGCGCGGTCGGGGGCGAAGACCAGGCTGAGGGTGTGCGGGAAGCGCTCGGTGAGGCGGGCCATCGGGTCGGCGGGGCGGACCGTATCGGTGAGGGTGGCCTCGGTCCAGGCGTCCTCGTGCCGGGTCAGGGCGGGGTCGGCGAGCAGGTCGTCGAGCGTGCCGCGGATGCGGGCCAGCGGGCGCGGGACCGGGCAGTCGAGGCGCTCGGCGGTGACGGTGCCGTCGGTGGCCAGGTCGACGAGCCACATGCTCTTGCGGTGGTCGGCCTCGGAGAAGGAGTACGCCAGCGGGGAGCCGGAGTAGCGGACGCGCTCGGTGATCGTCTGACAGCCGTGCAGATGGCCGAGGGCGACGTAGTCGACGCCGTCGAAGACTCCGGCCGGGACGGCGGCCACGCCGCCGACGGTGATGTCCCGCTCGCTGTCGCTGGCCTCGCCGCCGGTGACGAAGGCGTGCGCGAGGACGACGGAACGCGTGCCGGGGTCGCGGGCGGCGAGGTCTGCGCGGACGCGGTCCATGGCGGCGGCCAGCACCGGCTCGTGCCCGGCCTTCTCGACGGCGAACTCGTCCTTCACCAGGGCGGGTTCGAGGTACGGCAGGCCGTAGAAGGCGACGTCGCCGAAGGCGTCGGCGAGGACGACGGGCGTTCCGCAGGCCGAGGGCTCGGTACGCAGATGGATGCCGGCGCGGTCGATGAGGCCGGCGCCGACGCCGAGACGGCGAGCCGAGTCGTGGTTGCCGGAGATCATCACCGTGGGCACGCCCAGGTCGGCGAGCCGGTGCAGGGCGCCGTCGAACAGCTCGACCGCGGCCAGCGGCGGGACCGCGCGGTCGTACACATCTCCCGACACGACCACGGCGTCGACGGCGTGCTCCCGCACGGTGGCGACGAGGTGGCCGATGAAATCGGCCTGGGCGCCGAGCATGTTCACCCGGTGGAACGCCCGGCCCAGATGCCAGTCGGACGTGTGCAGCAGTCTCATGAAAACGCCCTGAACTGCACGTTTACCCCTACTGCGCCTCTGAAACCAGCACGAACCAGCACGAGGCTCGTCATGAACATCCGCCACACTAACGCATGTCGCCCCCTGTTCTGGTACCGCGAGCGGGGCGGTGGGAGCGAGCTGCGGCGAGAAGGTGCCCGTATCGATTGCCGACGCGGGCGGGGCCGCGGTCCTGCGCGCCATCTCTGCCGAGTGTCTCCGATGAACTGCCCCTGCCGGTCCGGCTGCTGGACCAGCGACAAACCTCTGGCCGGCCACACCGACCAGCTCCTCTGTCGTGCCGCCGCGGAGTTCGCGGGCGCGGGCGGGCAGGTGCGCGAGGCGGGGTGGCAGAACCGGGCGCCGGCCGGTGTGGGTGACCGGCTGGAGGTGACCGGCACCGTGGCGTCTGTGGACGCGATCAGCGGTGCGGTCACTCCCGATCTGCTCGAGCGCTGCGGTGCCGAGGCCCTGGTGTGCTGCAGGGGGGCGGGCAGTGGTGGTCCCTGGATGAGACGGGTCCAGGAGCACCGCGGTCGGCTTTCCCGTGGGACGGGCGCATACGATCCGTAGGCAGGAAGTGTGCGACCGGAGGTGTGCCGATGAGCAAGCCCGAGTTGGAGTTCCACTGGCCCGACGCGCCCTGGACGACTCCTGCGGGAGCCGCCCCCGGCGTACAGGAACAGACCCTGGCCGAGGACCCCACCACCGGTGCCCGCACCGCGCTCGTGCGGTGGGCGCCGGGCACCGACACGTCCGACCAGGGCGTGGCACGGCACGGATTCTGGGAGGAGGTCCACCTCCTGTCGGGAGCCCTGCACGACCTCACGCTGGACACGACCTTCACCGCCGGCATGTACGCGTGCCGCCCGCCCGGTATGCCGCACGGGCCCTGGACCTCCGAGGACGGGGTGACGATGCTTGTCCTCACCTACCCCGACCCGGCCGGCCGAGCGGCACCCTGAGCGTCGGTCCGGGTGCGTGGACAGCACCCTAGGTTGAGCGATCCGCTTCCGTCGGCACGAACGGGGCCCCGATCACCCGAGGATGATCCGGCGTTCCGCCCGTCATGCCCGAACGGCACCGGTCCTCACGCGTCCCCGTAGGCCTCCCCGCCCAGTTCGAAGGCGGCCGTTCCCGCCGTCGCGTCGGCCAGCCACGCACGGAAGGCGTCCACGTCGGCGTCCGGCAGCCCGATCTCGATCGTGACCGCCTCGCCGTAGCGGACGTCACGGACCTCGCGGCCGGTGGCGCGCAGGTCGTTCTGGACCTTGCCGGCCCGCTGGTGGTCGACGGTCACCGTGGCCAGCCGGAAGCGGCGGCGGGTGACCGCGCCGAGGGTGTCGAGAGCCTCGCCGACCGCGCCGCCGTACGCGCGGATGAGTCCGCCGGCGCCGAGCTTGACCCCGCCGTAGTAGCGGGTGACGACCGCGACGACGTACCGCATGTCGCGGCGCAGCAGCATCTGGAGCATGGGGACGCCTGCGGTGCCGCCCGGTTCGCCGTCGTCGCTCGCCTTCTGCGTGGAGGCGTCGGCGCCGATGACGTAGGCCCAGCAGTTGTGGGTGGCGTCGGAGTGCTCCTTGCGGACACGCGCGACGAAGTCCTGGGCCTCCTGCTCGGTGGCCGCCGGGGCGAGAGCGCACAGGAAGCGGGAACGGTTGACCTCGGTCTCATGGGTGCCCGCGCGGGCGACTGTGCGGTACTCGTCCTGCATCCGCCCACCCTATGCGGACCCCTCCCGGCCCTTCTCCCCGCGAGGCACCGTCACCTCCGTCAGCAGTGCCGTCCCCGGGCCCAGCGCCGCCCATCCCGTCCCGTGCCAGGCCAGGACGGCGATCGCCGACGTCGGGAACTTCCTCCGCACCTGCTCCACGGTGTCGTCCAGGCCGTCCCCGGCCAGTTCCAGGACCAGTTCCTCCAGTCCCGGGTTGTGCCCGACCAGCAGCAGCGTCTCCACCTCGGGCGGGACCTCGCGCACCACCTCCAGCAGGTCGGGTACGCCGGCCGCGTACACCCGGCGGTCGTGGCGCACCGGCGGTGGTGTGCCCCACTGGGCGGAGGCCAGGTCCCAGGTCTGCCGGGCGCGCACCGCGGTGGAGCAGACCGCGAGGTCGGGCAGACAGTCGGACGCGGCGAGGGCACGGCCGGCGGCGGGGGCGTCCCGGCGGCCGCGCGCCGCGAGCGGGCGCAGCTGGTCGGGAACGCCCTCGGGCCAGGCCGACTTGGCATGCCGCAGGACGACCAGGCGGCGCAGTGGTCCCGCGCTCGCACGGGCGGTCACGCGGCGCTCCCGAGGTCACGGGTGAGGTCGAGGGCGAGCAACCGGTCGGCGTAGGCGCAGGTCTCGAAGCGGGCGCCGTCGGGGATCTCGGGCTGGCTCTCCATCCAGCGCAGGACGCCAAGAACCCCGGGCACGTCGAGGTCGTCCTCCCAGGCGTCCCGGAGCCGACCCCGCACCTTCTCGGGCACCGGCCGCGAGGGGCTGCGCGCCCACTGGGCCACGGCCTGCCGCAGTCGCCCGAGCCGCCGCCCGGCCGCGTCGAGAGCGCCGGCACCGAGGTGGACGGCCGTGCCGCGCGGGGCGTCGAGAAGGGCGAGCCGGAGTGCGGCGGGGTCGGCGAGCCCGTTGAGGACGCCGGCGTCGGGGCCGCCGGCCGGGGCGACGGCGACGGTCAGCCCGGTGCCGGGCACGGTCACACCCTCCGCCGCCACGTGGACGACCTGGGCCTCGCCCAGTCCCGAGGAGAGGTCGCGGCCGTCCTCGAAGGGGCGGATGCCGAGGGTGGTGGCGGCGGCGTGCAGCTCGGCCTGGTGATGGTCGGCGGTGAGCAGAGGCAGGACCGGGGTGCCGCCGATCTCCAGGGCGCGCAGGAGCAGGTCGGTGGTGAGCAGGACCCGCAGCGCCGTCAGGTCGTACCCGGAGGCATGGGCCTCGACCCGGGTCAGGGCACGGCGGGCGGGGGCGGCGGGGACGGTCTCACCGGTCTTGGCGTCGAGGATGCGCAGCACGGGCTGAGCGTAGGCGGGCGGAAGGCCGTACGCAGGCATCTTGCGCCGATTCCGGTCACCGTGGCGGGAGATGCGGGACATGCGGGACATGGGACACCTTCTGTCGCGACGACTCTCCCGACTTCTGTCGCGACGTATTGCGCGAGTCCTGCACCCCTCCGGTGTCTGGGCACCGCTCGTGCCGGCCGGCCCCTTCCGACGTGCTGTGATGGGCTTCACCGTAAACATGAGGCCCCCCTCGAGTACGCTGGGCAGCGCCGAACATGAGGACCCCCTCAGGATGTCCCCCACAGCTCGGCAACCGGCTGATCCGGCGTCTCCGGATCGCACAACACGGACATGACAGCGACCGCCACGTCGGCGGAATCGCGGCACATCACAAGGAAATGACTATGAACACGTGGATCAGGCGCGTCTCGATCGCCGTTGCTTCTACGGCACTGGCGGGCGGAGCCCTCCTCGGAGCCGGCGGCTCGGCCTCGGCGGCGACGGACCCGGGACCCGCGGAGCACACGCGAACCTCCATCGCCACCCTCGCGACCGGCAGCGACCGCGACGGCCACCGTGAGGACGGACACGAGAGCGGCCACCACGGGGAACAGGACGACGGCTGGGACGCCCCCCGTGGCTGGTACAAGAGCGACGACCGCCAAGACCACCGCGACGACCGGATTCACCGCCACACGCAGGAAGAGCGTCGGGACGGCCGCCACCTGTACGTCTGGGACGGGCACCGTGGGCAGGAGACGACGGCGCGGTACGGCGTCGGCGGCGACCGCTGGTACCTGGACCAGGTCGCCTGGTATCTGCACCAGCGCTGATGCGGCCGCAGGCCATCACGGTCGGTGTGACGAGCCGCGACGACGTGGCCGGGGGGTACGTCGCCGCGGCTCGTCACACCGACCGCTCGCCGGGCCGGTATCCGGCCCGGTCCGATGAAACAGCTTCCTGGCCGAACGGGGCCGACTGGCAGGACCCGCGTGCACTGCTCTCGCCTTCCGGCGCTTCCGGTTACGCCGACGGTGCCGCCACGTCCCGTGCCTCGAAGCACCCGGGCAGCGATCGCGGTGCCCGGCGAGCGGGACGCAGAAGTGAGGGACAGTGAGATCGGTCAGAACCGTGGCGTACGAGCTGCCCGTGCAACTCGTCGTGTCACACGACCTGTCGGTGCCGATGTACGCGGCACTGCGGTACGAGGCGGATGACCCCTATGCCGTCCGCGCCGTCTTCCACCCCCCGGCCCCGGACCAGGGGCGAACGGTGGAGTGGTTCTTCAGTCGCGACATGCTGACTCAGGCCCTGAGCGAGCGCACCGGGCGCGGAGACGTGCACATGTGGCCGGCCGTCGACTCGGGACGCGACGTGGTGTTCATCGCTCTGCGCGCACCCGCGGGATCGGCCCTGCTCGTGTTCCCCGCGCAGGACGTGGATTCCTTCCTGCGCGAGACGCGGTCCGTGGTGCCGCCGGGGGCCGAATCCAGCCGGCTCGACCTGGACGCCGAGCTGGCACAGTTGCTGGCGGGAAACTGAACGCCCCTCCGGACGGCGGCGCCCTGGCAGAACAGAGCGAGCCCGGTGCCGACCGCGGCACCGGGCTCGCTGTGTGTCCCGTCGCCCTGGGACCTCACCCGCCGCGGCTCATGTCTCCTCGCGGCACTCGCGGCACTCCTCTTCAGGGCACTCGAGAGTGGTGAGGGTCTGGTCGACCTGCTGGGGTGTCAGCGGCGGCTCCGGCAGCTCGTGGGCGCCCTGGGCACGGAAGGCGTCAAGGAGCAGGTGAAGGTGGCGGCGCCAGGCGTTGGGGGCGACGGCACGGGTGGCCTGGATGATCCCGGCCTGGGACCAGATCACGAAAGCGAGGTCTTCCGGGGTGACATCGTCGCGGAGGACGCCCTGCTCCTGGGCGTTGCGGAAGATCTGGGCGGCCCGTTCTCCCGCGCGCTCGAACATTCCCCTGCCGAGCGCGTGGACGGGCAGCCGGGCCGAGACCAGGTCATTGAAGGCGTGGTCGCAGGCCTGCAGTTCACAGAACTTTTCCAGGTAGTGGCAGAACCCTTCCCAGGCGTCGTCCATGGCCGCCGCCTCTTCGGCCGCGGCCAGCAGATCCGTGAACTTCGCGGTGAAGAGCTCTTCGACCAGGTCGAGCCTGCGGGGGAAGTGCCGGTAGAGCGTCCCGATCGCGACGCCTGCCTCGCGGGCGACACCCTCCAGGGACGCGTCCAGCCCCTGCGCGGCGAAGGCCTTGCGGGCGGCGGCCACGATCGCGTCCCTGTTGCGCTGCGCGTCCCGGCGCAGCGGCTTGGCCGGCTCCCGGGGCGCGGACAGGACGTGCTGGTGGCTCATGCGTCCAGGCTAACATGAGGGCCCCCTCGAATTCAGGATGTGACCCTGCTCATGGCACGAACGCGGCGCGAGCAGGCGGGGAGGCGGGTGCAGGCGGGCAGGCGGGCAGGCGGGCAGGCGGGCAGGCGGGCAGGGACGCGATCTCGGGCTGCGCGGCGCCTCCAGAAGCGGCGGGCGCTCCCGGCTTTCACCACAGCGTGCCGGCCGACTTCCGTGCACCTCCGTCCAGGGCGACCGTGCCGACCCTCTCGCCGACCGGGCGCTCGGCCACTGGAAGGAGGTCAGGTCTTTTTCGGTGCCGCCGGCACGCGCAGCCACGCGAGGGCCGCGGCGGTCAGGTAGGCGAGCGCGCCGACGGCCATGCTGGTGCGCAGCCCCGTGTTGTAGTCGGTGGCCGTGGCGAGCAGGCTGCCGCCGAGCGCGACGCCGGTGGCGCTGCCGATCTGGCGGGTGGTGTTGAACAGGGCGGAGGCGGCACCCGAGTACGCCGAAGGCGCGGCACCCATCACGGTGGCGGTCGAACCGGTGAGGGCGAAGGAGGTACCGAATCCCGCGGCCATCATCGGGGCCACCAGCAGCGGGTAGGCGGGGTCGGCTCCCGCCGCGGCCCAGCCCGCCAGCCCCAGGGCGGCCAGGAGCATGCCGGAGACCACCAGGGGACGATCGCCGGTGCGGCGGCTCAGCCGCCCGGAGAGGACGGAGGCGAACATGGTCATCGCCACCGCCGGGAACAGCGCCAGCCCGGTGCCGAGGGCGCTGAAGCCGCGCTGGTGCTGGAATTCCAGGCTGGCGGTGAACACCATGCCGTAGAAGCCGAAGTTGAACAGGAGGCCGATGACGGCTCCACCGCTCATCGCCCGAGAGCACAGCAGGCTCGGCGGAAGGACGGGAGAGCGGGCCAGCCGCTCGCGCACCGCGAACGCCGCGGCGGCCAGCACGGCCAGGCCCAGCCCGGCGAGCACAGCCGGATCGGACCAGCCCCGCCGTCCGGCCTCGTTGAGCGCCGCGGTCAGCAGCGCCACCGCCGCCACCACCGCGCATTGGGCCGGCCAGTCCAGGGGCCGGGCGGCGCGCCGGGGCGAGCGTGCCACATGCCGCAGCGTCAGCACCAGGCAGGCCACACCGACGGGCAGGTTGATGAGGAACACCCAGCGCCAGCCCACCGTGGAGACGAGCAGCCCGCCCAGCAGCGGGCCGGCGGCGGCCGCGACGCCCGCCATCGAACCCCACAGTCCGAAGGCCCGCGAGCGTGCGGCCGGTGCCGGATAGGCCTGCTGGAGCAGGGCCAGGGAACCGGGCACGATCAGGGCCGCACCGAGCCCCTCCACGAGCCGGGCCGCAACCAGGAAAGGGGCGCTCGGCGCGAGCGCGCACCCGGCCGAGGACAGGGTGAACACCGCCACGCCGGAGCAGAAGACCCGACGGTTGCCCAGCCGGTCACCCAGCGCGCCACCGGTCAGCAGGAACCCGGCGAAGACGAGGGTGTAGCCATCGGTGATCCACTGGATGCCGGTGAGCGAGGCCGACAGTTCCCGGCCGATCACCGGCACGGCGACGTTGATGGCCGTCACATCCAGGATCACCATGAAGTACCCGGTGCACACCGCCAGCAGCGGCACCCAGGACCGTCGCTCGGGCTCCGGGGGCGACTCGGAGGAGGACATCGGCTCACCACCGTCGGCCGACTCCGTGAACGCCACGGCCCCAACTCCGTCCCATCCGCCGAGACACGACACCAAAAGCCACCATAAGTGACATATGTGCGGGACTGTGTGATCGTCCGGCGCCAGCCCGTGGTCCCGCACCTCGACCTCTGGTGCCGCGCGCCCTGTCCCCGGGTCGCGGGAGCTGTACGGCCGGATCCTGCGCGCCGACGAGACGCCGCCGTCCGCCCCGGCCGTTTCCTCGGCGCCGGCGCAACCGTCCACCCCGAACATGCCGTTCGCCGGCGGGCAGAGGAACCGGAGCGGCTGGACGCACTGCCGGACCGAGGCAACGACCCGGTGCTGCGGCGCCCCTGGCGTCACGGCCGGAGCAGACCCGGCCTCCGGCCGCGACCCGGCGGAATCGCCCGAGGGGACTCGTCGTTGCCACGGACAACACTCTTGGTATCAACCTCAAGGAGCCCGGGCATGTTCGGCGACGCAGACACGGTCCGCAAGATCCTCACCGAGCTGGGCGACACCTGGGCGGTCGTCGGCCTGTCCACGAACCAGCGGCGTCCGGCATACGGCGTGGCCGCAGTCCTCCAGCGCTTCGGCAAGCGCGTGGTGCCCGTCCACCCGAAGGCGGAGACGGTCCACGGCGAGGTCGGGTACCCCTCGCTGGACGCGATCCCCTTCGAAGTCGACGTGGTCGACGTGTTCGTCAACAGCGACCTCGCCGGCGTCGTGGCCGACGAGGCGGTCGCCATCGGCGCCAAGGCCGTCTGGTTCCAGCTCGGCGTGATCGACGAGGCCGCGTACGACCGCACCCGCGACGCCGGCCTCCACATGGTCATGGACCGGTGCCCCGCCATCGAGATCCCGCGGCTCGGCTGACCGACCCGGCCCACCGGGTCACCTCCACCCGACACAGAAACGCACCCGCGGACACCGTCCCGGTCGACATCGTGGACGTCTTCGTCAACAGCGAGTCGGCCGGTGCGGTCGCGGACGAGGCGGCGTACGAGCGGGTGCGGGCCCGCCGGTCCGAACATGGTCATGGGCTACGGCCCGGCCATCGCAATTCCCCGCCTGAACCAGGCCTGTCTTACCCTCTTCTCACGTTTCCCAACTGAATACCGACATTCCGTGACCCTCTCTGACCTGTGCAAAAGCTTTGGCCAAGACAGAACGCTCAAGGGTCAAATTTTGGGCAACACTCTTCAGTCGGTGCGGCACGCACCCTTAACTTGTGGCCTCTTGCTCGTTAAATCTGCGTTCAGAAACTGAGAGGCCACTTGACATGGTGAGTGTCGAGAAAGCCGCGACGGAGGACATGACACCTTCGGGCGGCCTGAGGCGGGACGTCGGGCTGATCGGCCTGATGTGGGCCTCGGTGGGGTCGATCATCGGCTCCGGCTGGCTGTACGGCGCGCACGACGCGGTCATGCAGGCGGGTCCCTCGGCGATCATCTCGTGGGTGATCGGCGCGGTCGCGATCGTGCTGCTGGCTCTGGTCCACGCCGAGCTCGGCGGCATGTTCCCGGTGGCGGGCGGTACGGCCCGCTACCCCCACTACGCGTTCGGCGGCCTGGCCGGCATGTCGTTCGGCTGGTTCTCCTGGCTCCAGGCCGCGACCGTGGCGCCCATCGAGGTCGAGGCCATGATCGGCTACGCCGGCCACTGGAAGTGGGCCCAGCACTTCCAGCACGCCGACAAGACCCTGACGGCCAGCGGTCTGCTGGTGGCGATCGTCCTCATGGCGCTCTTCGTCGGCGTCAACTTCTTCGGCGTCCGGGTGCTGGCGCACACCAACAGCGCCGCGACCTGGTGGAAGATCGCAGTGCCCCTGGCCGCGATCTTCATCGTCGCCCTCAGCAACTTCCACCCGGCCAACTTCCACTCGGAGGGCTTCGCCCCCTTCGGCGCCAAGGGTGTGCTCGCCGCGATCAGCACCAGCGGCATCATCTTCGCGCTGCTCGGCTTCGAGCAGGCCATCCAGCTGGCGGGTGAGAGCCGCAACCCGAAGCGGGACCTGCCGCGCGCCACGCTCGGCTCGGTCGCGATCGGTGCCGTCATCTACGTCCTGCTCCAGGTGGTGTTCATCGCCGCGCTTCCGCACGCGTCCTTCGCCCACGGCTGGGGTGGCTTGCACTACAAGGGCGACAGCGGCCCGTGGGCCGGCCTCGCCACCGTGGTGGGCCTCGGCTGGCTGGCCGTGGTCCTCTATCTGGACGCGATCGTCTCCCCCGGCGGCACCGGCCTGATCTACACCACCGCCACCTCACGGGTCTCCTACGGTCTGGCGAAGAACGGCTACGCTCCGAAGATCTTCACGAAGACCGACGCGCGCGGTGTGCCGTGGTTCGGCCTCGTCATGTCCTTCGTGACCGGGGTGATCTGCTTCCTGCCGTTCCCGAGCTGGCACCAGCTGGTCGGCTTCATCACCTCCGCGAGCGTGCTGATGTACGCGGGCGCTCCGCTGGCGTACGGCGTCTTCGCGGACAAGCTGCCGGGTCATGAGCGCCCGTACCGGCTGGCCGGCGGCAAGCTGCTCTCGCCGGTGGCGTTCGTGGTCGCCAACCTGATCATCTACTGGTCCGGCTGGGGCACCCTGTGGCGGCTCGGTCTCGCGATCGTGCTCGGCTACCTGCTGCTCGGCGGCTACGCCTTCTACGCGCACGGCAAGAACCTGCCGGACGCTCCCCGGCTGGACTTCAAGGCCGCCCAGTGGCTGCCCGTCTACCTGGTGGGCATGGGCCTGATCTCCTGGCAGGGCGGCTTCGGCGGCCAGGGGAACATCCCGCTGTGGTGGGACATCGCGGTCATCGCCGTCTTCTCGGTGGTCATCTACTACTGGGCAAAGGCGACTTCGTCCACGACGGCGGACATCGAGCGCAGCATCGACGAGGTCGTGGTCACCGACGCCCCGGCGCACTGACCCGCCCCGACTCCCGTGTCCCGTCAGCCATGGCCGCCCTGCCCTGGCTGACGGGACACCGTCATAATGTGGCAGTGACTCACCCCTCCCCCCACGCCAACCTCCGCTCCGAAGAACGCCGTACGGTCGTCATCGTCGGCGCCGGACCCGCCGGGCTGGCCGTCGGGAACATCCTGCGGGCCGCCGCCGTCGACTGCGTGGTCCTGGAGACCGAGAGCAGGCAGTTCATCGAGACCCGGCCCCGGGCCGGGGTCATCGAGGAATGGGCGGTCCGCGGCCTGCGGCAGCGCGGCCTGGCCGACACCCTGCTGGCCCGGGCGCAGACGCACAGCGAGTGCGAGTTCCGGTTCGGCGGTGAGCGTTTCCGGTTCGACTACGGCGAGTTGACAGGCCATCACCACTACGTCTATCCGCAGCCGTTGCTGGTGATGGACCTGGTGCGGGAGTACGCCGACGTCCGTGACGGGGACATCAGGTTCGGGGTGCGGGACGTCATGCTGCACGACCTGGAGTCCGACCGGCCCGCCGTGTCGTATGTCGACCCCGGGACCGGCCAACGGCACGTCCTGCGCTGCGAGTTCGTCGCGGGCTGCGACGGAGCGCGCGGGGTGACCCGGGACGCGATACCGGACGGGCAGGTGCGGATCTCCCGGCAGGACTACGGCATCGGCTGGCTGGCGCTGCTCGCCGAGGCGCCGCCGTCCTCGGACTGTGTGCTGTTCGGCGTCCATCCGAACGGTTTCGCCGGGCACATGGCGCGCAGCCCCGAGGTCACCCGCTACTACCTGCAGTGCCCGCCGGGCGACGATCCGGAGGGCTGGTCGCACGAGCGGGTCTGGGCCGAACTGCGCGAACGGCTCGGCGCGGCCGGGGCGCCGCCGCTCAACGAGGGGCGGCTGGTCGAGAAGCGCGTGCTGGACATGCACAACTACGTGGTCGAACCCCTGGTGTTCGGCCGCCTCTTCCTGGCCGGCGACGCCGGGCACCTGACCGCGCCGATCGCCGCGAAGGGCATGAACCTCGCCCTGCACGACGCCTTCCTGCTGGGCGACGCGATCGCCGCGCACGTCACCAAGGGCGACGACTCCGGCCTGGACGGCTACTCCCACGCCTGTCTGCGCCGGGTCTGGGACTACCAGGAGTTCTCCGGGTTCCTGTCCGGCATCTACCACGGCACCGCGTCCGGCGACCCGTTCCTCGCGGGCACCACGCTGGCCCGGCTGCGCAGACTGTTCACCTCACGCGCGGCGGCGACGGCCTTCGCCGAGCAGTACCTCGGCTCGGCCACCGCCTTCTGAACGCTACGCGGGGAGCGCCGCCCGCTGTCTCGGGCGGGTCACGAAGAGTGCCGTACCGGCGAGGGCGAGCAGGACGACCGCGAGGGCCATGGCCAGGTGGATACCGGCCAGCGGTGTGGCACCCGCGGCCATCAGCGCGGTGGCGGCGGCCGAGCCGAGCACCGAACCCAGTTGCCGGACGGTGTTGTTGACTCCGGAGGCCGCTCCGGCCAGAGGTGCGGGGACGTGCCGCAGCGCCTCGGCGGAGAGCGGTGCGATCATGCAGCCGGTGCCGAGCCCCATGAACATCAGCGGCACGGTGAAGTCCAGCGCCGACGCCGAGCCCTGCGCGAGCAGGATCACCGCGAGCAGCCCCGCGCAGAAGGACACCAGCCCGGCCAGCAGCACCCGGCGGCCGCCCGTGGGGGTCCCCCCGCTCGAGCGAAGCCGAGAGTGGGGGAGGTCGCTGAGGCGTCCGGCGAGTGGGGAGACCAGGAGGGAGACCAGCGGCGAGGGAGCGAGGGCAAGTCCGGCGTGCACCGCGCTGAAGCCGAGCTGCTGCTGGAAGTAGAGGCCGAGCGGCAGCACGGCGGCGATCAGGGCGGCACCGATCGCTCCGACCAGCGCGGTCATCACGGTGAAGCCGCGGTCGGCGAACAGCCGGAACGGGACGAGCGGTTCGCTCTCCTGACGCCGTGACTGCTGGCGCAGGAACAGGGCGGCCAGGACCAGTCCGGCGGCGCCGAGCGCCAGGATCCCGGCGTTCCAGGAGTACCGGTCGCCCTCCACCAGGGCGAAGGTCACGCAGGTCAGCGCGGCGGTGGAGAGCAGGACGCCGGACAGGTCGAGCCGGTGGGCGCGGCCGGTGCGCAGGTCGGGGACGAGCAGGAAGGTCAGGACGAGGACCAGCAGCCCGATCGGCACGTTGACGAAGAACACCCAGCGCCAGCCGACCGTGCTGACCAGGAGCCCGCCGAGGGTCGGCCCGGACAGCGTCGCCACCCCGGCGACCGAACCCCAGACGCCGAGCGCGGTACCGCGTCGCTCGGCCGGGAAGACGGCCATGACCAGCGCCATGGTCTGCGGGGTGAGCAGCGCCGCCCCCAGCCCCTGCACGAGCCGTGCGGCGACGAGGAGTTCGGCCCCGCCGGCCAGCCCGCACACCACGCTGGCCGCGGTGAACACCGCGACCCCGGTCGCGAACAGCGTCCGCTGGCCCTTCATGTCACCGAGCCGCGCGGCCGTCACCAGCAAGGCGGCCAGGACCAGGGTGTAGCCGCTCACGGTCCACATCACCTGGTCGAGCCCGGTGTGCAGGTCGCTCATCACGTCCGGGATCGCGATGTTGACGATCGTCATGTCGAGCAGGGTCATGAAGAACCCGAGGGAGAGGGTGACCAGCACGGCCCAGGGGTTGCCACGGAGCTTCGTCGTCTTCGGCATACCCAGAAGCATATCCATCCGATGGAGATGCATCAAGATAAGATGCATCTCCTCGCGATGCATTCATGAGAGATACATCTACGACAGATGTAACCTGAGGGGCGTGAACGTCATCGACCTCTACCTGCTGGGCCACCGCCTCCAGAAGCTCGCCGAGTCCGCCATCCCCACCGACGGCATCGGCGAGCACCCCACCGGCACGGGCACGGTGCTGATCGTGGCCGCCGATCTGCGGGACCACCCCCGGACCACGGTCACCGAGATCGCCAACCGCACCGGCCTGGCACAGAGTCAGGTCTCCAACGCCGTCGCCCGGTTGCGCGCCGTCGAGGCGGCCACGGCCGAACCCGACCCGCGCGACGGCCGCCGTACGCTGCTGAGCGCGGCCGTCCGGCCCTCCGGCCGCATGCAAGCGGTACGGGAAGCACCCCTGGGCCCGGCGCTGACGGCGGCGACCAGCGACCCGGCCGAGGTGCTCGCCCTGCTGGAGAAGCTCAACGCACTTCTTCGGTAGGGACGTCGGTGGGGACTTCGGCAGGGACGTCGGCCGAGGTTCCGGCAGGAGATTCGGTGGCGGTCTCGGCGAGCCGGTGGTCGGCGACCTTGAGCGCCTCGTCGACCAGCCGGCGCAGATGACCGTGGCGCAGCGAGTACACCACCCGGCGCCCCTCCTTGCGGGTGCCCACCAGGCCCGCGAGCCGGAGCCGGGCCAGATGCTGGCTGACGGCGGGCCGCGCGGCACCGCAGACCTCGGTGAGCGTGGTGACGTCGGCCTCTCCCGCCGTGAGGGCGTGCAGCAGGGTCAGCCGGGTGCGGTCACCGAGCAGGGCGAGGAGTTCGGCGGCGAGCGCGAACTGCTCCTCGCCCGGGCTGCGCGGGTGCGCATGCTGCGCAGGTGATAGGTGCATGCGTGCGCTCATACGCACATAATGGCCTCGGGGGGCGTCGCATGTCCACGCCCCGCGCACCGGAGAGGGGAGCCGCATGAGCGACCGGCACCACCACGAGCACGCACCCGCGGACGACCTGCACCACCCCGAGCAGCCGCACACCCACCACCCGCACCACCCCGAACAGGCACACACCCACCACCCGCACCACCCCGAGCAAGCGCACACCCCCCACCCGCACCACCCCGAGCAAGCGCACACCCCCCACCCGCACCACCCCGAGCAAGCGCACACCCCCCACCCGCACCACCCCGAACAGGCACACACCGCCCACCCGCACCCCGAACAAGCGCACACCCACCACCCGCACCACCCCGAACAGGCACACACCGCCCACCCGCACCCCGAACAAGCGCACACCCACCACCCGCACCACCCCGAGCAAGCGCACACCCACCACCCGCACGGCCACGTCCAGCATCGTCACGAGCACGCCCACGCGCACGGTCCTGATGGCGAGCGCGGTCACGGCCACTCCCACTCCCCCTCCTCGCCGGGCGGCCTCCGCCACCGCCTCGGGCACCTCCTCACCCCCCACTCCCACGAGACGGCCGACAAGCTCGACTCCGCTCTGGAAGCCTCGGCGCGCGGGATACGCGCGCTCTGGGTCTCGCTGGCCGTGCTCGGGGTGACGGCACTGGCGCAGGCGGTCGTCGTGGTCCTGTCCGGCTCCGTCGCCCTGCTCGGCGACACCGTGCACAACGCCGCCGACGCGCTCACCGCCGTACCGCTCGGCATCGCCTTCGTGCTCGGGCGACGCGTGGCGAACCGCCGCTTCACCTACGGCTACGGACGGGGCGAGGATCTCGCGGGGATCGCCATCGTGCTGACGATCACCGCCTCGGCCGCCTTCACCGCCTGGACCGCCGTCGAACGGCTGCTGGATCCGCGGCCGGTCGCGCACCTCCCGGCGGTCGCGGTGGCCGCGCTGGTCGGGTTCGCCGGGAACGAGTGGGTGGCCCGGTACCGGACCCGGGTCGGCCGGGAGATCGGCTCGGCGGCGCTGGTGGCCGATGGGCTGCACGCCCGTACCGACGGATTCGCCTCGCTGGCCGTGCTGTTGGGGGCCGGTGGCGCGGCGCTGGGCTGGCAGCTCGCCGACCCGCTGGTGGGGTTGGCGATCACCGCGGCGATCGTGCTGGTGCTGCGGGAGGCGGCAAGGGAGGTGTTCCGGCGGGTGATGGACGCCGTGGACCCGGAGCTGACGGACCGCACAGAGCGGGCGCTGCGCGAGGTGCCGGGGGTGCGGGCGGTGGGTGAGCTGCGGCTGCGGTGGATCGGGCACCGGCTGCGGGCCGAGGTCGCGGTCGTGGTCGACGGCGAGGCGACCGTACGGCAGGCGCACGCGGTCGCGGTGGCGGCGGAACACGCGCTGCTGCACGCCGTACCCAGGCTGACGGCGGCGCTGGTGCACGCCGATCCGGCGCCGGCGCCCGGCGAGCAGGACCCGCACCTGGCGCTGGCCCACCACGCCGTGCTCTAGACGCCCAGGCCCTCCAGCACGACCGCGCCCGGCAGCTGGGCGAACGCCTTGCCGGGGACCAGGAGTTTGCCGCGCCGGCGGCCGCTGCCGACCAGGACGTAGGGCAGGTCGACGACGGCCGAGTCCACCAACAGGGGCCAGTCGCGCGGGAGTCCGATCGGGGTGATGCCGCCGTACTCCATGCCGGTCTCCCCGGTCGCGGTGTCCATCGAGGCGAACGAGGCCTTACGGGCGCTGAGTTGACGGCGCACGACACCGTTGACGTCGACCTTGGTGGTGGACAGGGCCAGACAGGCCGCCAGCGTCGTCTCGCCACCGCGCTTGCCCGCCACCACCACGCAGTTGGCCGACCGCTCCAGCAGGCCGCGCCCGTAGTGCTCGACGAAGACGGCGGTGTCCGCCCACTGCGGGTCGGTCTCGACGTAGATGATCTGCTCGGCGGGGACCGCGCCGCTCCAGTGCCGTACGGCGTCGGCGACCGGGGCGGTCAGCTCGTCGAGGCAGTCGGGGGCGGGAGTGGCGGTGTCGAAGTCTCCGATGGGTGCGCGCATGTCCGCACGCTAACAGCCCGGCCGCGGGCGGTTCAGGGCACGGGCGGGACGGAGACCGTCATGATCATCTCCATCGGCACGTCCCCGGTGTTGCCGTACACATGGGCCGTGTTCGCCTCGAAGCTGGCACTGGCACCCGTCGGCACGCGGTACTCGGCCCCGTCCACGGTGAGGGTCAGTTCACCGGCGGTGACATGGACGATCTCCACGGTGCCGGTCGGATGGGGTTCCGACGGGCTGCTCTCGCCCGGCATCAGACGCCAGTCCCACATCTCCAGGGGGCCGGGCGCCTCGGTGCCGGCCAGGAGCCGGTTGTAGCTGCCGGCGTCGGTGTGCCACAGCCGTACGGCCTTGTCGACGGGGACGATCTGGACCTTGGGGCCCTGCTCGTAGTCGAGCAGTGTGGTGATGCTGATGCCGAGCGCGTCGCCGATCTTGACGACCGTGCCGATGCTCGGGTTGGTGCGGGCCTGCTCGATCTGGATGAGCATGCCGCGGCTGACCCCGGCCCGGGCCGCGAGCACGTCGAGGGTGAAGCCGCGCACCGCGCGCCAGTGCTTGACGTTGCGGGCCAGGGACTGGGTCAGCAGGTCGAGGTCCGACACGTTCCGTCCATCGTGGAGAGCATCACGGTCCATTATTTTAGATGACAGAGTTCAACTGAGTGAACTACGGTGGGGTGTACCTGATCGTTCACCGAACTGTACTGCGAGGCGGGCCGTGACAGCATTCTTCGCCCTGACCACCAGTCTCCTGTGGGGACTGGCCGACTTCGGCGGCGGACTGCTCACGCGACGCGCGCCGGCGCTCACCGTGGTCGTCGTCTCGCAGGGCATCGCGGCGGCGGTCCTCGGCGTGATCGTGGTCGCCACCGGTGGCTGGAGCGAGGCCGGGCCCCGCCTCTGGTTCGCGTTCGCGGCGGGCCTGGTCGGGCCGGTCGCGCTGTTCTCCTTCTACAAGGCCCTCGCCCTGGGCCCGATGGGCGTGGTCTCCCCGCTGGCCACACTGAGCGTCGCGATCCCGGTCGGTGTCGGGCTGGTACTCGGCGAGCGCCCGGGGCTGCTCCAGTTCGCGGGGATCGCGGTCGCCGTCACCGGGGTCGTCCTGGCGGGTGGCCCGCAGCTGCGCGGCGCGCCCGTCCAGCGCCGGACGATCCTGCTCACCCTGGTCTCGGCGGGCGGCTTCGGCACGGTGTTCGCACTGATCACGGAGGCGTCCACCACCGTCACCGGACTGTTCCTCGCCCTCTTCGTCCAGCGGCTGACCAGCGTCGCGACGGGTGGCGCGGCCCTGTGGCTGTCCGCGCGGCAGGGCGCGCCCGCGCTACCCGAAGGTGGCTTCGGCTGGTCCACGGTCCCGGCACTGGGCTTCGTCGGTCTCGCCGACGTCGCCGCCAATGGCACGTACTCCGTCGCCGCCCAGCACGGCCCGGTCACCGTCGCCGCGGTGCTCGCCTCGCTCTACCCGGTGGTCACCGCGCTGGCGGCCCGCGGATTCCTCAGTGAGCGGCTGCGGGCCGTCCAGGCGGCGGGAGCGGGGCTGGCGCTGGTGGGGACGCTGCTGCTGGCCACCGGCTGAGTCAGTTCTCGCTCTCGAGGGCGGCGAGCCGCGCCACACCCTCCTCGTCCAGCTCCGCGAGGGCGCGCAGCTGTTCCGGGGTCATGCCCTCCGGTATCGGCACCGGCGCGGGCGTGCGCAGCGGCGGCTGCCAGCCGGTCTCGGGGGTCCAGCGGCGGACCACCCGGGCGGGCGCGCCAGCCACCACGGCGTGGTCGGGCACCGTGCCCCGGACCACCGCGCCGGCGGCCACCACCACGTTCCGGCCGATCCGCGCGCCCGGCAGGATCACCGCGCCGGTGCCGATCCAGCAGCCCGGGCCGATCTCCACGGACTCCATGCGGGGCCACTGCCTGCCGATGGGCTGGTGCGGGTCGTCGTAGGAGTGGTTGGTGGAGGTGACGTAGACGTACGGGCCGAAGTAGCAGTCGCTGCCGATGGTGACGGTGGTGTCGGCGATGACATGGCTGCCACGGCCGAGGACCACGCCGTCGCCGATGCGCAGGATCGGGTCCGGGCCGAGGTCGAGGTCGGGCATCAGGCCCGCGGTGAGGGTGACCTGTTCGCCGACGATGCAGTGCGAGCCGAGGTGGATCCACGGTTCACCGAAGACCGTGCCCAGCGGGAAGGCGAGGCGGGTGGCCTCGCCGATCGCGCCGAACCGGAAACGGCCGGGGTGGTCGGCGGTGACGGAGCCCGTGCGCTGCACCCAGGCCCAGCCCGCGTGCACCGCGCGCTGGGCGAGGCGGCGGCACCAGGACGAGAACGTGTTCTTGGGCTTCGGCACGGGGTCACGCTACGCGGAGGGGGCCGCCGACAAGAGGGTGGGCTGCTGTGATCTTCGCCCCAGGCGGTGAGCTAGGTTGCCGTGGACGTCGATGGCGACGGCCACGGCGACGGCGATGGGGATGGGAGACCGTGATGACGCGGAGGGCGCTGATCGTGGGGATCGGCGGGCGCGAGCCGAAGATCGAGGACGACGTGTTCGTGGCGCCGACCGCCTCGGTGATCGGGGACGTGACGCTGAAGGCCGGGGCGAGTGTCTGGTACGGCGCGGTGGTGCGGGGGGACGTCGAGAAGATCACCGTGGGGGCGCAGGCGAACGTGCAGGACAACGTGACGCTGCACGCCGATCCGGGGTTTCCGGTGAGTGTGGGTGAGCGGGTGTCCATCGGGCACAACGCCGTCGTGCACGGGGCGACGGTCGGGGACGACTGCCTCATCGGGATGGGGGCGACGGTGCTGAACGGGGCCGTGATCGGGGCGGGGTCGCTGGTCGCCGCGCAGGCGTTGGTGCCGCAGGGGATGGTGGTACCGGCGGGGTCGCTGGTCGCCGGGGTGCCGGCCAAGGTGCGGCGGGAGTTGAGTGAGGAGGAGCTTCAGGGGGTGACGCTCAACGGCACCTTCTATGCGGAGTTGGCGAAGGCGCATCGCGGGGTGCACGAATAGGTGGGACGGCGGGTGCAGCGGGTGGGGGCTGGTCGCGCCCACGCGGCGGAGCCGCACATGGACACAGCCCCGCGCCCCTTCAGGTGCGTCTACTCCCCGGCATCGACAAGCTCGGGTTCCTTCTCCTGTAGCTTGCTCGCCCTGCGCTTGACGATCAGCATCGACGCCACGCCCACCAGCACCGCCAGCGCCAGGCCCACGTACGAGAACCTCTTCAGCCAGTCCTCCGCGACGATGCCGACGTAGTAGACCACCGCCGTCGTGCCGCCCGCCCAGCAGATGCCGCCGAGCAGGTTCGCCGTCAGGAACTTCCAGTACGGCATGTGGAGGACGCCCGCCAGGGGCCCCGCGAAGATGCGGAGGAGGGCGATGAAGCGGCCGACGAAGACCGCCCACATGCCCCACTTCTCGAAGGAGCGCTCGGCGGTGGCGACGTGTCCCTCGCTGAAGTGCCTCGGGAACTTCCTGCCCAGCCAGGCCAGCAGGGGGCGGCCGCCCTTGCGGCCGATCGCGTAGCCGATGGAGTCGCCGATCACCGCGCCCGCGGTGGCGCAGGCTCCGAGGACGAACGGGTTGACGCCCGAGTGCTGGGAGGAGAGCAGCGCGGCGGAGACCAGCACGATCTCGCCGGGCAGCGGGATGCCCAGGCTCTCCAGCCCGATGACCAGCGCCACCACGGCGTAGACGGCGACCGCCGGCACCGAGTCGAGCCATTCCTGGACGTGCACCGCCGGATCCTCCCCTGTCGCGTGCTGCGTACCCCAGGAAGGCTACCCGGTCGGCCGGGCAGGGCCGTGCCCGCGGCACCGGCCCGCCCCCCGGCCTTCGGTTTTCCGACATCCGGGTGTCACACGGGGCGGGAAGGCTCCCCAGCGGTCCCGCACGCCTGCGGTCCCGCTCGCCTGCGGCTCCCCACCGCGGCCCGCCGTGGAAGGACAACGTCCCCGTGTCCTCACTGTCGTCACTGTCCTCGCTCCGCTCCGACGCGCCCGTGCGCGCCCTTTCGACGCCCTCGACGGCCGGCCGGCCGCTCCGGCTCGCCCTGTGTCTGTCCCCGCTGCTCATCGCGGCGGTCTGGGGGCTGACCAACCAGGCCCTGCTGTACGAGGGGGTGGGCCGGCTCGTCCGCGCCGAACCCGCGTGGCTGCTGGCCGCGGGCGGTCTCACCTGCCTGACGTGGGTGGTGGCCGCCTGCATGCGGCAGGGTGCCGTTCCCGACCGGCTGCCGCCGGGACTGCTGCTGGCCTCGCAGTTCGCCGCCGGCGCCGCCAACCACGCGCTGCCCGCCGGACTGGGCGCACACGCCGTCACCGTCCGCTTCCTCCGCACCCGGGGCGTCCCCCTGGAGCGGGCCACCGCCTCGGTCGCCCTGTACTCGGTGGCCAAGTCGGGTGCGAAGGCGGTCGTGCTCATCGGGTTCCTGCTGTCCTCGTCCGCCTGGCGACGGCTGGGCGAACTGGTCCCGGACGGCGTGGTGCTGATCCCGGCGGCCGCCGTGCTCACCCTGGTGGGCGTGGCCGTGGCGGTCGTACGACCGCTGCGGCGGCCGGTCACCGGGCTGGTGCGGTGTGCGCTCACCGACGCCCGGACGGTGCACTCCCGGCCCTCCCGGGTGCTGGCCCTGTGGGGCGGGGCGACGGCGATGCCGCTGGTGCAGGCCGGCGTGCTGGCCTGCACCGGGGAGGCGCTGGGGCTCGGGCTGTCGTGGGCGCAGGTGACCCTGGCGTATCTGGCGGCGGGCACCGCGGGCGGGGCCGTGCCGGCGCCCGGCGGGATCGCGGTGGACGCGGCGCTGGTGTTCACGCTGGCCGCGTTCGGCTCCCCGGTCGCGGTGGCCACCGCGACCGTGATCGGCTACCGGGTGCTGACCGACTGGGTGCCGCTGCTGCCGGGCGCCCTGGTGCTGTCGGCGATGATCCGCGCCAAGGTGCTCTGAGGGCTCAGTCGCGGCGGGCCACGATCCGGTAGGCGTTGGAGACGCGGAGGCGGTAGGAGAGGGGCCGTACGGCGAACCGGTCCAGGAGGGTGCCGGCGATCAGGGCCGGGATGCCGGCGAGGAGCAGGGCGGCGCGGAGCGTCTTCTGCAGGGCGCCGGGCGGTGTCGGCAACCAGGGGCCGTCCTCGCGCGGGGCGGTGTGGTCCAGGGCGAGCCAGACGGCGGCCAGCAGGTCGACGGGGTCGTGCGCCTCGGCGTGCTGTTCGGCGACCACCGTGAAGCCCAGGTCGGTGAGGCGGGCGCGGAGGTTGGCGACGGGGACGAAGTGCAGGTGCTGCGGCTGGAGCCAGGGCAGCCACCAGCGGCCGAGGAGACGGGCGTAGCGGCTCTCCGGGTCGGGGACCTCGATGAGGAGGTGGCCGCCGGGTCGTACCGCCTGGTGGGCGGCGCGGAGTTCGCTGTCGGGGTCGGTGCTGTGCTCCAGGTAGTGGAACATGCTGACCACGTCGTAGCCGGCGGTGAGGTCGGGGGCCAGTTCGGGGAAGGCGCCCCGGTAGGCGCGATCCACACGGCCCTCGCGGGCGGCCAGTTCGACGCCGTCGGTGAAGTCGAGGCCGTCGAAGGCGGTGCCGGGCAGTACCTCGCGGGCGGCCTCGCAGAAGTGGCCGTGGCCGGTGCCGACGTCGAGCCAGTTCTTGGGGGTGGCGTCGTGCGGGAGCATGGACTCGGCACGGCCCCGGTACATCTTGGTGCGGCCGCCGAAGGTGCCGCTCATCTTCTTTTCGCCGAGGCCGTCGTAGAAGTCGCGGTAGTAGAATTCCAGGCCCGTCTCGTTCAGGCGCGGGTTCTGGAAGGTGTGCCCGCACTCCCGGCAGCGGTCCAGGAGGAAGCGGCCGGGCTTGTGCTGGAGCAGGTCGGTGGTGCGCAGCCGGGTGGTCAGCCGGTCGGAGCCGCACCAGGGGCAGGTGGTGCGGCGGGGTTCGAAGAAGCGGTCGACGCCGTCGGCCAGGTCCCGCTGGTAGGCGGAGCGCAGCGCCTCGATCTCACTCTGCTTGCTCATCGGGTCTCCTGAATCGCGAGTCGACTGCCAGGTCTTCCAGGTGGGTGGCGGCCACCGGTGCGCCGCCCGCGGCGCGGAACGCGGTGCGGATCCGGGCCGCCGCGGTGCGCGGGCCGGGCTCGTACAGGACGGTGTCGAGGGCCTCGCCCAGCCGCTGGGCGGTGACCCTGCCGAATCTGACCCGGATGCCCGCGCCGGCGTCGACGACCTGCCCGGCGATCACCGGCTGGTCGTCCCGGATGGGGGCGACGACCAGCGGGACGCCGTGCCACAGGGCCTCGCACACGGTGTTGTGCCCGGCGTGGCAGACGACCGCGTCGACCCTCTCCAGGAGCGGCAGCTGGGGCAGCGAGGGCAGGATCAGGATGTCCTTGTCGTCGCTCGCGGGAGGCAGGGTGCCGCCGGGGTCGGCCACCAACGCCTGTACCCGGTGGGCGCGTTCGCGTACGGCGGCCACGCACTCGGCCAAAAACCGCCCGCCGACGTCCGCGTTGGCGGTGCCGAGCGAGACGAGGACCCGCTCCCGGCTCGGGTCCAGCCACTCCCAGGGGAAGCCGTCGGCCACCGGCCGCTCCGAGATCGACGGGCCGACATGACGAACGGTCATCTGACTGGTAGGGCCTGCCAGTTCAGGGGTGGTGAAGGCCAGCGTCAGATACGGCGAGAAGCGCGGGTCGGCCGTGCCCGCCGGGTCGCCGATGCGGTTCCGGAGTTCCGTGAGCCGGGCCCGGAGCCACTCGGCGACCTTGGGGATGCCGTCGTAGGCGCCGCCGAACTCGGCGGAGGTGGTCGCGGAGGTCGCCCAGGGCAGGCCGAGCCGCTCGGCCACGAGGGCGCCGGCGAAGGCCTGTTGGTCGGCGACCAGGACATCGGGACGGAAGTCGTCGACGGCCCGGCGGACCCCGGGCGCCATCGCCTCGGCGAGCGGCACCAGGAACCACTCCCACAGGAACTTCAGCGCCTCCGCGCCGCGCAGGTCGGCGGGCCGTTCGCCCTCGGCCGTCCCCGCGCACGGGTACACCCGGGCCTGGGATCCCGCCAGCCGGCGCAGCAGCCCGGCGTCGGGGCAGACCCAGGCCACCCGGTGCCCGCGCGCAGTGAGTTCGGCGGCCACGCCGACGGCCGGGTTGATGTGCCCGACCAGGGGCGGTACGACGAAGAGGAAGCCGCTCACCGGACGCCGGCCGCCCGCGCCCCGCTGACCGAGTGGATCAGCTCCATGATGTGGCCGCCGACCGTGCCGGCGGCCTCGACCAGCACCGAGTGCTCGTGTCCGGGCAGCACCACCGACCGGAAGTCCGCCAGCAGGGCCTCCTTCAGCGGGACCACCTCCACCAGGTCCGAGTCACCGCCGTACACCCCGAGGACCGGGCAGCGTACGGCGCTGATCTGGTCCTCGGTCAGGACCCGGCTGGCCGGGATGTCCCGGCCGAGGGAGGTCTCGCGGGCGAGCCGGGCCGCGCCCTTGGCCAGGCGGGCGGTGTTGTGGCCGCGGTTCGAGGTGATCCAGGCGATCGCGTCCGACTCGTTGTGGGCGAGTTCGGTGACGACCCGGGTCAGGATGGAGCCGAGTTTGTCCGCCCAGGCGGCGGTGGCGGGCTCGGACTCGATCAGGGTGAGGCTGGCGGCGCGTTCGGGGTGACGGGCCGCGTAGCCGAAGGCGATGGTGCCGCCGTAGGAGTTGCCGACGAGGTGGACCGGGCCGGTGATCGACAGCTGGTCGAGCAGGGCCTCCAGGTCGTCGATGTTGTGGTCGAGGGTGTAGCCGCCGGCCGGCCGGCCGCTGCGGCCGTGGCCGCGCAGGTCGTACATGACCACGTCCAGGCCGGAGGCGGCGAAGGCGGGCGCCACGGTGAAGTAGTAGCTGGCGAGGCTATCGGTGAGCAGCCCGTGGACCAGGACCACGGTGGCGACCGGGGTACGGCCCTGACCGGGGCCCATTCTCTGCACGTGCAGCCGGATGTCTCCGGTATCGACGATCGCCATGGCTCAGCCCGCCTCCGTGGCCTTCAGGCTCCACACGACGTACTCCACCAGCCGGCCGACGGTCAGCCCGATGATCTCGTCGAACTCCATCCCGGCCAGGAACTCGGCGAAGTTGACCCGCTTGCCGTACCGCTCCTCCAGGAGCCCGGCGAGGGTGACCAGGTCGATGCTCTCCAGCTCCAGATCACGGTTGAAGGTGGTGCTCATACCGATCTCGGCGTCGTCGTCGCCGTACTCCTCCAGGAGGACACGGAGCATCCGGGTGAGGTCGGCGAGCACCGCCTCCTCGTCGGCGCGGACTTCGGGCTGGGTCGGATTCATCGCGGGTCCTCCTCTGGGTCTGCGGCTGCCGGTCCGGTGGTCCAGGCCACGACGTAGTCGCGGTCCGGCAGTGCGGGGGGATTGCGGACCGGCGCGCAGTGCACCGGGTAGACGCGTTCCAGCCGGCCCGAGACCAGCAGCCGGCTGCCGTCCGGGGCCGCCTCCAGGACGGCGAAGTCCCTCGGGCGGCCGTCGAATCCGGTGCCCTCCGCCTTGGCGACGGCCTCCTTGGCGGCCCAGAACCGGGTGAACCACAGCGCTGTGGAACCGTTTCCGGAAAGTCCGTGCAGCAGGTGCAGTTCGCCCGCGCCGAGGGCTGCCGCCAAAGCGGCCGGGTCGCGTTCGGTGACCTCTTCGATGTCGATGCCCGGGCCGGGTCCGGGCCGGTGCGGTCGTACGATCGCCACGGCCGCCTCGGCCCGGTGGGCGAGCGACACGTCCAGCGCGGGCAGCGTGCGGCCGTGCACGCCGGTCACGTAGGGGCGGCCCAACTCGTCGTTGCGAACCCGGAGTTCGGCGGGGAAGACGGGTCCCTCGCCGTGCTGCCAGAGCCACTGCCGGACCGCGTCCTTGGCGGCGATCCGGCCGAGCAGCCACTGTCTGCGGCCGCGCGGCGGGTGCTCGGCGTACTGCGAACGCTCGACTCCGCCGAGGGAGTTGCGCATGATCAGTTCACGGGAGGCGAGGTCCGGCCAGCGTTCGTGGACCAGTGCCCAGCCGCCCGGCCGCGCCTCGGAGAGGGTGTTGCGGTCGGGGAAGCGCTCGACGGGGCGGGTCTGCGGGTCGTTGTCGAAGCGCCGGTCCTGCCAGCCCTCGATCCGGGCCCACACCCGGTCCTCCACGGTCAGCTCCACGTCCGCCTCCAGGACGGTGTCGGTGAGCGAGGTGATCCGCACCAGGCAGCCGACTTCGGTGGCGGGTGCGGGATGCGGGCCGTGGAAGCGGATCTCCCGCATCCCCACCGGGAAGACGACGGTCCGCTCGGTGCGGGTGGCCATGATCCAGTAGCCGAGGATCTGGCCGACGTTGTCCAGGAGGGCGCCCGGGGCGGCGGGCGTGGTGATCACGCCACGGACGTGCCGGTCACCGATCGCGGTGAGTTCGGTGACGCCCTGGAACGCCGGGCCGTGGAACATCCAGCGCTCGGAGTAGAGCTGGGCGGCGGTGTGGTCGGGGGTGCGTTCGGGGGCCGGCGGTGGGGTGGGGGCGGTGGGCGGCGGCGCGTGGCCCGGGGCGAGTTCGACGACCGCGCGGGCGGTGGGCCCGAAGGCGACCAAGACACGGCCGGGGCCCTCGGGGGTGACGGTGACCGGGACGTCGACGGGAGGCGTGGCGGTGAGCCAGCGGTCGAACCGGGCGCCGTGCACGGCCACCGCCCGCAGTCCGGTGGCCTCCTCGGCCGCCTCCATCAGGTGCCGGACGATGGTGGTGGCCGGGACGACCGGCCACCGGTCCTCGATGTCCGGCCAGCCGGGGCGTTGCGGATAGAAGCAGTGGTCGAGCAGATGGGGCATGGTGTCCGGGGAGACCCGGACGGTGGTGGTGCGGCTCTCGGGGGCACGGGGGGCGGGCGGGGCCGACGGAACCGGTGCAACCGGTGCAACCGGCGGGGCCGGCGGAAGGGGCGAGGCCGCGGGAGTCGACAGGACCGCGGGAGCCGGCGAGGCCGGTGTCCGGCGTGCGGTGAGGAGGGCGACCGCCGTGTCCGCGGTGTCGCGCAGCAGCGCGCTGAGTTCGGCGGCGGCCGGGACGCGGACGGCCAGGTCGTCGAGCGGGGACGGACCGGTGGGGGCCTGCGTACGCCCCAGCTCGGCGCGGAGCCGGTGCAGGACCGGGCCGTCCAGGGACACCAGGGCGCCGTCCAGGTCGAGGCGGACGGGCGGACGGTGTCGTACCGGCGTACTCGCGCCGCTGGTGGGGGGGACGACCGCTACGACGGCCGGTGCCACGGACCCGCCCGCCGTCCACAACGCCGTCGCCACGCGCCGGAGTTGGGCGAGGCCGGAGCGGTGCGGGGAGTTGGCGGCGACGGCCAGGTGGTCGCGGTCGCCGAGGGTGTCGGCGATGAGGGAGGCGAGCTGGCCGGGGCCGGTCTGGACGAAGGTGCGGTGCCCGGCGGCGTACAGGGCCTCGACCAGCTGCCGGAACCGGACCGGCTCCAGCAGGTGCCGGACGAACAGCTCGCGTACCTCCGCCTCGGCTTGCGGGAAGGGGGCCGCGGTGGTGCCGGACCAGACCGGGACGGTCGGCCGGTGCAGCCGGAAGCGCTCGGCGGCCTCCTTGATGGGCGTCAGGTACGGCTCCAGCATCGGCGTGTGGAAACCGGACCGGAACGGCAGCACCTGGCACAGCACGCCGTCGGCGCGGAAGGCGCGGACGAAGTCCGCCACGGCCCGGTCCGGACCGCACACCATCGACTGGCCGGGCGCGTTGTCGTGCGAGAGGACGATCCCGGCGTCCGCCCAGTCGTCGTCCAGGGCGGCCAGGACCCGCTCCGCGGGGGCGCCGACGGCGGCGAAGGCGAGGCCCGGGACGGTGACCGCGTCAGGGTCGAACTCGGCCATGAACGCGTCCACCTGGTCGCCGGAGTAGAGACCGGCGGCGACCATCGCCGTCCACTCGCCGACGCTGTGCCCGGCGACCGCGTCCGGGACCACGCCCATCCGGCGCAGCGCGGTGTCCAGGAGCCGCCCCACGCCGACGACGCCGAACCCATGACGGCCTACGTCACCGACCCTTACGTCCTGAGGGGCGGGGCCGGTGACGGTGGGGAGGCCGAGATGCGCGGCGATGTCGTCGACGCGGGGAGTGAACTCGCCTTCCAGACCGGGGAAGACGAAGGCCAGCTTGCCGGTGTCGAGGAGCGGGGCGGGCCGGAACCACACGTCGTTGCGGCCCTGCCAGGCCCGGCCCTTGCCGACCGCGCGGCGGGCGAGGGCGAGCCGTTTGGCGGTGGGGTCGACGATGCCCAGGCGGGCCGGACCGGCCTCCGGGTGGGTTCGGTCGGGGGCGAGACCGGCGACGAGGACGGCGGAGTCGTCGGCGGCGAGGGCGGCGGCGAGCTGTTCGGGGGTGCGGGCGGCGAGCAGGAGGATGCGCTCGGGCTCGGTGACCGAGGTGACGTGCGCGGCGTGCGCGGCGTGCTCGACGGCTGCGGCACGCTTGCCGGGTGCCTCCTCCAGCACCACGTGTGCGTTGATCCCGCCGAACCCGAAGGCGTTCACCCCGGCCCGGCGCACCGGCTGGTCGGGGGCGGTCTCCCAGGGCTCGGCCCGGTCCAGGGTGCGGAAGCGGGTGTCCGCGAGGGCCGGGTGCGGGTCGTCGCAGTGCAGGGTGGGCAGCAGGGTGGCGTGGTGCAGGGCGAGGGCGGCCTTGACCAGCCCCGCGACTCCGGCGGCCGGCATGGTGTGGCCGATCATCGATTTCACGGAGCCCAGCACGGCCCGCTCGTCGCTGCCGCCGCGCGGCCCGAACACCTCGGCGAGGGTGGTGAGTTCCGCTCCGTCGCCGGCCGGGGTCGCGGTGCCGTGCGCCTCCAGGAGCCCGACGGAGTGCGGAGCGGCGGGGTCGAGACCTGCGGCCCGCCAGGCCTGGCGTACGGCGTGGGTCTGGCCGCCGGGGTCGGGGCTGACGAGTCCGGCGGTACGGCCGTCGCTGGCCACGCCGGTGCCGCGGATCACGGCGTAGACGCGGTCGCCGTCGCGTTCGGCGTCGGCGAGGCGCTTGAGGACGACGACCCCGGTGCCCTCGCCGATGAGGATGCCGTCGGCGTCGCGGTGGAAGGGGCGGATGCGCTGGCTCGGGGAGAGCGCGCGCAGCTGGGAGAAGACGCTCCACAGGGTGATGTCGTGGCAGTGGTGCACGCCCCCGGCGAGCATCAGGTCGCAGCGCCCGGCGGCGAGTTCGGTGACCGCCTGGTCGACGGCGACCAGCGAGGAGGCGCAGGCCGCGTCCACGGTGTAGGCCGGGCCGCGCAGGTCGAGACGGTTGGCGATCCGGGACGCGGCGAGGTTGGGCACCAGGCCGATCGCGGACTCGGGGCTGGCGGGCCCGAGCCGCTCGGTGAACGCCGCCCGCACCCGGGCCAGTTGGCCGGGGGTGAGGTCGGGCACCAACTCGCCCAGGGTGCGCACGAGTTGCCCCGCCGTCCGGACCCGCTGGTCGAGGCGGACCAGACCGGGCGTGAGATAGCCGCCCCGGCCCAGGACCACCCCGATCCGGTGCCGGTCGGGCAGCCGGTCCTCGCCACCCGCGTCGGCGATCGCGGCGGCGGCCACGTCGAGGGCGATCAGCTGGTCGGGCTCGGTGCCGTCGACGGAGTTCGGCATGATGCCGTACCGGGTGACCTCCACCTCGGCGAGGCCGTCCACGAAGCCGCCGCGCCGGCAGTACACCTGGTCGGGGACGGCGGGGCCGGCCGCCGAGCCGGGCCGGTAGTAGTCCGCGTCCCAGCGCCCTGCGGGCACCTCGCCGATCGCGTCCACGCCGTCGCGCAGGTTTCTCCAGTACGCGTCGAGCCCTGCGGCGCCGGGCAGCAGCACCGCCATGCCCACGATCGCGACCGGTGTCCGTCGGTCGTCGGTCATGTCACCAGCCCGACGCGGTGTAGACGACGGCCCGGACGGACTCCGCGCCCCAGGCGAGTTCGCGCAGCAGTGCGGCGGCGCCCTCGTCGGGGTCGATCAGCTTGATCCCGCGCCGGGCGTACTCGCGTCCCAGCTCCGGGCTGACCATGCCGGTGTGGCCGCCGGTCGGCGCCCACGGCCCCCAGTGCACGGTCAGTGCCCGGTTGCCGGTGCGGTCCGCCCAGTCGGCGCCGAGGCTCTCCAGGGCGTCGTTGGCGGCGGCGTAGTCGACCTGGCCGCGGTTGCCGAGGACGGCGGAGATGCTGCCGAACAGCACCGCGAAACCGGGCCCGTTGGGCAGTTCCTCGAGGGCGGCGAGCAGGGTGGTCGCGCCGCCCGTCTTCGTGCCGTAGACGCGCTGGAAGGACTCCGGCGTCTTCTCGGCGATCAGCCGGTCCTCGATCACCCCGGCCGCGAAGACGACTCCGTCCAGGCGGCCGTGGTCGGCGTGGATCTCCTTGACGGCCTGGAGTGCGGCGTCCCGGTCGCGGAAGTCCACGGCCCGGTAGCGCGCCTCACTGCCGAGCGCGGCGAGTTCGTCCAGGGTGGCGGTGATCTCCCGCTGGGCGAGGATCAGTTCGGTCTCCCGGTTGACCTCGGCGGGCTTGAGTCCACCCCGGGCCGCGAGGGCCGCGCGGAGTTCGGCGGGGGTACCCGCGGCGGCGGTGTCCGGGGCCTCGGGGCCGGTGGGCGCGGGGGTCCGGCCGAGCAGTTCGACACGGCAGCGGCAGGCGGCGGCGAGGCCGGCCGCGAACTTCGCGGTGATGCCCCGGGCCCCGCCGACCAGCAGCACCACGGAGTCCCGGTCCAGGCCGAGCGCGGCGGCCTCGGCGGCGCCCTCCCCGGCGGGTCCGGCGCCGGTGCTGCCGAGCGGGCCCAGCGGCACCTCGGTCAGCTCCAGGCCCTGCCGGCCGGCCGCGGTGTACAGGACGACGGGGGCCGGTTCGGGTGCGAGCAGTTCGGCGAGCAGTGCTTCGGCGACGGCGGCCGGTCCGGTGTCCGCGAGGGTCACGACCCGGGCGACCGTCTCCGGGTACTCCCGGGCGACGGTACGGAACAGCCCGTGCAGTCCGGCCGAGCGGGCCGCGTCCTCGCCCTCGGCGGGCCGGGCGGCCAGCAGCCAGCGCGGGCGGCGCGCCAGGGCCGATCGCAGCACGGGGAACGCGTCCGGCAGCACGGGGGTGTCACCGGCGGGCAGCGCGCCCAGGTACAGCACTCCGTCCACGGGTCCGTCCGCCTCGCCGAGCCGGTGGTCCGGGCCGACGGCCACGCACTCGGCGCCGTAAGCGGAGAGCCGTTCCGCCAGGTGGGCGCCGTCTCCGAGGATCACGAACCGCCTGCCGGACAGCAGGGCGGCCGGGTCGGCCACGGGGTCCGGCTCCGGCAGCGCGACGGGACGCATCTCGAACCGCTTCGGTGCCTCGCCCGGGGGGATCTCCTCGGCCGAAGCGGCCGCCGCCGGCTCGGCCGCCGTACCCGTCCTGTCCATGGTGCCGCCGGGGGTGGCAGTGGCCGTCTCCTCCTGCCGGCCGCCGCTGTCGACCCGCGCCCGCAGCCATCCGGTGACGGCCGCGGCCGTCCGCGCCTTGGCCAGTTCCTCCAGCTCGGCGTCGTCCAGGGTCTCCGCCCCGCCCGCGATACCGAGCCGCTTCGCCAGCTCCCCGGCGATCTCGGCCCGTTTGATCGAATCGATGCTCAGGTCCGCCTCCAGATCGAGGTCGGGCTCGATCATGTCGACGGGGTAGCCGGTGCGCTCGCTGATGATCTCCAGAACGATCCGCTCGACGTCGGTCTCCGCAGCCGCCCCGGCGGGCACGGCCGGCACGGCCACCGGTTCCGGCTGGGGTACGGCGATTTCGGCGGGCGCGAGTGCGGGGGCGGGAGCAAGCGCGAGAGCGGGGGCAAGTGCGGGCGCGAGTTGCTGCGGCGACACCGGCGCGGCGGGCACCGCCCCCGGTGTGGCCCCGAAGTAGGTGAGCAGCACATCGCGCTGCGCGGCGATCATCTCCCGGCTGGTGCGCAGGAACTCGGAGATCAGCGCGTCCCGGTCGGCCGGGGCGCCGTACGGCTGGTTCGTCGTCACAGTCGTCTCCACGACTCGTCGGGCCGGTGCGAGGGCACCGGGCAGGAGGTCTCCGGCGGCGGTGCGTACGAGCTGTCCGTCGACCGTCCAGCCGGGCCGCTTGGGCACCGGGGTGCGGACCGCGTCCACGGCGTCACGGCCGCGCAGCAACCAGGCGGTGCGTACCGGTGCCCCGGCCACGGCCAGCCGGGCGAGTGCGTCGAGCCAGCCGCGCAGCCCGCTGTCGGCACGGGGTTCGCAGGCCACCGTGGTGTGCGGGCGGTCGCCGAGGATCTGCCCGACGAGCCGGGTGAGGACGGTGCCGGGGCCGGCCTCGACGAAGACCCGCGCCCCGGCCTCGTACATCGCCTCGATCTGGGCGGCGAAGGCGACGGGGGAGCCGATCTGGGCGGCGAGTTCGGCGCGTACGGCACCGGGATCCGACGGGTAGGGGGCCGCCGTGCGGTTGGACCACACCGGGAACTCGGGCGGTCGTACGGGCGTCTCCGCGAGGACCTCCGCGAACCGCTCTCCGGCGCCGGCGACCACCGGGCTGTGGAAGGCGCAGGCCACCGGGATCCGCTTGGCGCCGAGCCCGCCCGCACGCAACAGCCGTACGGCTTCCGTGACTTCTTCCGTGGGCCCCGAGATCACGCTCTGCTGGGGCGAGTTGTGGTTGGCGACCACCACCGAGTCCGGGACCGAGGCGGTGCGCAGCGCGCGTTCGACGTCCTCGGCCGGGCCGGACACGGCGGCCATGGTGCCCGGTTCGTCGCCCGCGGCGGCCAGGATCGCGGCGGCCCGTTCGACGCTCAGCTCCAGGAGGGCCTCGGGGGTGAGGGCGCCGGCCGCGCCGAGGGCGACGAGTTCGCCGTAGCTGTGTCCGGCGGCCATGTCGGGGCGGACCCCGGCCGCCGTCAGCAGGGCGTGGGCGGCGAGGCCGGTGATGCCGAGGGCGGGCTGGGCGGCCCGGGTGTCGGTGAGGGCGGCCCGGTGGCGCTCACGGGTGGTGTCGTCGAAGGCGGCCGGCGGGTAGAGGGGGCCGGCGTGGGCCCGGCCGAGCTGGAGGTAGTGCTGCAACTCGGGGAAGGCCACGAGGAGGTCGGCGAGCATGCCGGGGCGCTGGCTGCCCTGGCCGGGGAAGAGGAACGCGACCTTGGCGTCGGTGTCGGCCGCCGGGTCGGCCAGGTGGAGGCCGGCGGCCGCGTCGTGCTCGCCCGCGAGGACCCGCCGCAGCTGCCCGGTCAGCTCGTCCGGGTCACGCGCCACCACCGCGGCCCGCACCGGCTCGTGCGAGGCGTCCGCGCGGCGGGCGGCGGCGAGCGCCAGGTCACGCAGCCGCCACGACCCGGTCTCGGCGGCCCGCAGGATCTCCTCGACGCCCCGGTGGGCGGCCTTCTCGTCCCGTCCGCGGAACAGGAACAGCTCGGCGGGCCAGAGGTCCAGCCCCTGCTCCGGCGGTACGACGCTGTCGTAGGCGCCGAGCACGACGTGGAAGTTGGTGCCGCCGAAGCCGAAAGCGCTGACCCCGGCGAGCCGTTCGGCGGCGGGGGTGGCCCACGGCCGGGCCTCGGTGTGGAAGGCGAACGGGCTGTCCTCTTCCTTCCAGGCCGCGTTGGGCCGGTCGAGGTGCAGGGTGGGCGGCTTGACCCCGGTGTGCAGGGCGAGGGTGGTCTTGATCAGCCCGGCGAGTCCGGCGGCGCACTTGGTGTGCCCGATCTGGGACTTGACGGAACCGAGCGCACAACCGCCGTTCTC
Organism: Streptomyces sp. NPDC051105; assembly: GCF_040682795.1. Classification (NCBI taxonomy): domain Bacteria; kingdom Bacillati; phylum Actinomycetota; class Actinomycetes; order Kitasatosporales; family Streptomycetaceae; genus Streptomyces; species Streptomyces sp. NPDC051105. The sequence continues at coordinate 45,958 of NZ_JBFBBR010000023.1, read as the reverse complement.
GGCACCCGCCTCCGCGAACACCTCGCTGAGGATGGTGAGTTCGGTGCGGTCGCCGACGACGGTGCCGGTGCCGTGCGCCTCCACCAGGCCGACCTGCGCCGGGGACACGCCGGCGTTGCGGTACGCGCGGAGCAGCGCGGCCCGCTGTCCCTCGGGGCGCGGTGCGGTCAGGCCCAGGGAGCGGCCGTCGCTGGACGAGCCGAGTCCCTTGATCACGCCGTAGATGCGGTCCCCGTCGCGTTCGGCGTCGGCCAGCCGCTTGAGGACGACGCAGGCCACGCCCTCGCCGAGCGCGATGCCGTCGGCGGAGCCGTCGAAGGCGCGGGAGCGGCCGGTCGGCGAGAGGGCGTGCACCGAGGAGAAGAGGACGTAGTCGTTGATGCCGTTGTGCAGGTCGGCGCCGCCGCACAGCACGACGTCGCTGGTGCCGGCGGTGAGTTCCTTGCAGGCGACGTCGACGGCGGCCAGCGAGGAGGCGCAGGCGGCGTCCACGGTGTAGTTGGCGCCGCCCAGGTCGAGGCGGTTGGCGATCCGCCCGGAGATGACGTTGGCGAGCATGCCCGGGAAGGAGTCCTCGGTGAGCCGGGGCAGCTGCTCTTCGAGACCGTCGGGGACCTTGCCGTAGTAAGAGGGCAGTACGGCGCGCAGGGTGGCCGCGTTGGAGAGGTCGCTGCCGGCCTCGGCGCCGAAGACCACGGAGGTGCGGGAGCGGTCGAAGTCCCGTCCCCGGGTGCCGTATCCGGCGTCGTCCAGGGCGCGTCGGGCGGCCTCCAGGGCGAGCAGCTGGACCGGTTCGATGTGGCCGAGGGAGGCGGGCGGGATGCCGTAGCTCAGCGGGTCGAAGGGGATGGGGGGCAGGAAGCCGCCCCACTTGGAGGTGGTGGTGCCGTCGGTGTGGTGGACCGCCGGGTCCCAGCGCTCGGGCGGGACCTCGGTGACCGCGTCGTGTCCGGCGACCACGTTGGCCCAGAAGGTGGCGAGGTCGGGAGCGTGCGGGAACATGCCGGCCATCCCGACGATCGCGATGTCGAGCGGGGCGGGGGCGGGCGGCTCCTCGTACGGTTCGGGTTCTCGCCGCCGCTGGACCAGGAAGTCGGCGGCACCGTCGGTCACGGCGTGGTGCAGGGCGGCCACGGTGGTCGTCGCCGAGCGCAGCACGGCGACCTCGCCGGCCATGAACATCCCCTCGTTGAGCTGACGTTGCTCGTCGACCGGCGCCAGTTCGCCGCCGTCCGCGCGGTCGACGCCCTTGCTGGCGATGCGCAGCCGGCCGACATTGAGCCGCTCCAGTTCCTCCCACAGCCGTCGGTCCGGTACGCCGTTCGCCCGCAGTTCCGCCTCGCGCTTGTGGTAGCCGAGGGTGAAGGGGCTGGGCACGCAGCGGGTGGCGTGGCCGGGTGCGGTCTCCAGCAGGGCGGTCGAGGCGGCGGCCCTGACCTGGCGCTGGAAGAGGGGCTGGATCGCGCCCCGGTCCACGGCCTCCTCGGTGAACAGGTAGGCGGTGCCCATGAGCAGGCCGACGGCCGCGCCCCGGGCGGTCAGCGGCGCGGCGAGCGCGGCGACCATGGCCGCGGAGCGTTCGTCGTGGATGCCGCCGGCGAAGAACACCTCCAGGCCCTGGGCCTCCGGGAAGTCCTCCAGTACGGCGAGCTGGGCCTCCCACAGCGGGAAGCTGGCGCGCGGTCCGACGTGGCCGCCGCACTCGGAGCCCTCGAACACGAACCGGCGGGCCCCGGCCTCCAGGAACTGCCGGAGCAGCCCGGGCGAGGGCACATGGAGGAAGGTGCTGATCCCGGCCCGCTCCAGCGCCTCCGCCTGGGCGGGGCGTCCGCCCGCGATGATCGCGTGGCTGGGCCGCAGTTCCCGTACGGCGTCGAGCTGGGCGTTTCTGAGTTCCTCGGGGGCGAAGCCGAGCACGCCGACGCCCCAGGGCCGGCCGTCCAGTGCCGCCTTGGCCTCGGTGAGCATCTCCCGGGTGCGGGCGCCGTCGGCGAGGGCCAGCGCCAGGAAGGGCAGCGCCCCGTCGTCGGCGACGGCCGCGGCGAAGGCGGCCCGGTCGCTGACCCGGGTCATCGGGCCCTGGGCGACGGGCAGCCGGGTGCCGAGGGCGCGGCTCATGGCGGAGGTGGCGGGCCGTAACGCGTCCGGGGCGGACAGGCCCGGCCTCGGCGCGTCCGGGGCGGACGTCTCGGGCCGTACCGCGGCCGGGGCGACGGCACCGCCGCCCTCCCGGATCGCCGCCGTCAACTCCCGTACGGTCCGCCGTACATCGCCCCACCGCTCGGCGAACCGGGCGGCGAGGAAGCCGTCCTGCCCCACCGGCAGCAGCTGGGTGCGCAGGTCCTCGGCACCCAGCAGCGCGGCGACCGCGGCCGGGTCGCCGGCGGGCGGCCGCACGGCGTCCGGGCCGCGCCGGTGCAGTACCCGGTGACCGGCCACGACGGTCGTCTCGGCGCCGTCCAGGGAGCGCAGTACGGCCGCCGTCGTCTCGGGCAGCCGGGACTCGGCGAGGAGGGCCAGCTGGCTGTCCAGGACGACTCCGGCCGCACCGCCGGCCACCGCGGCCGCCGCGGTACGCGGCCCGATGCCTCCGCAGGCCCACACCGGTACGTCCAACTCGGGCGTGTCGAGCAGCTGTTGGAGCAGGACGAAGGTGCTCAGGCCGCCCACCCGGCCGCCGCTCTCGGCGCCCCGGGCGATCAGCCCGTGCGCTCCGGCCGCGACCGCCTCGCGGGCCCCGGCCAGATCGGTCACCTCGGCCAACACGCGGCTGTGGGACGCGAGTTGGCCGACGGTCCAGGGCGCGCCAGCGGCCAGGACCACCGTGTCGGGTGCCGGGCCGAGGTCCTGCGGAGCGAGTGCGCAGCCGGGGGCGACCCGCACGCCGTACGGTGCCGGCGCCGCCCGTTTCAGCCGGGCCAGCGCCTCCCGGGTTCTTCGGTCACCGCGCCCCAGGTCCAGGACACCGAGTCCGCCGGCGGCACAGACCGCGGTGGCGAGCCGGGCATCGGGTTCTCCGAAAGGGGTGATGCACATGATCAGGTCGACGGCACGCACAGGGGACGTCATGATGCTCCGAATAATCGGGAGGACAGCACGGTGGGGGATGTGTGCGGCGGAGAGCTCGGGGTGAGGCCCCCGGAAACTAGCGAGCTCGTTACTCGCGGGTCAATAACGGAACGGCCCTATCACGGCCGGGGGTATTGATTCGGCCAGTCGGGGGAATTCACCGCAAGAGCCGAAAATCCGAGCAATCCTCTGCACCGGAACGGCGGTCGAGCTGGTGGAGCACTGGCGTCACACCATCACAAGACCGTCAAAGTGTCCCGGTCATTCATCCGGCACTCACCCCGACGCAACACCCCGTGCGGCCAGCCCGAGCTCTGTAAATTCCGGATGACTTCGGTCCGCTGGCTCGATCGTGGCACACCGGAAACGGTGGCGCGCGTTCCTGTACGAAGCCTGCACCAACCCCGACCCAAGCCTGACAAAAACCTGTCGGCAAGCGTATTACTTCACATGAAACACACGATGGGGAAAATCCTCGTAAACCATTGAAGTAAAGCGGCCGGCCGGAGAGCCTCCGCCCGCCGACCGCCCATGGACACGGATTCAGTGTTCTCAGTCGCTCACCCATGCGCCGGTGCGCAGCCTGAGGTCGCCCGACGAGGCGCCCACCCAGACGGTGCGCCGTCCGGTGCCGAGCGTCCAGCGGTGACGCCGGGCGTCCCACGACGACAGGGTGCGCGCGGCGACCCGCACGGTGACCCGCCGCCGCTCCCCCGCCCGCAGCTCCAGCCGTCGGAACCCGCCCAGCACCCGTACCGCCTGGTCGAGCCGGAGGTCGGGCGAGGGACCGACGTAGACCTGCGGAACCTCGACCCCCGTTCTGCGCCCGGTGTTGCGCACGCTGAACGTCACCTCCAGACCGCCGCGCGTCCAGCGAGCCTGAGCGCCGGAGTAGGCGAAGGAGGTGTACGACAGTCCGTACCCGAAGGGGAAGAGGGGCCGCACACCCTGCGCGTCGTACCAGCGGTAGCCGACGTGGATGCCCTCCGAGTACTCCTCGATGCCGTCGACGCCGGGGTAGCGGCGGGGGTCGCCCGCGACCGGGTGGTGGTCGTCGTCGACCGGGAAGGACTGGGTGAGGCGGCCGCCGGGGTCGCAAAAAACGGCCCGGTGCCGACAAGAACCGAAAACGGAGGGCCACTTCACACCGTGGCCCTCCACCGATCCACCCGCCGGACCTCCACCGTTCCGCGCGTGGCCCTCCACCGCTACAGCGCGTGGCCCTCCACCGCTCAGCGCATGACCCTCCACGGGCCGGCTAGCCGAGCAGGCTTCCCGCCCCGCTCACGACACCCGCCACCGTGGCCGGCACGGCCTTCAGGACGTCGCCGACCGTTCCGGCGAGCGTCGCGACGGGCTCCGGCTGCTCCTGCGGCTCGGCCGGCACGACGGGGGCCGGGTCGCCATGGGAGCCGACCTGCGCGACCCGCGTGCTGTACGGCTCCTGCGGACTCCCGGGCGCCTGCGGCGGAGCCTCCGGATCCGGAGGGGGCGCGGGGAGTTCCGCCCCCTCGCTCTTCTTCGGTCCCGGTGGCGCGGAGTGCGTGGCGCCCGGTGTCACCGGCGCGCCCCCGCCACCCGACGCCAGCTCCCAGCGCTGCCGGAACGATCCGTTACGCCGGGCCACGACCACCTTCGCGCCGTCCACGGCCAGCGCGAGGTCCTTGTCCCAGCGCAGCAGGAGCTCACCGCGGACCGTCAGGTCGTAGGACACCTCACCCGCGTGCACCAGGCAGCCGGAAACCACGAGCCGGTGCGTGCCCGGGTCGGCGGCGAGGCAGAGGCTGGGGTCGAGCGCGCTGCGCAGCAGGCCGTCGTCCCGGTACGACCACTGCTGGGACCCGGCATCCGAACACTTGCCGAGCCGCAGCTCCGCGCCCGGCCGCGGCCGGCCACCGCGCACGTCCAGGCAGAGCCCGGCATCGAGGCTGCGCAGCCTGCCGTGGGCGATCTCGACGGGTTCGCTCGCGGAGGCCGGGGACGGGGAGGTAGCGGCGGACGCCGTCCGGTCGGGGCCGGGCCGGGTGGTGCTGCCACTGGGGGCGCCCCAGGTGGTGGTGCCGGGGTGCGGGACAGCGTTGTCGTCGGACCAGCCCTTGGCCACGAGCACGGTGGCGAGCAGTGCGAGGGAGACCAGGCCGGCGCCCGCCAGCAGGGCCTTGCGCCGGCCGCCCTCGGACACCGTGCGGTGCCGGCCGCCGGACACCGCCGCGGGCTCGGGTTCGGTGCCGGCCGGCCAGGCCTCGACGGCGCCGTGGCCGGGCCGTGAGTCGAGATAGCGACGGGCGCCCCAGCCGAGCACGGTCTCGGCGAGCAGTACCTCCAGGCCGCTGTCGAAATGGCTGAGCTGTTCGGCGGCGTGCCGACAGAACCGGCACACCGTCAGGTGCTTTTGCACATCGGGGAGCAGAGAGCCGCCCCGTCGAATGGGGACGTCGAGGAGACGGTTGTAGAAACGGCATTCCTTCGAAGGCGCGAGTTCCCGGTGGGCGCGCACCAGGCCGACCCGGAATTGTTCACGGGCCTGGTCGAGGGCGGCCGTCGCGGTAGGGGTGTCGACACCCAACAGACCGGCGGGTATGTTTATGGGTTCGGCTTCGGCCTCGGTGTGCCAGAGGAGGCATTGCGAGGCCCCGGGAAGAGCCCAGAAGGCGCGTTCTGCGAGTTGCCGTCTTTCCGGGGTGCCGGGTCTCGCGGCGCTGAGTCCGCGGCCGCCGGTGGTTTTGCGCAGTTCCGGTACGACCACGGAAATGGCTTCGTCGGCCGCCCATGCGCGGACCGTCTCCCGTACGGCCACGAGGAGCTGTGGACGCAGGGCGCCGCCGATCGCGCCGCCGGCCAGCCGGCCGAGCACCCGCTCGAAGGCGGCGCTGGCGACCAGCTGCGCGACGGGAGTGGCAGAGGCGAGGCAGACGACCGCGTAGTCGCAGGTGGCCCGCCAGTGGCGGGTGAGCAGCAGGGCGACGGCATGATGCCTGGCCGCGGGGGTTCCGGTGAGCTGGGCGATGAGATCGCGGTCGGACTCCCCCGGGCTCGAACCGGGACGAGGCGGGTAAGGCGGGCGTGGGGGGTAGGGGGATTGCACTGAACCGTTTCCTTCCGAGCCGCAGGACGGCATGCGAAATGGCGTCCTGACGGAATGCAGTGCCTGATTGGTGCGTACCTTTTGGGACCCATAAGGACCGGACTAACGGCCATGCCGGTCTCTGGACCCTCCCGCGGGGAGGCTCACCTTCGCACACGGGCTCCACAGGAAACAAGAAGTTGGGGTGACCTAGGTTCAAAGTTCTGGAAATTCAGATAAGTTACCGTCGGTATCCACAACGGGATTGGATTCAGCGGGTTCACAGGTTCAACTTGTGCGCGCCACGGCCCCGATGGCACACGAAACCTTCAACTCCCGGGCGACCACGGTCGCCGGCGGCGGAACGCGGCCTTCCACAGTTGTCTCCCACGTTTCTCTCGGCCCGCTCTCATCCCGGTGGGCCAGCATGTGCCGCATGACCGCCCCCCACACCTCCCCCGCCCCCACGTCCCCCCGGTCGGTGCGCAAGGCCGTCGTCCCGGCCGCCGGACTGGGCACCCGGTTCCTGCCCGCCACCAAGGCGACCCCGAAGGAGATGCTGCCGGTCGTCGACAAGCCGGCGATCCAGTACGTCGTCGAGGAGGCCGCCCAGGCCGGGCTCGACGACATCCTCATGGTCACCGGCCGGCACAAGCGGGCCATCGAGGACCACTTCGACCACGCCTTCGAACTGGAGCAGGCGCTGGCCGCCAAGGGCGACACCGTGCGCCTGGACGCCGTACGCGATCCCGCGCGGCTGGCCGACATCCACCACATCCGCCAGGGCGACCCGCTCGGCCTCGGCCACGCGGTGCTGTGCGCCAGGCACCATGTGGGCGACCAGCCGTTCGCCGTGCTCCTCGGCGACGACCTGATCGACGCGCGCGAGACCCTGCTCAGCCGGATGCTGGACGTCCGCGACCGCTTCGAGGGCAGTGTGGTGGCGCTGATGGAGGTCGACCCGTCACAGGTCCACCTCTACGGCTGTGCCGCCGTCGAGCACACCGGCGAGGACGGCGTGGTCCGGGTGACGGGTCTGGTCGAGAAGCCGTCCCCGGAGAGCGCGCCCAGCAACTACGCGGTCATCGGCCGCTATGTCCTCGACCCCGAGGTGTTCGGCGTCCTGGAGCGGACCGCGCCCGGCCGGGGCGGCGAGATCCAGCTCACCGACGCACTCCAGGAACTGGCCGCGGGCGGCGCGGTGCACGGGGTCGTCTTCGACGGACTGCGCTACGACACCGGCGACAAGGCCGACTATCTGCGCACGGTGGTCCGGCTCGCCTGCGAACGCCCGGATCTGGGGCCCGAGTTCACGGCGTGGCTGAAGGAGTTCGTGGCGGGCCTGACAGCCGACGAGACCGCACGGCTCTCCGACCGGGCGGCCTGAGCAAGCCGCCCCAGAGGGGGAAGCCGACGCGCACGGTCCCCGAGGCCGACATCAGTGGCCCCCGCTTCACCGCCGAGGCGATCCTCGCCGTCATCGACGCGGCGGGCATCCGGCCGGCAGCTGATCCGAGGAGACCTCTCCGGCACCTGGGCCCGATCGTTCCGGGCCCAGGTGCTGATGCGGCGGCATGGCGCTACCGTCGTGTGGAGAGCCAGGGGCGTGTCCCTCGGTGCAGCGGGCTTGTTCTCTGATCCGCGTGCCCGGCCCTTCCTTCCTGTCCGGACGTGTTCCCTCCGGTGAAGCTGGAACAAGGAGGCTTCCGATGGCGTCCACCGCACGGCGGCGGAATCTCCCGATGACTTTGACGGGCGTCACGATCGCCGTCACCAGCATGCTCGCCGCGGCCCCACCGGGCGGTACGGCGAGCACCGCCCCCACGGCCGGCAATCAGACGAAACCCACGATCGTCCTCGTGCACGGCGCGTGGGCGGACACGTCGAGCTGGAACGGCGAGGTCACTCTCCTGCGCCGCGCGGGCTACACCGTGCGGGCCATCGGCAATCCGCTGGAGAACCTGACGACCGACGCGCAGACGGTCCAGTACTTCCTCAAGAGCATCAAGGGCCCGATCGTCCTGGTGGGGCACTCCTACGGCGGCTCGGTGATCACCAACGCCGCCCAGGGAGTCGCCAACGTCAAGGCACTCGTCTACGTCGACGCCGCCGTACCGGCGGTCGGGGAGACCACGGCGCAGCTCAGCGGCGCGACGTCGGTCCTGACCAAGGGGAAGCCGGCCGACCTGTACGACGCCGTGCCGTACCCGAACGCACCGTCCAAGGCGTCCGCGCTGTACCTCAAGGAGAACGTGTTCGTCAGCAAGTTCGCGAACGGTCTGCCCCATGACCAGGCGGTCAACCTGTGGGCCACCCAGCGCGCCGCGACCACGGTGGCCTTCAACACCCCGTCCAAGTACCAGGCGTGGAAAACGATCCCCTCCTGGTACTTCATCAGCACCGGCGACCAGATCATCACGCCCAGCTCGGAGAGGATGATGGCGCGCCGCGCGAAGTCCCACGTGACCGTCTACAACGGCGGTTCGCACCTCACGCTCGTGTCGGACCCGGCAGCCGTGACGAAAGTGATCCAGTCGGCGGCCTCGTCCGTGCGATGAGGCGGCGGGCGACCAACGCATCCCGAAACCGGCGCATGCCTCTCGGCCGCGGAATCCGCGCCTGTCCAGGACCGTCCGGTCCGGCCGAGCCCCTCGATTCGGCCGGTCCGGCCGCCCTCACGTAAGGATGAGCAATGAGCACGGTCACCACATCCGACGGCACGATCATCTTCTACAAGGACTGGGGTCCCCGCGACGGCAAGCCCATCGTCTTCCACCACGGATGGCCGCTGAGCTCCGACGACTGGGACAACCAGTTGCTGTACTTCCTGTCCAAGGGGTACCGCGTCATCGCCCATGACCGACGCGGCCACGGCCGTTCGAGCCAGACCGCCACCGGTCACGACATGGACACCTACACGGCCGACGTCATCGCGCTGACCGACGCCCTCGACCTGAAGGACGCGGTGCACATCGGCCACTCCACCGGTGGCGGCGAGGTCGCCCGCTACGTCGCGCGGGCCAAGCCGGGGCGGGTCTCCAAGGCGGTCCTCGTCGCGGCCGTCCCCCCGGTCATGATCAAGAAGGAGAGCAACCCCGAGGGCCTGCCCATCGAGGTGTTCGACGGGTTCCGCACCGCGCTGGCCGCCAACCGCGCCCAGTTCTACATCGACGTGCCGTCGGGGCCGTTCTACAACTTCGACCAGCCCGGGGTCGAGAAGTCGCAGGCCCTGATCGACCGTTGGTGGCTCCAGGGCATGACAGGCGCCGCCAACGCGCACTACGAGTGCATCAAGGCCTTCTCCGAGACCGACTTCACCGAGGACCTCAAGAAGATCGAGGTCCCGGTGCTCGTCTTGCACGGCACGGGCGACCAGGTCGTGCCGTACGCCGACGCCGGCCCGAAGTCCGCCGAGCTGCTCAAGAACGGCCGGCTCAAGAGCTACGACGGTTACCCGCACGGCATGCTGTCGACGCACCCGGACGTCCTCAACCCGGACATCCTCGCCTTCATCGAGGAGTAGCCGGGACTCCGGAGCGGCCTCCCCCAGCAGGCCCGTGGCCGGCCGGCGGGGCGGGCGACGGCGCGGACACGGCGGTACGGCGGGATATCCGCGGGCGGGACGGCCCACTCGGCACCGCTGCCGACCGCATGGCGGACGCCGTCACGCGGTGGCAGCAGCGCTCCAGACCGCCCCGCCCCTGAAGCCGCTCGGGCATCGGCGCCGACGGTCGGACGGCCTGCCGCTCCGCCTCCCGCTCCCGCTCCGCGTACGCGTGCGTCTCCGATCGCTCAGCCGTTGGGGCGCAGTGTCCAGATCACGGTCATCTCACCGGTGACCGCGCCGTCCTCGCGCTGGATGGCGACGGCGACCGGGAACTCGGGGCGCTTGCCCTCGTCGAGTTCGGCGACGACGTCGGCGATCGGGCGGCCCAGGGTGGCGGTCGCCTTGACCGGTCCGAGAGCCACCTTCTTGTAGGCGATCTCGGCGCTCACGGCGAGCGGCACGGCCCGGGAGAGCTGGTCGCCGAAGGCGGCGAGGACGATCGCGCCGCTCGCCGACTCGGCGAGGGTGAACATCGCGCCCGCGTGCGGGCCGCCGATGTGGTTGTGGAAGTCGCCCTGGTCCGGCAGGGACAGCACGGCCCGCTCCGGAGTGGTCTCCAGGTACTCCAGGTTGAGGGTCCGCACCATCGGGACCGTGGCGGCGAGCATCTCGCCGATCGACATCTGGTCTGTGCTCATGGCGGTCATGTTACTCACGGGTAGCAGGGTCTGAACAGTGCCGGTGCGCGGATCGTCGTCATCGTGGCGGCGACCTGGTGTGGACGTTCGCCGGCGCCGAGGAGGTACGGCGTCCCGGGCGGCACTAGGGTTACGGGCCATGTGGCCAGAACAGCAGCCGCCAGGGGGCGAGCAGTACCCGCAGAACAACCCGTATCAGCAACCGGGTTACCAGCAGCCGAACCCGTACCAGCAGCCCGGATACCAGCAGTATCCGCAGCCTGGCGGGTACGGGCAGCAGCCGCAGTGGGGTCCGCCGGGACCGGCCGGCGGGCCGCAGGCACCGCGGGGCGGGGGCGGCGGCAACCGGACGAAACTGGTCGCGATCCTCGCGGCCACGGCCGTCGTCGTGGCGGCCGGGGTGACCGGCTTCCTGGTGCTCGGCGGCGACAAGGACGACAAGGCGGACAACGGGAAGGACCAGCGGGCGACCCAGTCGCCGACACCGTCGCCGACCGTCTCCGCGTCCGCCTCGACGGACGACAACCCGCGCGGTGACGAGACCGAGAAGCCGACGGTCGCGGGCTGGAAGACCGTCGTGAACCCCAAGTGGGGCACGGCCTTCGACGTGCCGGCCGACTGGGAGGTGCTGACCCCCGGTACGTCCATCGGCTTCGAGGACAAGGACGGCAAGCCGATCATCACCATGTCGGGGGCCGCCCAGTACAAGTCGAAGTGGTGCACGAGCGACGACGACAAGGACGGCAGGACCGAGGACACCTCCCTCGCGGCGGTCGGTACCAAGGGCGAGAGCGGCGCGAAGAGCGGCGGTGACGCGGCCGTCCGGGAGGTCCCCTGGTGGGTCTACGGCGGCTACACGCAGCCGGACAAGAAGACCCTCGGATACGACAGGAAGGCCACCGCCTACACCACCGCGTCCGGCCTCAAGGGCGCCTACGCCTGGGCACGTTCGGCGCACACCCCGCAGAAGGGCAAGTGCGCGAGCGACGGCAAGGCGATCACGTTCGGCTTCGAGAACTCGGCCGGCGACCTGGTGTCCTGGGACTTCTACGGCGCCAAGGGCGTCGACGGCGAGGTCCCCACGGCGACGATCATGAAGATCCTCAGCACGGTCCGGCTGCACGGCACCCCGACCGCGAGCTGAACTGATCAGGGGGCTTAAAGCCCACAAAGGGTTTGGCAAGCTGGACCCCCGGCAGGGATAGTCAGGCGGTGACCTCCACCTCCGACGCCCCCGGCACCCCCGCCCGCCTGCGTAGACCCGGCTGGGCAGGCCGCAACTACAGCCTGCTGACCGCGGCGGCGGTCGTGACGAGCCTGGGCGCCAACGGCTCGCTGATCGCCGCCGCGTTCGCGGTCCTGGACGCGGGCGGCGACGGCGGGGACGTCGGCCTGGTGGCCGCCGCGCGGACCCTTCCGCTGGTGCTGTTCCTGCTCATCGGCGGCGCGGTGGCGGACCGGTTCCCCCGCCACCGGGTGATGGTCGCGGCCAACTGCCTCAACTTCCTCTCCCAGGGCACCTTCGCCGTCCTGGTGCTCGCGGGTGACCCCCGGCTGTGGCAGATGATGCTGCTCACGGCGCTGGGCGGCACCGGCCAGGCGTTCTTCAGCCCGGCGGCCGAGGGCATGCTGATGTCCTCGGTGAGCGGGGAGCAGGCGGGCCGCGCCTTCGCCGTGTTCCGGATCGCGATGCAGGGCGCGGCCCTGGGCGGCGCGGCGCTCGGCGGTGCCCTGGTGGCGGCGGTGGGCCCCGGCTGGGTGCTGGCGGTGGACGCGGCCGCGTTCGCCGTCGCCGGCCTACTGCGCTCCTTCCTCGACGTCAGCCATATCCCGCCGCGCGCCCCCGGCGAGGGGATGCTGGCCGACCTCCGGGAGGGCTGGCAGGAGGTCAAAGGGCGCCCCTGGCTGTGGGGCATCGTCGTCCAGTTCTCGATCGCGAACGCGGTGGTGGGCGCCGCCGACGCGGTCTACGGCCCGCTCGTCGCCCGCGACAGCCTGGGTGGACCGGGCCCGTGGGGCCTGGCGCTGGGCGCCTTCGGCGCGGGCACGGTGGCCGGCGCCCTGCTGATGACCCGCTGGAAGCCCCGCCGGCCGCTGTTCGTCGGCACCCTCTGCGTCTTCCCGCTGGCCCTGCCCTCGGCGGCGCTGGCGGTGCCCGTCCCGGTGGGGCTCCTCTACGTGGTGATGTTCGTGTCCGGGACGATGGTCGAGGTCTTCGGCGTCTCCTGGATGACCGTGCTGCACCAGGAGATACCCGAGGACAAGCTCTCCCGGGTCGCGGCGTACGACTGGTTCGGCTCCGTCTCCCTGCTGCCGCTGGCGACCGCGCTGGCGGGCCCCGCGGAGGAAGCCTTCGGCCGGAGTCCGGCGCTGTGGGGCTGCGCGGGCCTGGTCGTCGCCGTCACGGCGGCGGTCCTGCTGGTGCCGGACGTCCGCCACCTCACCCGCCGCACGGTCCCGGTCACCGCACGGCCGACGCCGGCGTCACCCGATGCCGAACGTTCCGCCGGGGGGCTCGGGTGACGGCACCGCGTCCGCGTCCTCGACCGGACCGGCCCCGCCGACGAACCGCCGCAGCGCGGGCCCGTGTTCGACCCGCGCCGGAAAGGCGTCGGCGGCCGTGCGCCGGGCCAGCACGGCGGTGTCGACGAGTCGGTGCGAGGCGATGAGCACCGCGTTCCCGAACCGCCGCCCGCGCAGCACCCCCGGCTCGGCGATGACCGTCAGCTCCTCGAACACGGCCGCGAACGTGGCGAGTTGGGAGCGCAGGAAGTCGAAGGGGGCGGAGTCCGCGAGATTGGCCAGGTAGACCCCGTCGTCCCGCAGCACCCGCTCGGTCTCCCGGGCGTAGCCCAGCGAGGTCAGATGCGCGGGGATCCGGGACCCCCCGAAGACATCGGCGATCAGCACGTCGGCCGAGTCGCCGGGCGCACCCTCCAGCCAGCCCCGGGCGTCGGCGGCGTGCAGGGCGACCCCGGTGCAGTCCGGCAGCGGCAGATGCTCGGTGACCAGGTCCAGCAGCCCCCGGTCGGCGTCCACGACGTCCTGCCGGGACCCCGGCCGGGTCGCCGCCACGTACCGGGGCAGGGTGAGGGCGCCCCCGCCGAGATGCAGCACGTCCAGGGGCGCCCCGGTCTCCGCCACCGCGTCCAGTACGTACCCGAGCCGCCGGGCGTACTCGAACTCCAGATGCGTCGGCGCGTCGAGATCGACGTACGACTGGGGCGCCCCGTCGACGGTCAGCAGCCAGGCCCGGTCCCGGTCGACGTCGGGCATGAGCTTGGCGGTGCCGTGATCGGTGACCCGGACCACGGGTATGGCTTCGTTCACCTCTCCATTGTGCGATGGCCCTGGCTACCCAGGGCGCGGGGCTCCGTCGACAGGTGACTCCGCCGCGCGGGCGCGAGCCGCCCCCACCGGCCCGCAGTCCCCTCGCACCGTGACCTCACTCCACCGAGGTCACGGTCCCCGCCCCCACCGTCCTGCCACCTTCCCGGATGGCGAACCCGAGGCCCGCCTCCAGTGGCACCTCCCGCCCCAGCTCCACGGTCATCTCCACCGTGTCCCCGGGCCGGGCGACCGCCACCTCACCGAGGTCGACGTTCCCGACCACATCGGCCGTACGGATGTAGAACTGCGGGCGGTACCCCGTCGAGACAGGGGTGGTACGACCCCCTTCGCGCCCCGACAGCACATACACCCGCGCCGCGAACCGCCGCGCCGGCACCACACTCCCCGGCGCAGCCACCACGTGCCCGCGCCGCACCGCGTCCCGCGGCACCCCCCGCAACAGCAGCGCCACGTTGTCCCCGGCCTGCGCCTCGTCCATCGGCTTCCCGAAGGTCTCCAGGCCGGTGACGACGGTCTCGACGTCCGCGCCAAGCACCTCGATCCGGTCGCCGCCCCGCACGGTCCCCCGCTCCACGGCACCGGTCACCACGGTCCCGCGCCCGGTGATGGTGAGCACGTTCTCCACCGGCAGCAGGAACGGCGCGTCCAGATACCGCTCCGGCATCGGCACGTACGTGTCCACCGCGTCGAGCAGCGCCTCGATGGAGGCCGTCCATCGCGGGTCCCCCTCCAGGGCCTTGAGCCCGGAGACCCGGACGACGGGCACCGAGTCGCCGCCGTACCCCTGCGCGGTGAGCAGTTCACGGACCTCCAACTCCACAAGGTCGGTGAGTACGGTGTCCTCGCCGTCGTCGACGGCGTCGGCCTTGTTGAGCGCGACCACGATGTGGTCGACGCCCACCTGCCGGGCGAGCAGGACGTGTTCGGCGGTCTGCGGCATGATCCCGTCGAGCGCGGAGACCACGAGGATCGCGCCGTCGAGCTGCGCGGCCCCGGTGACCATGTTCTTGACGTAGTCGGCATGGCCCGGCATGTCCACATGGGCGTAATGCCGGGTGTCGGTCTCGTACTCGACGTGCGCGATGTTGATGGTGATGCCGCGGGCGGCCTCCTCCGGGGCCCGGTCGATGCGGTCGAACGAAACGTATCGGGTGGTGCTGCCGGTGCCGCGCTCGGCGAGGACCTTGGTGATGGCGGCGGTCAGGGTGGTCTTGCCGTGGTCGACGTGGCCCATCGTGCCGATGTTGAGATGCGGTTTGGTGCGGACGTATGCCGTCTTGGGCATGGCTCTACCTCGAAGCCTGAACTGCGGTGAAGCGCCTCGTCAGCGCGAGACGCGGGGACCCCGGAGAACCGCCGACCCTCCCCCTGCGGGGTCCGCCGGACGATCCGGGGAGGGTCAGCTTCGGGCGCCGTCGGCAGCGGCCACGAGAACGGGCACGGCAGCCTTCGGCGCATCCGCGGCTGCGGATGCTGCGAGGAGGAAGGCGTACCGGAACATGACGCAGATCATTGCCGATCCGTCGCCGCACGTCGAACGGTTTTCCGTGGCGCCGGTTTCGCCCAATGGACAGGATCCATACGGCGATCACACATCTGCTTCGGTTAGTGTCACCGAATGCTCGATGCCAACCGCTCTGGCACCGCCACGGCCGTACCCCCGGCCGCCGCCGAGGAGCTGACCATTGCCCTGTCCGGTCCGGTGAGCTTCACCGCGCGCTGCACGAGAGTGCTGGTGTCGCCGTGGACCCGGCTGTCCCTGCTCGTCGCCCTGCTGGCCGCGGCCGCGTCGTCGGTGCTGCTCTTCGAGCCGCAGAAGCTGATGACGCAGGGCTGGCCACCCCAGGTCGAGGGCACCACCGCGGTGGTGATCTTCGCTGTGGCCTACGGCCTGATCACGGTGGCGTTCGTGCCGCGGCCGATCCTGAACCTCGCGGCCGGCGCGCTGTTCGGCTCGGCGCTGGGCATGGGCGCGGCCATGGCGGGCACCCTGCTCGGAGCCTGGATCTCCTTCGCGCTCGGCCGGATGCTCGGGCAGGACGCGTTGCGCCCGCTGCTGCGGGGCCGGCTGCTGAAGGCGGCGGACAACCAGTTCAGCAAGCACGGCTTCCGCTCGATGCTGGCGGTACGGCTGTTCCCCGGCGTCCCGTTCTGGGCCGCGAACTACGCGGCATCCGTCTCCCGGATGCGCTACGCGCCGTTCCTGCTGGCGACGGGGCTGGGCTCGATCCCGAACGTCGCCGCATACGTGGTGGCCGGCGCCCGGGCCTCGACGCCGACCTCCCCGGTCTTCCTGATCTCGGTGGCGGCGATCGTGGTCCCGGCGGTGGCAGGCGCGGTGGTGGCCTGGCGGAAACGCCACCACCTGCGCAGCGCCCCGCAGGGGCGCGAGGAACTGCGCGACCAGCCACGGTGACGCAGCAGCCGCATGACGGCCTGGCGCGGCACCTCGGAAGGCGCCCGCCGCCCTACCGCACCGCTTCCAGAATCATCGCGTTCGCCAGCCCACCCGCCTCGCACATCGTCTGCAGGCCGAAGCGAGCGCCGCGCTCCCGCATGGCATGCACCAGCGTCGTGGTCAGCCGAGTCCCGCTCGCCCCCAGCGGATGCCCCAGCGCGATGGCCCCACCATGCACGTTGACCTTGGCCAGATCCGCCCCGGTCTCCTGCCGCCAGGCCAGCACCACGCTGGAGAACGCCTCGTTCACCTCGAAGAGGTCGATGTCGCCGAGGCTCAGCCCGGCTCTGCGCAGCACCTTCTCCGTCGCCGGGATGACGCCGGTCAGCATCAGCAACGGGTCGGAGCCGGTCACGGCGAACGCGTGCAGGCGTGCCAGCGGCCGCAGCCCGAGTCGCTCGGCGGTCTCGCCGGCCATGATCAGCACGGCGGAGGCGCCGTCGTTGATCGGACTGGCATTGCCCGCCGTGACGCTCCAGTCGATCTCCGGGAAGCGCTCGGCGAACCCGGGGTCGTAGTAGGCGGACTTGAGCCCGGCGAGGATCTCGGCGGTGGTGCCGGGCCGTACGGACTCGTCCCGGCCGACCCCCTCCAGCCCCGCCACCTCGGCGTCGAACAGCCCCGCCTCCCAGGCGGCCGCGGCCTTCTGGTGCGAGGAGACCGCGAAGGCGTCCATCTCCGCCCGGCCGATCGACCACTTCGCCGCGATCAGCTCGGCGCTGATGCCCTGCGGGACCAGGCCCTCCGGATACCGGGCGGCGACGCCGGGACCGAAGGGGTCCTTGCCGGCCGGCACGTTGGACCACATCGGCACCCGGCTCATCGACTCGACACCGCAGGCCACGACGATGTCGTAGGCACCGGACATGACCCCCTGGGCCGCGAAGTGCACGGCCTGCTGGGAGGAGCCGCACTGACGGTCGACGGTGGTCGCGGGGACGGTCTCCGGGAAGCCCGCCGAGAGCACGGCGTACCGGGTGGTGTTCATGGCCTGCTCACCGACCTGGTCGACGGTGCCGCCGATCACGTCGTCGATGAGGGCCGGGTCGACGCCGGAGCGTTCGACGAGGGTGCGCAGGGTGTGGGCGAGGAGCTCGACGGGGTGGACGTGCGCCAGGGACCCGTTCGGCTTGCCCTTCCCGACGGGGGTGCGTACGGCTTCGACGATGACTGCGTCACGCATCGCGGGGACCTCGATTGCCAGTCTCGATTACCGGTGAGTAGGAAAACCGAACTCACCATAACTCCGTGAGTAGGAAAATCCAACCTTCCCCGGAGTGGCGTCTCCCGACCGCGTCCGCACACAGCTGAGGGGCGGACGGTCCGCCGACCGTCCGCCCCTCCTTTCGGCTCTGCGGCGCTACCGCCCCTGCCGGTACACGTCCAGCCGCCCGCACATCCCGTACCGGCCCCGCTCATAGGGCTGTTCGGCCTGTACGACGGCGTCGGCGAGGTGGCCGGCATCGCCCCGTTCGAGGCGGTCGAGCTGCTCCCCCGTGGCCGCGGCGGCCGCCCGGGCGCCGCGCTCCCAGCGGGCCCGCCAGTCGGCGAGCCGGGGCCGTACGAGGGCGGCGGCGGCCCGGTGGAAGGCGGCCAGCGGCTCCGGGCCGGTGGCCTCGCGCAGCGCGCGGTAGCCCTCCAGGGCCAGGTCACGGCGGGCGCGGGCGATCCGCTCCCGCTCGGCCTCCGGCGCGTCCGCCGGGATGGCGGTCACCGAGGCGTACGTCTCCGGGTCGGTCAGGTAGCGCGGCGGCAGCGTCAGCACCGCGTCGCCGGCCTCCGGGAGGCCGCTGTTCTGCATCAGCACGGTGATGCGCAGGTCGTCCTCGTTGACGAGGCGGTGCACGGTGCCCGGCGTGAACCAGGCGACCGTACCGGCTGCGAGAGGCGTGACCTGGTACCCGGAGGCGGTGAGTGTCTGTACCGCACCGCGGCCGCCGGTGACGACGTACCCCTCCGAACAGACCAGGTGCAGATGGGGAGTTCCGCCGCGCACACCGTCGGCGGCGGGCCAGTCGTACACGCACAGGCGCGAGACGGCGACCCCGCCCGGCAACCCCGCGAACCCGGACTCCCCGCCGCTCACCACGGATGCGCCTCCAGGTACTTGGCGATGTCCGCGCGTTCCCAGGCGCCGTTCGCGATCACGACCCGGTAGCGGCGCCGGAGGGTGTCCCCCGGGGCCAGTTCGAGTTCGTCGTGGAAAGCCCAGGAGGGGGCGATGCCGGCGAACGGGTCGTTGCGCACGAACCAGTGCGCCGGGTGGGTGCCGCCCGTACCCGAGTGGTCGTTCTCCGGGGCGTGTTCGAAGACGACGGTGGCATGGCCGTCGGCGCCGTCGTGCTCGCCGGACAGGGCCAGCCAGGACGACTGGGAGCCCATCAGCTCCGGGCCTTCGCCCTCGGGGCCGATGATCCGGCCGTCCCGGAAGGCGCGCGGACCCCGCCAGAACAGGCCGGTGTAGCCCGCCTGTTCGCGTCCTGCGGTGGTCGGGCTGCCGAACCGGAGCGGCTCGCCACGGACGTTGGTGACGGCACTGGACCACGTCAGCGCCCAGGCACCGGATTCGGGGTCGACGTCATGGACCTCGATGCGCCGCCGCTCCCGCGCCCACAGCGTCCCGTCGTACGGATGCCAGGTCAGCCGCTCCGCGACGACCAGCCGGCCGTCCACCGAGGACAGCTCGTCGAAGCCGACGTGCCGCATCGAGCCGACGCGCTCCGGGAGGACGAGGTAACCCTCGCCGTGGACATAGGAGTTGCCGCCCCACAGGTTCGCGCCGGACAGGTGCGAGGCGGTCAGGGAGAGGCCCTTGTGCCAGCGGTGGTCGTTGGGCCGGTAGTCGGTGACGACGTCCCCGGCGAGGGTGCGGATCGGGTGCAGATAGGGCTTGGGCGCCTCCCAGGCCGCCTCGGGCCGGTAGACGTACGCGAAGAGCCGCACCCCGGTGACCGGCTCGGTCACGCTGATCCGGTCGCCGTGGGTGTGCGTGATCCGCAGTTCGCCGCTCACGCGGACACCTCCTCGCGCTCACCCGGCGCCCAGCCCGGAGCGCCTCCGTGCAGGGCCGTGTAATAAGGATCACCGGGACCGATCTCGCCCGCACCTACGGTCGTGTCGGTGAACGCCGACTTGTACAGCGCGGTGATCAGCTCCAGGCTGGTGCGCCCGTCGGCGCCGCTGCTGCGCGGCCGCTCCCCCGCGCGCATGCTGGCGACCAGCTCGCGCAGCTGGGCCAGGTGCGAGCTGGGCACGTCCGGGCCGAAGTCCTGCCAGGCCGCCGCCTCGCCGGCGGGGACGCCCGGGGCCGGGGTGATGCGCCAGTTCTCGTTGGAGTGGCCGTAGAGGTGGGTCAGTTCGACGGTGGCGCGCTCGCAGTCGATGCGGATACGGCTGACCTCGTCAGGGCTCAGCACGCTGTTGACGACGGTCGCCAGGGCGCCGTTCGCGAACCGGACCAGGGCGGTGGAGACGTCCTCGGTCTCCACGTCGTGCACCAGCCGGCCCGCCATGCCCCGCACCTCGCTCCACGGCCCGAGCAGGTCGAGCAGAAGGTCCATCTGGTGGATGCCGTGGCCCATCGCCGGGCCGCCGCCCTCGGTCGCCCAGCGGCCGCGCCAGGGCACGGCGTAGTAAGCGGTGTCCCGGTACCAGGTGGTCTGGCAGTGGGCCACCAGCGGACGCCCCAGCGCCCCCTCCGCCAGCAGCCGGCGCACATGGGTGGCGGCGGAGCCGAACCGGTGCTGGAAGACGATCGACGCGTACGGCCCGCCGTCGGTGCCCTCCTCCGCCTCGACCGCGTCGAAGTCGGCGAGCGACGGCACCGGCGGCTTCTCGCACCACACCCAGGCGCCCGCCCGCAGCGCCGCCACCGTCTGGTCCCGGTGCAGGGTCGGCGGGGTGCCGATGGTGACCAGGTCGGGCCGTTGCTCGGCGAGCATCCGGTCCAGGTCGGTGTAGGCGTGCGGGATGCCGGCCTCGGCGCGGAACGCCTCGACGGCCGTGGCATCGATGTCAACGGCGGCGACGACCTCGGTCTCACCCTCCGCGGCCAGCTGGGCGAGCGCGGGCAGGTGCGAGCCGCGCCCGATGGCACCGGCGCCGACGACGGCGGCCCGGATGCGGCGTCCGGCGAAGGGGGCCGGGGAAAGGGGCGTGCGGGGCATGGACGTGATCAGCACTCCTCGGGGGGTGGGGACGGCGATGGGCGCGAACCGTCGCCCGACGTGCAGTGCGCCGCACACGCACCCCGATGTGCGGGAGCAAGCGCTTTCTCCTGGGGAAACGTAAGCGGCGGTGCCCAGGCCGGTCAACACCCCCCGCGCTCGTGTCCACCCGCCGAACCCCTGTGTCCGGGCCGTCATCGTGGCCCGCTACGCTGCCGTTGCACACGCATGATCACGCGCGCCCGCGCGTCCGCCAGCCTCTCTCTCACCCCTGGGACGCCGTACCTTCATGTCTTGGTTCGAATCGCTGATCCTCGGACTCGTCCAGGGGCTGACCGAGTTCCTGCCCGTCTCCTCCAGTGCGCATCTGCGGCTGACCGCGGCCTTCTCCGGGTGGAAGGACCCAGGTGCGGCCTTCACGGCGATCACCCAGATCGGCACGGAGACCGCGGTGCTGATCTACTTCCGCAAGGACATCGGGCGGATCGTCTCTGCCTGGTTCCGGTCGCTGTTCGACAAGACGATGCGACGCGACCACGACGCCAAGATGGGCTGGCTGGTGATCGTCGGCTCGATCCCGATCGGCCTGCTGGGTGTGACACTCAAGGACCAGATCGAGGGTCCGTTCCGCGATCTGCGGATCACGGCGACCATGCTCATCGTCGTCGGCATCGTCATCGGCGTCGCCGACCGGCTGGCCGCCCGCGACGAGACGGGCGGCCGGCACCGGGCGCCGAAGCAGCGCAAGACGCTGGAGAACCTGAGCGTGAAGGACGGCCTGATCTACGGTCTCTGCCAGGCCTGCGCCCTGATCCCGGGCGTCTCCCGCTCCGGCGCCACCATCAGCGGCGGCCTGTTCATGGGCTACAAGCGCGAGGCGGCGGCCCGCTACTCCTTCCTGCTCGCCATCCCGGCAGTGCTGGCCTCCGGCGCCTTCGAGGTCAAGGACTCGGTGAGCGAGGGCCACGTGGCCTGGGGCCCGACCCTGTTCGCGACCGTGATCGCCTTCGCGTCCGGATATGCGGTCATCGCCTGGTTCATGAAGTGGATCTCCAACAAGAGCTTCATGCCGTTCGTCTGGTACCGCATCGCCCTCGGCATCGTGATCATCGCCCTGGTCTCGGCGGACGTGCTGAGCCCGCACGCGGCGGAGTCGGCGGGCTAGTACCTCAGGCGGTACGCCAGACGGTGCGTCAGGCGGCCGGAGTGCCCTGGTGGAAGTACATCCGCCAGCCGGTCTCCGTCAGCCGCCACAGGGAGCTGCGCCAGACGCGGCGCCCCTGGTGGTCCGCGAAGTACGTCAGGTGGACGACGCCGGGTGCGAGCAGGGTCCCGGACATCTCGCTCACCTGGACCGGCGACTCCGCGGACACCGAACCTCCGCTGGTCACCGTGAGGATCGACACCGCGTCCCAGCGGCGCCCGGACGCCCCGATCTCGGTGAACTCCGGGTCGAGAAGCTCCAGGACGAGGTCCGGGGAGGCACGCACCTCGGGGTCGAGAAGCCGCAACTCCCCGTCGATGGCCGCCTGTACCGCGTGCTCGTCCCGGTCCGTCATGCGGGCAGGCTACGGCCTCGCCCCGCCCCGGCACAGCGGATATCGCGCTCGGGATCAGCCGAGCTCGAGCAGAAGACGACGCTCTGAGTGCCCCTCCGGCAGAGGACGACGGCGTGAGCGCTGGTGGAGGATGACTACGGCGTGAGCGCGGGGGCGGTCGTTCGTGGTGTGGGAGCGGCTGGGCGGCTTATCTCGGCCAACCCCCAACGCCCGCCGTTCGCCCGGGCTTCGAGGGCGTCGTACCGGCTCCGGTGAGGGCGAAGGCCAGGGCAGGGGCGTACCGCCGTATCCGCGTCGCGACCACCCACCCGGCAAATGCCAAGGCTCGGCGCCCCGCCCGCCGTTCCGCCCGTGACCAACCCCATACGGTCTGCGTAGCCGCCTGGTAGCGCACGGTCAGTTCTTGCCCCTACGCTGTTCGGTATGTCCCCCGATTCCCGAACCCCTGGTTCCGCGCGGTCTGCTGCCGAGGTCAACGAGCACATCCGGGCGCTGTGGCTGCGTGCGGGCGGAACGCTGTCGGCCCAGGAGCGGTCGGAGTACGAGCTGTTGGTGGTCGAGTGGGCCGAGGCGATCCGCGGGCGGATCATCGAGGCGGCCTGACCCGGCGCCGGGTTTCAGCGCCCGCCGGAGATCCGCAGCACCGTGCCCGTCGCGTAGGAGGCCTCCGGTGACAGCAGCCAGGCGATGGCGGCGGCGATCTCCTCCGGTCGGCCGGCCCGCCCCAACGGCACTGCGGCGCCGATCCGCCGGGCCCGTCCGGGGTCGCCCATCGCCGCGTGCATGTCGGTGTCGACGGCTCCGGGCGCGACCGCGTTGACCCGCACCCCGTCCGGTCCGAGTTCCTTGGCGAGGCCCACCGTCAGGGCGTCCACGGCCGCCTTCGTCGCCGCGTAGTGCACGTACTCGCCAGGGCTGCCGAGCGTGGCCGCCGCCGAGGACACGTTCACGATCGCCCCGTTCCCGCGCTCCGCCATCAGCCGGGCGGCCCGCCGTGAACACAGCAGCGTACCCAGCAGATTGACCTCGACGACCCGCCGCAGATCGGCGCTGTCCACGTCCGTGAGCCGCCCCAGCGGCCCGGTCACGGCGGCGTTGTTGACCAGCCCGGTGACGGCACCCAGTTCCCGTTCCGCCGTGTCGAACAGCCGCTCGACGTCTGCCTCCACGGCCGTGTCCACCGCTACGACGACACAACGCACCCCCCTCTTACGCACCCCCTCGGCGACCGTCTCGGCGGCGCCCGCGTCCCGGACGTAGCCGATCACGACGTCATGCCCATCAGCCGCGAGCCGCAGGCAGGTCGCGGCGCCGATACCGCGGCTCCCACCGGTGACGACGGTGACGGGACGTGTCATACGAGCCTCCTGAGACCGACCGGGCGATGATCTTACGGCCGAAGACAGGCGAGCGCCCGCTCGCCCACCGGGCACGGCCACACTCCGGGCAGCCGTCCTCGTGTGCCCCCAGGGACGACCGAGGATTTCGCCGAACTCGCGTTCTTGTCGGACTCACTGATCGCACACGTGACCGAGGTCGGGGCCGGGCCGGCTCGAACAACGACGAATATCACCCGCATATGGCCCACACCTCTTGGCTGTGCTCGCCCCGTACCCAACACTGAGCCGATGACGCAGCGCGTGGAGCTCGCGACCGTGATGGACCGGCTGGCCGTGGACGGACTGGTCACCGACTACGCGGTGGCCGTCGACGACGGGGACTGGACGGCGTACCGGAGACTGTTCACCGCGGACGGGCGGGCCGACTACCGGTCGGCCGGCGGGATCGAGGGGGATGCCGGGCAGGTGGCCGGGTGGCTCTCGGAGAGCCTGACCCTGTTCTCGATGCGGCAGCATCTGATCGTCAACCGCCAGGTGCGGTTCGGGATCCTGGAGCAGGACGCCGGGGACACCGCCCACCTCCAGGCCGACTACATCAACCCCATGCGGTTCGCCGGTGCCGAAGGCGCCTCCACCGCCCCGGACTTCGTGTGCGGCGGCCGCTACGCCTTCGCGTTCCTGCGCACCCGGGAGGGCTGGCGGCTGCGCCAGGTGGTCGTCGAGGAGAAGTGGCGCAGGATGAGCGACCAGCGCGCGGCGGCCGTACCGGACTGAGCCCGCGTCCATGCCCCCTGTCGGTGCTCCCCGCCTGTCCCGCACACTGGAAGGCCCCCGCAGGCAGGAGGCGATGCATGAGGACCGTCGAGCGCTGGCTCACCTCTCCGTGGCGGCGTTCCTGCGCGGCGGCGCTCGCGGGCGCGCTGCCCGTACTGGCCTTTCCGGCACCGTCGCTGTGGTGGTTCGCCTACGTCGCCCTGGTCCCCTGGCTGCTGCTGGCGCGCTCGGCGCCGACCGGGCGGCGGGCGGCTTACGACGGTTGGTGCGGCGGGTTCGGGTTCATGGTCGCCGTGCACCACTGGCTGCTGCCGAGCCTGCACGTCTTCATCTTCCTGATCGCCGGGCTGCTGAGTGTGCTCTGGGCGCCCTGGGGCGTGCTGACCCGCCGGCTGCTGGGCGGGGCGCCGTCACCGGGGCGGGCCGCGACCGCGGTGCTGGTGCTGCCGTCGGGCTGGCTGATGGTGGAGCTGGTGCGGTCCTGGCAGGGGCTGGGCGGGCCGTGGGGCATGCTCGGCGCCACCCAGTGGCAGGTGACGCCCGCGCTGCGGCTGGCCTCCGTGGGCGGGGTGTGGCTGCTGAGCTTCCTGGTCGTGGCCGTCAACGTGGCGCTGACCGTGCTCGTCTCCGTGCGCGAGGCACGGGTGCCCGCGGTGGCCTCGCTGGTGGCCACGGCCGCCGCGACCTCCGCCGCCTGGGCGTGGTCACCGCGCCCGGACGTCGACGGCCATGTCCGCATCGCCCTCGTACAGCCCGGCATCGTCGACGGCACCGACAGCGGTGACCGGCGCTTCGCCCGCGAGGAGCAGCTGACCCGGCAACTGGCCGGGCAGCGCCCCGACCTGATCGTCTGGGGCGAGAGCAGCGTCGGGTACGACCTCGGTGACCGGCCGGACCTCGCCCGGCGGATCGCCGCCCTCTCCCGGGAGACCGGCGCGGACATCCTGGTCAACGTGGACGCCCGGCGCTCCGACCGGCCCGGCATCTACAAGAGTTCCCTCCTGGTGGGCGCGGACGGCCCGACCGGGGACCGGTACGACAAGATGCGGCTGGTCCCGTTCGGCGAGTACATACCGGCCCGTTCCCTGCTCGGCTGGGCCACCTCGGTCGGCAAGGCGGCCGGCGAGGACCGGCGCCGCGGCACCGAGCAGGTGGTGATGAACGTCGGCCACGGGCTGCGGGTCGGCCCCATGGTCTGCTTCGAGACCGCGTTCCCCGACATGAGCCGGCATCTCGCCCAGGACGGTGCCGAGGTGCTGATAGGCCAGACCTCCACCTCGTCCTTCCAGCACAGCTGGGCCCCCGAACAGCACGCCTCGCTGGCCGCTCTGCGGGCCGCCGAGACCGGCCGCACCATGGTCCACGCCACGCTGACCGGCGACTCCACGGTGTACGGCCCCGCCGGGCAGCGGCTGGGTCCGTGGCTGGGCACGGACGCCAGCAGGGCACAGGTGTACGAGGTGCCGATCGCCCGCGGTGTCACACCGTTCGTACGGTACGGCGACTGGACGGTGGACGGCGCGCTGCTGGTGCTGGCCGGCCTCTGTCTGACCGAGGGGCTGCGCGCGGTCAGGCTGCGCCGGAGTGCCGCCGAACCTCTCGTACCACCTGCTCGCACAGCTCATGAGTCGCCAGTGCGTCCCGGGCGCTGAGCACCTTGCCGGCGCGGACGGCGTCGAGGAACGCGAGCACGGCCCCTTCGATGCCGCGCTGCCGGGCGACCGGCACCCAGTCGCCGCGCCGCCGGACCGTCGGCTGCCCCTTGTGGTCGATGACCTCGGCGAGGTTGAGGACCTGGCGCTTGGTGTCCTGACCGGAGACCTCGAGGATCTCCTCCGCCGAGCCGCTGAGCCGGTTCATCACGCCGAGCGCGGTGAAACCGTCCCCGGACAGTTGCAGGACCACGTGGTGCAGCAGCCCCTCGGCGACGCGGGCGCGGACGGTGATGTCGTCGACCGGGCCGGGGACGAGGAAGCGGAGGGTGTCGACGACATGGATGAAGTCGTCGAGGATCATCGCGCGGGGTTCCTCGGGCAGTCCGATGCGGTTCTTCTGCATCAGGATCAGCTCGCGCGGGTGGTCGGCGCACTGGACGTAACCGGGGGCGTGGCGCCGGTTGAAGCCGACGAACAGCGAGACGTTCCGCGCCTCGGCGAGCGTCACAAGGCGCTCGGAGTCGTGGAGCCGGTAAGCGAGGGGCTTGTCGACGTACGTCGGTACGCCCGCCTCCAGAAGCCGGGTGACGATCTCCGGGTGGGCGGCCGTGGGCGCGTGCACGAAGGCGGCGTCGAGATCCTGGGCGAGGAGGTCGTCGAGGGTCGCGTGCCGGCGGTCGGCGGGCAGCCGGAGGCTGTCGGCGACCTCGGTGAGGGTGGCCGGGGTGCGGGTCTGGAGATGGAGTTCGAGGCCCGGCTGGGCGCCCAGCACCGGCAGATACGCCTTGCGCGCGATGTCGCCGAGTCCGATGCAGCCGACCTTCACTGACGCTCCCCTAGCGGTTGCCCATGTGCCTGTCCGGAAGCATACGGGCCGATATTCCGTGGTGGGATCGGGCGGGATGGGCGAGGATGCCGGGCATGACGACCGAACGCCGTTTTCCCGCCGTCGACGCCGGCGAACGCGCCATGCTGGAGGGCTGGTTGGAGTTCCACCGGCAGACCCTCGCGATGAAGTGCGCGGGCCTGACCGACGCCCAGCTCGCCATCGCCTCGGTGGAACCGTCCCCGCTGTCCCTCATGGGGCTGGTGCGGCACATGGCCGACGTGGAGCGGTCCTGGTACCGCAGGGTTCTCGCCGGCGAGGCGGCACCCCCGCTCTACTGGAGCGACGCGGAGCCGGACGGCGAGTTCCACTTCGGCGAGGGGGACACCTGGCAGGAGGCGTACGCGAGCTGGCAGGCCGAGATCGAGGCCGCCCGGCGCAACGCTGCCGACTTCGGCCTGGACGACCTCTCCAAGGGCCGCCACCGCCGCACCGGCGAGCAGATCAGCCTGCGCTGGATCCACACCCACATGATCGAGGAGTACGCCCGGCACAACGGCCACGCCGACCTGATCCGGGAGCGTATCGACGGCGCGACCGGCGACTGACGTCAGCCTCGCACCTGCCGGTCCCCCGTACGGGGCACGAGATCACCCGTGCGGGGCACCAATCTCCCGTCGGCGGTGTCAACCTCCGTGCGGACCCAGCAGAGTTGCGCGGGTGCATCGAACGACCACCACCGCAGCGCTTCTGGTCTCCGTGACCGTCTCGGCCCTCTCCGGCTGCGTGACGGTCCAGCGTCCGGCGGCGCCCGGCCCGCCGCCCGGTGCGGCGCCCTCACAACCGTCGGTGCCCCGCCCGGACGGGTCCGCCGAGCCCCGGGTGGTGCAGGCGCCGGTCAAGGAGGCCCTGGAGATGGTCGGCCCGTCCCACCCGGCCCATCGGGCCACGCCGACCGCCGCCCACGCCCCGGCGCCCCCTCCCCCGGCCCACCACCGGACCCCCGCCCCGCGCGCGGCCGCCCCCCACCCCCACCCGCACCCCCAGCGGACCCGCGGCCCGGGGACCGACATCCCCGATCTCTCCGGGTCCGTGCCGAAGGCCCCGGACGTGTGCGCCCTCGGCAGGCAGTACGGCGGCTGGCGCACGGACAGCCCGGAGACGCGGATCTGCGAGCAGACGTACGGGCGTTGAGGAGGCGCCGGCCGTGGTGCGGTGAACGGCGACCGGGGTCTGGTCGGCCCGACAGCATCTTGACGGCGGCGGCGTGCATGGTCGTCGTGCTGAGGACGCCCCCCAAGCCCCGCGCGGACCACACGATCGTGACCGTCACGAAATTCCGACCAGACCCCGGATCGACCGGACCGCCGCTAGTTGGGCCGCTGCCGTGGTGGGCCCCAGGAGTCGCCGTCCGGCGTGTCGTCCTCCCCCAGCCGCAGCTCCAGGCGGCTGATCGCGGCCCGCACTCCGTCGCCGTACCCGTCGTCGCCGAGGGCGGCGGCTGCGCCGCGGGCCCGGCGCAGATGGGTGCGGGCGGCCTCGGTGCGGCCGAGCTTGACGTAGTCGGCGGCGAGGTTCAGATGCAGCGAGGGGTAGAAACCGCGCAGTCCCTCGGCTCCCGCCGCCTCGTCCGCCGCCGACAACGCCCTCAGATCCCAGGCGAGTTCGTCGGACGGGTCGTCCTGGGTGTCGGCCAGATAGTGGGCCAGGGTGCAGCGGTGCAACGGCTCGCCGTGTTCGCCGAGCTCCGCCCACAGGTCGAGCAGGCGCCGGCGGGCCTCCTCACGGTCCCCGGCGTGGTGCAGCATCACGACCTGCCCGATCCGTGTGAGCACGGCATCGGGTGCCGTGCGCTCCTGTCGCTCCGCCACCAGGTCCTCCGAGCTCTCCGCTGTCTCCGACGACGCTAACCGCCACCGGGACCCCTCAGTGCCATCCGACCCACCCCGAAACCAACGTGTTCCCACGCACCGGCCGGCCCCGCGCCCGAGCGGCCCACATCCCGCGGGACCACCGCCCCCGGCTCCCCACTCGGACCGGATCGCCGTCCGCTCACCGCGCACAACCGCCGCGCCCACCAGCCCGCCCTGCGGGCGACCGCCCCCCACCCGCCCGCACCGCGCCGAACCGCCCCGGCGGCCCCGCCCCCCGTCGGCCGACACCCCCGTAGCCCCGGCACCCTGTCCCGCGGGCTCAGCCCAGGTTCGGGATGCGCCAGTCGATCGGCTGGTGGCCCTGCTTCGCGACCGCCTCGTTGATCTGGGTGAACGGGTGGGAGCCGAAGAACTTCTTCGCGGACAGGGGGGAGGGGTGGGCGCCCTGGACGACCACGTGCCGGGTCTCGTCGATCAGGCGGAGCTTCTTCTGCGCGTAGCCGCCCCAGAGGACGAAGACCGCCGGGTCGGGCCGCTCGGCGACCGCGCGGATCACCGCGTCCGTGAACTTCTCCCAGCCCTTGTTCTTGTGGGAGTTGGCCTCACCGGCGCGGACGGTGAGCACCGCGTTGAGCAGCAGCACGCCCTGCTGGGCCCACGGCATCAGATAGCCGTTGTCCGGCGTCTCCTCCCAGCCCAGCTCCTCCTTCATCTCCTTGTAGATGTTCCGCAGGGACGGCGGGATCTTCACGCCGGGGCGGACGGAGAAGCACAGACCGTGGCCCTGGCCCTCGCCGTGGTACGGGTCCTGGCCGAGGACCAGCACCTTGACCTGGTCGTACGGCGTAGCGTCCAGCGCGGCGAAGACCTCCTCGCGCGGCGGGTAGACAGGGCCGTTCGCCCGCTCCTCCTCGACGAACTCGGCCAGCTCCTTGAAGTAGGGCTGCTGCAGTTCGTCGCCCAGAACCCCGCGCCAGGACTCGGGCAGCATGGCGATGTCGGTCACGTCAACGTCCTCACGATGTGCGGTCACTTGCAGTTCCTGCTGATGCCCAAGAACCTACAGGCGGCCACTGACAATCGCCCTCGCACAGCGGTTCACCAGCTGGTCTTGCGGTGCAGCTCCCACATCATCATGATCGTCGACGGGTCGAGCGCCCGCTCGCCGCCGGAGATGTCGTCGCTGGCCGCGACATACTGCCGCCCCTGCCACAGTGGGATCAGCCGGGCGTCGTTGACGAGGATCTGCTGGGCTTCCTTGAACTCCTTGACGACCTCGCCGCGGTCGCTCTCGGTGCGCGACTCGGGCAGCAGCTTGCCGGTGATCACGGGGGACGGGTACGGCGTCCCGAGCGCGTTCTGCTCGCCGACGAACGGGGCGATGAAGTTGTCCGCGTCGGGGAAGTCCGGGAACCAGCCGCGCCCGAACACCGGGTACTCGCCCTTCTGGTAGCCGACGACGTAGGTCTTCCAGGGCCGGCTTCTGAGGGTGATGGTGAACAGCCCTGAGTCGTCCAGCTGTTGCTTGAGTTCCTGGAACATCCGGCCGGTCTCGGAGCCGTAGCGGTCCGTGGTGTACCAGAAGGTGAGCGGGACCCTCTGGGTGATGCCGGCGTCGGCGAGGATCTTGCGGGCCTTGGAGGTGCTGGGGTCGCCGTAGTCGTCGAAGAAGCCGGTGGTGTGGCCGGTGAGGCCCGCCGGGACCATGGAGTAGAGCGGGTCGACGGTGCCCTTGTAGACCTTGTGGGCGATCGCGGAGCGGTCGACGATCTGGGCCACCGCCTTGCGCACGGCGGGCACTTTGGCCCACGGGTCGGCGGGGTTGAACACCAGGTAGCTGATGTCGGTGCCGGTGCCGTCGACCAGTTGCAGGTCGGTGTCGGCGTGCGCCTCCAGGGCGACGATGTCGGAGGCGGCGAGGCCACGGTAGGTGACGTCGATGTCCCCGGACCGCAGGGCCTTGACCATGGTGGCCGAGTCCTGGAAGTAGCGGATGGTCACCGCGTCGTTCTGCCGGTCGGCGAAGCCCTGGTAGCGGTCGTTGCGGACGAGTTCGGCCCGCTTGTCGTCGTACGCCTTGAGGGTGTACGGCCCGGAGCCGTACACGGAGTCGTCCTTGCGCAGCGACCTCGCGGGATAGTCGTCGGGGTCGACGATCGACATGGCCGGGGTGGCGAGCACGAACGGGAAGGTGGCGTCGGTCTTGTTGAGGTGGAAGACCACCTCGCGGTCACCGAGCGCCTGCACCCGGTCGAGGCTGCCGAGCAGTCCGGCGGGTCCGCTGGGCGCCTTGATGGTCCGGATCCGGTCGATGGAGTACTTGACGGCCTCCGCGTCGAGCGCGTCGCCGTCCGCGAACTTCAGGCCGGAGCGCAGTTCGCAGCGGTAGGTGCGTTTGCCGGAGTCCGTGAAGGCGCAGTTCTCGGCGGCGTCGGGTTGCGGGGCGGTGGCACCGTCGGGGTAGGCGAGCAGGCTCTGGTAGATGTTCCGGAACAGCTCCCAGGAGCCGTCCCAGGAACCGGCGGGGTCGAGGGTGCTGGGGGCGCTGGTGGTCCCGACGACGATCGGCCCGCTGTCACCCGTACCGGTGCTGGAGAACACTCCACAGCCGGCCACCAGGGCTATGGACGCGACAGCGGCCACTCTTCGAAGGCCTCGGTTCCGGTTGAACACGCGCTCGCTCCTCGATCCGCCATACCAGGGGTCGGCGGCAGACCATACCGCAGCGTTGTCCTCCTTGAACCGCCCCGGAAACACGGGCGTTGATCGAATGTGCTATGACGACGTTGTCATTCAGCTGTGCGGATCTTGTACGGCGATCCGGGCGTCGTTTCCGTCGTTCCTGGGACGAAATGTCTGTGACGAAGACGACGCCCGGAGGCGGCCCGGACGGTCTGTGGTGCCGTCAG
The DNA here is from genome assembly GCF_040682795.1 of Streptomyces sp. NPDC051105. Lineage (NCBI taxonomy): Bacteria > Bacillati > Actinomycetota > Actinomycetes > Kitasatosporales > Streptomycetaceae > Streptomyces > Streptomyces sp. NPDC051105. The sequence goes on along the minus strand of NZ_JBFBBR010000023.1, from coordinate 14,668 downwards.
GCCATGCCGGCGTTGAGGAAGATGCCGCCGTCGACCACGAGGGTCTGGCCGGTGACCCAGTCGGACTGCTCCGAGGTCAGGAACGCGGCCGCGCCGCCGATGTCGGAGGGCACGCCGAGCCGCTTGAGCGGGTAGCCCGCGGCGGCCTCCGCCTCCCGGCCCTCGTACAGGGCCTCGGCGAACTTGGTCTTGACGACCGCGGGGGCGATCGCGTTGACCCGGACGCCCGGCGCGAACTCGTGCGCCAGCTGCTGGGTCAGGTTGATCATCGCGGCCTTGCTGATGCCGTAGGCGCCGATGAACGGCGAGGCCGACAGACCGGCGACGGAGGCGATGTTGACGATGGCGCCGCCGTTGTCCTTCTGCCAGGCGTGCCAGGTCTTCTGGGCGAAGCCGAGGGCCGAGACCACGTTGGTCTCGAACACCTTGCGGGCCACGTCCAGGTCGACGTCGGCGATCGGGCCGAAGACCGGGTTGGTTCCGGCGTTGTTGACGAGGAAGTCGACGCGGCCGAAGACCTCCATGGTGCGCTCGACGACCTCGCTCTGGTGGGCCAGGTCGTGGGCCTTGCCGGCGATGCCGATGACCCGCTCGGAGCCGAGGCTCTCGACGGCCTCCTTGAGGGCGTCCTCGTTGCGGCCGGTGATGGCGACCCGGTCGCCGCGGGCGATCAGCGCCTCGGCGACGCCGTAGCCGATGCCGCGGCTCGCGCCGGTGATGATGGCGACCTTGCCGGACAGCTCGGGCAGTTCAGTCATGTCGGTGATCCTCGATAGTCCCTGGTGAGTCCCTGGTGCCCGCTAGTCCAGCGGTCCGCCGGCCACGTACAGCACCTGGCCGGAGACGAAGCCGGCCGCCTCGTTCGTGAAGAAGGCGATGGCGTTGGCGATGTCCTCGGGCTCACCGACACGCTGCACCGGGATCTGGGTGGCGGCGGCTGCCTTGAACTCCTCGAAGCCCATCTTCACGCGCTCGGCGGTGGCCTTGGTCATCTCGGTGGCGATGAAGCCGGGGGCGACGGCGTTGGCGGTGATGCCGAACTTGCCGAGCTCGATGGCGAGGGTCTTGGTGAAGCCCTGCAGACCGGCCTTGGCGGCGGAGTAGTTGGCCTGGCCGCGGTTGCCGAGCGCCGAGGAGGAGGACAGGTTGACGACCCGGCCCCAGCCGGCCTCGACCATGTGCTGCTGGACGGCCTTGGTCATCAGGAAGGAGCCGCGCAGGTGCACGTTCAGGACCGTGTCCCAGTCGGACGCGGACATCTTGAACAGCAGGTTGTCGCGGAGCACGCCGGCGTTGTTGACCAGGATGGTCGGGGCGCCCAGCTCCTCGACGACCCGGGTGATCGCGGCGGCGACCTGGGCCTCGTCGGAGACGTCGGCGCCGACCGCGATCGCCTTGCCGCCGGCCCCGGTGATCTTCTCCACGGTGTCCTTGCAGGCGGCCTCGTCGAGGTCGATCACGGCGACCGCGCGGCCCTCGGCGGCCAGTCGTACGGCGGTGGCGGCGCCGATCCCGCGTGCGGCACCGGTGACGACCGCGACCCGCTGCTCTGTGGTGGACATTCCTGTGTCTCCTCGCCCTTGAGAGAACCTGATCGAGTGAGCCCGCTCGCGGAGCCCGCCCTGCGGTGAGCGACCGCTTAGTACCTTCAGCAGACGTGACGCTAGAAGCCCTGGCACGCGGTGTCAACGTCACCCCGCGCGGGTGTGATCCATTACCTCACCAGGAGGTCCAGCAACCGCGCGGTCTCGGCCGCCGGATCGAGGGTGAGACCGGTGTGCACGGGACCGGGCTGCACGACCGTCGAGCGGGGGGCGACGAGCCACCGGAAGCGCCGCCCCGGGTCGTCGCCGGCCGCCTGCCCCGCCGCCTCCCCGCCCGCGCAGACGCTCTCGACCGCCCCGAGCGCGGCGCGCACCCCGGCCACGTCCGCGCCCGGGTCCAGGGCCAGCAGCCGGGCCTCGTCGAGATGGGTGCGGGCGCCGACGTAGGCCTTGGCCCGGCAGTAGACGATCACGCCCGCGTTGATGCACTCGCCGCGCTCCACGCGGGGCACCACACGCAGCAGGGCGTACTCGAAGACATCCCGGTCGCCGCCCTGGCCGGACCGGGTGATGTGCCGCTCGACCACATGTCCGGCCACGTGAATGTGGTTCTGGCTCACTTTGCTCCCTTGGTGCGGGGCTCGACGCCGGTGATGCGCTCATGGATGACGGCGGCCCGGGCGAGCAGCGGCCGGGCGTAGGTCCGCCGCAGGTCGTCGGGGGTGTCGAAGCCGGGTTCGTCGGCGAGCCAGACGTCGGGGATCTCGGCGGTGACCTCGGCGAGCAGGTCCTCGGTGACCCGGGGCGCCAACTCCGCGGCGGCCGCCCGGACATCGGGGGCGAAGCCGCTCAGCGCGTGGTCGGCGGCGTCGTACGCGCGGGCGGCGGAGGCCTCGGCGGCGGGCCAGTTGTGCTGCCAGATCATGGTGGCCCCGTGGTCGATGAGCCACAGGTCGCCGCGGTGCACCAGCAGGTTGGGGTTGCGCCAGGAGCGGTCGACGTTGTTGATCAGCGCGTCGAACCAGACGATCCGCCCGGCCTCCTCGGGGCTCACCGCGAAGGCGAGCGGGTCGAAGCCGAGGGCGCCGGAGAGGAAGTCCATGCCGAGGTTGGTGCCGCCGCTCCCCCGCAGCAGGTCCTGCACCTGCTGCTCGGGTTCGCCCAGCCCCAGCACGGGGTCCAGTTCGACGGTGACCAGACGGGGCATCCGGAACCCGAGCCGGCGGGCGAGTTCACCGCAGACGACCTCGGCGACCAGTGTCTTGCGGCCCTGCCCCGCGCCGGTGAACTTCATGACGTACGTCCCGAAGTCGTCGGCCTCGACGAGCCCCGGCAGTGAGCCACCCTCACGCAGGGGCGTGACATAGCGGGTCGCGGTGACCTCTTTCAACACTTTCCCAGGCCACCTATCTCTTCAATCTTGCGATCAACGGCCGACTTGGCGGGGGCTCAGCAGCGGGAATCATCCGTCAACGGGCCTGGGCGGAATCTGGGGAGTTTCGGCCGCCCTGCCGATCTCTCCGCTCCCCAAGCAGTCCGTCGATGGCGGTAGCGTCCCTGCCGGCCTCCGACATGAAGTGAGCATAATAACCGAGGGTGATCGCGAGCGAGCAGTGCCAGATCCACCGCGCCAAGGTCACCCAAGAGTCCCCCGTCTCCAGCAGCCACTGCGGTCTCGTATGCGCCGCGACGCCTTCTCCGCGGCGGCGAAGAAGCCACTGTGCTCCCGCCCGCGGTGCGAGGCCGGGCTCGCCGACGCCGCCCGCGCGGGAGCGGTCGGCGCACATCACCAGGATCGGGCGATGTGCGTTCACCAAGCCGCGCCGGAGGCTGGTGCGTGGCTGACGGACACGAGGAGGAGCGGTGAGCGTATTGGCGATCGGGCTGAGCCACAACAGCGCGCCGATGGCCCTCCTGAACCGGGTCTCGGTCACGGGGGACACACTCGGCAAGCTGCTGCATGACGTGGCGCTGGCCGAGCCCGTGGCCGAGGTGTTCGTGGTCTCGACGTGCAACCGGATCGAGGTGTACGCCGACGTCGACCGATTTCACGCCGGTGTGACGGTGATCTGCGAGCTGCTCGCACGGCACTCCGGGGTCCCCCTCGATGACCTGACCCCCCACCTGTACGTGCATTACGAGGACCGCGCGGTCAGCCACCTGCTGACCGTGGCCTGCGGGCTGGACTCGATGGTGGTGGGCGAGGAGCAGGTCGTCGGCCAGGTGCGCGCGGCGATCAGGCTGGCCGCGCGGGAGGGCACCATCGGACGGGTCCTGGGCGACCTCGGCCGCGTCGCGCTGCGGGCGGGCAAACGAACCCGGGCCGAGACCGGGATCGGCCGCGCCGGGGCCGGTCTGCTGGGCCTGGCGGTGGAGCTCGCCGCGCCGCGTCTGGGCGAGCGGGGTCTGACGGGCCGGGATGTGCTGGTGGTCGGGGCCGGGTCGATGAGCGCGCTGGCGGTGGCGACCGCGGCCAGGAGCGGGGCGGCCACGATCGTGGTGGCCAACCGGACCCGCCGGAAGGCGGAGCGGCTGGCCGCCCGGCCGGGCGCGTCGCTGACCCGGGTCGTGGGCCTGGGGGACCTGCCCTCCGCCATGGCGGAGGCGGACGTCGTGATCTGCTGCACCGGTGCGGCGGGGTACGTGATCACCGCCGACATGGTCCGCGTCGAGCGGTGCGGCGGCCTGGTGTTGCTGGATCTGGCGATGCCCCGCGACGTGGAGCCCGCCGTGGCCGACCTGCCGGGCGTGACGGTGATCGGCATGGACGCGCTCAGGGAGAACCGGACCGGCGCCGCTACCGACGACCTCGCTGCGGTGCGGGCGATCCTGGAGACCGAACTTGCCGCCTATCGATCGGCGGTCGACGCCGCCCGGGTCGCTCCCCTCGTCGTCGCGCTGCGCGCCAGGGCGGTCGGCGTGGTCGACGCCGAACTGGCCAGACTGACCGGCCGGCTGGGCCCCGACGCGCCGAGCGGCCGTGTCCTTGCCGAAATGGCTCAGTCCATGCGGCGGGTGGTGGACAAGCTCCTGCACGAGCCGACCGTACGGGTGAAGGAACTCGCGGGCTCGCCGAAGGGCGAGGACTACGCGGCGGCACTGGGAATCCTGTTCGATCTCGATCCTTGCGCGGTCCAGGCGGTCACCCGGGCCCCCACCCCGGGGCAGGAGGAGCTCCCGTGAACGCACAGCCGCTGCGACTCGGCAGCCGTAGGAGCCCGATGGCCGGTCCCGGCGGGTGGCCGGCATGATCACCGAGCGGACCGGCCGACCGGTGGAGATCGTCCGGGTGACGACGCCGGGCGGCGTCGGCCGGGCGCGACCGCACCGGGGCGGCGGCACCGGAGGGTGCGCCGGCGCGCTCGCGAGGCCCAGCTCGGCGGTGAGATCGACCTGGCTCTGAGAACCCTCCCATTTCGAAGGTGAGACACCCGTCCGAGGGCACTCACCACCGACCTGTGCGATGGTCGGAAGTGCGCACCATGCCCCTGCCCACTTCACCGTGACGGCCATGAGAACTGCAGGCCCCTTCCAGAGCGCCGACGATCGGACGGCACCTGCTGTCCGGGGTCGGATCGTCTCCCGCCCCGCGCTGTACGCACGGCTTGCCGGAGCGGCACGCGTCACCACGGTGTCGGCGCCGGCCGGCAGCGGGAAGACCTTCCTGTTGCGGTCCTGGGTCCGCGAGACAGGCCTGGCGGAGCGTGCCGCGAGCGTCTCGGTGCAGCGCGAGGAACGCGACCCGCAACGGTTCTGGATCACCGTGTGCGACGCGCTGCGGGCCACGGACGTCGGGTCCGGCCTGGTCCGGCCGTTGACGGAAGCGCCGGATCTGGACGGGTGGACCATCGTGGAGCGACTGCTCGGGGACCTGGCGCCGCTGGCGGACCCGGTCTGGCTGATCATCGACGACCTGCACGAGCTGGTCTCGACGGAGGCGCAACGCCAGCTGGAACTGCTGCTGATGCGCGCGCCGCCGGAGCTGCGGTTCGTGCTCGCCACCCGGCGGGATCTGCGCCTTGGCCTGCACCGGCTGCGACTGGAGGCGGGACTCACCGAGATCCGCGCAGACGGACTGCGGTTCAGCCTGGACGAGGCGGCGGCGCTGTTCCACGGCGCGGGGGTGGAGCTGGCCGGGGCCACCCTCGCGCGGCTGCACGAACGGACCGAGGGATGGGCTGCGGGCCTGCGGCTGGCCGCACTCTCGTTGGAGGGGCATCCGGACCCGGAGGGATTCGCGGCCGGGTTCGCCGGCAGCGAGCGGACAGTGGCCGATTACCTGCTGGCCGAGGTGATGGAGCGGCAGAGCGAGGAGGTCCGGCGACTGCTGCTGCGGACCAGCGTGCTGGAACGGGTCAACGGCGAACTCGCCGACCTCCTGGCGGGGAGTTCCGGCGCGGAGCGGGCCTTGCAGGACCTGGAGGAGGCCGGGGCGTTCGTCATCTCGCTGGACCCGCGGCGGTCCTGGTTCCGGTACCACACGATGTTCGCGGACCTGCTCCAGCTGGAACTGCGACGTACCGCTCCGGACGAGGTGCCCGCGGTGCATCGCACCGCGGCCTGCTGGTACGCGGACCACGGCTATCCGGTGGAGGCGGTCCGGCACGCCCAGGCGGCGGGGGACTGGGGTCCGGCGGGCCGCCTGCTCTCGGACCACTGGATCGGTGTCGGCCTGGACGGACAGGCCGCCACGGCCCACGCGCTGCTGGCCGGATTCCCCGCCGAGATGATCTCCGCCGACGGGGAGCTCACGACACTGGCCGCCTTCGACGAAGCGGTGAACGGCTCGCTGGCGGAGGCGGAGCGATGGCTGGCCCTGGCCACCCGAGGCTCGGCGCCGACGTCCGCGGACCGGCGGGAGCATGTCGATCTGATGGTCACCGTGGTGCGGCTCCTGCTGGCTCGCCAGCGCGGCGACCTGCCGGCCGTGGTCGAGGAAGCACAGCGGCTGCTCGCCCGCGGTGACGCCCTGGACGCGGCGGAGTTCGAACGCGGGGCCGAGCTGCGTGCCCTGGCGCTGATCAGCCTGGGCATCGCCGAGACCTGGTGCCAGCGGTACGAAGACGCCGACCGGCACCTCGAACGGGGCGTCGCACTGTCCCACCGGATCGAGCGGCCGTATCTGGAGATCCTGGGGCTGGCGCACTGGGCGGTCGTGGCGCTCAGCCGGGAGCTCGCCGTGGCCGCCGAGCGCGGCCGGCGGGCCATGGAGCTGGCCGACCGGCACGGCTGGGCCGACGAGCGGATCGTCACGGCCGCGCATGTGGCGCTCGGCCTGCACATGCTCTGGCGGGGACGGCTCGACGAGGCGGAGCCGTGGCTGGAGCGGGCCGAGCGGACGGTGCACCAGGAGGCCGATCCGGTGACCGTCCTGATCCTGCACTACGGCCGCGGGCTGCTGGACCTGGCCCGTGGCCGCGACGAGGACGCGCTGGCCGGTCTCCGCGCGGCCGAGCACGTGAGCGGTCTGGTCGCCGCCCGTCATCCGCTCTCCACGAAAGCGCGGGCGTTCCAGCTGCACACATGGGTGCGGCTCGGTGAGGGGCAGCGTGTCGAACAGGCCCTGGCCGAGATGGACACGTGGGAGCTCGAAACCGGGGAGACACGGGTCGCCACGGCGGCGCTGTGGCTGGACCGGGACGAACCCCTGGCGGCGATCGCCGCGCTCGCGCCCGTCCTCGACGGCTCCGCCCCGCTCATGGAACCCCGGGGCTGGCAGATTCAAGCCCTCCTGCTCGATGCGCTCGCACGCGATGCGCTCGGCGACCAGGCCGCCGCGGAGCGCACCCTGGAACAGGCACTCGATCTCGTCGAGCCCGACGCCGCTCTGCTGCCCTTCCTCCTTCACCCCGCACCGGGAGTGCTGGAGCGGCACGCCCGGCGCGGCACCGCCCATGCCGCCATGATCTCCGAGATCCTCGACCTCCTGGCCGGCAAGCAGGCGGCGCCGGCGGCCGGCGCACCGGCGCGGCTGCGCGAGCCGCTGACCCACAGTGAGACCCGCGTCCTGCGCTACCTGCCGACGAACCTGCCGGCACCGGAGATCGCCGACGAGCTGTCCCTGTCGGTGAACACCGTGCGGACACACATGCGGCACCTGTACGGGAAACTCGGCACCCACAGCCGTAGCCAGGCCGTGGGGCGAGCCAGGGCCCTGGGCCTGCTTGCCCCCTCTTCGCGCAGGTCCTGAGACGGGTCTCGGGCCCGGCGCGGGTGTCAGGCCTGGCGGCGCCTGCCGTGGACCCGGCCGCTCACGGGCGTGCCGTCGCAGCGGTGGAGTTCGATCAGCTCCAGGCCGAGAGCTTCGATCTGGGCCAGCGCGCCATGCAGCGCGGCGCGATCGGGCAGCGTCCCGCTCAGCAGGGTCTCGGCTCCCTGGATCTCGGCGCGCAGGCCGGGAAACGCGCCGAGGAAGGTCTGGCTCAGGTGCCCGCGCAACCGGATCTCGTAGCACGCGGATGTCGTCGGAATGTTCATGTCGCCAGCCTTCCGCCCAGAGTCTGGGCTGTTCCATGCCGGACGCCTGCTGTTCCGGACCTCGGGGGAATGGGCCCGGTGCCTGTCGGCGCCGGGCCCGTGGGCGGGTTGGGACCGTCGGTCAGGGCTGCCCGTCACGGACGGCCTTCTCGACCTGCTCGCCGAGGGTCTGGTCCACGTTCCGCCAGTACTGGAAGGCGCGTTCGAGCACCGGCTCGGACACGCCGCTCAGCAGGTGGCCGGCGATGTTGGACACCAGCCGGCCCCGCTCGGCGTCGTCCAGGACCTCGCGGACCATGGTGCGGGCCTGGCCCCAGTCGTCGTCGTCACGGCGCAGCGTGTAAGCGGACCGGACCATGTCGCCGTCGGCGGACCAGTGCACCTCTGCGGCCGCGACCGGGTCGGCCTGCGGGCCGCCGTAGGAGTTGGGCGCGTACACCGGGTCGGAGACGTTGCGGACACGCATCACGCCGTCCTTGGAGTACGAGTGCACCTCGACCTTCGCCGAGTTCACCGGGATCTGCTTGTAGTTGACCCCAAGCCTGGCGCGATGCGCGTCGGAGTAGGAGAACCCACGGGCCAGCAGCATCTTGTCCGGCGACAGCCCGGTGCCGGGCACCTGGTTGTTCGGCTCGAACGCGGCCTGCTCCATCTCCGTGTGGAAGTCGCTCACGTTGCGGTCCAGCGTCAGCCGGCCCACCTCCTGCAGCGGATAGTCGCCGTGCGGCCACACCTTGGTCAGGTCGAACGGGTTGAACCGGTAGGTCTTGGCGTCCTCGAACGGCATGATCTGCACCTTCAGCGTCCAGCTCGGGTACTCCCCGCGCCTGATCGCCTCGAACAGGTCACGCCGGTGGTAGTCGCCGTCCCTGCCGGCCAGGTCGTCGGCCTCGGCCTGGGTGAGGAACTCGATGCCCTGGTCGGTGATGAAGTGGTACTTGACCCAGAACAGCTCACCGTCGGCGTTGAGCCAGGAGTAGGTGTGACTGGAGTACCCGTTCATGTGCCGCCAGGTCCGCGGGATGCCCCGGTCGCCCATCAGCCAGGTCACCATGTGCGCCGACTCCGGGGACAGGGTCCAGAAGTCCCACTGCATGTCGTTGTCCCGCAGCCCGCTGTCGGCGCGGCGCTTCTGCGACCGGATGAAATGCTGGAACTTCAGCGCGTCGCGGATGAAGAACACCGGGGTGTTGTTCCCTACGAGGTCGAGATTGCCCTCGGAGGTGTACATCTTCAGCGAGAACCCGCGCGGGTCCCGCCAGGTGTCCGGGCTGCCCTGCTCCCCGGCCACGGTGGAGAACCGGATGAGCGTGTCGGTGCGGGTGCCGGGCTGGAACACCGCGGCCTTGGTGTAGGCGCTGACGTCGTTCGTGACCTCGAAGTGTCCGAACGCCCCCGCTCCCTTGGCGTGCGGCTGACGCTCCGGGATCCGCTCCCGGTTGAAGTTGGCCATCTGCTCGATCAGGTAGTGGTCCTGCAGCAGGATCGGACCGTCGGGGCCGACGGTCAGTGAATGGTCGTCGCTGGCCACCGGGATACCGGCGTCGTTGGTCGTCGGCTTGGGCTGGATGCTGGTCATGGACCGTTCTCCTCTAGGCGCGTGGGGGAATGCGGGGTGGTGGAAAGATCGGGGGGAACCGACCCGGGGCCGGCCTTTCCCGGGGTGTACAGGACCGTTGACGGTCCGTGCTCGGTCACTTGTCGCCGGGGTTGAGCGCCCGGAAGGCCAGGCCCGCCGCGATGCCGGCGGCCAGCTGGACGACGAGATAGACCCAGATCGTCGACCAGCCGAACAGCCCTGCCGTGGCGCCGCCCAGCGCGACCGCCGGGTTGAACACACCGCCGGAGATGCCGCCGACGGCGAACGCGCCGGCCGCGACGGTGAAACCGATCGCGAGCCCGTAGAACCCGTTGTCGGGCTGGTCCTTGCTGGTGGCCACGTTCAGCACGACGTAGCAGAGCGCGAAGGTGACCAGCAGTTCGACCACGGCGGCGGCCGCCTCGGTGTGCCCGGACAGCGTCAGGGTCCTGGCCGTCACGGGGTTGACCACCGCGCGGGCGATGATCCCGGCGACGACGCCGGCGACCACCTGCGCGACCACGTACGCGGCCGCGTCCCGGACTCCGATCCGGCGACGGACCAGCGCCGCCAGTGTCACCGCCGGGTTGTAGTGGCCGCCGGAGATGTGCCCGCCGGCGTAGATCATGACCATCAGGGTGGCGCCCGCCGCCAGCGGCACGAACACACTGCCGCTCAAGGCGGCGACCGCGACCGCGAACGTCAGGAAGAACGCGCCGATGAACTCGGTGACGTATTTCCGCGCCGCCACCCCGTACTGCGGGAGAGGAACCGCGTACGTGGCCGCTCCCTCTCGCGTGATTGCTCCTGCCATGATGGTGCTCCCTTTCCTACTGTTCGGCCTGCCCGACGCACTCAGCCTCCTGTCCGCCCTGATGAATCGACATCACCTGATTTTTGTGGTTTTCAGGGCATATGTCCGAACCGCAGGTTGAGCCACCCGTCGTCGGAAGCGACGAGGAACGCCCTGAGGACGGGCCGACGACCGGTCGACACTTGGTGAGGCGCGCGTCACACGACCTTGGTGAGGTCGGAGGAGACGGCTGGTGGGCGGCCCTTCGTTCCGGGAACCCTGTCGTTCCCCGGGGGGATCCGTCGCGCCGGCGTGGCCGGGCACCGTCGTCCGCGTCCATGCGAGGGGGATCACGGCGGCCGTCGCCGGTGAACTCGTCGACGGCTGGGGCATCGAGATTCGGCCCGGCCGCCCGCTTCGCCCGCATCGCCGGGAGGCGGCCCCCCGACTCGGCCACGCCCGCATCGCCGGGGAGGCGGCCCCCCGACTCGGCCACGCCCGCATCGCC
>NZ_JBFBBR010000023.1:0-3670 GCF_040682795.1 Streptomyces sp. NPDC051105 | reverse complement strand
GCCGGAGAGGCGGCCCCCCGACTCGGCCACGCCCGCATCGCCGGAGAGGCGGCCCCCCGACTCGGCCACGCCCGCATCGCCGGAGAGGCGGCCCCCCGACTCGGCCACGCCCGCATCGCCGGAGAGGCGGCCCCCCCGACTCGGCCACGCCCTGATCACCGACAACCCGGACCGCCGGACACGCACTCGCCGCCCGCCACACCTGGCGCGTCCCGGCCCGCCGACACCGCGACTTCCACCGCTCCCTCGGGGCGACACGGTCCGTCTCGTCCTGAATCGGCCGCCGGCCGCGGACGCCGACAGGGAACCGACAGCGACGTTTTACCGGGGGCTCATGTCGAGGTGGTCACTATCGGGATGCCGTCTGAACAGGTGGTGCCCGAAGACCGTACCCCTGGACGGATCAACGAGAAGCTCCGCGGAAGGGAACCCCTCACATGACCAGCGCATCGCTCAACCCCTCTGCCAAACCGGCCCGCCGTACGATCATGGCGGCGGCCGGAGCGGCGGGGCTCGCCGCCGCGCTGACCGCCTGCGGGTCGTCCGACGACGACTCGTCGAGCTCGACCACCACGAACAACGCGGGCGGTGGCTCCACCACCCAGGACAGCAACGGCTCGAGCGGCGGCTCGACCGACACCTCCTCCGCGGCCGCCGGTGGCACCGCGCTCGCCAAGACCTCGGACATACCCGAGGGCGGTGGCACGATCTACAAGGACCAGGCCGTGGTCGTCACCCAGCCGGCGTCGGGCACCTACAAGGCGTTCTCGACGAAGTGCCCGCACGCGGGCTGCGCGGTGGCGAGCATCACCAACGGCGCGATCGTCTGTCCCTGCCACGGCAGTGAGTTCGCCATCGCCGACGGCAGCGTGAAGAAGGGCCCGGCGACGACGGGTCTGACGGCCGCGAACATCACCGTCTCCGGTGACCAGATCACACTGGCCTGATCCTGGGCTCAGGCCCGCCCGCGTGGGTTCTTGAGGCAGCCGAGCACCTCGTCCGTGGTCGCGACCGTGGCGACCAGCGCGAGGGTGTTGCGGACCATCGCGGGGGTGTACTCGGAGGGCACTCCCGCGATGGCGTCGGCCGGGACGACGGCCGTGTAGCCCCGGTTCACCGCGTCGAACACGGCGTTGGGGACGGCCACGTTGGCCGAGACCCCGGTGACGATCAGGGTGCGGCAGCCGAGGTTGCGCAGCAGCGGGTCGACATCGGTCCCCTGGATCGGTGACAGGCCGTGCAGCCGCCGTACCACCAGGTCCTCCTCCGAGACCTCGATCGGGGGCGCGACGCGGACCGCCGCGGTGCCGGAGAGCTGCTGGACGGGCAGCCGCTCGGCGGCACGGAACAGGCGGGCGTTGCGGTTCGCCCCCCGGCCGTCGGGACGGCGTTCGGCGAGCGCGTGGATCACCTGGACGCCGGTGTCGTGCGCGGCGGCCACCAGTCTGGCGATGTTGCCGAGGGCGCCCGAGGCCCTTGCCTCACGGGCGAGTTCGGGCAGCGCGCTCTGCGGGCCGACCACGCCCTGCTGGCACTCCACGGTCAGCAGGACGGTGCTCACGGGATCGATGAGCTCCGCGAGCCGTTCGTACGACGGCATGTGACGCCCCCTTCCGCCTTGGTGCGGGGCGGGCGAGACTAACCAGCATTGCGCTGGAACGGAAGAAGAGGGGGCCGCATGACGGACACGCAGCGCCGGGGCCGGAAGATCATGATGACGCCCGGTGAGCTGGACGAGTTCCTCACCACACAGCGCACCTGCCGGGTGGCGACCGTGTCGGCGTCCGGCGCCCCGCACGTCAGCGCCCTGTGGTTCGCGTGGGACGGCAAGTCGCTGTGGCTGTACTCGGTGGTGCGCAGCCAGCGCTGGAAGGACCTGAGCCGCGACCCGCGGGTGGCGGTCGTGGTCGACTCCGGTGAGGAGTACGACCAGCTGCGCGGCGTCGAACTGAGAGGGACCGTCGAGTTCGTGGGCGAGGTGCCGCGCACCGGTGAGCTGGTCGCCGAACTCGACTACGTCGAGACGCTGTTCGCCCGCAAGAACTTCGGCCTGGACGAGATGCCGCACGACGGCAGGCACGCCTGGGCCCGGCTGACCCCGACGAAGACCGCCTCCTGGGACTTCCGCAAGCTGGGGAGCTGAGGAGCGGCGCGCCTACTCGGTGGCGACGGCCGCGGCGGACAGCAGGGTGGGGTCCCGCGGCCAGGGTGCCCCAGAGGGCGGCCGGCCCGCGCGCCGCGAGCGTGGTGATGACCGCCGGGGAGACCGCGCCACGGCCGGTACGTCCGCTACAGCCTGAGCCTGCCCGCCTGACGGCGCTGGGCACCGACCTGCCGGCGGCCGTACTGCGCTGAACGGCCGCGCTCCGCCCCCTCACGGTCGGTCGGGGTTCGGCGCGGGGCGGTTCAGGAGATCGCCTCGGCCGCGCCCCGCAGGGCCTGTACCGCCGCGCGGATCGAGGGGCGGCGGTCGGCGTCGGCCCGCCAGACGGCGTACACGTGGCGGCGTGCCCGCTGCTTCAGCGGCACCATGAGGACGCCCTCCGGCACCGGGTGGCGGCCCAGCAGCGGCGCGATGCAGACCCCCAGCCCGGCGGCCACCATGTTGAGTTGCGTGTGGGTCTCGGCCGCGCGGTGGCGGATGAGCGGTTCGATGCCGCGGGAGCGCAGCGTGAACATCAGCCACTCGTGGCAGAACTCGCCCTCGCTCCAGGTGATCCACTCGTCGTCGGCGAACTCCCCCAGGTCCACCTCGTCCCGCCCGGCCAGCCGGTGCGCGACCGGCAGGGCCACATCGGCGGGGTCGTCCAGCAGCGGTGCCTTGACCAGCCCGTCGGGCAGTGGCATCGGCTTGTTGTACCAGTCCAGGACGACGGCGAGGTCGAGGTCGCCGCGCACCACCCCGGCGACGCCGTTCTCCGGTTCCAGCTCGCTGGAGCGCACGCGCAGCGCGGGGTGCTGGGCGCGCAGGGCGGCCAGCGCGGTCGGGAACAGACCGCGCGCGGCCGTCGGGAACGCCGCCACCGCGAGCTCGCCGACGACCTGACCCCGGTGCGCCTCCAGGTCGGACTGGGCCAGCTCCACCTGGGAGAGGATCCGGGCCGCGTGGTCGGCGAGCAGCCGGCCTGCGTCGGTGAGCCGCACCCCGCGGCCGTTCTTGGCGAGGAGCCGCTGGTCCACCTCCCGTTCCAGCTTGCCCATCTGCTGCGACACCGCCGACGTGGTGACGTGCAGGGCCTCGGCGGCCCCGCTCACCGAGCCGTGCCGGGCGAGGGCGTCGAGGGTGCGCAGGCGCTCCAGATTCAACATGTAAGTGATTCTAAGAGTTACTGACCGAGAGATCTCAATTGCGCTACGACGTTGCGCCGGTGTCCGCACCGCGACCTCACCGCCGTGAGGGACCGTTGCCGGCTAGCGCTGCGACCGGAAAGGTTCGCCGGGAAGCTCGCGGCGTCCGGTGCGGTGCATCGCAAGGCGGAGCACACCCGCGTACTGGATGTACTCGGGTGGTGCGACAACGCGGCGAGGTGCCGTGCCGGGCGTCGCGAGCCGGTGAACCTTTCCGGTCGCAGCATTAGTAGGACTCCGTTAGGTCTGTCTGGATCTTGGAGTCGTGGGTGGCCTTGCGGGCAGGACTTGGTGGCAGGTGCTGCAGACGCCGGTCCAGCAC
>NZ_JBFBBR010000022.1:0-137695 GCF_040682795.1 Streptomyces sp. NPDC051105 | reverse complement strand
TCCGCCCGGTAAACGTCCGGTCCCCCGGCATCCGCACAGCCTCTCGCCGCAGCCGAGGGCCCGCCCGGCCCACGCAGTCCAAAACACGCCGGGCCGCCGTCCGCCGTGTCCTCAGGCGGAGGCAAGACCCGCGACCGCGCGGTGCGCAGGGGGCGGGTCAGCCGACGAGGCCCGCTGCCGGCCGGACAGGAACACCTGTCGATCGGTCACGCCCACGCCTGCGCCGAGATGACCCTCGTCGACTCCCCGGGCGAGGTGGTCACCGAGGCGGGCCGGGTCGGGGAGATCTACCTGCGCAGCCCGGCGCTGTTCACCGGCTACTGGAACGACCCCGAGGCCATGGCCGCGGTGCTGGTGCCCGACCCGGTCGAGCCGCGGCACGGGCAGAAGTGCTCCGCACGGGCCACCTGGCCCGCCTGGGCACGAAGGGCGATCTCGCTTCGTGGGGCAGTCCGACTACCAGGTGCAGATCCGCGGCAACCGGGTGGAACCGGGCGAGATCGAGGGCACCTTGACCCGCCTTCCCGCCGTGACGGCGGCCGCGGCCGCCCTGGTGCCCCGGCCGGGCGACCACATGCTGATGGCGGCCAGCGCCCGGCCCGCCCGCAGGCGGAACTCGACGTCGCGGCCGTCGCGTTCTGCGCGCGCGAACTGCCCCGTTATCTTCTTCGCGGTCCTGCAAGAGGGCCGCTTGCCTCCGGGCCCGGCATGACTGTTGCCCCCTGTCGATCGGATGACCTGGGGGGTGGTGTCACCGGGTCCGAGGGGTGCCGTCGGAGACGCTGATCAGAGGTCCGGCCACTGCCCGGCCCGGCGCAATGCCGGGCAGCTCGTGGGCAGCAGGTCTGCACAACGTGGATGCGCGCGAACGGCCCACCACCGAAGCCGGCACAGCATCGACGCATGTGGGGGCACGGTGATCGACATCGACGAGACGGGCGTCTTCCTCGGCCTGGACGTCGGCAAGAGCAACCACCACGGCCACGGACTCACCCCGGCCGGGAAGAAGGTCTTCGACAAGGCCCTGCCCAACGGCGAACCCCAGCTGCGGGCCGTCTTCGAACCAAGCTCACAGCGAAGTTCGGCACCGTCCTGGTGGTCGTGGACCAGCCCGCCTCCATTGGCGCCCTGCCGCTGACCGTCGCCCGCGACGCCGGCTGCAAGGTCGCCTACCTGCCCGGACTCGCCATGCGCCGGATCGCCGACCTCTACCCCAGTGAGGCCAAGACCGACGCCCGCGACGCGGCCGTCATCGCGGACGCCGCCCGCGCTGGTGGACTTCAGCCCTCGACTCCGGTCGAGGTGTGTGCTGCGCCCACGGGCTTGGACTCGGGGGATCCGCGCTGGCGCAGGTAGACCGAGAGGATGGCCATCGAGGCGACGGCCAGGAGTTCGGACTGCCAGTTCTGCAGGGTGCGGTTCCAGAAGTCGGCGGAGCCGAGGTACTGCGGCCAGGAGACGGGCGCCTGGAGCTGACGCAGGTGTTCCTCGTTGTAGGCGGCCGTACCGGTGATGGACTGGGCCAGCCACGACCACAGGAAAATGGCGCCCATGACGATGCCCAGGGAGCGTGAGTACAGCTTCTGCCGCCATCCCTTGTCGGCAGCCCAGCGGGGTGAGGAGGGGTCGGCGTGGTCGCCGACCTTCTGCTCACGGTCGCTTTCCACCCCGGCCTTGTGCAACTCCTTCGACTCGGGCGAGCCGCGTTGGAGCAGCCAGACGGTGCCGAAGATGTAGAGGGAGAACTGCAGGTATTCCGACTGCCAGTTCTCGGTGACGTCCACGGCGAAGTCCGAGGTCGTGAGGTAGTACAGGAAGCCGATGGGATGGAGCCCGTCGGTGATCAGCTGATCGTTGACATCGGCGTGGCCTGACACGGCCTGGCCGACGAGGGTGAACAGGAAGCCGGTACCGAAGGCCAGGGTCAGGCTGTTGTCCTTCAGGAACCGTGTCAGGCGGCTCATCGCTGCATCAGCCCGATGGCGGTGAAGTAGCTGAGACCGGCGCCGACGGCGAGCAGCAGCAGGGTGAAAAGGGTGCGCATCCTCCGGTCATCCCCCTTTGATCTGGCACTGGTACGGCCGGTGGGGGCGCGGCACGCAGCCTGCCGCGGTGATCTTCCAACCGACCGGGAAGGCTGACAAGAACAGGGTGTCGCCGTTGAGGACCACCCGTGCCTGCTGCCCGTAGACGTCCGCCCCGTGCACTGACACCGCCTGTGGCAGTTGTTCTTCGAACAGTGCTTGGGCGCAGGGCTTCTTCGCGGACTGTTCGACTTCCTGCCTGGTCTCGGGTGCCAGCGCCGCGCAAGCGCGTGCCCCGTCCTTCTGCTGGACGCTCTCCTCGAAGCGCAGGGCGGCACGGGACGCGGACGCTTCCCGTTCGCCGAGCGTGTTGCAGCCGGTCAGGCACACAGCACAGATGGCCGCCAACAGGCCCGTACTCCGCCAGCGCGCCAAGGAAGACCTCCATCCACACGACCGGGGGCTGTCGGACCATGCTGACGGGGTGGCGATCGTCATCGGCGGATGCCGCGCCGTATGCCGCACGAACGCATCACGTTCGGGCTATGCCGTCGGGGTTACGCCCCGGGCTCGCCGCGTTCCGTATGTCCCAAGGCCCCAGGCTGCGCGTCCGGTGGCCTCATTTCCCTGCCGGTAATTTGCGGCAGGCCCCGCGTGCCGTTGGGCCTGCCGGTCGCGCCTGGGGATGCCCGGCCACAGTGGCCTTTCTCGTCGGCGATCTTCACTCGGAGTGGTCGCGGCCGGGCCGGTGACGCTATCCGATCAGGGCCACCGCCATAGCGATGAGGCCGATCGCCACCAGCAGCACCACGCCCATGATCAGAACGAGCGGTACGGCCGCCCATCCCTTGCGCGGCTCAGGCGGCTCCGGATGCGAGATGCCGGAAATGCTCCCCTCGGCGGGTGGAGTTTCACCAGGTGACACCCTGCCGCCTGTCGCGAGTCCCGGGGTTCGGCCCGGCTCAGGAGTCGTCATCACACGGGCTCCTCTCGATTCTCGATTGGCTGTGGCCTGTCGGCCTCGGTCTGCAGGGTCGGCGTTTTTCGCAGTGCACTGTTTGATTCCGCGTTTCCCGCATTTATACGACTAAACGGCAGGAATCCTGCTCAAAAGCGGGATCGCCGTGGGCGCCACGGGGTCGTCATGGGACACGGCATGAGCAAAGCAGTGACGACGACCCGGCTGCGCACCGCGGTGCGCACCCTCGCCGACCTGGGCATGCCTCCCGACGAGCTCCTCGGCCATCTCAACGACCGGGTCGGCGATCTTGGCGAGGACTTCTACGCCACCAGCCTCCACGCCCTCCTCGACCCGGTCCCCCGCGGACGAAAGCCCGCTGGTCCTCTGCACCGGCGGGCTGATCGAATCCGCCACTCGCGACGTCGGCCAGGGACTGCCCCGGCTTCGCCGGACTCTCGCCGGAGCTGCACGGGACCGGGCCTCGGGCAGTACCACTGCCCCGTGGCGCTGTCCGCTGCCGAGTCCGGCACCGGCGGCCTCGCCACCGCCGTACGTCTCCTCGGTATCGCCTCCCTGCTGGTGGCGGCCCTGTTGCTGCCCGTCCTGCGCCAGGTGAAGGACGCGTTGGAGAATCCCCTCCTGACTTCGCCCGGCGTCCCCGAGGTGTCGGCGGGCGGCGATGGCCGCGTCGATGTGCAGCGGGGCGTCGGTGCGAGCGGTGATGTCCTCGACGGTCACACCCGGTGCGGTCTCGACGAGGGCGAGGCCGTGCGGTGTGACATCGAGGACGCCCAGGTCCGTGACGACCGATGCACGCGCCGCTCACCGGTCAACGGCAGCGTGCACTCCTTGAGGATCTTCGGACTGCCGTCCTTGGCGGTGCGCTCCACGAGCACAATGACCCGGCGGGTGCCGTGGACGAGGTCCATCGCGCCGCCCATGCCCTTGACCATCTTGCCGGGGATCATCCAGTTGGCCAGGTCGCCGGCGGCCGAGACCTGCATGGCGCCGAGCACGGCGGTGTCGATGTGGCCGCCGCGGATCATGCCGAAGGAGAGCGCCGAGTCGAAGAGGGAGGCGCCGGGCAGGACGGTGACGGTCTCCTTCCCGGCGTTGATGAGGTCGGGGTCGACCTCGTCCTCGGCGGGATACGGGCCGGTGCCCAGGATCCCGTTCTCCGAGTGCGGGACGACGTGCACGCCGGGCGGGAGATGGTCCGGGATCAGGGTGGGCAGGCCGATACCGAGGTTGACGTAGGAGCCGTCGGTGAGTTCGGCGGCGGCCCGGGCGGCCATCTGTTCACGGGTCCAGCTCATGGTCGTACCGTCCCTCGTGTCGAAAACGCGGAGATCGCAAGACGTTCGAGGTGCTTGTCGGTGGCCTGGTCGGCTGTCAGACGGACCACCCGTTGGACGAAGACGCCCGGCAGGTGGACCTCGTCCGGGGCCAGCTCACCCGGCTCCACCACCTCCTCGACCTCCGCGACCGTCACGCGCCCGGCCATCGGGGCCAACGGGTTGAAGTCGGCGGCGGCACGGCGGAAGACGAGGTTGCCGTGCCGGTCGCCGCGCCGACGACGAGGTTGGCGCCGGTGATGGAGGAGGCCTCCTCGGAGGCGAGGAAGACGGCCGCGTTGACCACCTCGTCGGGGGCCCATGCGGCCCAGGGGGATGTGGCGGGAGCCGACCGTGAGGACGCAACCGCGGCTCGCGACCAGGTACCTTGCCTGCCAGTCGCCTCATCACCCGCCTCCGAGCAGTGCGTCCGAGATGGACTTGACCCCGCCGTGTGCGGTGAGGCCGCCGTCGACCGGGATCTCGGCGCCGGTGATGAAGGAGGCGTCGTCGGAGAGCAGGAACACCACCAGCGGGGTGATCTCGTCCACCGTGCCGGTGCGGCCGAGCGGTGTCTCACGGATGTTCGCCTCGCGGAAGGCGGGTGCGGCGGAGGCGGTCATCTCGGTCTCGATGAAGCCGGGGTGGACGGTGTTCACGCGGATGCCGCGCGGGCCGAGTTCGGCCGTCGCCGCCTTCGACAGGCCCCGCAGAGCCCATTTGCTGGCGGTGTAGGCGACCGGGTAGTGGCCGGTGAGCGCGGCGGTGGAGCCGACGTTCACGATGGACGAGCCGGCCGGCATGAGCGGCGCGAGGTGCTGGACGGCGAGGAGCGGGCCGGTCACGTTGACGGCGTGGACGCGGTCGAAGTCCTCGGGACGCACCTCGCCGAGGCGGGCCCGCCAGGTGATGCCCGCGTTGTTGACCAGGCCGTGGATCCGTCCGTACGACTCCTTCAGCTCGGCGGCGAGTTCGGCCCACTCCTCGTCGCTGGTGACGTCGAGCCGACGGCAGCCGGGGGCCTCGACGACGTCGGTGGCGACGACCCGGGCGCCCTCTCGGGTCAGTGCCTCGGCCTCGGCGGCGCCCTGGCCGCGCGCGGCGCCGGTGACGACGACGACCTTGCCGAGGAGCCTCATGGGGCTGAGATCGGTCACGGCCGCTCCCGGGTACGGCGGCGCGCGGTCGGCAGCGGCACCGGTTCGGCGCCGGCGACCACGGTGTTGGAGACGGTGCCGATGCCCTCGACGGTGAGGGTGACGGTGTCGCCGGGCTTCAGCGGCGCGGGGTCCTGGGTGCCGCGTACGCCCCAGAGCTCGGCCAGGCAGCCACCGTTGCCGCAGGTGCCCGAGCCGAGCACGTCACCGGGGCGTACCCGGGTGCCGCGCGAGGCGTAGGCGGCCATCTCCTCGAAGGTCCAGCTCATATTGGAGAGCAGGTCCGTACCGACGACCTCGCCGTTCACCGAGGCGGTGAGCGCGAGGCGCAGGAAACCGTCCGGGTCCCGGTACTTCTCCAGTTCGTCGGCGGTGACGAGGTACGGTCCGAGGGTGGCGGCCGTGTCCTTGCCCTTGCACGGGCCGAGGCGGACCTGCATCTCGCGGGACTGCAGGTCGCGCGCGGACCAGTCGTTGAGGATCGTGTAGCCGATGATGTGGTCGCGGGCCCGCTCGGGGGTGAGGTCACGGCCCTCCCTGCCGATGACCGCGGCGACCTCCAGCTCGAAGTCGAGGACCTGTGACCCGGGCGGCACCGGCACGTCGTCGTGGGCGCCGACGACCGCGTACGGGTTGGTGAAGTAGAAGGTCGGGGCGTCGTACCAGGCCTCGGGCACTCCGCCGGCGCCGTCCACGGAGCGCCGTACGCCGTCGACGTGTTCCTCGAAGGTCACGAAGTCGCGCACGGTGGGCGGCTGGAGCGGCGGGAGCAGCCGTACCTCGGAGACGTGCGGCCCCGGTGGGACGTCGAGGGTGGCCGCGCCCACGTCGAGCAGCGCGTCGAGCCCGTCGCCGGAGCCGATCAGCTCCGTGAGCGAGCGCTCTCCGGGGACCGGGTGGAGGGTGCCGTCCTCCTCGACGACGGCGACGTTCCGGCGCTGGTGATGTTCGTAACTGGCGAAACGCATGTACGGCTCCGGGCTCCGACGGGCGACTGAAGAAAGGGGCCGGGACACGGCGTGGGAGTGAGGCAGTTGACAGGGCCACAGCGTCCCCGGGACTCGGGGGAATCAGACCGGTGGGGCGACGAAGCAGCCGCGGTCCACGTCGTTGAACGACTCCTTGGCGATCAGCTCGTTCATGGGGTTGGCGGTGCCCCACTGGTCGGTGACCTCGGGCTGGGAGAAGTCGTAGACGTGCGGGTGCCAGGTGTCCTCGTCCAGCACCTCCAGCTCGGTCGTGTACTCGATGGTGTTGCCGTGCGGGTCCAGGAAGTAGGTGAAGGTGTTGTCGCCGGCCAGGTGCCGGCCGGGACCCCAGACCTTCTTGAACCCGGCGCGGATGACCCGGCCGGAGCCGCGCATGTACTCGTCCAGGCCGCGCATCTCGAAGGAGACGTGGTGCAGTGCGGTGTGCGGGCCCTGGGCGATGGCCATGGAGTGGTGCTGGTCGCTGATGCGCATGAAGTGCATCGCCTCGCCCATTCTCGGGTGCATGAGGGTGTCGGAGAGCCGGAACCCGAGGTGGGTCTCGTACCACTGCCGGGTGCGGTTCAGGTCCGGGGAGTTGAGGACTACGTGCGACAGCTTGACCGGGATGGCCTCCTTCTCCTCGATCTTCCGATGCCGGCGTACGTCGACGTCGGCGGAGACCTCGATGGTGCGGCCGTCGACGTCGAAGAAGCGGATGCCGTAGCCGCCGCCAGGGGTGTCGAGCTTGCCGGGCTGCGAGATCAGCCGCACTCCCCCGGCGAGCAGCCGTTCGGCGAGCGTGTCCACGTCGGAGGCGCTCGCAGCGCCGTAGGAGACCAGGTCGAGGCGCTTCTCCTGGGCCTTGCGCAGTCGGACGACGTACTGCTCGGGGCTGCCCTCGGCAGCCAGGAAGGAGACGCCGGAGTCCTCGGCGGTCTTCGTCAGGCCCCAGACGCCGGAGTAGAAGTCGAGCTGCTTGTCGTAGTCGGGCACGGCGAGGTCGA
Source organism: Streptomyces sp. NPDC051105 (assembly GCF_040682795.1). Classification (NCBI taxonomy): domain Bacteria; kingdom Bacillati; phylum Actinomycetota; class Actinomycetes; order Kitasatosporales; family Streptomycetaceae; genus Streptomyces; species Streptomyces sp. NPDC051105. The sequence goes on along the minus strand of NZ_JBFBBR010000022.1, from coordinate 130,244 downwards.
CGTGCCGCAGGTGGGTGAGCAGGCGGTCGCTCATGGTCTCAGCCCTTCCGGAGGAGAGCGGCGGCATTGCCGCCTCGTACGGCGTGGAAGTCGTGGTCGGGCAGCCGGGCCGCGCGCAGGGCGGCGACCGGGTCCTCGGTGCCCATGTCGAAGGGGAAGTCGGACCCGAGCAGGACGCGGTCGGCGCCCACGGCGCGGACCAGTTCCCGCAGCACGTGCGGGTCGTGCACGAGCGAGTCGAAGTAGATCCGCCCGAGGTAGCTGCTGGGCAGGTGGGCGCAGCCCGTGCCGGCGTCGGAACGGGCCGCCCAGGCGTGGTCGGAACGGCCGATGTGGGTGGGCAGGTAGCCGCCGCCGTGCGCGGCGACCAGCTTCAGCTCCGGGTGCCGGTCCAGGACACCGGAGAAGATCAGATGGGAGAGGGCGACGGCGTTCTCCGTGGGCTGGCCGACCGTGTTGGAGAGGTACCACTGGTCCAGGCGCTCGTCGAGCGTGCAGCCGAAGGGGTGGAGGAAGACGATCGCGCCGGTCTCCTCGGCACGGGACCAGAAGGGTTCGTACGCCGGATCGGACAGTTCCCGGCCCGGGGCGTGGCTGGAGATCTCGACGCCCGACAGGCCCTGGTCCAGGGCGTGTTCGAGCGCGTCGACGGCCTGGGCCGGGTGCTGGAGCGGGATCAGCCCGAGCCCGTGCAGCCGGTCGGGCGCCTGGGCGCAGTGTGCGGAGTTCGCCTCGTTGGCGAGCCGGTACAGCTTCTCGGCCGTGTCCTCGTCCGTCCAGTAGTGGTAGTGCGACGGGGACGGGCTGACCAGCTGGATGTCCACGCCCTGCGCGTCCATCGCGGCCAGCCGCACGGTGACATCGGTCAGCCGTGGAATCCGCTCGCGGATCATCGGGCCGTTGACGGCGAGGGCGGCGGTGCCGTTGCGCCGGGCGTCCAGCGCCCTGGCCTCGGCAAGTCCGGGCAGGCCGGCGACGAGGGCCTCGACCTCGGGGAGCAGGACGTGCGCGTGCACGTCGATGGTCGGCGTCGTCACGGCAGTTCCTTGAGCGCGGTCATGGCGGTGGCCATCAAGCCGGCCACGTCGCCGCGTTCGCCGTCCAGCTGCCACTGCCCGATCTGCACGGACGCCTCGAGGACCGTCCGGACCCGTTCGACGCGCCGCTCGTAGTAGCGCGTGAGGAGTTCGTCGTCCCATGCCGCGCCGCTGGTGAGCAGCTGGGAGAGCACCCAGGCGTCCTCCAGGGACATCGCCGCGCCCTGGGCCATCGTGGGTGGGCAGCAGTGCGCCGCGTCCCCGACGAGGACGACCCGGCCGCGGTGCCAGAAGCCCTCGACCAGCATCCGGTCGAACCAGGTGTAGTTCACCTGTGCCGGGTCGGTGATCGAGGCGCGGATCTCCTCCCAGGCGCCGCCGTAGCCCTCGGCGAGCCGGCGCATCTCCCGCGCGTAGGACTCGGGCGGGATGGTCGCGCGGTCGCGCTTGGACTCCACCAGGTAGGCGTAGAGGGTGTCCTTGCTGGTGGGCGTGTAGCCGGCGATGTAGCAGGACCCGCCGTGGGCCAGGTCGCTGCGCTCGACGCCGGCCGGGCGGGGCGCCGGGACACGCCAGATGGCCATGCCGGTCGGCTCCGGCGTGGCGTCGATGCCGATGGCGGCGCGGGTCGCGGAGTTCAGGCCGTCGGCGGCCACGACGAGGTCGTAGCGGCCCTCGGTGCCGTCGCTGAAGCGGACGCCGACCCCGGTGTCGTCCTGGGCGAGGATCTCGGCGGTGGTACCGAGCCGGACGTTCGCGCCGGATGCCCGTACCGCGTCGATGAGGATGCGCTGGAGCACCGGGCGTTGCATGCCCAGGGTCGCCGGCAGGTCGTCGCCGCCGGTGCGGATGTCCTCGCTGACGTGCAGCACGGTTCCGTCGGGTGCGGTCAGCCCGAGGGAGTCGAACCCGAACCCGTGCGCGTTCACGTCGTCCCAGACGCCGAGCTCGCGCAGCACGCGCAGGGCGTTGCCCTGCAGGGTGATGCCGGAGCCGCGCACGTTCCAGTCCGGTTCGACCTCGACGAGGTCGACCTCGATACCGGCCCGGCGCAGCAGCACGGCCATGGTGTTGCCGGAGGTGCCCCCTCCGACGACCAGGACGCTTCTCTCTCTTGGCATGGCCAACTCCTTTGCTGAGCGGGTCACTTGACGGCGACCGGGTTGACGGGGGAACCGACGGCTCCGGTGATGGGCAGGGGGGCGGCGGTGAGCCAGAACTCGTACACGCCGTCGCGCGTGCAGTCGTCCGCGAGCGCGTCGAGGTCCCACATCTCCCCTATGAGCAGACCCATGTTGGGGATGGCGACCTGGTGCAGCGGCTGGAAGGCGTGCTCGAACTCGTTGGGCCGCACCTCGAAGCCCCAGGTGTCGGTGGCGATCGCGGCGATCTCGGTGCGGTGCAGCCAGCCGGCGGAGGTGAAGGACAGCCCCGGCGCCGGTCCGCCCGCGTACTCGCCCCAGCCCTCGCGCCGGGCCCGGGCGAGCCGTCCGGTCCGGACGAGGACGATGTCCCCGCGGCCCACCACTACGCCGTGCGCCTCGGCGGTCGCGGTCAGCTGCTCCTCGGTGATGGCGAACCCGTCCGACAACTCACCGCCCGTTCCCACCACTTGGCCCACGTCCAGCAGCACCCCGCGCCCCGCGACATACGGCGCCATGTGCTCGATGCCGGTGACGAGGTCGCCGTCGGAGGTGACGACCTTGGCGGCGTCCCGGCCGTTCCACGCCCTGCCGTGGTCGAAGATGTGCCCGAGTCCGTCCCACTGCGTCGAGCACTGCAGCGGCATCGCGATCACGTCGTCAGCGCCGCCGATACCGTGCGGGAAGCCCTGGTTGCCGAGGGCCGCGTCGGTGCCGGTGTCCAGCATCGTGTGCACGGGATTGGTCCGCCGCCGCCAGCCCTTCTGCGGACCGTTCATGTCGAAGGCCTGCGCCAGCGAGAAGCTGACACCCCGCCGGACCAGCGCGGCCCCCTCGCGCCGCTTGGCCTCGTCGAGGAAGTTGAGGGTGCCGAGCACGTCGTCCGGGCCCCAACGCCCCCAGTTGGAGTACGTCTTGGCGGCTTCGGCGATCGCGCCCTCGGGGTCGTGCCGGTTCACGAGGCGTCCTCGGCGACACAGCGGGTGCGCTGCACACCGAGTCCGGTGACGGACCCCTCCATCACGTCGCCGTCGCGCAGCAGCCGCCCCCAGTGCATGCCGTTGCCGGCCGGGCTGCCGGTCAACACCAGGTCGCCGGGCAGCAGTCGAGCCGTCTGCGAGATGTACGACACCAGGCGGGCGACCCCGAAGAGCATGTCCTTCGTCGACTCGTCCTGCATGGTGTCGCCGTTCAGCTTCAGCGTCACCCGCAGGTCACCGGGGTCGGCGATCGACGCGGCCGGGACGATCCAGGGCCCGAGCGGGGTGAACCCGGGCGCGTTCTTGGAGCGCAGCCAGTCCGTCCCGATGGCCTTCATGTCCCGGCGGAACACGGTCGCCCGGTCGGTCAGGTCGTTGGCGATCGTGTACCCGGCGACATACGACAGAGCCTCCTCCACCGGCACCCGGTATGTGGGCCTGGCGACGACGGCCGCCAACTCCAGCTCCCAGTCAGGCTGTTCGGCCCAAGCGGGAAGCACCACGTCGTCGTACGGCCCGGCGACCGTGCTCGGCAGCCCGATGAACACGTACGGCAGGTCCTCGGCCGCCCGCCGGTCCATCACCGCGGCGATCTCCGCACGCGCCTCCTCGACCGTGCGCGGGTCGTCGGGAGAGCGGTGGGCGACCTCCAGATCGATCACGTGCTGCCGGTAGTTGGCCCCGCACTGGAAGATCTGCCGGGGCTCGACCGGCGCATGCACCCGCAGACCTTCCAGTGGCTGCCAGACGCGGTCCACGTCGTCCGCCAAGGCGTGCAGTCGCGGGAGCACCGCGTCCCAGTCGTCGAGGATCTCCCGGCTCGTCAGGGCGGGGTCCGCAAGGGCCGTGCGCAGGTCCAGCACGCGACCGTCGGGGATCACGAGGCCAGGGAACGGCGCCTGGCCGGGACCGGAGAGGGTGCCGAGGGCGAAGGGCCCGGCGAAGGACGCGAAAAGGGCGGCGGGTTTCACGGGAATGTCCTCCAGATTGCGGTGCGACTAATCTGGCCTCGCATCCCGCAATCTGGGAAATAGATTCTTTTGATGTCGATCATCAACCGCATGGATCCGTAGGCCCCTGCGGTCCCGCTCTGGAGGCGTCGTGTCCCTCTCCGGCCTCGATCTCAATCTGGTCCTGTCCCTGCGCGCCCTGCTGGAGGAACGCAACGTCACCCGTGCCGGGCAACGCGTCGGGCTCAGCCAGCCCGCGATGAGCGCGGCCCTGGCGCGCCTGCGCCGGCACTTCGACGACGAACTGCTCTCCCGCGTGGGCGGACAATACGAGCTGACCGCGCTCGGCCGCGCCCTCCTCGACCGCACCGCCACCGCCTGCGACCTGCTGGAACGGGTCTTCAGCAGCAGGGCCGACTTCACACCGGGCAGCGAGGAGTACGAGTTCACCCTGCTCGCCTCCGACTACGCCGTCACCGTGTTCGGCGCCGAACTCGCCCGGACCGTGCACGCCGAGGCACCTGGCGTGACGCTGCGCTTCCAGCGGACCCCGCCCGACGTCACGGAGGACACCGGGACGCTGCTCAGCACGGCCGACGGACTGCTGATGCCGCACGGCGTCATCAGCGGCTTCCCCGCCGTGGAGCTGTTCGGCGACCGCTGGGCCTTCCTGGTGGCCGCGGCCAACGACGAGGTCGGCGACCGGCTGGTCATGGCCGACCTGGCACGGCTGCCCTGGGTGATCTACCAGCGCATGTACGACGCCCCGGCCGCCCGGCAGCTGAGCATGCTCGGCGTCGACCCTCGTGCCGAGGTCTTTGTCGACAGCTTCCAGGCACTGCCGTTCCTGGTCGCCGGCACCCACCGGATCGCCCTGGTGCAGCGGCGCCTCGCCGAGCGGCTGAGCGGGGTGGCCGACGTACGCGTGCTGGAACCGCCCTACGAGGCGGTCCCGCTTCAGGAGGCATTGTGGTGGCACCCGGTGCACACCCATGACGCCGCCCACATCTGGCTCCGCGAGACCGCCGCCCGGGTGGGAGCGGAGCTGACCGCGTCCGGGCCTGGCCGGAGCGCCGTCCCGGCCCGGTAGCCCGCGCTGACGTGGGACTCGGGATCCAGGACATGGATGATCCGCATCTTCGATCTCGATCAGCGGGGGGCTGGGCACGGCCTGCCCGGTGACCCATAGTCGTCTCAACTCTGCGCCGGAGCAGCACCACCACCACACCGTCGCCGGGACTTGCGCGGGCGACCGAGAGCCGATCCTTCGCACCGCTCGTGGGCGCCCGAGAGCCGACCCTTCGCACCGCCACGGCAGTCACCGGCCCATCTCAGCGTGCTCGGTCCCCGTCCGCTGTCCTGGCTGCCGTTCGCCTTCGGGCTGTGCGCCCTCGGCTTCGCGGTGCTCTGGATCGCCCCGAACCCCGTCGTGCTCACCGCCGGCGCCGTGATCAACTGCCTGGGCGGCGGCATCATGCTGCCGAGCCTGCTCACCCTCGACCTCTCGAAGCTGGAGTACACCGACCGGGGCCGCGGCACCGGGCTGTGGATCGGATGTTTCTGCCTGGGCCAGTTCATCTGCCCGCTCGTGGTGCTCGCCCTCACCGCCGCCGTGGGCAGCCTGCCGAACGCGGTGGGCGTGCTCGCCCTCGCCGGAGCACTCGGCGCCACGGGGCTCGGAGCCGCCGTCCGCCGGCGGTCGCCGGCAGCCGCCCCGGCACCGGCGGGACGGACCGTGCCCACGCCGGTAGTGGCCGAGGCCTCTCCCGCCGGCGAGTCGTAGGCCGTTCCGGTGGCCGATCCGCTCGCCCTTCCGTCCCGGACAGCAGCTACGGGGCGTGGGCAGTGACCGGCAGCGGGGCCGCCCCGTTTCTCACCCGCGCGGGGGCCCGCATCGAGGTTCGCCCTCAACCATGTCCGTCCGGGCCTAGCTGCTCGGCCAGGCGCCGTGCGTGGGCCAACAGCGCGCCGTGCGTCGCCAGGGTGCCGGGATTTTCCTGCACGGTGCCGGGCAGTGTCCGGTCCAGTTCGTCGAGACTCCGGCGCAGTGCCTCGGCGGCCTCGTGCAGGGCCCCCTGGGCCGCCGACTCGGTGCCGGTCTGCGCGAACCGGGTCCGGCCGTAGAGGCCGATCGCCCGGCCCGCGTGGTGCAGGAGGTCGGCGTAGGGGCCGGTGACGCGCGGGCCGGGGCGTACCGCCTCGTCGTGCTGGCCGGCCGTCTCCAGCACAGTGCGGGTCACGCCTGCGATGTGCACGGCGACATGGTCCAGTACGGCCAGTGCGTCGTCGTAGCTCCTGCCGGGCGGGGACACGCCCCGCGCACCGCGACCGCGATGATTGCCCCGCATGCTCTCGCGGCTCCAGCCGATCGCGGAACGGGCCTGCTCGACCAGGCGCCCCAGCCGCAGCGCGCGCTCGTGCCAGCCCCCCGCCGTGGGGCCGTCCCACTCTCCCCGGGCCAGGCCCTCGGCCACCGCGGACAGGATCTCCTGGGCTTCCCGGGCGGCGTCCTTGAGGGCGGCGCGGGCGTCACGCAGATACACCGGGGGCCGGATCGCCGCGTTGACCGTGATGCCGACCACCGCACCGAAAACCGCCTCCGCGACACGTGCCCCCGAGGTGGCGAAGGTGACCTGCCCGCTGGTCAGAACGAACAGCGCGCCGGTGGCGGCATAGATGCCCTGACTGCCCAGGCGTCGCCACCGCGTCAGCAACAGGACCGCCGGAAGCACCACCGCCATCGTGACCATCGTGTTGTCCAGCACCAGCGCGACGAGCGTCGCCGCCACCGTGCCCACCGCGATCGCCGCCAACTGCTGCAGACCGTGCGCGAGCGACCGGTACACCGTCGACTCCACCAGTACGACCGCCACCCAGGGAGCGACAAACGCCACCGGCGCCTGCAGCCACCACCCGGCCACCCCCCACGCCAGACAGGCGGCCAGTGCCGCCTTACCGGCCTGTATCGCCAGATCGCGTTCACGGCCCGGCTCCGTACACGCCCGCCGCACCGCCCGCACAGCGGCCCCACCCTGACGCCGAACCGCCCGTGCCGCCCCACCCGTCCACTCCATGACACAGCGGGTGCCACACCAGCCACCCCGAATGCGTCCTTGTGGGCACCATCACGGAAATAGGCCGAGCGCACACGGCAGGTGCCGCGGCCGTCGCACCCTCACGCTTCGCCCTTCGGCCGCCTTCGGCAACGGCAGTCGCAGCTGCGGCGGGCATCGGCGGCTCTCGCCGTCGCCCGCCGCGCGGGGTCATCGGCTCGAAGAGCAGGAGTGCTGTCCGAGCAGGAGTGCTGTCCGGCGGCACCGGATACCCGCCGGTGGTCGGTCCCGGTCAGGCTCCCCTCGTGCCCCTCACCAGTGAGGCGGGCTCACCCGGCACCGCCCAGCAGTCCCGCCCGCCCCCCTGGCGCGGCCAGACCTCCGGGCCGCCGCCGTACCACTCGACGAGGCTCGACTCGGCCACGTCCAACTCATCCCCACCCACGAGCTCGACGCGCCGCAGTAGCAGCGTCAACTCGTGCAAGGAATACGCGGTGCCCAGGAAACGGTCGTCGAGATACACGCGGCGGCCACCAGACTCGCCGGGTGCCTCCACGATCGCGGACCCCACGGCCATGACCCCAGCCTCTCCCCATCAGAGCCGGTTCGCATTCCGTGGCGAACCCCGGACACGTCGGCATGGCTCCGCCGACGTCGACGCAGCGTGTTCGGGCGCTTGGCCCTCCCGCACCTCCCCACCGTGCCGTCGGGTCGATGCACCGGTGAGCCGCCCGACACGGTTCCTGGTGCGTGAGCCTCGGCCGAGTTGAAGGGGCAGGTCGAACGGCTGGTGTGACCCGTACTCGAAGGCGTCATGGAGTTCGATACGTCGTTTACAGCGATCAGCTGGTGCTTGCCGGCCGTCTTCCGCCCGTCGACCGGTGACGGAACGGTCGCGGCTCCTCCTCTGTCGCGCGCACGAGGGAGCCGTCCACGCACACCCGGGTCGCCGGCGGTGCGCGCCCCGAAGGCGCGATGTCCTCCGGGGGCGCGCGGCAGGGGTTCCGGTTCAGGCGTTGTAGCCGCCGTGGGCGTCCAGCACCGCGCCCGTGACGTACGACGCGGCGGGGCTCGCCAGAAAGGCGATCGCCGCGGCGATTTCTTCGGGGTGACCCATGCGTTGCAGGGACAGCGAGCTGACCAGGGCTTTGAGGGTCTCGGGGTCCGGCCCTTCCATGCCGCCCTCCATCAGTCCGGCCTCCACGACGTTGGCCGTGATGTCGCGGGGCCCCAGGTCCCGTGCGACCCCCATGGTGTATCTCTCGATCCCTGACTTGGTCGCCGAGTAGTCGGCAAGGCCCGGGGCGCCGACCCGGGAGCCCAGTCCGGAACTCACCGTGATGACGCGGCCGCCCGCGCGCAGCACTCGGGAGGCGGCCCGGATGACGGCGATCACGCCGAGGTAGTTGGTGGCGTGCATCCGGTCCAGTGCGGCGGTGTCGGCGTCCGGGTCGTCCACCCTGCGGCCCTGTTCCACCGAGATCGCCGCGTTGTTGACGAGGATGTCCAGGCCGCCGAAGTGCGCGACCACGTCGTCGATCAGCGCCGGCGCCCGGCTCGTGTCCGCCTGGTCGGACTGGAAGGCGACGGCCTGCACTCCCTTGGCGCGCACCTCGTCGACGACAACTTGCGCCTGCTTCTCGGAGCTGACATAGGTGAAGGCGACGTCGGCGCCCTGCTCGGCCAGCAGCCGTACGGTCGCGGCTCCCAGTCCCCGTGACCCTCCGGTGACCAGGGCGACCTTGCCCATGAGTGGCTTGTTCATTCTTCTCACCTCGTTGATCGACCTCCCCAACAGTCGCAACGTTAATTGTTACGACAGCTTATTGCAACCTTTGCTGTTACGACTGCACCGTCGTAACATCAAGCGTTGCGACCGAGAGGAGGGGTTCATGAGCGCCAACAGCAGGTTGACCATCGCCGCCCACGCGCTGGCCTGGATCGGTCTCTACCAGCGCCAGGGGCATGAGGTCGCCACCTCCGAGCAGATCGCGACCAGCGCGAACACCAACCCCGTGGTGATCAGACGGCTGCTGGGCGAGCTGCGCAGGGCCGGGCTCGTGGAGTCCCGGCGGGGCGTGGGCGCGGGCTGGTCGCTGGCGCGCGAGCTGGGGTCGATGACCCTGCTCGACGTGTACGAGGCCGTGGAACCCGGCCCGTTGTTCGCGATGCACCGCACCACCCCGGACCAGGGATGCGTGGTGGGTTACGGCATCCAGCCGGCGATGCAGGGCATCTACGAGGGCATCGAGGAGACCCTGAGACACGAGCTGGCCCGCGTCACGCTCGCGGACGTACTCCGGGACGTACTCGCGGCACCTCGCTAGTGCTGTGACCGCATAGGTTCGCCGGTTTGGTGATCGTGACGGCTGGATGTGCGGTGACGTTCGATCCGACCGCTGCCTCCGGTGGCGCAGCGCCAACGCTCGCCACCGCGACGTCCTGGCCGCCGAACGCAAGGAACGCGCCCGCATCCGCGGCGAGAAAGGCATCCGCTGGGGCGGACGGCCCCTGCGATTGGCGGCCCGACCTGGCAGGAAGGTGAGTCGCCGAGATTGCGGGGCGAGCGGGGATTCTCGCCTGAGACGGCAACGGGTGGCGCCGGCAGGGACTCAGGGTTCGATGACGAGGCGTTCGATGAGGCCTTCGCGGAGTGTGAACTGGTAACGCAGATCGATGGTCCCGCCGGGGAAGTCGCCCTCAAGGTGGTGGGTGGCGATGTAGCGGGTTGCGTCGGTCTGCTGGGCGCCGGTGAGGTGGATGGTGTAGGTGAATTCGGTGGCCGATCGGTCGAGCCATTCCCCGATCGCCTCGATGCCCTCGTAGGTGTTGCCGTCGTCGATCACTGTGGCTTCGCGGGTGAACGCCGTGAGTGCGGTGGCGGTGTCGTGGGCGCGGTGCGCTGTCAGGTAGCGGGTGATCACCTCGGGCAGGGTGTCCGGGGTGCTGGTGCGGGGCCGGTTGTCGTGCATGACGCTCCTTGGGGTGCTGGCGGTTCAGACGGTGGGGGTGGTGCCGCCGTCGATGACGTGTTCGGCACCGACGATGGCCGCGGCGCGGTCGGAGACGAGGAAGGCGACGAGCTCGGCGACTTCCTCGGGCCGGTTGGGACGGCCGAGCGGGATGCTGCCCAGGGAGTCCATGAGCCGGCCCAGCGCCGCTTCCTGCGTGATGTCTGCGTCGTGTGCGATCCGGGCGACGAGGTTGTCGGCGGCCGAGGTCTGCACGAAGCCGGGCGAGACGGTGTTGACGCGGATGCCGTGCGGGGCGACCTCGTTGGCCAGGCCCTTGCTGTAGGTGGTCAGGGCGGCCTTGGCGGCGGCGTAGGCCAGGGTGCCGTTCCACAGCGGCATGCGGCGCTGGATCGAGGTGACATGCACGATCACGCCCTTACCTGTGGCGATCATGTGCGGCAGGAGTGCGCGGTCCAGGCGGACGGCGGCCAGCAGGTTCGTGTTCAGCTCCCTGGCCCAGTCGTCCTCGCCGAGCGCGGCGAACCCTCCGGCCGGCGCCTCGGACCCGCCGAGGGTGTTGACCAGGATGTCGACGCCTCCCACGCGGGCGTCCACCTCGGCGGCCACGTGGGCTGCGCCCTGGGCGGTGGACAGGTCGGCGGTGATGAACGCCTTCTCCTCGACGTCGTCGGGGCGGCTGCGGGCGGTGACCAGCACGGTCGCACCGGCCTGGGCGAGACGTCTGGCGATGGCGGCTCCGGTGCCCTTGGTGCCGCCGGTGACCAGAGCGCGTCGGCCTTCGAGGGATTCGCTGATGGGTGTGGTCACGGTGTGGTCCGTTCCCGGGTGCGGGCGCGGAAGGCACCGCTCCCGTGGTTACTGCTAAAATAGAAGCTACTAACTTCGACTTTAGCAGTAACGGAGGGGATGGCCACCATGGCAAGCCGGATCAGGCTGGAGGACCGGGAGTGCCCCCTGTCCACGACGGTGGAACACGTAGGCGAGTGGTGGACGCTGCTGATCCTCCACGACGCTTTCGACGGCTACACGCGCTTCGACCAGTTCCAGGAGAGCCTTGGCATCTCCTCCAGCATGCTCACCACCCGGCTGAAAACCCTCGTCGCCGACGGACTACTGCAGCGCCGGCCCTACCAGACCAACCCCGTACGCCACGAGTACGTTCTCACCGAACTCGGGCACTCCCTCCGACCGGTGATCGTCGCCCTGGCCGCATGGGGCAACTCCCGCCTCACACCGGCCGAACGCAGCATGATCCTCATCGACACGCACAGCGGCGAGGAAGTCGAGCCCGTCGTCGTCGACGCCAAGACCGGCCGCCGGCTCGACGACAGCGACACCTACGTCTTCGCCGCGGGTCCCGCAGCCAGCGACGCCATGCGCCACCGATATGCGACCCGACGGAACACCCCCGCGGAGTCGTAGGGCTGTCCGAACCAGCACCGAACAGCCTTGAGCAGGGCCGGGACACACCCTCCTGCCTCATCGACCACGCAACACCGGATCGCCGTCAATCTCACACATGCCCATCATCCCGAGCCGTTGACAACCAGATCAAGTGAGGCGAACGAACGTCGGTCGTCTTCTCAAGAATCGCCATCATGGGCTGCGCCCCTGGAGCCGGTACCCCCGGCCTCAGCGGCCCGGCACCGTTGTCACTCAGGCCGCCTGACGCGGTCGAGAACGTCGCGCAGTTGGGCGCGGCCTGTGATGCCGAGCTTGGGGAAGATCTTGTGCAGGTGGAAGCCGACGGTGCGGTGGGACAGGTAGAGCCGGGTACCGATGTCCCGGTTCGTCAAGCCTTCCGCCGCCAGTTCGGCGATCTGCACCTCCTGCGGCGTCAGGTCGGCCAGGACGTCGTGAACGGCGGCAGGTGCCACGGGCACGCCCGCCGCGCGGAGTTCCGCGGCGGTGCGCTCGGCCCAGGGGCGTGCGTCCAGTCGTTCGAAGATGTCGAGGGCGGTGCCGAGGAGGGGGCGTGCTTCGGCGGTTCGTCGGCGGCGCCGGAGCCACTCGGCGAAGTCGAGGTGAGCGAGGGCGTGTTCGAAGGGCCAGCGGGCACCGGCCGGGTCGCCGATCGCCGCACGGAAACGGGACTCCGCGTCGTCGGGATCGCTCAGCAGTGCCGAGGCGCGGTGCACGATCGCGGCCAGACGGGCGGAGCGAGGCTGCTCCAGGGTCCTCTCGGCGGCGTGCAGCACGGCGCGGGCGTCGTCCACCTGGCCGGCTCGGACGGCTGCGGCGGCGAGATCGGCGAGGCAGTAAAGGGAGGCGTGGTAGTGGACGGGGGCCGGGCGGGCATCCTGGGTGAAGGCGCGGCGGAGTTGGCCGTACGCCGACTCGTGGTCGCCCTCCGCCAAGGCGGCCAGGGCGAGCGCGTGCCGGTGACGCACGTACAGGCTCCGGGACTTGCGCAGGTCCCGGCCGCGGACCGCGTCGTCCACCTGCGCCCGCGCGCCCGCGTGGTCCCCGCGAGCGGCGCGCAAGGTGGCCTGGAGGAGAGGCGATCCCACGATGACGTTGTCCGCGCCCGCCTCCGTCGCCATCCAGAAGGCTTCTTCGGCGGCGGCCTGCGCCGCGCTCCAGGCTCCGTTCTCGAAGTGCGCCAGGGCCAGGGCCTGGGCCACGGTGCAGTTGGCGCCGGCCGTGGCGGCCCGGCGCAGCTGGTCCATGGCCTGATCGAGCAGGCGCACGGCCTCGTCGGTCTCGTCCAGGATCCAGGCCGCGCCGCCGAGTGTGACGAGGCCGCTCAGGGAGCCGTCCGGCAGGGTGTCCACGGCGTGGTGCAGGCTCTTCAGGGTCTGCTGCCGGTCCGTGAACGGCCGGCCGGCCGCATGCGTCCAGACCCGGTCGGGCTCGTCCGGCTGCCCGGCGATGAGGCCGTTGATCCGCTGGATGTCGCGCCGGTAGCGGGGGTCGCCCGAGTTGTACGCCGGGGTCGCCGCGGTTCCCAGGGCATTCAGGGCGAGGGCCGGTGCATGGGCGGCCATGGATTCGGCGACGGGGAGCAGGAAGGCCAGGGAGTCGTCGTGCCGCAGGGTGACGGCCAGGGACCAGCCGGCACGCAGGGACGCCTCGGCGAGGAGCTGGGGGTCGTCCGTGAGGCCGTCGACGCGGCCCGCGATCTCCCCCACCCACTGCGGGTGCCCCGCGTACATGGCCGACGTGGCCGCGGCGAGCAGCCGGCGGGCGCGCTCCTGCGGATCGGGGGTGAGGTCGGCGGCGCGTTCGAGGGCGGTCGCCGCGGCCGCGTGGCCGCCACGGTGCTGGAGGCGTTCCGCGCTCTCGGCCAGGGCGCGGGCGACGTCCTCGTCCGGACCGAGAGCGGCCGCGGCCAGATGCCAGGCACGGCGGTCGGGTTCGCGCGCGAGCGCGGCGGCGAGGGTCAGGTGGGTCTCGCGGCGTTCGGCGAAGGAGGCGGCCTGGTACACGGCGGAGCGGACCAAGGGGTGGCGCATCCTTACCCGGCCGCCGTCGACGCGCACCAGCCCCGCCCGCTCGGCGGGTTCCCAGACTTCCGGTCCGCCCGCATCCGGTACGTCCGAGAGTGGTGCGGTGCCCGCGGCCGCCACCAGGAGCAGGGCTCGTCGGGTCGCGGGTGGCAGAGTGGGCAGGTCGGCGGCGAACAGGTGCTCAAGGCGAGCGGTGAGCGGCAGCGAACCTGACGGGCCGAGGTTGCCGCCGCCCGGGTCCCTGGCGAAGGCCCGCGCGAGCTCGATGAGGGCGAGCGGGTTCCCGGCCGCCTGCTCGAGGATCTGCGACCGGACCCGGCCCCGGGGCGGCTGCGGCTGCCGGTCCAGCAGGAGCCCGGCCGCGGCCCGGTCCAGCGGACCGGCCGTCAGATGCGGAAAGTCACGGTCGAAGCGCACCGGCACCGCTTCGTCGCGGGCCGCGAGCAGCAGGGCGGCGGGTTCCCCGTCGAGCCGCCGGGCGACAAAGGCGAGCACGTCCAGCGAGCCGACGTCCAGCCACTGGGCGTCGTCGACGGCGATCAGCAGCGGACGCTCCGCCGCCGTGTCCGAGAGCAGCGTCAGCACCGCGCTCCTGATCAGCAGTGGGTCGGCGGACGGTGATCCGTCGGCCTGATCCATGCCGAAAGCGTGGCGCAGGGCGTCGCGCTGGCGCACGGGAAGCCGGTCGACACCGCTGAGCACGGGACGCAACAGCTGATGCACACCGGCGAAGCCGAGGTCCTGCTCGCCCTCGCAGCCTCGTACCCTCAGCACGCGGCGGCCGCGGTCCGCGCCCTGCGTGGCGGCCCGGTCGACCAGGGTGCTCTTTCCCGCCCCCGGCTCACCGGTCAGCACGAGCACCTTGGGGCCGTTGCCGTCCACCGCGTCGACCAGCTGCGTGATCCGTGACATCTCAGGATCCCTGCCGAGGATCGCCGGCCCGTGATCCTGCTCGGCACCGAAGTCACCGACGTCCATGAAGTTCCGTTCTCCCCACCGCTCACGTCCCATCCTGCCAGGTCGCCGCGCATGACTGGTCACATGACAGAAGCGGTGCTCGTCGCCCTCCTGGCAGCATCCGGTCTCCGGGCGGGCACAGTGATCGGGAGCGCGGCAGTGGGTGGGGAAGCGGACGTCGACCGGATCCTGCGGGGCGTGGACGGGCCGCAGTCCCTGTTGGTGCTGGGGAACACCGGCACCGGCAAGACCCGGCTGCTCCGGATCGCAGGCAAGGAGGCCGCAGAGCGCGGGGCCCGCGTTCTGTCGGCGCGTGCCTGCCCGTCGGAGGCGCGGCAGCCGTACGCCTGCCTGCACCAGCTTCTTCTGCCGGTACGGGACGAGCTCGACGCCCTGCCGGCCCCTCAACAGCGGGCACTGCACACCCTCTTCGCGCCGACGGCCGACGACGTGCCGCCGGAGGGAATGGTCCTGCCCACCGCGGTCCTGGCCCTGCTGGCCCATCTCGCGCGGACCGGTCCGGTCCTGCTGACCGTCGACGACCTCCAGGACTGCGACCGCGCCTCCCTGGCCGTCCTGTCTTTCGTGACCCGACGACTCACCGACCTCTCCGTCACCGTGCTGTTCTCGGCACACGGCGAGGCTCCCCCTCCAGGCGTCCCCTCGGACCTCGCCGTACTGTCTCTCGGTCCCCTGTCCCCGCGGGCGGCGGCCCGGCTGCTGGACGCGCAGCCCGGTGCGCCCACCGGACGGGCCAGGCTGGAGCTGCTCCGGCAGGCGGAGGGCAATCCACTGGCGATCATCGAGCTCAGTCGTGCCGGGGAGCGGACCCGGGGCATCCAGCAGGTCTTCGCGGCGCGGCTGGACGCGCTGCCGGAAGGAACACAGCACGCCCTGCTGTACGCGGCGGCGGCCCTGCCGCAGGAGCAACTCGCCACCGTCATGGCCGCGTTGGGCTCCGAGGACCTGAGGGTGTGGGTCCCGGCGGAGGCGGCCGGACTGATCACCGTCGCCGAGGGAAGACTGGTCTTCTGCAACCCGCTGGCGCGTACGGCGGCCTACCACCGGCCGCCCGCGCAACTGCGCCGGCGGGCCCACCGGGATCTGGCCGCCGTATCCACCCACGGCCCCTCGCACCTGGCCGCGGCCGCCGTCGGTCCGGACGAGTCCGTGGCCGCGGCCCTGGAAGCTGCTTCCGTCCGGGTCGACCGCTTCACCGCGGCCCGCACGCTGGAGCAGGCCGCGCTCCTCAGTCCTTCCGACCACGACCGCGCCCGCCGTCTCGCCGCGGCACTCACCGCCGCGAGCGACGTCGGAGACCCGGCGTGGGTGCGCGAGCTGTACACGGCACCGGGCCAGGTGAACCGGGACCCGGAGCTGGTGGGTGTCGCGGCCTGCGCCATGAGTGGGGCGCTGTCGTTGATGTCGTTCCAGCGGGAGGCGTTCGACCTCCTGCTGGAGGCGGCGCGCCGCACGCCTGAGGGCGACGCCACGACTGCCTTCGCCCTGGCGGCCGTCGCGACGGACATCGCCCGCCAGTCCGGGCTCCCGCAACACTGGAGGCAGTTGGGGTACTTCTTCAGCCAGGCGTCCGAGGACGGCGGGCAGCACGCCGACGTGCTCACCTCCCTGAAGGCCCTCGCCTCGGCCACGACGGGTCTGAGCCGGCCCGCCCGGCTGCTCACGACCGCCTCGCTCGCTCACCACACCGACGAGTCGGACCTGTGCGCGGACAAGTTCCGGCAGGCGGGCGAGCGCTTGCGCGCGCATGGTGCCCTGGGCCCCCTCGCCTGGACCGTCGCGGCCCAGGTGGAGACGCTTCTGGGTCTCGGACGCTGGGCCGAGGCCGAGTCGCTGATCGAGGAGGGGCTCTCGTTCGCGGCGGTCCATCGGTGGACCCGCGTGGAGATGGATCTCGAAGCCCTGGGTACGACCCTGCGCGCGCTGCGCGGCGAGAGCGTGCCGGGCACTCGGTTCACCGGCCCGAACTGGCGCTCCGTCAGCCTGTACGAGAACCGCGCCACGCATGCCCGGATGCTGCGGGCCTGCGGTCTGGCGGCCATGGTCCTCGGGGACGGGGACGGCGCCTTCCGGCACCTGCGGACGCTGTTCACCGACGACGGCGATCCCCTCGACCCCTTTCTCTCGCCCCGCTGCATCGCCGAACTGGCCGTCGCCGCCCAACGCACGGGCCGGCGACGGGAAGCGTCGCACGTCCTGGCGCGGGTCCGGCGAAGCCAGGGCACCCGGCCGACGACCCGGATGACGCTGCTCATGCACCACGCGACGGCGCTGGTCGAGGAGGACGCGGACCCCGAGCACCACTTCCAGCTGGCCGTGGTCAATCCGGAGGCGGCCCGCTGGCCCCTGGAACGGGCCCGGGCCCGCTTGGACTACGCGATCTGGCTGCGTAGACGCAGGAGGCCGCTGGAGGCCCGCGCCCAGCTGACCGTCGTACTGGAAGCGGCCACCCGGCTCGGCGCCCGGCACCTCGTGGAGTCGGCCCGCGGCGAGCTGCGCGCGAGCGGGGTGGCCGAGGCGCCCACATCGACGGATCCGCTGGTTGAACTGACCGCCCAGCAACGGCAGATCGTACGGCTGGCCGCGGACGGCCTGTCCAATCGCGAGATCGGCGAACAGCTGTTCCTGTCGCCACGTACCGTGGGCTCGCACCTCTACAACGTCTATCCCAAACTCGGCATCAGCAGCCGTCACCAATTGCGCGATCTCCTCGTGTGCGAGAAGTGACCGGGCGAGAGGCGGCTATGGCATGGAACCGGACGGACGGCACCCCTCCCCCCTGGCGCTCGATCCGCTGGTGCAGCGCCTGGTCGAGGCGTCCTCGGCGCCGCCCTTTCTGCACGATCTGCCGCCGGCCGTCGGCCGGCAGGCCCTGACGGAGTCCCAGGTCCACCGGGTCGAGGACTTCGCGGTGGACGCCTCCTTCCAGGTGTCACCCGTGGGACCGTCCGGGCTGCTGGGCTTCTGGATCTTCAGACCGCCCGGAGTCCGCGGGCCGCTGCCCGTCCTGCTCTACGTCCACGGCGGCCGGTGGATGCTGGGAGACGCGCAGACCCACGCCCGGCTCATCAGCGAACTCGTGCTCGGCGCGGGAGTGGCCGCCGTGGTACCCGAGTACAGCCGTGCACCCGAGGCCCGCTACCCCGTGGCCGTCGAGGAGTGCTACGCCCTCATGGTCTGGGCCGTCCGCCACGCGGCCGAACTGGAGCTCGACGCCGACCGGCTGGCAGTCGCCGGGGACTGCGCGGGCGCCACCCTGGCCATCGCGCTCACCATGCTGGTGAAGTCGCGCGGTGGCCCGAGGATCCGTGCCCAGCTGCTGTACTACCCGATCACCGACGCGCACTGCGCCAGCGCCTCCCAGCGGCAGTTCGCCGAGGGTTATCTGCTCACCCGGGAGGCCCTGCGCGGGTACTGGCGCCAGTACAGCGATGATCCCCGGGACCTGGCCAAGCCGACCGCGTCCCCGTTGCGCGCCGACCCGGCGGAGCTGGCGGGGCTGCCGACGGCTCTGCTGATCACGGCGGAGGCCGACGTGACGCGGGACGAGGGTGAGCAGTACGCGGACCGGCTGCGCCTGGCCGGGGTCGAGGTGACCTCGACCCGGTTCCTCGGCACGGTCCACGACTTCGTCTCGCTGGCCGCACTGCGTGACAGCCCACCGACGCGGGCGGCCGTGCGGCAGGGCGTCGCCTTTCTGCGCGACCTGCTGAGTGGCGAGGACCAGTCGACCGACTGATGCGTCCGCGCCCCGGCCGAAGGCACGCTGACGGGTATGTCAGCCCTCTACGATTCCCTCACAGGGAACGACCCCACGATGAGGCGACGCGGCCAGTCGCTCTCCACGCGTTCCGTACCGGCCGGCGAAAGTCTGGAGTTCTGGCATGACGCCGTGCTCGCCACGCTGGTGGGGATGGACATCACCACAGAGAGCGGGACGTACGACGCCACGATGCGTACGGACCGACTCGGCGAACTCCAGATCACCACGGTCGACTGCGATCCGGGAGAGGTCCACCGGGCCCCGCACTTCGTCGCCCGCGGCGACGGCGGGCAGGTGCTCGTCGCCGTACAGAGCAGCGGCATGGCCCAGGTCGAACAGGACGGCCGGTACACGGAACTTCATCCCGGTGACATCGCTTTCTTCGAGACCGTCCGTCCGTTCCGCACGCGGTTTCCCCAGCGGTTCCAGCTGAAGATCTTCGCCGTGCCGCGGTGTCTCCTCGGCCAGCCGGAGGCGGCCCTCGGGCGGATCACGGCGCGGGTCCTGCGTCCGGTGACGGGGCTCTCCGCCTTGCTCTCACCGTTCATGTCGCGTCTCGCGGACACGTCCGAGTCCTACTCCGGGCCGGTCGCCGAGCGGCTGGCCGAGAGCGCCGTGAGCCTGCTGGCCGCAGCCGCGGCGCAACAACTGGGCGGGGAGCCGGCCGACCTACCCGGCGCCGACCGGGTGCTCCTGCTGCGCATCCAGAGGTTCATCCGCTGGCACCTGGCGGAGCCGGTCCTCACACCCGCGGTCATCGCCCGGGCCCATGGCATCTCGGGGCGGTATCTGCACCGGCTGTTCGAGCAGGAGGGCACGACGGTCGGCCGTTGGATTCGTGGGCTCCGGCTCCAGGAGTGCCGCAGGGAACTGATCGGCGCCGGGAGCGTGGGCAGCGTCGCCCGGCGCTGGGGATTCAGCGGCACCGCTCACTTCGGACGGGCTTTCCGCCGGGAGTACGGCACCTCCCCGACCGACTGGCTGCGGGACGAACGGGTCCGGCGTTACGCGGAGGAGGACTGGTGCCAGGCCACTTGACCGCCGTACACGGGCTGTCGTCGTGCGAGCAGGCTCTGTCGACGGCATACGGCGATCTCGAACTGGTCGCTCGTTCGCACCCGGAGTCCTGGCGGGGCTCCCTCCAGGTGCTCCGGCTGGGCACGCTTCAGGTCTCGACCGAGGAGTCCGACGCCGTGGAGGTCGTCCGGAATCCGCGGGGCGCTGCGGCCGACGGCCGCGACCACATGTTCGCCCGTCTGCAACTCGACGGCCGGGCCCGGCTGTTCCAGGACGGCCGCTCGGCAGACCTGTACCCCGGAGTCCTGGCCTTCTACGACGCGAGCCGGCCGTTCAGCCTCGTCCTGCCGGAGCACCAGCGGGCGCGGGTCCTGATGGTTCCGCGCCCGTTGCTGAGGCTGGGCGAGGCGGAGATATGCCTGGTCACCGCGAAGGTCATCGGCGACGCGCCCGAGGGACCGGCCGCGTTTCTGCTCCCGCTCCTGTCCGGACTGGCCCAGGAGATCGGCGCGTCCGCACCGACCGCACGCGAGGAGCTCGCCCGTGCTGTCGCCGACCTCCTCGCCACCTTGGCCGCGGATCGGTTGGCCACCACGGAACCGACCGGTGTGCGGGAGGCCACGCTGTTCGACCGCATCAAGGCCACCATCGAGACCCGCCTCGGTGAGCCCGAGCTGTCCCCCCAAGCCCTCGCCGACGCGCACGGCGTCTCCCTGCGCTATCTGCACAAGCTCTTCCACGAACACGACACCACGGTCGGCGGCTGGATACGCCGGCGCCGGCTCGAGTCGTGCAGAGCCGAGCTCGCCCGTCCCAGGGCGGCCGAACGGACCATCGCCGCCGTGGCCGCCCGGTGGGGGTTCGTCAGCCCCGCCCACTTCAGCCACGCCTTCCGCAAGGCATACGGCATGTCCCCGGCGCAGTACCGCGGGCAGCGGAAGGGCGGCTGACGCGGTCAGGGCGCCCGCCGCGTCGGCCTGATCCAGGCCGCGTGCGTGTCCGACAGCCGATGCGTGACCGGCACCAGCCCCGGAGCAGGGGTGAGTTCGGTGCGCAGCAGAGGCGCGGAGCCTGCGAGGGACGGAGGAACCTGTCTGGCACGTACAGGGAGATCAACCGTCGCCCAGGGCATCGACCAGCTGCGGGGCGCAGGGCCGACCAACCCGCCGACCGGCGTCGTGGACACCTTTCGACAACCTTCTGCGCATGGAAGAGCGGTGAACTCCGCAGCGGTTCGCGTCCGACGGCGCACGGCGTCCCCCTCAGGTGCACTGCCGGATCAGTTCCGGTGCGCTGTCGCGCAATGTCCTCCGAACCCGCGGCCCTAACGTCCTGACCGAGGTACCCGCTGATCTCATCCGAAACCGAGGAGAAGTACATGTCCGACGCCGTCGAACCGGTCCAGCCGGTGCTGGAGCCGGCGGCAGCCGCCTTCGCGGAGGCGACCGCCAACCCGCCCTACCTCTTCGACCTGACGCCCGCCGAGGGCCGCAAGGCGGTCGACGAGGTTCAGTCCGGCGCGATCGAGAAGCCTGCCATCGACGAGGAGTGGATCACCGTCGCCGGCGGCCCGACAGGCAGCGTCCGGGCCCGGATCGTGAAGCCCACGGGTGCCTCCGGGCCCCTGCCGGTGATCGTCTACATCCACGGCGCGGGCTGGGTCTTCGGCAACGCCCACACGCACGACCGCCTGGTGCGTGAACTCGCCGTCGGCGCCGAAGCCGCCGTGGTCTTCCCGGAGTACGACCTCTCCCCCGAGGTGCGCTATCCGGTCGCCATCGAGCAGAACTACGCGGTCGCGAAGTGGGTCGTCGAGGAGGGCGCGTCCAAGGGCCTGGACGCCGACCGTATCGCCGTGGCGGGCGACTCGGTGGGCGGCAACATGACCGCCGCGCTGACCCTGATGGCCAAGCAGCGCGGCGACGTCCCGCTGCTCCAGCAGGTGCTGTTCTACCCGGTCACCGACGCGAACTTCGAAACCGGCTCCTACCACCAGTTCGCGGAGGGCTACTTCCTGCGCCGCGACGGCATGCAGTGGTTCTGGGATCAGTACACCACCGACGAAGCCGAGCGCGCGCAGATCACGGCATCCCCGCTCCGGGCCACCACCGAGCAGCTCACCGGCCTGCCCCCGGCCCTCGTCATCACCGGCGAGGCCGACGTCCTGCGCGACGAGGGCGAGGCCTACGCCAACAAGCTCCGCGCGGCCGGAGTCCCCGTGACCGCCGTCCGCTTCCAGGGCATCATCCACGACTTCGTGATGCTCAACGCACTGCGCGAGACCCACGCCGCCCAGGCGGCGATCGCCCTGGCCGTCGACACCCTGCGTACTGCGCTCCACGGCCGCTGAGTCACCCAGAAAGAGAGCTCCTCATGTCCACCCCTCCCACCGTCCTCCTCGTACACGGCGCCTTCGCGGACGCCGGCAGCTGGTCCGGGGTCGTCGCGGAACTGCAGAGCCACGGCATCCCCGTGCTCGCGCCGTCGAATCCGCTACGCGGCCTGGCGTCGGACGCCGCGTACATCGCGTCCGTGGCGTCCCAGATCGACGGCCCGGTCGTCCTCGTCGGCCACTCCTACGGTGGTGCGCTGATCACCGTGGCCGGCACCACGGAGAACGTGGTCGGTCTGGTCTATGTGGCGGCCTACGTCCTCGAAGAAGGCGAGAGCCTCGGCGAGTTGCAGGGGCGCTTCCCGCTGTCGTCGCTCGTCAGCAACCTCAAGGAGTGGACGTACCCGGTCCCGGGCGGCGACCCGGCCGTCGAGGTCACCATCGCCGAGGACGCCTTCCCGTCGGTGTTCGCCGCCGACGTGCCCACGAGCGTCACCAAGGTCCTCGCAGCGGCCCAACGCCCGCTGGCCGCCGCGGCGTTCGAGGAGACCGCCGTCGCGGCCGCGTGGAAGACGAAGCCGGCCTGGGCGCTCGTCGCCGGGGCGGACGAGGCGATCAACCCCGAGGTCGAACGCTTCGGCGCGAAGCGGGCCGGGGCCACCGTCGTCGAACTCGAAGGCGCCTCGCACGCCGTGGCGGTCTCCCGGCCCAAGGAGGTCGCCGACCTGATCCGTGACGCGGTGCGCGCGACGAGCTGACGCGGCGCAGGGCGGCGCAGGGCGGCGCAGGGCGGCGCGGCCGGACGTCCGTACGGTGTCCGGCCGCGCCGCTCCTCATTCCCGGGTGACCAGCACGGACGACGCCGCGCGCAGCACT
The DNA here is from genome assembly GCF_040682795.1 of Streptomyces sp. NPDC051105. Taxonomy (NCBI): domain Bacteria; kingdom Bacillati; phylum Actinomycetota; class Actinomycetes; order Kitasatosporales; family Streptomycetaceae; genus Streptomyces; species Streptomyces sp. NPDC051105. The sequence continues at coordinate 107,692 of NZ_JBFBBR010000022.1, read as the reverse complement.
GCGGCGGCGAGGGCGGACTCCGGGGGCCATGCGGGCGCAAGGACTCCGGACGCGGCCCCGGGAAACGGCAACCGTCCGGCCCTACGGCGCTGGTGGGGTCGTCGACGCACCGCCCGGACCGTGCGGAGGAAGACGGCCGCCGGGACGGCGACGCCGCGCCCTCGGCGGCGGGCGAGGCGCCGGTGTGCCGCGTGACGTGGTCGGCGCGGGCAGCAAGGGCCGCCCCCCCCCTCCGCGGTGGCCCCAACAAGGGCGCAGTGAGGTACGGCTGTCGCGCACACCTACACCTCGCAGCCGCGCCCCGAGCGTGTCACCGTACGCACCCGGCGGGTGACTCGATACGAGGGGGTGCATCACGGGCGAGACCGCAGGGCACACCCAGAGTGACCTGATATGCGATGTCTTGAAGCGGGAGCCAAGTGCCGTGACCGATCTCGACCCCTTCACCGACCTGCTCGACTATCCGATGTACGTCGTGACCGCGCAGGCCGATGGGGAAAGAGCCGGCTGCCTGGTCGGATTCGCCTCGCAGTGCTCCATTCAACCCGCCCGGTTCATGGTCTGGCTGTCCAAAGCCAACCGGACGTACCAGGTCGCCGAGCGCGCCGAACGTCTCGCGGTCCATCTCCTGCGCCGCGACCAGAACCGGCTGGCCCGGCTCTTCGGCGGCGAGACCGGCGACCGCACCGACAAGTTCACGGACGTCTCGTGGCATCAAGGACCGGGCGGAGCCCTGATCCTCGACGAGGCCCCCGCCTGGTTGGTCGGTCGCGTGGAGAACCAGATCGACGGCGGCGACCACGTCGGTTTCCTGCTCGCCCCGGAGACGGCGGACAACCCCACGGGGATCAGAACCCCGCTGCTGATGCTGAACGACACCTATGACATCACCCCGGGCCACCCGGCGGACTGAGTCGGCCGAGCGTAACCGGGCTGCATCGAACGGGGGCAGTCGGCGAAGGCCGCCGGTGGGCCGTGGCGCTCTGGGCTCTGGGCTCTGCGCTCTGCGCTCTGGGCTCTGGGATCGGGGCTCTGGGGCTCTGGGGCTCTGGGGCTCTGGGGCTCTGGGGCTCTGGGCTCTGGGGCTCTGGGGCTCCCGCAGATAGTCCGGCCGGCTCGGGCCGCGACTGCTCCGCGCCTCGCCTCACGACGAGGACTGCGGGTCGGTGAGAGGCCTCGGCCGGCTGGGGACGACCGCGTCGCACCGGTCACCGACGGGGAAGTTCGCCAGCCGGGGATACGGCGGCGCGTGGAACCCCACCGAGTGGACCGCAGGGCGGCCGCCCAGGCCAGTGCGAGCCAGCGGGTGATGGGGCCCAGGCCGACGGCGCCGGCGATGGACTCGAAGGGGATGCGCATGGTGTGACTCCGATCGTGGTCCGCGGGTGCGGCTGTGCGGGCGGCACGGGTTATGGAGCCCCCCGGTCCGAGGCGCGCGGGGCGGACTGGGCCGGGTCGCCTTCCGCATCGGCCGGGTCCGGACGGTGGCCGGCCAGAAGGGCGAGGCCCAGAGCCGCGGCGGCGACTTGGCAGGCGGCGGTTCCCAGGAGCAGGGCGGCGGCCCCCAGCCCGCTGAGGGCACCGGCCGCGGCGGCACCGGCGGCCGCGAACGTGCTCTTGAGCCCGGCGCCCAGGGTGAAGATCTGGGTGCGCACGGCCGCCGGAGCGTACCGTTCGCGGCTGGCCAGCAACGCGCTGAACAGGGGGCCGGTACAGAAGCCGGCCATGGCGAACAGGACGGCCGCCGGTATGGCGTGCCGGCTCAGGGGCACCATGGCCAGCGGAAGGCCGGTGATCAGCAGCCCCCAGAGAACGACGCGCTCCGGGCGCCGTTGGCCGACCGAACGGTAGCCGTAGCTCAGGGAACCGGCCAGGGCGCCGGCGGCGAAGGTGGTCATCAGTCCGCCCGTCGCCCAGGAGGCGTGGTATTCGGCGGCCAGCGACACGGTCACGACCGGCAGTGCTCCGACGCCCATCTGACCGACGCTACTGGCCCAGGTGACCGACCTCAGTCGATGATTGCGGGCCAACTCGGCGGCCCCTTGCAGCAGTTCGGCGGGCCGCAGGCGTCCCGTCTGCTTCCGGCTGCCGGCCCGCGGGCGCAGCCGGAGCGAGAACAGCAGTACCCCGCCCGCCATCGCTCCGACGCCCAGGGCGGCGAGGGCGACGCCCGCGCCCACCGTCGTGCCCAGGGCCGCCGCGACAGCAGGACCGCAGATGCCCGCCAGGTTGTACGAGACGGCGTCCGCGCTGAACGCCCTGGTCAACTGCTCCTTGCTGAGCAACTCGCCCAACAGGCTGGTGAGTCCCCCGGTGAGCAGAGGGGCGACGCAGCCGGCGGCCACGGCCAGCAGCAGCGCCACGAGGTCGTAGGCCCTGCCCACCAGCACGGCGAGGGCGGCGAGTGCGGCGCCGTAGAGCGTCACGGCACCCCCGTGGAAGAGCCGGCGCCGCCGTACCGAGTCGGCCAGGGCGCCGACCACGGGCGCGGCGGCCACATGCGGAATCATCAGGGCCGCCACCAGCGCGCCACCGAGCGCGGGGCTGCCGGCACGCTGGGTGGCCAGCATGACGAGCCCGACCCGGGCGCCCTCATCCGCGGTACGGGCGAGGACGGCCGCCGTCAGATACACCGGGAATGCCGGCGCGCTTCCGGCTCGGCGCACGGTGTCCGTCATGTTGGTCATGGGCGCAGGACGTGCTGCCGGTGCCGGTAGAGCACGCTGGGCGGCTCGGTGTGCTCGGTGCGGAGCCACACGACGGTGCCCGCCACGACCGTATGATCGGGCAGCGGTACCGTCTCGTTGACGTCGCGTATCGCGGAGAGGGTCGATCGGGTCAGCACAAGTGCTCCATGGGTGAGGGACCACGCAAGGTCCTGGAAGCGTTCCCGCGCGGGGCGATGCGAAGCGCCGGGCCAGGTGACGGTCCGGCCAGGCCGGGACGTCCACCGCGAAGACTCCCGCCGCCCTGACCGCGGCCAGGGTGCGGCTGCCGGTGGCCGGCGAGATCAGCAGACTCGGCGGGTCCAGCGACAGCGACATGACGGCCTCCGCCGCGCAGCCGGCCGGACCGCCGGACGGCCCGGCGGTGACCTCGGAGACGCCCGTGGGCAGCAGTGAGACGGCGTTGCGGTCGTATTGCCCGATGCGCTGAGGCGTGAGATCGTCCGTCACCTCCAGCTCCACCGGACCGTCCTCCCCCTCGTCCACGACGCGGGCGTTGCGTCCCCCTTGGCGCACTGCCACCCCGCATCGGCACCGGCTCACCCAGCTACGAGGCTGCCGAGGGAAGGGGCCGCCGGGCGAGGCCGCGGGCCTCATCAGCGGAGGGACCCAGCAGGTGCAGGAGCATCTCGACCATCTTGCTCGCGACTTGGTCGCTGTCGACCTGCGGCAGCGTGAAACACAGCTGCAGGAGCGCCAGCAGGCTGCCGTTCAGCGCGGTCAGGGCGCTGACCGGGTCCACCGCGGCGAAGCGGCCCGAGGCCATGCCCTGCTCCATATCGCGCTTCGCGCGCCGAGCCAGTGCGTGGCCGGCACACAGGCGACCGAGTCCGCTGTGACACAGGATCCGCATGATGTCCGGGTGCGATCCGGCCAGGTGTGCGCTGAGCCGCATGCCGTCGGCGAGGCGCTCGACGGGATCCTCGACGCCGCGCAAGCGGTCGTCGATCGCTTCGGCGTAGTCCTCCAGCGCATCGGCCACGGCCGCGTCGAACAGGTCCGGCTTGCACGTGAAGTGGTTGTAGAAGGAGCCGAAGCCCACGTCCGCACGCTCCGCGATGGCCCGGATGCTGGTGCTGGTGTCGCCGGACTCGGCCAGGATCTCCCGCGCCGCATGGACGAGCGCCTGCCGGGTCTGGGACCTACGGCGTTCGAAGCGATTCCTGCCTGTGACTGACATCGGCATGCACCGTGAGAGAAGCGGCAGTACTGATGTTTTCATCATGCCACCACGAACCCCGGACGTCCATCGAAGGTCCCTCCATACAGCGGGTTCGACGGACCGAGCGAGCCGCGACGGCGCCAAGACTGATGAAAGGATCATTTCTGGCGACCTTGACAGCAAAGCGATCGTATCTGACCATTTCATCAGATATGGGCGAAGTTGACCCGCTTGAAAGCGTGCCGCGCTCCGGCCGACCCCGTGGACGTCACCGCACATCGTCGGTCGGGTCCGCCCACCGCATGCCCTCGATCGCTCTCCTCCGCTCGCTTTCCTCCGCACCGATGGGATGAACCACATGACCCACACCGACTACACATCCGAGCCGGTGAGCCCCCGTGAAAAGCCCGACGCGGCGATAGCGATGATCGATGCGGCAGGAACGGTGGTGGGGTGGACCGAGGCCGCTCAGCAGCTCGTCGGGTACGCGGCCGGGGACATGGTGGGGCGGTCCGCCACACGCGTGCTGGCGTCCCCTGTGGACGCCCTCGGCACTTCGGCCTTCGCGGAGCAGTGCCGTGCCCAAGGCGGCTGGTCCGGCACCGTGCCGCTCCGCCACCGCCACGGCCACACGCTCAGAATGACCTTGCGGGTCTCCTTGCTGCGGGGCCAGAGCACCGACATCCGGTGGCTGGTATCCGTGACCGACATCGGCGCGCTGTCCTCCGGGGCGAGCACCGAGCCGGTGCGGGACTCGCTCCTCTCCCACGCCCCGATCGGCATCGCCGTTTACGATCCTCAGCTGCGCTGCACCTGGGTGAATGACGCCAAGGAGCAGCAAGACGGCATTTGCCGTGACCGACGCTTCGGACACGGCCTGACGGACTGGCTGCCCGCCTTCGAGGCGGAAGCGCTCGAGGTGGTGATGCGACAGGTGCTGGACAGCGGCACCACCATGGTCCACGAATACCGGGCATGGCCGCAGGCGGTCCGGCGCCGTGAGCACGCGTTCTCGGTCTCGTTCTTCTGCCTCCAGGATGCGGACGACACCCCTCTGGGGGTGTGCTCCATGACCGTGGATGTCACCGGCAACCGGCGGGCGCGCGAGCGCCTCGCCATTCTCAGCGAGGCCAGTACCCACATCGGCAGCACCCTCGATGTCATGCGGACCGGGCAGGAACTGGCCGACCTGGCCGTGCCTCTCCTGGCCGACCACGTCCTCGTCGACCTGGTGGAGTCGGTTCCGCTCGGTTTCGAGCTCTCGACAGGGAGCGGCACGGCGAGCGGCCGACCGCCGATGCTGCGCCGTGCCGGAGTGGCCACCATCGACCCGAATGTGCCGAGGCTGCCGTTCACACGCGAAGAGGTCATCCACCCCCACCCGGCCTCATCCTTCGCCGCCGCCCTGCGCACGGGCAGGTCGCACCTGGAACCGGTGCTGGACACCCATGGCGGCCCCTGGGTCGACCCCGACCCGGCCCGGGCGCAGAAGGTGCGCGACCACGGCATCCACTCCTTGATGGTGGTACCCATCCGTGCGCGGCGCAGCGTGCTGGGACTGGCGCTGTTCGCCCGCTCCGAAGAACCGACGCCGTTCCAGGAGGACGACCTGCTTCTCGCCGAGGAACTCGTCACCCGGGCCGCGCTCTGCCTGGAGAACGCGCTCCAGTACACGCGCGAACGCACCGCCGCCCTCACGCTGCAACGTGACCTGCTTCCGCACCGAGTGCGAGGCGGCGACGCCGTCGAGGTGACGTCGCGCTATGTGCCGGCCGACATGGACCACGGAGTGGGGGGTGACTGGTTCGACGTGATCGAGCTGTCCGGCGCCCGGGTGGCCCTCATCGTCGGAGATGTGGTCGGACACGGCATCAACGCCGCGGCCACCATGGGCCGGCTGCGCACCGCCGTCCGCACGCTCGCGGACATGGACCTGCCTCCCCATGAACTGCTGGCGCACCTCGATGACACCGTCCGGCGACTGGGCGAGGAGGACACCGACGGCCACGTCCCCGCCGTGGCGGGCGCCACCTGCCTGTACGCCGTCTACGACCCCGTCTCCCTGCGGTGCACGATGGCGCGGGCCGGACATCCCCCGCCCGCGATCATCGACCCGCAGGGCCGTGTCACCTTCCCCGACTTGCCCGCCGGAGTACCCCTCGGCCTCGGCCTCGGCCTACTTGCCTACGAGTCCGTGGAACTCCAACTCCCCGAGGGAAGTGTGCTCGCGTTCTATACCGACGGCATCGTCGAAACCCGCGACTGCGACCTCGACGTCGGCATGCACCGCCTGGGCGCCGCCCTCTCACCAACCGACCGGTCCCTGGATGACATGTGCTCCGCAGTGATCGACGCCCTGCCCACCCAGAAACACTCGGACGACGTCACCTTGCTCCTTGCACGCACCCGCGCTCTGCCACCGACCCAGGTCGCGTCCTGGGACCTGCCGAACGAGCCGACCGCCGTTCGCACCGCCCGGCACCTGGCCAGCCGCCAGGTCAGCGCGTGGGGGATGGAGCATCTCACGACCACCGTGGGGCTGATCGTCAGCGAACTGGTCACCAACGCCATCCGCTACGGCGGCGGGCCGATCCGCCTACGGCTGATCCAGCACCAGGTTCTGACCTGCGAAGTCTCCGACAACAGCACCAGTCACCCGCGTCCACGGCAGCCCCTCGTCCTCGACGAGAACGGCCGCGGCCTCTCCCTCGTCGCTCAACTCTCCCGCAGGTGGGGCTCGCGCTCGGCACCGAATGGCAAGATCGTCTGGGCAGAACAAGACCTGCCCTTCAAGGACCAGGTGACATGATGCGCCGCCATGCCGGCGACCACTTCTTGCTGAGGAACACGCCCGCCCGTCAACCGTTACAGGGCGTCCTGTACGAGGAACTCACCCTCCAAGTCCAGCGCGCCGGTCGCCTCGCGAGCAGCAGGATCGGGGCGTCTCGCAGGATGGCCCCGGCGAGGGCGACGCGCTGGCGCTGACCGCCCGAGAGTTTCACTCCCCGCTCCCCCACCAGAGTGCCTAAGCCGTCGGAGAGTGGGCCGGCGAACCCCGTGACGTACTCAGCCACGCCGCGGCCGATCCTCGTCGGTGGCGCCGGGCCAGGCGAAGGCGATGTTGTCCCGCAGGCTGCGGTGGCACACGGCGGTCGGCGGTTCCTGCGGGACGTAGGCGATCAGTGAGCGCAGGTCGGTCTGGCGCAGGAGGCCGATGCCCCCTGACCACCGATCAGGACGCGTCCGTCGCCGATGTCCGACATCCGCGGCAGGAGCCGGGCGAGTGCGGCCTTGCCGCCGCCGGACCTGCCCAACAGCCCGATCCCTGCGCCTGTGGGCACGGCCAGCTCGAGTGCCTGGAAAGTCGCCTTCGCGCCCGTGACCCACACCACTTCGACCGTTCCATACAACGTATGGTAATAATAGAACAGGAGGTTCCATACGGCGCATGGAAAATCGGACCCGGACCACGCCAGGCGCTACACATCGCCTGCCCGTACAACCGGTCGGCGCGGATCACGCCAACCGGGAAGGAAAGATCATGAAGAAGCTCACGAAGCGCCTCGCTGTCACCGTTTCCTCTGCGGCAGTCGCGGGTGTCGCCGTTCTCGGTGCAGGGGGCACCGCTTCGGCCGCGACTCCTGTGTCCGTACACGTCGACCGCCCCGCCGTCAGCGTCAGTGCAGCCGATCACCGGTGGGACCGCGGAGTCGGCTACCTGCTCGAGCAGGGCTACTCCTGCGACGAAATCCGCGGCTGGCACCAGGACCACCACGGCACCGATTCGCCCCGGCACGACTGCGATGGCCTCTACTACCGTGGTGGCCACTTCTACCGCTGGGAGGACGAGGAGCATGGCGGGAAGTCCGGCCGGTCGTACTGGGACGACTCGAACCGCCGCGACTCGAACCGCCACGACTGGAACCGCTCAGGGCACGTCGGCCGGGACGGGGAACTCCACAACAGGGACCATGCCGACTGGTGAGGCAGGTTCCGCTGGTGGCCAGTGGCCCGGGCCGTTTCCCTCGCCTTGAAGTCCGTCGACGGCAGGTGCCCGCTCGCTGGTCAGGGATCAGCGGTCCCAGACCGCCGCCCGGGCCGTCCGGCGGAGAGCCCTGCACCTCGCCGCTGTTGCAGATACCCCTCAGGCGTCGCGGACTCACGTAGCCCATGCCACGGGGTACCGAGTCCCGGCGTATCGACTGGGACACTGAACTGGCGTTCCTCCTCTCGCAAGACTGACCGCCATCCATCCACGCCCAGAAGAAAGAGCAACGAAAGTTCATGTCCCAGTACCAGCTTCGCGTCTACACCTTGGACAGCCCCGAGTCGCTCGCCACCTACGAGAACATCTGGGCCAGACACATTCCCGGCATGGCAAAGCACCGGATCACCACACACGGCGTCTGGACGGTGCCCGCAGCGCCCGCGAGCGAGGCTCCCCAGTTGTACGCCCTCGTGTCCTACGGGGACGCCGACGACATGCGGGAGCGGCAGGAGGCGTATCTGTCGAGTCCTGAATTCCGCGCGGACATGGAAGGCTTCGACATCACCCAGATCGTCGGCATCGCCGAGTCCGTGCTGACGCCCACCGCCGACTCGCCCTTGCGATGACGCTTGGCCTTGGACAGCTGACGCAGTCGGAAGGGTGGGCGTCCTCACGGCTCGTCCGGGCCTGCACGATCTCGTCGCGGAAGTCGGCCGGAGATGCGACACCGCGCACCGCCCCGCAGGACAAGAACAGATCGACTGGCTCGCCCGTTGACCTTTGCTGTCGAACTGGGCAGCCAACTACGCGTGTTGGCTGAGGACTTGGCCGAGGCTTACGTCGAGCGGTGTCTCTCCGGAAGCGGTCCACCGGTCAGTCGACGACCCGGCTGAGCACGGGTGCCTCCCAGGAAACCGAGCGCATCGCCTGGACGCCCCGCTCCCGCGAGGCCATCGCCGTCGCCGGGATCCGGTCCGAGCACAACGGCTCCGACCGTATCGACGGCCGCCGACGTCCTGACCGAGGCCGGGTGGCGAAGCGAGCCGTTGAGTTCAGCGGCGAGGACACCGACGACTACCACCAGAGCAGCGGCCTCACCAGAGACACTCGCCACGGCACGGGTGTCTCCCGAGTGGCGGTGTCCGGACCTCGTCGGGACCCGGACACCGTGTCACGGGGTACAAACGGTCTTGAGCCTGTCGGCCGCGGTGTCGATCTTGCTGGAGTCGGGGTTCGTGTCGCCGTTCAGGACGGCCTTGTTGTACTCCTTGATCGCCTTGTTGAGGTCGTCGACCGCCTTGTCGACCTTGCCGTCGTCCGTCTGGTCGTTGATCTTGTCCAGGTTCTTCTCGATGACGGTGATGGAGTCCTCGGTCCGCGTCGGGTCCTCGATCGCGTCCGCGCCCGCCCGGTTGATGGCCGTGATGCTGTCGGCGATCGAGTCGGCGTTGGTGAGGCAGCCAAGTGAGTCATCGGGGTCGCACCCGCTGGCGAGGGCTGCGGTGAGGGTGACGGCGGCTGCGGCGGTGGCGAGAGCGGTGAAGCGGCGGCGGCGGTCGACGGCCATGGGATCGGTCCCTTCTGACGGCGACGCGTTCGCGGCCACCGCCGGAATTCCTCGGCACGAGAGCCAGATGCTCTCGATCTCTGCCAACCACGATCCCGTCCCCCGCCCTACGCGACGATGGAGCAGGCTCCCTGACCCCGGGTGTAGCGCGCTCCACCCGTACGTCAGGCCGCCTGCGCGACCGAGGTCTCGGCCTCGCCGAGCCGCGTGCTCCGCGGCACGAGCGCGACCAGGAGCGTGCCGAGGGCGTCTGCGTAGTCGGACGGCACGATCTCTGACCCCACAGGTTCGTAGTAGGGGATACGGAGGGTGTCGGCGACCTGCCTTTCGACGCGCTTGGGGCGATCGTCCGAGGCCAGAATCTGGACGGCCAGGTCGGCGACGAGCTGGGCAGCGACGTCCTCGCCGGTCAGCGCGGGTCTGCTGCCTCAACGCGGGAACGTGCCCGCATCCGCGGCGGGGAGGGCATCCGACGGGACGGACGCCCCCTCGCAGTCGCAGCTCGATCCGTGTGGGCTCTCGCGTCACCTTCGCCAGAACAGGTGGTGGCTCACACCGCTCGGGCTGGGCACGACCTCCAGGTGGAACCGGTCGAGCAGCTCGTCGGGGGACTCCCACAACCGTAGTCCGGACCCGAGCTTCAGTGGCGAGACCGCCACATGCATGGTGTCGACGAGGTCGGCGTCAAGGAACTGCCGGACGGTGGTGACACCGCCGCCGAGCCGGACGTCCTTGCCCTGTGCCGCTTCCCGCGCTCGTGCGAGGACCGCGGCCGGCTCACCGTCCACGAAGTGGAACGTGGTGTCGGAGAGCGTGAACGACGGACGCTTGTGGTGGGTCATGACGAACACCGGCGTATGGAACGGGGGCTCCTCTCCCCACCAGCCGCACCACTCATGGTCCTGCCAGGGCCCACGCTGGGGCCCGAACTTGTTGCGGCCCATGATCTCGGCACCGATGTTGCGTGCGAAGTCGCGCGTGAAGTAGTCGTCCAGGCCCCGGCTCCCCCCGGGATCCGTGCGCCTGGGCCAGCTCGCCGTGGCCCCGGCCCAGGCGAACAGCCTCTCGGGATGGTCGTAGCCGAACGGCCGCTCGAGACTCTGGTGCTCACCGGCACCGATTCCGTCACCCGAGACGATGAAATTCATGACTCTCAGCAGTTGATCCACGTGTTTCCTCGTCAGGTCCTGTCGCGTCATCGTGCGGCGAGGCGCCGCACACCATGACGTCGAACGGAAGCCGGCCGGATCGACAGCGGCCCACAACTTTTTCCAGGGCGCCTCGGCAAGCAACCCCGCCGACGGTACGACCGTGACGGACGCGGACGGCACGGGGTGGCCCCGGCGATCACTGACATACGTCACCACGGACGTCACCGCCGACCGACCGCGCCACCCCGGCGGACCCCGGTCAGAACACCGGCCGGCAGCGCTCACGTACGCGGCGCCCAGTCCCAGGACCGCCCCAGAGGGCGCCTTTACGCGCTTTACCCGATTCATTCCGCCAGGTCAAGTCACGACCCCTCGGAACGTGACCATGCGGTGTCCGCGGGGCCTACTTGAAGTGCGGGCCTCACCGGAAAGGAAATCCGGAACACAAACGAGGCAGGACGGCAGGACGGAAATCCTCACAGAGGGTTCCCTCTTTCACCGAAACCGCGAATTGTCCCGTCCGACTGTCCGGTAAAAAGCGGTCCGCCGGTCATCGTCCGGGATTTCCGGGGCAGAGAAAAGCCCCCTGTATCGATAGGAGAGAAACCATGACCCGTATTTCTCACACCACCAGCGACGTCCGTTCCAAGCGCCGGGGCTTTCGCCTCGCGACACTCGCCGCCTCGGCTGCGGTCATCACCGGGGGCGTCGTCCTTCCCGCGTCCGCCGCGACGGCCGCCCCGATGCATGCCCCGCAGGTCGTGAGCTTCGTCCACGGCGGCGGCGCGGGAGGTGACGGAGGTGCCGGTGGCGGCGGCTTCATCGGCGGGGGCGGTGGCTCCGGCGGCTCCGGCGGCGGCAGCGTCCTGGGCATCGGCGGTGACGGCGGCAAGGGCGGCAAGGGCGGCGACGGCATCCTGTCCGGCGGCGGTGGTGGCGGCGGCGGTGGCGGCGGTGACGGTGTCGTCGGCGGCAACGGAGGCACCGGCGGCGACGGTGGCACCGGCCTGTTCGGCGGCGGCGCCGGCTCCGGCGGCACCGGCGGCGACGGCATTCTCAAGGGCGGCAACGGAGGCAAGGGCGGCAACGGAGGCTTCGGCGTCTTCCAGGGCGGCAACGGGGGCAAGGGCGGCGCGGGCGGTCTCGGCGTCCTCTTCGGCGGCCTGGGCGGCGGCGGTGGCGCCGGCGGCGGCAGCATCTTCTGACCGTCTCACCCGGGTCGGGGACGGAGGCCCCGCGCGGCCTCCGTCCCCCATCCCCGGCCGCCAGGCCCGTCCCCTACCGACCAGTGTGCGCAGTCGGGCGGCGGCCGGCGCAGTACCCGCAGAACCACCACCTCGATCAAGGAAAGACGGAGACCCCCATGTCCAGAACTCGCTGGCAGCGTCCTCTCGTCCTGGCGGTGGCCTCGATGGCCCTCGCCACCGGCACCGCGTGCGCCGCCCAGGCAGCGCCCGATGTCACCACAGGCACCAGCCACACGGCCCCGGCCGACCCCTCCCACTGCGGCCAGGGCGGGGAGGGAGGGAAGGGCGGAGAAGGCGGCAAGGGCGGTGCGCCCGGTCAGCCGGGAGAGCCCGGCAAACCCGGCCTGCTCGGCTGCTTCACGTCCGGCGACCTACCCGACAAGCCCAAGTCGGATCTCACGAGCACGGACAAGCTACGGATCATGCTGACCGTGGAATCCGGGCAGGCGAAGAAGGCCGACGTCATCAAGAAGTACAAGATCTCCGAGAAGGAGTTCGACACCTGGGACAAGCAGTTCCGCGACGGGGACTGGGCCGCACTGACGGCACTGAATTCCCTCTTCAGCTCCTGACGCACCCTCCCTGATGCCCCGGCCCTGTGCGGGCCGGGGCGTTCCTGTCAAGCCCCGAATTCCCGGACCGTGACGACAACACCCATGAGCGGGTTTATTCGATACAGCGGAAATCGCAGTACGGGAAATAGCTCTCCGGAAAGAGGAATGCCATGCGTATGAGTTCTTGGAAGGTCCGTCTCGGTCTCACGGTCTCGACCGCCCTGACCGCCGCTATCGCGACCGGCGCCGGCGCGCCCGCGGCGATGGCGGCACCGGCGCCGCAGAGCCATACGGCCGTGGCGGCCGCCCGGCAGCTTTCCGCTGACAGCAACCGCCCGGGCGGCGGCGACCTGTTCGGCAGCGGCCGGCTCGGCGAGATCAAGGGGAGCAACGGCAGTGTGCGGATCGGCGACCGGGTGTGCGCGGGCAACTGCAATGCGACCGGCAACGGCAGCAACGGGAGCCAGGGCGGCATCTGCGCCGGGCTGTGCAACGGCAGCGCCAACGGCGGCACCGGAACGACCGGCGCGCCGGGCCGCCAGGGCGGTACCGGCGGCACGGGCGGGATCTGCGCCGGCATCTGCGCCGGCAGCGCCAACGGTGGCACCGGAGGCACCGGAGGAGCCGCAACGGGCACCGGCGACGGCGGCCGCGGCGGCACAGGCGGCACCGGCGGCACCGGCGGCCGCGGCGGGATCTGCCTGGGGCTCGGCTGCGGAAGCGGCGGAACTAGCGGCACGGGCGGTACCCGCTGATGGACCATGCCCTGTCAGACGAAGAAGGCCACGGGGATAAGGTGCACCCGTGGAACGGATCTTGGTGGTGGGCGTCACCGGCGCTGGCAAATCCACCCTCGCCCATACCCTGAGCATCCGCCTGCGCCTGCCCTACCACGAAATGGACGCCCTGTACTTCAACGGCCCCAGCTGGGCGACCAACAGCGAACTGACCGAAGACGTATCAAAGGTCACCGCCACACCTCGCTGGATCATCGACTCCCTCGGATACCCCGAAGTCCGTGACCTGCTGTGGGACCGCGCAGACACCGTGATCTGGCTCGACTACCCCAAACACGTCATCATGCCCCGCGTCCTGCGGCGCTCCCTCCGCCGCACCGTCACCGGCGAGGTCCTCTTCGGCGGCAACAGGGAGACCTGGACCGACTGGCTGCACCGCGAACACCCGGCCTGGTGGGCCTGGACGCAGCACGGACCCCGCCACCGCGAAATCGAGCACCGTCTCCGCGATCCCCGCTTCGCCCCGCTCCACACACTCCACTTCCGCCGCCCCCGTGACACAACGGCATGGCTGACAACCCTCCCACCCGCCGGACCAGACCCCCGGACCGCCACGTCACCGACGGACTGACACTCCGCCGACCTGGAAAGATTCCCGACCGTCACCCGACGAACCAGCACCAGCAGCCAAAGGCCGCCGCGACACCGGCAAAGGCCGGGAAACGCCGTCACCCCTAGCTTGTTCTCCATCCTTTCCGGTCTTGGTGTTCAGCGGCCGATGGCAGCGACGCGGCGGCGGTCGGCGGCGCCCCCGGGCTTGCCAGGCTTCGGGGTTCCGGCTGGGCGGAGCATGGTGGCGTGGAGGTTCCTGAACCCGCGTCGAACTCGGGCGGCCGTCAGTCGGCCTGGAGCGGCGGGCATCTCCCACGGCCGGCGCAGATCCTCGGCGAGAGGGCGGACGAGGCGGCGTTGGGTGTGGGCGGCGGTAACGATCCAGGTACGACGGTCAGCTGCCTGACGGGCAGTTCGCCCTCATGGTCGAGCGAGATCACCTCGAAACCTACGGGACTCCCTCCAGGTCCCCTCCTCGGCGAGGCGGAACACTCAGGACCACGTCACGGCCCGACAACCGGGCCCGCGACACTTGCCGTCGCCGCTCCTTCCGCCGGGACCACGCGTCAGGACGACGTCTTCCTCGGTGGGGAACTACCGGAAGAACGTGGCGCGGGACATACCCGCCGCCTCGGCGATCGGTCGATCGTCGTTGCCTACGGCGCTCAGCACGGCAAAGGGCCGCGCAGGCAGCGGCCCTGGGACCCGGGCCGGTGGTGGTCGTCATGGACTGCGCCTCCCCGTCAGCCGAGTTTGCGCCGCAGTTGCAGGATGTAGAGCAGCAGGAGCGACGGCGCGACCAGGACCGCCGCCACGCAGGAGACCACGAACAACTGCCACAAGGTGGCCGAGGGGGACGCCGCCTGATGGATGGTCAGGTGCGTGCCCAGGAGGTAGGGGTACTGCGCGACCCCCCAGCCCGCCACGACCGCGGCGACCGCGATGGCCGCAAGAGTGCGGACGACGGCCGGGCTGCCCCTGCGCAGCAGAAGCAGCGCGGCCAGACCGCACACGGCGGAGACGACCAGCAACGGCGCGCCGACCCGGCTCAGCTGGTGGAACAGCCGCGGAGCGTCCGCACGGAGGATGAACACGCCTCCCAGCGCCACCAGTCCCGCGACGACGCCGGCACCGACGGCGCGGTGGCGGAACGCCGATTCCAGGGAGGACTGCGCCCGGCGCCGGGCCTGTCCGGTGAGGAACACGGCGGCAAGGTAGGCGCAGACCGTGACGGCGAGTACGCCGCCGAGAACGGACGTCGGATTGAGCCAGCTGGACAGCGGGTCGCCGTGCCCCGCCGCGGGGACACGGCCGGAGGCGATCCCGCCGGCGATGGCGCCGAAGAAGAAAGGCGTGACCACCGACGAGGAGGCGAAGACGACACCGGCGATCTCCTCGCCCCGGCCGCCCGCCAACGCGTGTCGGAAGGCAAAGCCGGCGCCCCGCGCCACGATTCCCAGCGCCGCCAGGCCCAGGGGAATGTAGAGAGTGGTGGTGATGGCCGTGAACGCCTGCGGAAATCCCGTCCAGATCATCACCAGGATGAAGACCAGCCAGGTGTGATTGGCCTCCCACACGGGGCTGATGGAAACGTTGATCAACTCCCGGACGGGGCGACCGCGACGACGGCCACCGGCTGTCAGATCCCAGAAACCGGCCCCGTAGTCGGCACCCCCGAACAGGGCGTAGGCGATCACGCCGACGAACAGGACCACGGCGGTCAGCGTGCTCATACGTCTTCGCCTCCGAAACCGCGCTCGCTCGTCGCCGGCACCGGCTCGGGACCATAGGGAACCGCGACGGCCTCGGTACCCTCTCGCGACCAGCGACGACGCATCGCCCGTAGGACGAGCACCGCGCCCGCCCCGACACAGAGGTAGATGGCGAGGACCGTGGCGAACAGCGGCCACAGATCGCCCACCGTGGTGACGGCGTCCCTCGTCAGCAGGAGCCCCACGACCGTCCACGGTTGCCGGCCGACCTCCGTCACCACCCAGCCGCTCCACAACGACAGGAGCGCGAGCAGTCCGCACGCCGACGCACCGCGCAGGAACCAGCGGTTCACCGGGACCTCGTGACGCCGCCACCACAGCCAGCCGAACCACAGCGACATCAGCAACAGCAGCGAGGCGGTTCCGACCATGACGTCGAAAGCGAGGTGCACGAAACTCACCACCGCGTCGTCGGGGCGCACGGCCGGGGGAATCGCGTCGAAACCCCTGATGGTGGTGGACGGTCTGAAGCCCGCGAGAATCGAGGCGACGTCGGGAAGGGGGATGCCGTAGCGGACCTTGCCGTCGACGAAGATGCCGCCGAGCGTCTCGGGGATGTGGTCACCGGTCTCCGGAACCATTTCGATGGCGGCGAACTTGGCGGGCTCCCTGTCGAAGACCTGCCGGGCGATGGTGTCCCCGACCAGGAACTGCAAGGGCATGGCGATCGCCCCGACCGTGAACGGCACCAGGAACCCCAACTGGTGGTAGCGGTCCCGGCGGCCTTTGAGCAGGCCCCGCGCGTACACCGCCGCGACCATGAACCCGGCGACGATGTACGACGCCAGGAACATGTGCACCATCTCCCACCAGAACGCGCCGTTGAAGAACACCTTGGACGGGAACACCTGCACGACACGCCCGTGACTGACGACGATGCCCGCCGGCTGGTTCATCCAGCTGTTCGCCGCGATGACGGAAGCCGTGCCACCGACACTCGCCAGGGTCACCGCGACGCCCGTGAAAAAGTGCGGCCATGGTGGAAGCCGCTTCCAGCCGTAGATGTAAATGGCCACGAACACGGCTTCCAGGAAGAAGAAAAGCCCCTCGTAGGCGAACGGAAACCCGAACGCCGCCCCGTACCTGCCCATAAGCCCGGGCCACAGCAGCCCCAACTCGAAGGAAAGCACCGTGCCCGACACCGCCCCGACCGCGAACAGCACGGCAGCGACCTTCGACCACCGTTGCGCGAGGAGCAGCGCCTCGTGATCGTCATGGCGCAGCGCCCGGTAGTGGCAGACCAGCATCATGAACGTGAACGCGACGCCGAACGGCACCAGAACGACGTGGAATCCCAGAGTGAACGCCATCTGCTCACGCGCGGGGAGAAGCTGTGGCGGGTCGGCGGCTGCCAGCAACGCAGACAACAGCATGAATTCTCTTTCCGGCTCGGACAGCGGCGGACGACTCGGGCGTGAGTCATGTGCTCATCGCCGTGGGGAATCAGGCAGAACGGACGCCGAAGAGCTTCGTCGGAGTCGGTCGCCGTAGGCGGACACGCTGGTCGCCCGCAGTGACCGGAAGGCTCATGCCGGCGAACGTTCATCGCGGGCCGTGCCGAGGTAGCCGGGCGCGATATCCCGCGGAACGGAGACGCCCACGTCCTTCAAAACCTTCACGGCCCTTACCCCTAGGCAATCGGAAATTACGTGAGGATGGATCTCGCGCATGCTAGTCAGCGCCTGGGGCCCCGCTTACCGCGGCGGACTGCGGTGCCGCCGATTCCCCCGTTGGTGCCATTTCGCGAGTGCCAATCAGCCGAAGCGGCGAGGTTCCAGGCGCGGAGGGGCCGTGCCGGTCGCGGCGCACCAGTGGCGGACGTATGGCTACGGCTTCTCGCGAGGGCAGCGGGGGCTATGCCCGAAGCCGGAGTTCGGACCATCCCGGTAGACCATCCCGGTAGACCATCCCGGTAGACGAACCCGGAGGACGAACCCGGTAGACGAACCCGGTAGACGAACCCGGTTGACGATGACGAGTTCAGCGGCTGGTGGTCTCCGCCTCTGCGGGGTTGGTCAAGTCGCGGTTCACTGCCGCCGGTACCACCGCACAGTTCGTCAGCACGTACGGTGCCGGGCCACGGGGCTGGAGCCGCCGACACCAGGATCCGCGGTGGCGCCGGGCGCCGACGGGCGTCTCTCGGGCGATGCCCGGCCCTTCTCGACGGATTTGCCGGGCTACGCGGTACACGGTTGAGTCGAACACCAACTCGCCTTTGTGCCGAGGATGTTGCCAGCTGTGCTGGGCCGGTCCCAGGGCGATCACTGCCGATGTGGCGATCACGCACATTCCGTCCGTTCCCGCCCCGGGCCCGTCCGTCGGAGTGGAGGGGCCCGGGGCGGGGCGCTGAGTGCGTCACTGCACGCGGATCGTCACCGTGACGGTCTTGAGCACGGCCGGCAGCTTGGTGGTGTCGACCTTCAGGATCTCGCCGTTGTCGGTCTGGCCCGTGGAGGGCAGCACCTTCTGGTGGACGGTCCATTTCCCGTCGGGGTCGACGGCGATGGTGTCGATGCCGAAGTCGTCGTCGTTGGACAGGTACAGCGTCTTGCCGGCGTCCGTGGTGGCGACGCCCTCGACCTTGTCGTGCGCGAAGAACTTCCCGCTGGGGTCGAGCTGGCTCACCAGCGTCCCGACGTTGAGGTACGGCTGCTTCTGCGCGACCTGGACGCCGGCACCGGTGAGCGCGGTGAGCGCGGCGTTGGTGCCGACCTTGCCGACGAACGCCTCGGGCGACTTGCCGCCGATCGTCAGCCCGCTGACGTCGGTCGCGCCGTTGATGTCGACCTCGTAGAGGGACTTCTGGGCGAACGGCTCGACGTTGCCGTCACGTTCGTCGATGACGAACTTCGTGTCGGACAGCGCCGTGATCTCGCTGTTGGCGTCACCCGTGGTGGCCGGGTCGTCCAGCAGGTACAGGTACTGCTTGGTCTGGAGGGTGCGCAGGTTGACCGTGACGATGCGGGTGGGCGACAGGTTGGACGCCTTGGTGCTGCCGAGATCCGGCTGCTGCAGCGCGGCCTGCGTGACGCCCACCAGCGTCGAGCCGTCCGGCGTCACCGTCAGGCCCTCCATGCCCTTGTTCTTCAGGCGGTTGGCCAGCTCGGCCGGCAGGTAACCGACGATCTTGTGGTACTGGTTGTCCGGGCTGTCCTTGTACGGGGTCAGCCGGCCCAGCTCGTAGCCGTTCCGGTCGAAGTGCGTGAGGTACGGACCGTACTCGTCCGACACCCAGAACGTGCCGTCGGGCAGCGCCACCAGGCCCTCGGAGTCGTAGCCGTAGGGGTCCCGGGCGACGGGCGTGGGAGTGCCGCCGTTGGCGTTCGTCGCGGCGACGTCGTCGATCACCTCGCTCGTGTCGTGTGGCGGACGGCCGCTGTACTGCACGCCGCCAAGGCTCTTCGGCCCCTTCAGGGTGACCTTCCTGACCAGCTCGGCCTTGCCCTTGACGAGCTTGAACTCGCCGATCTGCGGCGTGAAGTCGGTGAGCATCTCGGACTTGTTGCCGTCCGGGGCGTCGGCGTTGGGGCCGCGGTCGGTGAGGCCCCAGAAGTAGCCCGACCTGCCCGGGACCGGGGCGAGCGCGGACCCGTAGCCCTCACCGGAGATCCGGGTGGTGGTGCCGCCCGGGCCTGCGACCGTCGCGAGCGAGGGCAGCGCGTCGCCGTTCGGCTGGGTGTCCCTGAACAGCTGGACGGCGTCGGTCGCCGTGTACGTGAAGGTGTCGGTGCCCTTGAAGCCGGAGCTCGGGGTGTACGTGAAGGTGCCGTCGGCGTTGACCGTCGCCGTGCCGTGGGACGGGTCGGTGTGCCGCACGACGGCGGTCGCGCCGGAGTCGTTGCGCAGCACGTCGCCCGTCACCTTGTCGTGGCCGGAGAAGGAGTCGGCGGCCGCGTCGAAGTCGTGCGTCGGGGCGGACAGCCAGCCGTGCGCCTGGGCCACGACTGTGCCTGTGCCCGCCACGGCGACGGTGACGGCGATCGCTATGCCGATCCGGGTGCGCTTGCGCAAGCGAGGTCTTGAGGTCATACCCATGAACCTGTAGGTCAGTGATGAACTCTGAGTCGCCTTCCGGTGAACCACCAGTTCAAAACGGGCCTGTTTTCGTTCTTGGGGTTTCAGCGCGTCAGAGCGTCGCCGTCGTCTGCTCCCCCGACGCGCTGCCCGCGAGCCACTGGTCCCATCCCAGGTTGAAGTCGGCGTAGCCGTTGTCGGCCGGGGCCTTGGCGCGGGGCGAGCCGGTGATGGTCACGGGATCGCCCTGCTTGACCTGGCCGTAGAACCACTTGGCGTCCGACATGGACAGGTGGACACAGCCATGCGAGCCGCGGGCGCTGCCGCTGCCCGGGTTCGGGTCTCCGGTGGAGTAGTGCACGTACGTGCCGGACTGGGTCAGGTGGACGTCCCAGGGCAGTGTCAGGTCGTAGTAGTTGGGGCTGCCCTTGTCGCAGCTGATGCCGACGCTGCAGGAGGTCATGTGCACCTTCTCCTGCTTGTCGATGACGGCCATCGTGCCGTTCCAGGTCGGATACTCGGCGCTGCCCGCGTTGATCGACAGGGTGCGTACCGTCTGGCCGTTCCGGGTCACCTTCATGGTGTGGTCGGTCACCGAGACGTCCGCGCGTACATCGTCGCCGATCTTGAAGGTGTGCGTGTAACCGTGCACGCCATAGCGCCCGTTGCCGTTGCTGACGCCCTTCATGTCGGCGTCGATCTTCACCGTCGTACCGGAGGGCCAGTACGTCTTCGGGCGCCAGTCGGCGCGCCTGTCGCCCATCCAGTGCCAGGCGCCGACCACCGGCTGCGAGGCGCTCACCTTCATGTGCTTCTCGACCGTGGCCCGGGCCTTGGCCGCGACCGGGTTGGTGAAGATCACCGAGATCGGCATGGCCACTCCGACCGTGGTTCCGGTCTGCGGGGTGATCGTGTCCAGCAGCATCGGAGGACCGGCCGGCTTCGTCGGTGAGGGCGAGGCGCTCACGCTCGGCTTGCCCGACGCCTTCGGGTCGCCCCCGCTCGCCTTGTCACTGCCGCCCCCGCCGCAGGCACTCGCACCCACCACGATCAGGCCCGTGACGAGTGCGATCCCTATGCCGCCCTTGCGCCGCCCCACGATCTGCCCCGCTCTCTCGTTCTTCGACCCTCACGGGCCCGACTCCGACTCACTGTCAGACAGTGATGGCATGGCCCACGGTTGCCTGTTTCACGTAAAGCGTGTCTCAAACTTCGGCCTGCTGGAGACCGCCGGTGACGGAGAACGACTGCCCGACCAGCCGCGGGTACGCCGACCGGTGGAAGTCCTCGAAGCCTGTCGGGTCGGCCTGTCGTCCCCGGCCACCGTTGCCTTTGCGTTCCACTCAGTCGGTGCCCAGCGGGGCCGCCACCACGCGTTTCTGAGCGGGAGTCAGCGCCAGCCGGGCGAGGTGCGCCGCGGTGGCCCTGCGCACGGGCGAACAGCCGCACACGGGCGACACTTCGCTTGTGTATTCGGGCTACGCGAACGGCGGGCCGTACGACCACGCTTACCTGCAGGTCTACGGCTTCAACGGCGCGCCGCTCACCGTCCGCGGCGACACGACCCTCAGTTACTGGAGCTGTCGGGATTCCGGGGGCCGTCGGTCTGGTCAGCGGTCGCTGGCGGCTTCCCCGCGGAACGCCCCCGCCACCACGGGGACCAGCTGCCGTTCGATCTGCTCCGCGGACATGGCGGCCAGCTCGGCGCCGATGGGTGCCAGCGCCAGCCAGTTCAGCAGGCCTGCCGCGCAGCGCGTACGGAAGATCAGTTCCTGCTCGTCGACTCCGGGAAGGTTCGCCGTCAGCACCCGGAGGGCCTCCCGGCGGCTCTGGTCGAACTTGCCGTTCAGCCGCTCCCAGGCCTGGGGCGGTTCAATGCCGACCCGCGCCACGGTCCGCATCACGGCCAGGTCCTGTCCACCGGCCGCCAGCGCGCGCATCATCGGCCGGGCGAACGCCGCCGCCACCTCGTGGAGCGTCGCGGTGGAGCCGAGCGAACCGAGTTCCAGGAGCTGTGCGTCCAGATACCGCTCCAGCGCGTGTTCTATCGTGGACTCGCACAGCGCCTTCAGCGATCCATAGTGGTAGCTCACCGCGGCGACGTTGGCTCCGGCGCGCTCTGTGATCTCGCGGAGAGTCACGCCCTCCTGGCCTCGCTGCGCGAGCAACTCCAGGGCGGCCGTCTGCAGCCCGTCCCGCGTGCGCTGCCCGGCCTCCCGGCGCAGATCCGCCTTTTCCACCCTCGCCATAGCATGTACTCAAGCAGATGCTTGAGTACATTGTCAACAGTCGGCGCGCGATTCGGGGCCGACCGCGAGCAGGCCCACCCCGGCCCGAGCACAACACCAGGCGGAGCATCGACGCCCGGGCCGGCCCGTGACCGCGACCTCACGTCGCCACTCCGGATCGCTGCCACAGAAACGAGCCGACCGGCCGCGACTCGGCCACGCGCACGCCTCCACGGTGGCGCGACCGCGGACTGTCAAGCAGTGGCTTGACAGTCCGCGTCGACACCCATAATGTCAAGCGAGCGTTTGAATTACTAAACACGCAGGAGAGGCCATTAAAGGCGGATCTCGGATCCTGTGAACCGACCTGGAGGAACTGGACATGAAGCTGCTCAGCCGGAAGTCGATCACCGCCGCCACCGCGGTTGCTGTCCTGGGCGGTCTTTCCATCGCCGCCGCGCCGACGCAGGCCGCAAACCCCGCCCACAGCGGTGCGGCGGTCCGCAGCAGTACGGCGTGCCGGACCTGACTCCTCGCCAGCTGGCGAAGCTGCCGCTCACGGACCGGCACCTGACCAGGCACGAGAGGCGCAATCTCGCTGTCGTCCTGCGCTGCTTCGTCGGCTACTCGGCCATGTACCAGCAGATGGGCGTCAACTGGGACTGGGCCTCGGCGGTCGAGAAGCATTGAACCGCTCCCCGGCGGCTGACGCCCGGCACCACCAGCCGCACGTCACCCCCCGGTTTCCGCCGCGCCGGCCGCCGCAGGGCCGGGAGCAGTAGCGCGGAGGCCTTCGGCCGCGTGCCGGGACGAGAAAGCCGTCCGAGCCCTTCACGTCCGCGCCCTTCAGGGGCAGGGAGCCCGGGTTATGTCGTCAATACGGAGCGGGACTCGCCGTTCCATCAGCACCGACTCGAACAATCGGCAAGACGCGAAAATCGGCAGGGAGATTACGGTGACCAAGACGCACGATCGTGAATTGACCGCTGGGGTGAAGGTTCCCCTTGTCGGTTTCGGGACTTATCTCATTCCGAACGAAGAGGCCCCGTCCGCCGTCGAGAATTCCCTGGCCGCAGGCTACCGACACGTCGACACGGCCGAGGTGTACGAGAACGAACGCGGCGTCGGCGAAGGGCTGCGTCGCGGTTTGCGGCGAGAAGGTCTCGAACGCGGCGACGTCTTCGTGACGACCAAGCTGTGGCCGCTGGTCCAGGAGCGCGCCAAGACGAGCGAAGAGACCCTGCGGTCCCTCGACGAGAGTCTCGAGCGACTCGGTCTGGAGCACGTCGACCTGTACCTCATCCACGCCACGTTCGGGCGTGAGCAGCGTCTGGAACAGTGGCAGGCACTGGTTGAGGCCCACAAGAGCGGCAAGGCGCGTGCGATCGGCGTCTCGAACTTCAATGCCGCTCACATCGACGAGCTGGCAGAGGCGGGACTTCCCCTTCCGCACGCCGATCAGATCGAACTGCACCCCTGGTCGCAGAAGCCCCGACTGACCTCCTACCTGAACCAGAAGGGCATCACGCCCATCGCCTACAGCAGCCTGGTTCCGCTGTCGACCTGGCGCACCGCGCCCGGCCAGATGAGCGGAAAGACGCAGGAGATGCGCGCCGAAGGAGAGCGCTCCGACTCCCCCTTCAAGAAGCTGGCGGCAAAATACGGTGTGACCGAAGCGCAGTTCCTTCTGGGCTGGGGCGTGCAGAACGGCTATCCGGTGCTCCCGAAGAGCACCGACCCAGTCCGCATGCGTGAGAACCTGGACGTTTTCTCGTTCCGCATCGACGACGCCGACCAGGACTACATTCGCGGTCTGGATCGCGGCGCAGGGCTTGCCTGGGGCGAAGTAGATCCCACCACGCACGGCTGACCAGCCCCAGACCAGCGCGTTTCCCGGCCCCGCCCAGCATCCCGCAGGCCCGATGGGCGCCCCCGGCTGCCCCCGGCGGTAGGTCTGGGCCGGGCCAGCACACCTTTCCGGGGCGGCCCGGATCCCCCCGTGCGAGGGATCCGTTCGGACCAACCTCGGCCGGGACTCGCCCCCACCTCACCGAGTTGACGTTAACTTGATTGCGCAACCAACTACAGAGGAGCGCACCGGCATGACGACCCGGCTCGGAATCGGTCTTCCGCAGAATCGGCAGTACAACCTCGGCAAGGACGTCCCCGACGTGGCACGCGCCGCGGAGGACATCGGATACGACAGCCTCTGGGTGTACGAACGAGCCCTGTTCCCGGAACCCCAGACCCAGCCCCTGTACGGCGTCCCGGGCCTGCCCTGGCCCGATGCCTACCGGGGCGTGGCCGAGCCGCTGGTCACACTGACGCTCGCGGCGGCGGCCACCGAGCGGGCCGAGCTGGGCACCGCCGTGCTGGTCGCCCCGCTGCACATCCCCTTCCAACTGGCCAAGTCGCTGGCCACGTTGGACGCGGCGAGCGGCGGCCGGGTCGTCGCCGGCTTCGGCAGCGGCTGGTCCCTCGACGAGTACGCGGCCGCCGGGGTACGCCCTTTCGAGGAGCGCGGCAAGGTCATGGACGAGATGGTCGAGGTGTGCCGGGCGGTGTGGGGCCCGGACCCGGTGGTCTACGAGAACGGCCGGATCACGAGGATCGCCTCGGCCGTGGTCGGGCCGAAGCCGGCCCGACCTATCCCGATCCTGGTGCCGGCCAACACCCCGCGGGCGATGCGACGGCTCGTCGACCACGCCGACGGCTGGCTGCCGTACGCCGACGGTCCCGATCAAGTGGCCGAGAGCTGGCGCCGACTGCAGGACCTCGCCGCCGAGCGGGGCCGCACCCGGCCGCTGCGGACGGTGGTGCGCGTGAACCCGGACTACACCGCCAAGCGGCAGGAAGGGACGGACCGCCAGCCCTTCCAGGGTGACGTCGAGCAGATCGTCAGCGACCTGATGGCGTACGCCGAGATCGGTCTCGACGAGTTCCTGGTCGACCTCTCATGGGCCACGCGGGATGCGCAGGAGCTGAAGGACGTGGCTGCCGAGGTGTACTCGGCGGCCCGTGCGGCAGGTTTCTGACCGGCTCGCGCGGGCCGCGGGGAGTTCGACCGGCGTGATCTCGTCGTAGACGTCTCCGGGGCCCGGGTCGGTCCGGTCGATGGCGCCTCCGAAGCGGTGCGTGACGCCCCAGACCGCGTTCAGCTCGGTCTGGACGGCGCCCTCGGCCGGCCCGCCCTCCCCCGCCCTCCCCCGCCCTCCAGGAGATGTCGTCCCCTCCAGGAGATGTCGTCGCCGGCGAGGAAGTCGCCCTGGCTGTCCGCGGGCAGCCGGTCCTGCACCCTGCGTTCTTTCAGCAGCGCGAAAAGGAAGATCAACAATTACCACGCCTGGCTGACTCACAGACCTTGGGTAGGCCCCCGACTCCAACCGTCGAAGCCAGCACGTGGTGGCCGGCGCCCAGCGAGTGGACACGGCTCCGGTGGTGACCGGATCGGTCCGCACCCGGACCCGATGAGGCCTGTCGCGCGCCAGCCCCGCCGGTCAGGCTTGGGGGCATGACCCGAGCACTGATCGTCATCGACGTCCAGGAATCCTTCCGCGCCCGCCCGCTGTGGGAGACCATCTCCAACCCGAAGATCGCCGACCAGGTGGACCGGCTGGTCCGGCTGGCCCGCCAGGCCGGGGACCTGGTGGTGTGGGTGCTGCATTCCGAGCCCGGCAGCGGTGATGTCTTCGACCCCGCCCTCGGACATGTCCGGCTGATGGAGGAGTTGCAGCGCCGGGACACGGAACCGCTGATCCACAAGACCTCGCACAACGCCTTCACCACCACCAACCTGCAGCAAATCCTCACCGAGCGCGGCATTCACG
Organism: Streptomyces sp. NPDC051105; assembly: GCF_040682795.1. Classification (NCBI taxonomy): domain Bacteria; kingdom Bacillati; phylum Actinomycetota; class Actinomycetes; order Kitasatosporales; family Streptomycetaceae; genus Streptomyces; species Streptomyces sp. NPDC051105. Next base: position 82,107 of record NZ_JBFBBR010000022.1, on the reverse strand, counting down.
AACTCACTGTCTGCGGCATCCGCACCGAGCAGTGCGTGGAGACCACCACCCGCGTCGCGAGCGACTTCGGCTACCTGGTCACCTTCGTCATCGACGCCACCGCCACCAACCCGATCCCGCACCGTGACGCTCCCGCCGACCAGAGCATCGCCGAACTGCTGTCGGACCCCCGTACCCTGAGCGCCGAGGAGATCATCAGGCGCACGGAGTACGCCCTTGCCGGACGCTTTGCCACCATCACCACTGTCGGGCAACTGGAGGCTGCGGCCGGGGCTCGGGCATGATGACCGGATCGTGAGCCACATCGTCTTTCTCCTGGTGCCCGGACTCCACCTGCTGGACCTGGCAGGCCCCGCGCAGGTCTTTTCCACGGCCTCCGACTTCGGGCACCCCTACACGCTGAGCTACATCGCCGAGCAGCCGCTGGTCCCCACCGCTCAGGGCCTGTCCTTGGCGGCCCGGCTCGACTGGCCCGAACTCGACCAGGAGGATCTGATCGTGGTGCCCGGCTGGCGGGCGCCCGTCCTGGCCGGCAGTCCTGCCATCGGCGCGGCCTTCCTGCAGTCCCTCCGGGACCACCACGCCAGGGGCGGGACCGTTGCCAGCGTCTGCGCCGGAGCCGAGGCGCTCGGCCGAGCCGGGCTGCTCGACGGTCGCCGCTGCACCACCCACCACGATGTGCAGGACGAGCTCGCACGCCGCTACCCCAGGACGACGGTCATTCGCGATGTTCTGTACACCGCCGACGACCGGGTGGTCACCTCGGCCGGCATCGCCAGCGGCATCGACCTGGCGCTGCACCTGATCGCCACCGGGCACGGCCCCGCCGTCGCCGCACAGGTGGCCCGGGACATGGTCGTGTACGCGCGGCGCAACGGCCATGAACCGCAGGCCAGCGCAATGCTCAGGTACCGATCCCACCTCGACGACACCGTGCACCACGCCCAGGACCTGCTCGACGCCCGCTTCGACCAACCGTTGCCCCTGTCCGCCCTGGCCGCGACCGTGGGCGTGAGCGAACGTACCCTCACGCGCCTCTTCACCCGCGCCACCGGCGGCCTCACCCCATTGCGCTATCAGCAGACCCTCCGTCTCGAACGCGCCGAGCACCTCATCAGTCACGGCGCCACGGTCGATGCCGCCGCCCGCGCGGTCGGCTTCGAGGACCCCCGCATGCTGCGCCGCCTGCGAGCTCGCGAGCACTGACCAGCAGCAGCGCGCGATCGCCTCCCGCTGAGCATCTCCTCACCGGGGGTCTACGGAGCCGGGAAACACCTGCGCAGGAAGCCACCCCACGACCCGGCGTGCCCCTCCCCGCGCGCTCAGTGCAGTGCGCGTTCCAAAGCGCCCTGATGATCGGAAACCCACTGATGGGCCCTTTGGACTTCCCTCACCACCCCGGCATCCCGAAGCCGGACCATGGCGTCGTCTCCGGCATCGGCCTGGGTCTCGATGCCCCGCCAGCACCGGTCCTGCCACCACAAGACCGTGGCCACAAGACGGTGCCGGTCCGACAACTCGTAGCTGTCGGCGATCAGCCTCATGCGCCGGGCTGCCTCCCCGACGTCGGCCACAGCAGGGCCGAGACCGAGGTACTGCCAGCAGACATGAGCGACGTCATAGATTCGGGCGCCCGGCGCCCCCAGATCCCAGTCGATGAATGCCGCCGGCCGAAGCGAGCCACTGACCAGCCGATAGACCGTGTTCCGGGGCGACAGGTCGTTGTGACAGACGACCTCGTGGGATCGGGCCAGTGGGGTGCCGGCCGTCAGGTCGTGGAACTCCCGCACGAGCCTGGCGACCGCCGCCAAGCTCTCGTCCGACGACACGGCAGCAGGTTGTCGCGGCTCCCACGCCACATGGCCGTCAAGGTAACTGAGCGCTTCCCGGCCCTTCTCGTCCACACCGAGATACCGCGGAGCTCCGTTCCAGCCACTGGCTTCGAGCAACCTCAGCAGATCACCCACGAACTTCGTGCGAGCAGAGGCTGGACGGCGCACCGTGTCCCCGACACGAACGACGGCATTGACGAAACCTCCAGGCAAGGACAACTCAGGCATCCCTCCACCCTGCCCGATCGTCACCTCGAATTCTCCATGACTTGTCAGTAGCCGACCTCGGCGAACGACGCGCCGGGGGACGTACCGTCAGTTCTGGACGCAGAACTCGCCGGGCGTTCCGGACGTGAACAGGCCAGGTGACCGCTTCGGCGGCGCCCTCAGCGTCCGGGACGTCGACGGCGACGGCGGGGTCTGGGTCTTCCCCGCCACCAGCGACGGCCCCTCCCCCAACCGCTCGTGGTCCTTCAACGGCAGCACACTGCACGCTCCCAACCCCGACGCCCGCTTCGGCCAGACCCTGGCCCCGCACGGCCGCTGACAGCAGCCCACCGGTCGCCGAACGCCGACAGCCCGCCACACGACACACGACCGCCCGGCTTCCGGACCACGCAAGACCGACCGGCTTCCGCGCAAGCACCGGAGGCTGTGCCGAACCCCCGCAGTGCGCCTTCTCCGGACCGGCGCCCGCCGGACGCCGGAGGCCCGTGTAGGTGGCCGCCCGGTCCGCGGGGCGGGCGGCGGCGGCAGTCCCACTGCACACGAGTCCGGGCCCACCCGCTACGGGGGAAAGCGGTGGGCCCGGACTGGGCCAGGCTCCCACACCGCCACCCTCGTGCAACTCTGAAGGAGTTATTGCGAAGTTTTCGCTTCATATCTACGGTGACCGCATGCGCCCGAAGCGTGAGCCCGAGCAGATCACCGATCTATCACGGTTGAGACTGTTCATGAACCCGCTGCGGATGCAGCTCTGCCGGCTGCTGCTCGCCGCAGGCTCCGCGACCGCCTCTCAGCTCGCGGAGTATGTCGACGAGACGCCGTCGCTGGTCAGTTATCACCTGCGCAAGCTGGCCGAGCACGGCTTCGTGATCGAGGCGAGCGGCCAGGGAGCCGACGGCCGGGAGCGGTGGTGGCAGGTGGCGTCCGAGGAGGGCTGGGGTTTCCGCGAGTCGGACTTCGCGGACACGCCTGAGGGCGCCGCCGCCGTCGGTGCGGTGACGCGCAGCCTCTTCGACACCCGTATCACCCAGTACCGTGCCTACCTCGACCAGAAGTCCGCTTGGGGCACCGAGTGGGCCGACGCGTCCTTCAGCTCAGAGTGGCTGCTCGACCTGACCCCGGCGGAGCTCGCCGAGATGAGCGATGAACTCGAGGCGCTGACTCGGCGATGGCGAGAGCGTGGCAAGACAGCCAAGGCGGCCGGCGACACCGAGGGCCGCGAACACGTGTCCGTCCACCTCTACGGTTTCCCCTTCCGGCCCTGACGCCACCGTATCCCTCGACTTCCTGGAGCCCGCCATGGCCACCGCAGAGACATCCGTGCCCGAAAACGCCATCACACCGGCCTACCGCGACGGCAACGTCCTGCGCTGGCTCACCGCGTACACCGCCTCCCTCGTCGGCGACAGCGTGTACTTCGTCGCCCTCGGCTGGTCCGCTCAGAAGGCCGCCGGCCCCACCGAAGTCGGCCTTGTCATGGCCGCCGGCGCGTTACCTCGGGGGTTACTCATGCTCGGCGGGGGCGTGGTCGCCGACCGGTTCGACCCCCGCCGGGTGATCCTCGGCAGTGACGCGCTGCGCTGTCTCCTCATCCTGGCGGTGGCCGCCTGCGTCGCTCTGACCGCACCCGCTCTGTGGATCCTGATCGCGGTGGCACTCGTCTTCGGCGCCATCGACGCACTGTTCGTACCGGCGGTCGGTGCCCTCCCGCCGCGGATCACCGGCCCCGACCAGCTGGCCCGGGTCGTCGGCCTGCGTTCTCTGTCGATGCGCCTCAGCCAGATCGCGGGCCCGCCGATCGGCGGCCTGGCCATGGGGCTTGGAGGCCCGGCGGCCACCTTCACCGTCGCCGGCCTGCTCTTCGCCCTCTCCCTGCCACTCCTGCTGACGATACGGCTACGGTCTCTCGGAGGGCGGGACGCGGAGCAGCAGCCGGAGTCCGGCACGGCCCACAACGACCTGCTCGACGGCCTGCGTTACATCCGCCGCCACCGTCTCATAGGCCCGCTCGTCACCGTCGGCGCCATCTGCGAACTCGGCCTCGTCGGCACCCTCAACGTCGGCATGGTGCTCCTCAACGCCGAGCGCGGCTGGGGCCCTTCCGGTTACGGCTGGATCGTCAGCAGCTTCGGCGCCGGAGCGGCGGCCAGCGCCGCACTGCTCGCCATCGTCGGCCGGCTGCCGCGCGCTGGCCTGATGCTGGCCGGAACGCTGCTCGTGGGCTGTGCGGGAGCGGCCGCCATCGCGCTTGTGCCGACCCTCTGGTCCGCTGCCGTACTGGCCGCGCTGGTCGGGCTGAACGCGGGTATCTTCGGCAGCCTGAACAACGCCCTTGTCCAGACCGCGACAAATCCCACCTATCTCGGCCGGGTCACCTCGGTCGTCATGCTCACCATGGTGGGACTCGCGCCCCTCAGCTACCCGCTGGTCGGCGCCGCGATCGGAGCGTGGGGCGCCGCCCCGGTGTTCGTCGGCTGCGGCTGCTTCGCCAGCCTGGGCGTGGTCATCGCCCTGACCTCCGACGCGGTGCGGGGTGCCGAACTGCCCCGGCGGCGGGCAGAAGTGACCGCCTAAGGCTTGTCCCGCAACCGCTCGTCGGGGCGAAATGGTGTATCCGCAGGGAGGGTCTCTCAGTTGGCGGCCACGGCGATGTCCAGGAGTTGTTGGTGGAGCCCGGGGCGGGCGAACAGTGCGGCTCCGGTGTCCGTCCGGTACTGGCCGGTGAGGTCGCTGAAGGTGCCGCCGGCTTCCTGCACGATGGGGATCAGCGGGGCGATGTCCCAGGGGCCGGCTCCCAGGAGGAGGAAGGCGTCCAGTTGACGGGTCGCGACCAGGAGCGCGCCGTGGCAGGTGCCGGACCCGGTGGACGGTTTGCAGGGTGCCGGCGCGATGGGAACCGCTGCACTCCAGTCGAGCGACGGTCGGACCTGCGAGACGCCCCGGGCTAGCCGCGCGGCCACTGCGCGTTCCTGCTGACTCAGTCTGGACGGAGGCGGCCAGATGCCGACCGCCGCATCCTGGGCACTACCGCCTGCGGAGAGGGCCAACCGGTGCACCGGTGCGGCGGGGCTGGATGGGCATCGCCCCGCCCAGGAACCCGAATCCGGCCTGGCCCACCACCGGCGGCCCAGGGCAGGGGCGGAGACCATACCCAGGGTGATGCGGCCGTCCTCCTCGACCGCGATCAGCGTGCTCCACTCCGGTTCGCCGGCGAGGAAGCTCGCGGTGCCGTCGATGGCGTCGATGATCCACCGCCGTCTGCCGTGGCCCTGGGCGCCGAACTCCTCACCGATGAACGCGTCGTCGGGATACTCCTGGCGGATCAGGGAGCGCAGGACGATTTCGATCTCCTGGTCGGCGTCAGTGACGGGGCTCCCGTCACTCTTCGTCCGGGATTCGATGGTGGTCGAGAAGTAGCTCCGGGCGATGGCGTCCGCCTGGTCGGCGAGGCGGTGCGCCAGTTCCAGGTCTGCCGGGTCCGTCACGAGGCCGCCCTTCCCACCGTGGTCCGCCGATGAGACTCCGGATGGAGCGTGCAGACCCGATGCCATTATCAAGGTGTGGCTGCTGTGATCACGGCGTCGGAGCCGTCCTGGATTTCCCCGTTCACCGGACTGAACCCGCGCTGTTTTGCCAAGTTCGAACTATGGGACCGTCACACGGTTGCGCGGGTCGAGGACTCCGGAGTTCGGACGATTCGCAACGCGGTCGTCGGTGAGCTCCACTTCGAGGTGTCCAACACCTGGCTTGCACCACGGTCGGGTCACCGCCTGCAGGTCTTCGCCCCGGCCGATTCTGAGACCGAACGACGTCTCGCCGGCTTGGTCAGCCGGGCCCCCCACGTGCGGCCCGCACTGTAGGCGCCTCGGACATCGTCCCAACTGGCCTGATCGCAGGGCTGGTGGTCATGAGGGCGATGGCAAGCCGCTACGTGTGTGGAAGAAGTAGGCCTGACCAGCCACCAGCAGAAGGTTGGCGCCGGCCAGGGAGAGCCACAGCGCGTGCAGGCCTCCCGCGTTGCCGACGGGCACGGCGGCCAGTGCGAGCAGGCCGTAGCAGACGGCGAAGGCGGCCAGGCTGGGCACCGTGCGCTTGATACCGATCAGCCCGAAGCCGAAGACCGCCTGGACCGCGTCCGCGAGAACCGCGAGGAGGACGAGGGGCAGCAGGTCCAATACCTGGTCGCGCAGGTCGGAGTCGTGGGTGAAGACCGAGATCACCGGATCGCGGACCAGAGCCAGCAGCGCGGCCAGCGCGGCGACCGTGCAGACGGCGACCCTCACTCCGGCGAGCGCGGTGCGCCGTATCTCCACCACGTCTCCGCTCCTCACAGGGTCGGCCATCAGGGGTACGGTCGCCTGGCCGACCGCGACCGCGGCCGTGAACATGAGGTTCGCCAGCGACAGCGCGATGCTGTGCACGGCCGCGCTGTCGGTGCCGACCCGGGCCGCGGAGAACGCGAGCACGCCCAGCGCTCCGAACTTGATGAGGACGGTCGCCGCGAGGGGGATGCCGACCCCGGCGATCCGCAGCACATCGCGCGGCCTCGGCCGTCCCAGGGCCAGCGGCCTCCCCGCCAGCACGGTGTTCCGGCGGAGTTGCACGTGGGCAAGCGCGGCGTTGATCGTGCTGGAGGCGAACATCGCGATGCCGGCACCCGGCAGGCCCAGGCCGTCCCAGGATCCGAAGCCGCCGACCAGCGACAGCGAGAGTGCCACAGCGACCACCGTGCCCGTCAGGCCGGATCGCATCACGGCCTTGCCCTTGCCCAGGCCGACGAGTGCCGAGGTGGCGGTGGCCCCGATCGACATCATCACGACGGCGCAAGCCAGGATGTAGGGAAAGACGCCCAGTTCGTCCAGGGTCGTCTCGGGGACGCCGCCGACACCGCCGATGACCGGGACCGCCACGACCGCGACCGCCCCCAGCAGGCCCACGAAGATGCCGAGCCATATGCCGTTGCGCAGCACGGGCACCAGCGCGTCGGCGTCCTCTTTCTGCGCCGAGACAAATGGCATGACGCCACGCATCGCCCCGGAGACCGTTGCCATGGCCGGACTGAAGACCGCCAGCGTGACAGCGAATGCCGCGAGCGAGCCCGTGGCGTGCCGCCCCAGGACGGCCGTGTCCACCAGCGACGCCGCCGATGACGCGATCATGCTGAGGTAGAGGGGCATGGCGGCACCGGCTATGCGCCGCATTCTTCCCCTCTCCCCCGCTCCGCCCGAAGCGGCGGACGCTTTCACCAACACACCTCTCCCCCTTTCATCTCTCACGCCACAGCAGGGCTACATCGTTCCAATGATCAGTTCGGTTTGATCGCGCGATACCGAGCGCGATACCGAGCCTGATGCGCGGCGGTTACGGGCGTGGTGGGGGTGGGCGCCGAAGGCGGACAGTCGCTACCGCAGTGCCCTAGAGTCGCCGCATGCGACGACGGACACGACTGGCGATGGCTGTGGCCGCGGCCCTGGCCTGGGGCGAGTGGTTGAACTGGCGCTGGTCGCGAGCGCTCGTCGGAAACAGCGCGGGCGCATCCGAAGCCGTGGTCGTGCTGGGGTACCGGAACCCCCAATCGACGGCGAACTTCATCAACCGCTGGCGAGTGCGCGCTGGTGTCCGTTCCGTTGCCGACGGCAGTGCGCGTGGCACTCGCGTGATTTTCAGCGGTGGGGTGACCGGCAGCCACGCTGCGGAAGCCCGGTTGATGGCTGACTACGCGAAGTCGGTGCTCGAGTTCGAGGGCACGGTGCTTCTCGAAGACCAGAGCGCGACGACATGGGAGAACATCACGAACGTCATCCCACTGCTTGAGGACGTCGACCGCATCAAGGTCGCCTCCCAACCAGCTCACGCACTCAAAGCCCGTGCGTACTTGCGGCGGCAGCGCCCTGATCTCGCTGAGAGGCTCGTGCGAGCGGATGACTACCGCCCTGGCGAGTGGATGGTCGCCAAACCGCTGCTGGCTCTGTACGGGCTTTGGACACTCCGCGGTCTGAAGGCCGAAGAACGGAAGGTCTCACTGTAGATCCGCAAGCGGCGGAATCGTTGCCGGCGGGCGATCGCGCGCTCCACGACGCGGCGTTGAGCCCCTAGCAGGGCGGCGCACCAACCCCGCCGGCGCAGGCAGGCGCGGTTGGTGCGGCACGAACGGGTGCCCCCGTCCCCACTCACCCGTGGCAGGTGAACGCGAGGACGACCGGCGACCCGGGCCCAGAACCCGTTGTCAGGCGAGGTGCCGGGTGAAGAATCTCAGTGTGCTGTCCTGTTCGAATGCCGGCAGGTCTCCGTGTCGGCCGGGGTTGGCGTGCAGCGTTTTCTCCGTCGAGGCGAAGGCGTCGAAGAGCGCCAGGCCTTGGTCACGCGGCACACGCTCGTCATCCCACTGCAGCAGAAACTCCACCGGAACGGTGATCCGTGCGGCGTCCTCGCCCGAGGCCAAGGCGCCGCCAAGGCCCAACACAGCGGCGCGGACGCGGGGTTCGGCGGCAACGAAGGGAACACCGAGTCCGCATCCCAGCGAGACTCCCCAGTAGCCCACGGGGCCGTCGCCCACGTGGTCGAGTTGTTGGACCGCTTCCAGAACCGCCCGCCATTCCGGAACGGTCTGGCGGGCCACGAGCGCCTGGAATCCGGCGATCAGCGGCGCGAGTTCTTCCCCTGCCGCCACACGTGCCTGGTTCTCGGTCGCGATCCGGTTGTACTTCTCGTCCAGCGGCCGATCGCCATGGCCCGGTACGTCGACCGCCAGCACCGCGAACCCGCACTCGGTCACGGAGCGGCGCGCACGGTCCGTGATGTCGGGGGCCTTCTTGTGCTGACCGCCGCCGTGTCCCATCACGATGAGGGGACGCGTACCGGCAGCGCCTTCCGGCGTCCACAGAACGCCGGGGATGTCGTTGAGGACAAAAAGCTGTTCGCAGACGCCGTCGGAGGACGTCTCAGAGATGAAGCGCATAGCGTTTCAAGCCCTTCGGGATGCCTTCTGCGGGCACTCCTCAGGCCATGCGAGGGAGGGAGGCCCGACCTGTCACAGTGTTGATCGGTCTCACCTCCTCAGTTCGCAGCAGACGCACGGCGATGTTGAAACTATCACAACGGTCCTCGGGACCCCGGCTACGTCACGTCCGAATCGGCCGCACCGACCAGGTTCAAGAAGGTGGGGGATGTCGCGCGGGAGACGCAGGGGTACATGCGGCCCGTAGGGCCCCGGTGTCGTCGCGGTGTTCGGGTTCGCCCGGTCGGGATGCGGTGGTCAGGGCCGAACTCGCATCCCCGGCTGCCGTCGTCGACCGGTGCTCTCTCCCGTTCCGTCAGGGGCGGTCCACGCGGAAGTGGTAGCAGCCGTATTCGACGGCGCGGACGTGTACCTGGGCGGTCTCGGGGTCGGCGAACGCCTCGGCCAGCGCGTGTTCGAAAGCCGCGCGGGAATCGTCGGGAAGCTCCAGCATGCGTCCGCCTGTGATGTGGCCTCGGCTGTCGTAGCGGCGCAGGACGCGCAGGGCGCCGGGGCGCGCCCAGGGGTAGCCGAGGTTCTCGCCGGACGGGCCGCCGCACTCCTCGGCGTGGATGAAGACCGGGCCCTGTTCGTCGTACGCGCCGGGGTCGGCGTTCGTCTGTGCCGCCCACCGGCGCAGCGGGGCGTAGGAGACCAGGGCGATCCGCTCGCCCGGGGTACTGGACCGCAGGCAGCAGCGCAGCGGCGCGTCACCCTCGTCGTCCGTGTACGGGCGTGGCGGATTTCCGGCGTCGTCCTGGACACGGAGTTCCTTGAGGACGGCGGCGGAGATGGGAAGGGGAGGGAAGGTGAGAGTCATGAGTTCAGCGTGCCGCGAGCCGGCCCCGGCTGCTGGCGGGAACCGGACGCCGTCTTCGGCACCGGAGGAGGGCCCGCCAGAGGAGCCCGGGTGTCCCGTGTGCCATAGGCTCAGCGGCCACCGCTTCCAGGGCCCGTGGCAGGCGTGGGTCGGATCCAGAGCGAACCGGTGGGTGCCCTGGGGCTCGTGAGGTGTGCGACGGCGCACTCTTCGCAGCATTCGCGCCACCTCGCGCTCCGTTAGTGCTTCAGCACTCCTGGGCAGAGATCCCACGGTCAGCTCCGCACACCGCGATCCGCTCCCGCCGACCCGGCCGCGCCTCTGGCGGACCGCGCCCACGCCGGAGACCATGGCGCCCTGCGCTCACACGATCGCGACGTACAGGACGTCGACCCGGACGACCGGCGCCAACCGCTCCGCACGATCTTCGGTCCGCACGGCGTGCGGTCACCCGAACCGCTCTCCCCGCGCACGGTCCACCACCCGCGGGGCCGGGTCCCCTTCGAGGAGTTGCCGAGATGTCCCATAATTCCCCCGAGTTACCCACGGACCGGTCCCCGAACGACCACTCCCCGAACGACCACTCCCCATACGACCGACCCCCGAAAGACCAGCCCTCGTACGACCAACCCTCGTACGACCGGCCCTCGTACGACCCATACCTGTACGACCGGCCTTCCCCCGCCTGGTCGACCGGCCAGGACGAGCCCTCCGGTGGCCGTCCGCCGAACGCTCACTCCGGTGCCCACCGCACCCTGCGTCTGCTGCGGCGGGCGTACCGCTGGCAACGGCGCGTGGCGACCTTCACCGCGCTCGGCTACTTCGCCGCCTTCCTCACCCTGACCGTCAAGGCGCCCTCCCTGATGGCCCACCCCGGCCCCGGCGGCCTGCCCACCGGGTTGGTCCTGGGCCTCGTCCAGATCCCCGTCACCTGGCTCGCGGTCCTCCTCTACGAGGCCACCGCGCACCGCTTCGTGGATCCCCTGGCGCGCCACGCCCGCCGCCAGACGCGCGTGGCCGTCGCGGAGCGGGAGCAGGCGCCATGACCGAGTTCAGCGGCTCCGCCCAGTCCTGGTCCCTCGTCGCGTTCTGCGCGGTCGTCGCCCTCACTCTGCTGCTGTGCGTGCTCACCGGACCGGAGGCGGACGACCTCGCCGAGTTCTACACCGGTTACCGGTCCCTCTCGCCGATACGCAACGGGCTGGCCGTCGCCGGTGACTACATCTCCGCCGCCACCGTCCTCACCATCGGGGGGATCATCGCCCTGTGCGGCTACGACGGCATCGTCCTGGCCCTGAGCGCCTTGCTGTCCCTGCTGTTGCTGATGTTCCTGCTGGCCGAACCGCTTCACAACACCGGCCGCTACACCATGGGCGACGCGCTGGCCCGCCGCCATCCGGCACGGTCCGTGCGCGTCACGGCCTGTCTGGTCACCCTGGCCGCACTCGTCCCGATGATGGTCGTGCAGCTGGCCGGTGTCGGTGAACTCCTGGCGTACGTCCTCGGGTTCGACGATCCCGGTATGAAGAACGGTTGCGTGGCCGGCGCCGGTGTCCTCATGATCACTTATGCGGCGCTGGGCGGGATGCCCGGCACCGCGCTCGTCCAGATCATCAAGACCGTGGTGCTGCTCGGCTCCGGGCTGGTCGTGAGCGTCCTGATCCTGCGCATGTTCGGCTGGCAGCCCCAGGCCCTGTTCCACGCGGCGGCCGGGCAGAGCGGGGCGGGGCCCGCCTATCTGAGGTGGGGTCTGCAGTACTCCAGCAGCCCGCATCCCGCCCTGGACATGGCCAGCACCCAGTGCGCGATCGTGCTCGGCGGTGCCTGCCTGCCGCATGTCACCATGCGGATGTACACCGCCGGCACCCCGCGCCAGGTCCGTCGCGCGATGTCCTGGGCGGTCTCCTCGGTGACCTTGTTCATCCTGATGCTCACGCTGATCTGCACGGGCGCGGCCGCGCTCGTCGGCCATGACCGCATCGCCGCCGCCGACGCGCACGGCACGACCGCCTATCTCCTGGGCGCCCGCGCCGCGTTCGGAACCAGTCTGTCCCGGCCGGAGAGCCTGCTCTTCGCCACCGTCACCACCGCCGTCTTCCTCACCCTCCTCGCCTCCGTCGCCAGCATGACGCTCGCCTGTGCCAACACCCTCGCCCACGACCTGACCGCGTCCCGCGTCACTCCCCCGGCCCCCGCCCGGGAACTCGCCCTCGCCCGGTTCAGCGCCCTGGCCGTGGGCGTCCCCACCATCCTTCTGGCCGTCCTCGCCCAGCACCGCAGCCTTCAGCCGCTGGCGACCGTCTCCTTCACCCTGGGCGCCTCCGCCATCGCCCCCGCGCTGCTCTACACCCTCTTCTGGCGCCGCTACACGCGCACCGCACTCCTGGCCACGCTCATCGTGGGCACCCTGAGCGTCCTCGCCCTGGCCCCCGGCACCACGCTGGTCTCCGGCACCCCGCTGTCCGCCTTCCCGGACGCCGACTTCGCCTGGTTCCCCTACAACACGACCGCCCTGGTCTCCGTACCCGCGGGCTTCCTGGCCGGCTGGCTCACCACCGTCCTGGCCGGGCGACGGGCCACCGCCCGGGAGCGCAGCCGCTACGAGTCCCACGAGCACCACCTGCTCACCGGGCCGCCGCCACGCCACTCGCCCCGGTAGTGCCGGACACGGCGGGAAGGGGCGCCCCGCCAGGGGACGCCCCTTCCGTTCACCGCCCTTGGGAAACTACTCGATGTTGATCTTGAATGTGCTGGTCGTGTTCTTGATGTCCTGGGCGTTGCCGCTCATCCGCAGGTTGCGGAAGGTGGCCTCGCCGACCGCCGGGCCCTGTCCGGGCTCGGGCAGTTCGTTGGCCCAGATACCGAAGCCGGACTTCGCGTCGAAGGCGTCTCCGCTCTTCTTGGAGTTGGTGATGGAGATGTCGGTGAAGATGGTGTCCTTCACCGGGAACTGCGGCTGGCCACCGACGTAGTTGGTCTGGAACATCACTCCTCCGTAGGTGGAGTCGTCGATGTCGACGTCGTTGACCCGGATGCCCTGGAAGACCTTGGAGGCCGAGAACGCCCAGATGGCGGGGAAGACCTGCGAGCCCCAGAAGTGGCCGCCCGTTCTGTCCAGGGAGACGTTCTCGATCGTCGTCGGATCGGTCCCGAAGCCGTTCATCGGGTAGCCGAAGTCCAGGGAGGAGATCGTGATGCCGGAGTAGACGAGGGTGTCGGCGACGCGGATGTTGCGGAAGGTGTTGTTGTAGCCGCCGTAGACGGCGATGCCCGCCGCGCGCCAGGTGAGGGTGGACGTCAGGTTCTCGTAGAGGTTGTTCTTCTCGTCGGCGCCGCCGGCGTCGATGGCCGAGAAGAGCGCGAAGCTGTCGTCGCCCGTGGCCCGGGCGTCGTTGTTGACCACGTGGTTGTCCGTGGAGCCGTTCGTCATGTTGATGCCGTCGGCGAACGTGTCACGGATGCGGGAGTTCTCGATGGTCATGTTGTCGGTGTTGGCGCCCCAGTAGAGGCACACCATGTGCTCGGCCCAGATGTTGTCGATGGTGATGTTCGAGACGTTGGAGAAGTCGAACACCTTGCCCGGGCCGTCGATGCGGGACGTGTAGTTGCCGAAGTAGGCGAAGCCGGAGAAGGTCGAACCGTTCGCACTGGCCTCGGCCCGGAAGCCCACGTCGGTGTTCTCCTGCGAGGAGGGCGCGCGGAAGCGGGTGAACCACGGCCCGGCCCCGACGACCTTGACGGCCTTGCCGTAGACCTGGAACTTGCTGGAGGTCTCGTAGTCACCGGCGGGCAGGTAGACGCCGACGAGCTTGCCCGTGGTGTCCATGCGGACCTTGTCGAGGGCGTTCTGCACGTCCTGGTGCGTGAAGCCGGCCGGGACCGTGTAGGCGGCCGGGTCCGGGTTCGGGATCTGCGTCGCCTGTTCGAGGTTGATGAAGTCGATGGCGTAGGTGGAGGTGTTGGCCGCGTCCTTCTGGAGGCGGATCTTGGAGCCGGCCGGCACGGTCTTGCCGAGCAGCAGGTTGGCCTCGTCGTAGATGTGACGCTGGGCCCCGGAGCCGGGCGAGTTGCCGGGCGAGGTCTCGTTGCCGTAGAGCCAGGCGTACTTCGAGGTGAGGTCGATCGCCTTGAGGAACTGGCCGTCGACGTAGACGTTCAGGGTGGTGTTGGTGCCGTCCGGGATGGAGAAGCGGGTGACCAGGGTGTTGGTCGCCGCACGGGTGGTCCACTCGACGTACTGGCCGGTCCCGTTCAGGGTCACCGCCTTGCGGCCGCTCGCCTCGCCGGCGATGTCGCCGATGGTCCGGTTCGGACCGACGACCGTGGCGCCGCCGCCGACCGTGCCGTCCTCGGCCTCGTACATGTCGTAGGGCATGTCCGCGCCGCGGCCGACGAACAGGGGCTGCGTGGTGGTGTTGTTGGTGCGCTTGACCGGCAGTTCGTTGGTGTCGTCGGCGATGACCGTCTTGACGGTGTACTTGCCGTTGACGGCCGTCCACGAGCCGAGGGCGATCGGTGCGGTCGTCTGGCCGGACGCGATCGTGCCGGTGTAGGAGCCGCTGAGCGTCTTGACCGTGGCTCCGTTGGCGTCCTGGACCGTCAGGGTGACGCCGTGGGCGCCGGAGGCCGAGGCCACCGTGCCCTGGTTCTTGATGGCGACGGTGAAGGCGACCGCGTCGCCCGCCGAGGCACTGGACGGTGTCCAGGCGACCGGTGCGGCGACCAGGTCGGAGCTGGAGACCGGCTTGACGACCAGGGCGTCGGAGCGGGTGAAGACGTTGTTCGCCTCGTTCTGCTCGATGACCTTGTTCGACGGGTCCACCTCGGCGCCGACCGGGTAACTGCCCGCGTCCCGGCTGCCGATGCTCGCGGTGACCGTCTTGGTCTCGCCGGCCGCGAGGACCGGGACGTCCGCCGTGGCGGCCTTCGTACCGCCGAGCGTGAAGTTCAGGTCGGTGGCCTTGGACGCCTTGCTGCCGCTGTTGGTGACGGTCGCCGTCAGGCTGATGGCGTCCGACTCGACCGGTGCGGCCGGCGAGTTGGTGATGCCGGTGACCTTGAGGTCCGGGTTGGCGGCCGGAGTGCCGATCACCTGTACCTCGGCGACCTGCCCGCCCGGGGCACCGGTGTTGGACGCGAACTTGAGCTGGATGTCGGCGGCTGCGCCGGAGACCGGGATGGTCACCGTGTTGCCGGTCGCCGGGTTGAACGTGTAGTCCTTCGCCGCGGCGAGGCTGGTGAAGGCCGTGGCGTCCTGGTCACGGCCGAGCACCTGGATGTTCTGGGTGCGGGTGGACCAGGCGGGGTCCGGGTTGAGCTTGACGACGACCTGGCCGAGGTCGGCGTTGGCACCCAGCTTGGTGGTGAGGGTGGCCGGGTAGGCTCCGCCCGCGCTCTCCCAATAGGTGCCGATCTGACCGTCGTTGGCGTTCGTGGCGACGTAGGTGAAGGTGTACGAGGAGGCCTCGATGGGCTTGCCCTGGGCGAGATCGGAACCGGCTCCGGACCCGGGCCGGGTGACGCTGTTGCTGGCCACCGACACGTTCCCGGCGGCGTCCTTCGCCTTCACGTAGTAGGTGACCGTGGCCGTCGCCGACGGGGTGTCGGTGTAGGTCGTGACGTCACCCGCCACGGACTTGACGAGCTGGTCGTTGGCGTAGACGTCGTAGCCGGTGACCTGGACGTTGTCGCTCGACGCCTGCCAGGTGAGCTTCACGTCGCTGCCGGACTGGGTGTAGGCGAGGTTGCCGGGCGCCGTGGGGGCCTGGGTGTCGCCGCTCGCTCCCTTGCGGGTGACGCTGTTGCTGTTGGCGGAGACGTTGCCCGCCGCGTCCTTGGCCCGCACGAAGTAGGTGATGTCGCTGCCGGCCGGCTGGGTGTCCGTGTAGGTCAGGACGTTCCCGGCGACGCTCGCCCGCAACTGGCCGTTGGCGTAGACGTCGTAGCCGGTGACGGCCGTGTCGTCGGTGGCCGCGTTCCAGGTCAGTTTGATCTGGCCGCCGGCGGGCTCGGTGTAGCTCAGGTTGGTCGGCGCGGTGGGCGCCTGGGTGTCGCCGGTCGCCGGTCCGTAGACCTCCAGCTCGGACGCCTGCCCGGCGGGCCAGCCGCTGTTGGCGGTGAACAGCGCGCGCACGTATCGCGTGGTGGTCGTGTCGAAGGTGATGGTCGCCGACTGGTCGTTCGAGCTGTCGAAGGTGTACGCCTTCGAGGCCGTCAGGTCGGTGAAGTTCTGGTTGTCGGTCGAGCCCTGGACCTTGAAGGTCTGGCTGCGGCTGGGCCAGCCACTGGGGAGCCGGAGCGTCACCTGGTTGACCTTGACCGACGAGCCGAGGTCGACCTTGAGCCACTGCGGGAAGGCGTTGTTCGTGCTCTCCCAGTAGGTGTTGCGGTTGCCGTCACCGGCGTTGGCCGCGCCGTAGACGTCGGCGTGGCCGCTCTCGCTGAATGGCTTGCCCTGGGCGAGGTTGGGGGTCGAGGCGGCGGCCGTGAGGACCTGCATCTCGGCGAGCTGGGCGGTGCCGGCGACCGAGTTGGCGGTGAAGTCGGCCCGGACGTACCGGGCGAGGGTCGCCGGGAAGGAGACCTTGACCGTGTTGCCGTTGCCGGGGCTGAAGACGTACTGCGCCGACGACTTGAGGGTGGCGAAGCTCTTGCCGTCGGCACTGCCCTGAAGGGCCAGCGTCTGCTTGCGGGTCTGCCACTGCTCGGGCAGCCGCAGCACGACCTGCCGGACGCGCGCGGTCCGTCCGAGGTCGGTCTGGACCCACTGGGCGGACTTCTTCCCGGCCTGCCAGTAGGTGTCGGTGTCGCCGTCGGTGACATTGGCGGCCGCGTGTGCGGCGCGGGCGCTGCCCGCCGTGGTCCTGGCGTCCGCGGCGGCGTTGGGCCCACCGGCCGCGTGCGCGCCGACGGCGGGCAGGCCCAGAACCATGACGGCGGAGGCGAGCACAGCAGTCGCTGCGCGCCGTCTCCAGGATCTCGGCTTGTGTCGAGTCATGCGAGGTCGCTTTCTGCGGAGGCTCGCACACCGAAGGGGCGGCGAGGGCGGCTCGTTCCTGGCGGAGTGGTGCAGAAAGGTGCGGGAGGATCGGTTCTCCGCGGTGTCTGTGCGGAGCGGTGCGGTGTCTGTGCGGAGCGGTGGCTCGATGGCGCGGTGCGGTGGCGCGGTGGGCGGTGGCGCGGTGGCGCGTGCGCAGAATATTGCGTTGTTTCATCGAAATATTGCAGAGACTGGTGAGCCGGTCCACAGGCAGGACGTCACAAATTTCACCAGAAGAGCTCACGCCTCGGCGGAGAAAGCGATAGGCGCAGCCCTTTTCGACCGATGGGGCGGTCAAAGAGCGGGCACACAGGCGTACTCCACCCGACCGGATGCCCCGGTCCGCAACTCGGATGCGAGCGTGCCGCTTGCGTCACCGGACCGCAAGCAAACGCAAGATGCGCAAGAACTTGCGTGATCCTGCGTCGTGAGCCTACAACGCACGCCCGGCCTCGGCGGGCGCATGGAAGGCGTCGAACGCGCCCGGATTCTTGGTGCCGAGGCGGCCCGGAACCCCTACGCCCGGAAGCCGTCGAACCTCATCGGCGAACTGTGGGGGAGGTCGCGGGGCGGTGCGATCAGGGCGTGCCGGTTTCGCGCGAGGCGGGCGGGGTGCCCGGCCGTCCGGCGGGCGGGTGGAGGGTGGTGATGCCGGTGAGGACGAAGTCGATCCCGGCGAGGAACTGCTCGCGGTCGTCGTGCTCGCGCATCTGGTCCGCGACGGCCCGGGTGAAGGGGTAGTCGTCGGGGTCGAGCTCTTTCCACGCCGTCGAGACGGCGCCGAGGAACTCCTCGCGGTCCGTGCCGGGGCCGGGCACGCCGGCGTTCACGGCGTTCTGGCCGGCGGCGCCGAGGATGTAGTGCAACAGCGCCGAGGTCGCCGTGAACCAGCTGCTCTCGGGCACGCCGAGCGCGCGGACCTGTCGGCCGATGCTTTCGAAGATCCGCGCTGTCACGGTTCCCCAGGGGTTGCGGGAGAGCTGCACGGCGAGCTGGGTGGCCAGCCAGGGGTGTTCCTCGATCGCCCCGGCCAGACCGAGCGCGACGGCACGGATCCCGTCCTGCGGTGAGCCCGCGGGTTCGGTGGGATCGGCGGCCAGGGCCGCGGCGACGACGCCTTCGGTGGCGGCGCCGAGCAGCTCGTCCTTGTTGGCCACGTGCCAGTAGACCGCTCCGGGGCCGGTGGCGAGGCGCTCCGTGAGCGCCCGGAACGTCAGCCCGCTCTCACCGGCCGCGTCGAGCAGTTCGACGGCGGCCTCGACGATGCGCTCCCGCGAGAGCGCCTGTGTGCGCCGCTGTGACCGGCGCGTCCGCGTTGCCATGCCCGTCATCTTGACACATCTGGAGCGCCGTTCCAGCATGGAGCGTCGTTCCACTATGGAACGGCGTACCAGAGACGCGGCCGTACCTCACCGCGCCGTCTCGATCCCGAAGGAGCCACTATGCGCACTCACGTCACGATCATCGGCGCCGGACTCGGCGGTCTCACGCTCGCCCGCGTCCTGCATGTGCACGGAATCCCGGCCACGGTGTACGAGGCGGAGGTCTCCGCGACGGCACGGGCGCAGGGCGGGATGCTCGACATCCATGAGCGCAACGGCCAGCCGGCTCTCGATGCGGCAGGCCTGACGGAGGAGTTCCGCGCCCTCGTCCTGGAGGGCCGCGAAGCGACCCGGGCCCTCGCGCCGGACGGGTCGGTGCTGCTCGACGAGCCCGACGACGGCACGGGCGGCCGCCCCGAGGTGCTGCGCGGCGAGCTGCGGCGGACCCTGCTCGACTCGCTCCCGGCCGGCACCGTTCGCTGGGGCCACAAGGTCGTCGGCGTCCGTGCCCTCGGCGACGGCCGCCACGAGGTGGCCTTCGCCGACGGCGCCACCGTCACCACGCACCTGCTGGTCGGCGCGGACGGGGTATGGTCACGGGTCCGGCCGCTGCTGTCCGACGCGGTGCCCGAGTACGTCGGCACGTCGTTCGTCGAGACCTATCTGTTCGACGCCGAGACCCGGCACCCGGCCACCGCGAAGGCGGTCGGCGGCGGGGCGATGTTCGCGCTCGCGCCGGGGAAGGGGATCCAGGCCCACCGGGAGACCGGCGGGACCCTGCACACCTACGTGGCCCTCCGCAGGACGCAGGACTGGTTCGCCGGTATCGACTTCACCGACGCCGGCGAGGCGGCGGCTCGGATCGCGGCGGAGTTCGACGGCTGGGCGCCGGAGCTCACCGCGCTGATCACCGACGGCGACACCGCGCCGGTCCTGCGCCCCCTCCACACCCTGCCCGTCGGCCACCGGTGGGACCCAGTGCCGGGGGTGACCCTGCTCGGCGACGCCGCCCACCTCATGATCCCGAACGGCGAGGGCGCCAACCTGGCCATGTACGACGGCGCCGAACTCGGCGAAGCCCTCGCCGCGCACCCCGACGACACCGAGGCCGCGCTCACGGCGTACGAGCGGGCCATGTTCTCCCGCGGCGCCGAGGAGGCCGTCGAAGCTATCCGGCTCCACGAGCTCATGTTCGGCGACGACGCGCCCCACGGCCTGATCGACATGTTCACCGGACACGGGCAGACCGGATGAGGCGCTCGTCGGGCCGGTCAGGGCAGCGGTGAAACGACCGGGTCGGGCCGTGTGTCCCCGAGTGGCGGCCCCGGGCCGGTGGGACCAGGCTGGATGCCGGAGAGCCCGGCCAGGACGCGCCGGCCCGAGTCCGCGGGCACGGGCTCACGGTGTTTGCCTCGCAGACGCGGGGTCACCCGCTCAGTCGGAGCCCGAAGACTCCGGAAACGAACGACGCGAACACATCCGTAGGGCACCGTCCCGGGGCGGGCCACGGATGAACCGGCCGGCCCCGGGACAGCGCGAGGACCGGCACCACTGCTCCGTACGGAGAAAGGCGAGAGTCATGACGCAGAAACCACCCCTCACCACCACCGACTCCGGTGCCCCCGTCGAGAGTGACGAGCACTCGTTGACCGTGGGGCCAGGGGGGCCGGTCCTGCTACAGGACGCCTACCTGATCGAGCAGATGGCTCAGTTCAACCGGGAGCGCATTCCCGAGCGCCAGCCGCATGCCAAGGGGAGCGGCGCGTTCGGCCACTTCGAGGTGACCGAGGACGTCAGCGCCTACACCATGGCCGGCCTCTTCCAGCCAGGCACCCGCACCGACCTGGTCATCCGTTTCTCGACGGTCGCCGGTGAGCGGGGCAGCCCGGACACCTGGCGCGACCCTCGCGGCTTCGCGGTGAAGTTCTACACCAGCGAGGGCAACTACGACATGGTGGGGAACAACACGCCGGTGTTCTTCGTGAAGGACCCGATGAAGTTCCAGCACTTCATCCGGTCCCAGAAGCGCCGCGCCGACAACAACCTGCGCGACCACGACATGCAGTGGGACTTCTGGACGCTCTCCCCGGAGTCCGCCCACCAGGTCACCTGGCTGATGGGCGACCGCGGCATCCCGCGGACCTGGCGCCACATGAACGGCTACACCTCCCACACCTACATGTGGATCAACGCCAAGGGCGAGCGGTTCTGGGTGAAGTACCACTTCAAGACCGACCAGGGGATCGAGTTCTTCACCCAGCACGAGGCCGACCAGATGGCAGCCGTGGACACGGACTACCACATGCGCGACCTCTTCGAGCACATCCGTGACGGCCAGTTCCCCAGCTGGACGCTGTACGTGCAGCTCATGCCGTACGCGGAGGCCGCGGCTTACCGCTTCAACCCGTTCGACCTCACCAAGGTGTGGCCGCACGGTGACTATCCGCTCGTCCCGGTCGGCCGCATGACCCTGGACCGCAATCCGACCGACAACCACGCCGAGATCGAGCAGGCCGCGTTCCAGCCCAACAACTTCGTCCCCGGCATCGGGCCCAGCCCGGACCGCATGCTGCTGGCCCGGCTGTTCTCCTACGCGGACGCCCACCGGCACCGGATCGGCGCCAACTACCAGCAGCTGCCCGTGAACGCGCCCGTCGTCGACGTCCACACGTACTCCAAGGACGGTGCGATGGCCTACCGGAAGACGTCTGATCCGGTGTACGCCCCGAACTCCAAGGGCGGCCCGGCGGCGGACCCGGCCCGGTTCGGGCCGCCGCCCACCTGGGCGGCCGACGGCGAGATCACCCGCGCCGCCTATGTGTCCCACCCCGAGGACGACGACTGGGGTCAGCCCGGCACGATGGTGCGGGAGGTACTGGACGACGCCGCTCGCGACCGTCTGGTCGACAACGTCGTCGGGCATCTCCTCAACGGCGTCACCGAGCCGGTCCTGCAGCGCGCCTTCACGTACTGGTCGAACATCGACGAGACGATCGGCAAGCGCATCGCCGACGGCGTACGGGCCAAGGGCGACGAGAAGGATCCCAAGGCCGCCGAACAGGGCAACCCCGCACGCAGTTCCATGCAGCACAAGGCCTGACCCGAGCCACCCGGAACAGGAACACGCGCCATGGGCTGAGCGAGTCGCTCAGCCCATGGCGCGTGTCGGGTGCGGGCGGGTGAAGACGGACCGGAAGGACGCGTACGGCTCCCGCCGGCGAGGACGCTGCCGGCCTCAGGTGCCGAGGAGGGCCGGGGCGATGAGGGGAACCGAGGCCGGCCGTCTCCCCTCGTCCCAGGTCACCGGCCGACGCCGCACCCCGCCCGGCGGTCACGGCACGGTGACAGGGGCCGTCCTGGACTCGCCGGTCCGCAGCGTGGCTACTGGTTGTTGAACGCGGCGTCGAAGGACGCCTTCGGCGCCGGCCACAGCAGCGAGCGTACGAAGGTCACCGCCTCCGCCGCGCCGTGCAGGCGGTCCATGCCGGCGTCCTCCCATTCGATGGAGATGGGGCCGTCGTAGCCGATGGACTCCAGGGCACGGAAGGCGTCCTCCCAGGGGACGTCGCCGTGTCCGGTGGAGACGAAGTCCCAGCCCCGGCGTGGATCGCCCCACGGCTGGTGCGAGCCGAGGACGCCGGCCCGCCCGTTGCGCGGGCGCAGCCGGGTGTCCTTGCAGTCGACGTGGTAGATGCGGTCCTTGAAGTCGGTGATGAACCCGACCGGGTCGATGTTCTGCCACATCATGTGGCTGGGGTCCCAGTTGAAGCCGAAGGCCTCGCGGTGGCCGATCGCCTCCAGGGTACGGACGCTGGTCCAGTAGTCGTACGCGATCTCGCCGGGGTGCACTTCGTGGGCGAAGCGCACTCCCTCCGCGTCGAACACGTCGAGGATCGGGTTCCAGCGGGTGGCGAAGTCCTCGTAGCCGGCGTCGATGACGGCGGCCGGCACCGGCGGGAACATGGCGACGTAGGGCCAGATGGCGGAGCCGGTGAAGCCGACGACGGTGTTCACGCCCAGTTTGCGGGCCACCCGCGCGGCACGTTTCATGTCCTCGGCGGCGCGCTGCCGTACTCCTTCCGCGTCGCCGTCGCCCCAGACGTACGGGCGCAGGATCGCCTGGTGGCGGAAGTCGATGGGCGCGTCGCAGACGGCCTGGCCCGCGAGGTGGTTGGAGATCGCGTAGGCCTTGAGGCCGTGCCGGTCCAGGACCTCCAGGCGTGATGCCGCGTAGGCGTCGTCCTCGTCGGCGCGCTGCAGGTCGAGGTGGTCTCCCGAGGCGGCGATCTCCAGGCCGTCGTAGCCCCACTGCGCGGCGAGGCGGGCGACGTCCTCGAAGGGGAGGTCGGCCCACTGTCCGGTGAACAGGGTGACGGGGTGGGTGGCTGCGGTCATGTGCGGTCCTCCGTCGCGGGTGCGGTCTCGATCCAGGTGCCGCGTCCGGCGGCGGAGGCCAGGACGGCCTCGGTGAGCCGTGCGGCGCGCAGTCCGTCGTCGAACGTCGGCATCCCCTCGGGATGCCTTCCCTGTACGGCGCTGTAGACGTCGGTGACGAACGCCGTGAAGGCGTCCTGGTACCCGAGGGCGTGGCCGGGAGGCAGCACCGACAGACGGGCCGAGTCGGGGGCGGCGGTGCCGGGGTCGCGCAGGAGCAGCTGCGATCCCTCTCGCCTGCCGATCCACAGTTCCTCGGGGCGTTCCTGTGCGAAGCGCACGCTCTGCCGGGTGCCGTGGAGTTCCAGGGTGAGGCTGTTCTTGCGGCCTGGGGCGAGCTGGCTGACGAGCAGGGTGCCCAGCGCCCCGTTGCCGAGTTCGACGAGGAGGGCGGCCGTGTCCTCGTTGGTGACCTCGGTGTCGCCGCGCCGGGCGAAGACGGTGCGGGTGCGGGCGGCGAGACGGTGGATGCGCTGATTGGAGACGAACTCGACGAGGTCGCACAGGTGGGAGCCGATGTCGGCGAAGGCGCGGGAGGCGCCGCCCGCTTCCGGGTCGGCGCGCCAGTTGGTGTCGGCGGGGTCGAGGAGCCAGTCCTGGAGGTAGGTGGCGTCCAGGGTGAGGACGGTGCCGAGTTGTCCGTCCGCCACGAGCGAGCGGGCCTGCCGGGCCATCGGGTGGTAGCGGTAGACGAAGGGGACCGCCGCCACCCGGCCGGCCTCCCGTGCGGCCCGGACCAGTCGTTCGGCGTCCGCCACCGTGGTGGCCAAGGGCTTCTCGCAGATGACGTGCGCGCCCGCGGCCAGCGCGGCCAGGGTGTGTTCGGTGTGCAGGCGGTTGGGACTGCACACGTGAACGACGTCGAGGTCGCCGGCCGCGACGAGGCGGTGGGCATCCGGTTCGGAGCGTTCGACGCCGAGGGTCTCGGCGGCCCGCTCGCCGCGTTCGGGGGTCGAGCTCGCCAGAGCGGTCGGGTGGCCCCTGGCGGCCCGGCTCGCGCGGGTGTGCACGGCCGCCATGAAGCCGCCGCCGATGAATCCGGCGCGCAGGGGGCGGTTCACAGGGTGACTCCGTAGGGGTCCCGGTCCTCGGGGACGAGTGGTATGTCGCCCGCGGCGCTGGTGACGTGGACGGTTTCACCGGAGGTGACGGACTCGTCGATGGAGATCAAGGTGTCCAGGACGTGGTAGCCGAGGTCTCCGGTGGCGATGTGGGGCCGTCCGCCGCGGATGGCACGGGCCATGTCCAGGACGCCCAGTCCGCGTCCGGCCTCGATGCCGACCGGCGTGACCGTCTCCCATACGGGATCCTGGCCGCGTTGCTGGACCCGGGTGATCCGCACCTCTCCAGCGAAGGTGTTGGGGTCGGGCAGCACCAGCGTGCCCTCGGTGCCGGTGATCTCGACGAACCCGGTGCGGGTGAGCGGGGAGTCGAAGCTGAACACGCTCTGGCCGACCCCCCCGTTCTCGAACTGGGTGAGCGCGGAGACATGGGTGGGTACGGCGACGGCGAACTCGGTGCCCGCCCGCCGGCCGCTCCTGACCGTGCGCACCGTCCGGGCGGTGGAACCGACCGCGGCGACCCGGCTGACCGAGCCGAACAGGCAGACCAGGGCGGTGAGGTAGTACGGCCCCATGTCGAAGAGGGGCCCGGCGCCCTTGGCGAACAGGAACTCGGGGTCGGGGTGCCAGAGGTCGGGTCCCGCGTACTGCATGACGGTCTGCGCGGACAGCGGGGTGCCGATGTCGCCGCGGGCGATGGCGCGGAGGGCGGTCTGCAGGCCGGGGCCGAGCACGGTGTCGGGGGCGACTCCGACCCGCAGCCCGGCCGCGGCCGCCCGGTCGAGCAGGGCGCGGGCGTCGGCCCGGTCGACGGCGATGGGCTTCTCGGACCAGACGTGTCTGCCCGCGGCGACGATCGCCGAGCTGACCTCGGCGTGGACGGCGGGGACGGTCAGGTTGACGACGATGTCCACGTCCGGGTGGGCGAGGACGTCCGCGGCGGTGCCCCACTCCTCGACGCCGTACTTGCGGGCCTGGGTCTCGGCACGCTCGGTGTCGAGGTCGCCCACGACGGCCACGTGCAGGTCGGGGAAGCGGGTGAGGTTGGTCAGGTACTGGTCGCTGATGTTGCCGGCGCCGACGAGTCCGACGCCGACCGGGTTGTGTGCCGCCATCAGGCGATGCCCTTCCCGTTGAGGTAGGTGACGCCCGCCGCGATGCCCTCGAAGATGTCACCGTCGTAGTGGTCGAACTCGATGACGGCGTACTCGGCGTCCGGGGCCGCGGCCAGCGAGGCGTCGAGCGGTATCGCTCCCCGGCCCGCCGGAACCTGGCGGGTGTCGGCGGGGTCGAAGGGGGCACCGGAGGTGAACGGGTCGTCGATGACGGGGCCGTCCTTCACGTGCAGGGCGCGCACCCGGGAACCCAGGCGTTTCAGCAGCGACACGACGTCGTAGCCGCCGGCCGAGGCCCAGAACAGGTCTATTTCCAGGGCGACTTCCGGGGCCAGCAGGTCGGCGAAGCGGTCGAAGGCGTTGACACCGGCGGCGGTGTGTACGAACTCCTGCGAATGGTTGTGGTATCCGACCCGGAGCCCGTGGTCGGCCGCACGTTCCGCGGCCTCGTTCAGGAGCGCGGCGGTGCGGGCGATCTCCTGCTCGTCGGCCCAGCGGGCGGCGGGGACGAACGGGTCGAAGAGGATCTCCACGCCCAGTCGCCGGGCCGCCCGGAACGTCTCGTCGAGAGTGGGTGCGGGTGCCCCGTCGGCCGTGGCGCGTTCCGGGGAGAGGAAGCCGGCGTGTCCGGTCGGCGCGGACAGGCCGTGCCGGGCGAGCGCGTCGGCCAGTTCGTCGGCGCGGTGCACGAAGCCGAAGGCCTCGACGTTGCTCAGTCCCAGCGCGGCGAGGCGGCCCAGGGCCGCGTCTTCATCGGCCTCCAGAGCCTGGCGGACGGAGTAGAGCTGGACCGACATCCGTGGTGTCGACATGAAGGGCTCCTCTCGGGGCGGACGGCCGCGCAACAGAATACCGACAGGGGTGACGGTTTCTAGAGGGCGTCTAGCATTTCCGTATGGCAAAGGCGACGGCGCGGCAGGGGACGGCCCCACGGAACTACCCCAAGGGGGAGCGCCGGCGCGCCCAGATCATCGAGGCCGCGTTCACCGCGTTCGGGCAGGTCGGCTACCGCAACGCGAGCATGGTCCAGCTCGCCGCGGCCTGCGATGTCTCACGCGCGGGACTGCTGCATCACTTCCCTACGAAGGAGTCGCTGCTCGAAGCGGTTCTGGAGGAACGGGAACGTCAGGACGACGCGCACTTCTTCGGTTCGGGCGCGGTGAACCGCGACGGCCTCGAGTACTTCGCCAGCATGATCCGTCTCGTCGCGCACAACCAGGCCAACCCGCTGATCGTGAGCCTGTTCGCCGTGCTGTCGAGCGAGGCGACCGCGGCGGACCACCCGGCGCGCCCGTACTTCGTCGCCCGCTACGAACGCACCCGCCGGCAGATGCAGTTGGCCGTCGACGACCTGGTACGTCGTGATCTGCTGCGCCCCCACGTGGACGCGTCGGGGCTGGCGGCCGACCTGATCGCCTTCATCGACGGCCTGCAGATCCAGTGGCTGCTCAGCCCGCACGACATCGACATGCCGGACCACCTGCGCAAGCTGCTGCGCGGCCTCATCAGCGTCGAACTGCCTTAGGCCCGCCGCCGGGACGCCCCCGGAGCGGAGCTTGAATGCCGGCCGTGGACGGCTCCGCCCGCATGTCGATCAGCGCGATTCCCCCGCTCGACCCCGACTTCGGGAAGGGATCCTGGACCGGGGGCACCAGGGCGAGGCCGACGTCGGCCCGTCGCTCTGATCGACCACGTCGGCGGCCCGGTCGCCCTGACGGAGCTGATCGGGCTGTGCGTCCGGACCGGTCACAGCCGGAACAACCGGGCCGCGTTGTCGTGGCACACCGCCCGCAGCCACTCGCGCCCGAGATCCAGCCGCTCCAGGGCGTGGAGCTGGTGCGCGTACGGATAAGGGATGTTGGGGAAGTCGGATCCGAGCAGGACCCGGTCGCCCAGGGCGGCGACGCGGGGCAGGGCGCCGCGGGGGAACGGCATGAACTCCTCGGTGAAGTCGGTGAACGCCATCGTCGTGTCCAGCCGCACCTCCTCGAACCGCTCGGCGAGGCCGAGGAAGTCCTCGTACTCGGGCATACCCATGTGCGCGACGATCAGCCGCAGCCTCGGATGCCGTGCCAGCACCCGCGCGATCGGCCCGGGGCCGGTGTGCTCGCCGGGAGCGGGACCGGAACCGCAGTGGATCACTACGGGAATCCCGGCGTCGGTCAGCACTCCCCACGCCTGCTGGAGGAGTTCGTCGGCCGGGTCGTACGCCCCCACCTGGACATGCGCCTTGAAGACCCGGGCGCCCGCTTCGACGGCCTCGCGGACGTACTTCTCCACGCCCGGTTCGGGGTACAGGGTCGCGGTGTGCAGACAGTCGGGGGTGCGCTGGGCGAAGTCGGCGGCCCACGCGTTCAGCCACGCCGCCATGCCGGGCTTGTGCGGGTAGAGCATCGCGGTGAAGGCCCGGACGCCGAACTCCCGGAGCAGGGCGGTACGTTCGGCCTCCTCCTTCCGATAGGTGATCGGCCACTCCAGTCCGCTGAGCAGCGGCCCGGTCGTGTCGAAGTAGTTCCAGACCTTGCGCAGCACACGCTCCGGCATGAAGTGCGTGTGGACGTCGACCAGTCCGGGCAGCCCGACCCGCTCCCGGAACCGACGGACCTCGGCGGCCTCCGCACCCGCGGCCGCCTCACTCAGGCCCTCCGCCAGGCCCGCGGCTTCGCCCGGCACCGGTGCTCCCGCGCGGGCGGAGGGGGTGTGGACGGGGGTACCGGCGGAGGCGGTGCGGTGATCGTTCATACCGCCACGATCGGTGCTCGTGAGCGGTGAGTCCAGTCCCTCGCCGACCACGGTCGGGCCCGGCGTGGCCGGGAGGGCGACACTCCGTGATGCGGGGGCCGCCCTCCGGCCCATCAGGCGGTGGCGCCTGTGGTCCCGTCCTCTCGGGCCGTGACCAGTGCGGTCCTCAGGACAGGTAGCCCTCCACCTCGGATGCCGAGCGGACATTCGCCCCGGTGGGGTCCTGGCCCGCCGCGATCCTGGCCCGGCGCTGCCGCAGCAGGTCCCAGCACTGGTCCAGCTCGGTCTCCAGGTGTGCCAGGAGGGCGTGCTCGGTCGTCCCGTCGATCTCCTCCTGCGCCAGGCGCTCACGCAGGTCCTTCTCCTGGCTGATCATTTCCGTGATGCGGCCGAGTATCTGCTTCTCGGCCTCGGCCTCTGGTCCTGTCATGGCTGCCTCTTTCCGGACGACGGAGTGGATCACAACTACGAGGGGGCGCTCGCCGTTCGGTCCGCCCCTCTCCCCCACCTTCTCCCACTCGGCCCACGGCCGCATCGGTCGGCCGGCCGCGCCCGCGTGGTCGTCGGACACCGGGTGTACGGTGACCGGCGGAAAGCGGTTACTGAAAGCCGGGCGCTCAGGGAGGATCACCGCCGATGGCGTCGACGTCGGAACGACCGCTCGACCACCGCTACCGGGGCGAACATCCCGTCCGCACCCTTCTGTACCTGCTGCGCGCCGACCGCCGCAGCCTGGCGGCCGCGGTCCTCGTCTTCACCGTCAAGCACAGCCCCGTGTGGCTCCTGCCGCTGATCACCGCCTCGGTCGTCGACACGGTCGTGCAGCACCGGGAGGTCTCCCGGCTGTGGACGGCCGTGGGGATCATCATGGCGATCCTGCTGGTCAACTACCCGCTGCACGTGCTGTATGTACGGCTGCTCTACGGCAGTGTCCGTCGGATGGGCACCACGCTGCGCTCCGCGCTGTGCACCCGCATGCAGCAACTGTCCATCGGCTACCACTCACGGGTCAGCGCCGGCGTCCTCCAGGCCAAGGTCGTACGCGACGTCGAGACCGTCGAGCAGATGGTCCAGCAGACCGCCGAACAGGGCCTGGGCGCGCTGACCGTGCTGACCGGCGGGCTGGTGATCATCGCCGTCCGCACACCGGAGTTCCTGCCCGTCTTCCTGGTCGTGGTGCCGGGCGCGACCCTGATCGTGGCCCGGCTCCGGTCGCGGCTGCGGACCCACAACGAGCACTTCCGGCACGAGGTGGAGACCCTGTCCTCCCGGGTGACCGAGATGACCCGGCTCATCCCGGTCACCCGCGCCCACGGTCTGGAGGGCAAGGCGCTGCGCCGCATGGACGGCACCCTGCGCCGGCTGCTCACCTCCGGGATGCGCCTGGACCTGGTCAACGGCCGCTTCGGCTCGCTGGCCTGGGTGGTCCTCAACGTGATCGGCGTCGCCGTCCTCGCCGCCGCCGCGCTGGTGTCGTACTACGGCGTGTGGGGCGTCTCCGCCGGTGACGTCGTCATGCTCAGCGCCTTCCTGACCACCCTCACCAACTCCACGACGACGCTGACGAATCTGGCCCCGGTCATCACCAAGGGGCTGGAGTCGGTGCGTTCGGTCGGTGAGGTGCTGCAGGCGCCCGAACTGGAGGACAACGAGGGCAGGGCGGAGGTCACCGCCGTCCGCGGTGCCGTCGTGTTCGACCGGGTCGGCTTCGCCTACGACGACACCGGCCGCGCGGCCGTTGCGGACTTCACGCTCGATGTGGTGCCGGGCGAGACCGTCGCCCTGGTGGGCGCCTCGGGTGCCGGCAAGTCCACCGTGCTCAATCTCGTCATCGGGTTCATCCGGCCCACCGCCGGCCGGCTCCTCCTGGACGGCACCGACATGAGCGGCCTCGATCTGCGCACCTACCGGCGGTTCGTCTCGGTCGTCCCGCAGGAGTCGATCCTCTTCGACGGCACGATCCGGGAGAACGTCGCCTACGGCATGGAGGACGAGGCCGACGAGGCGGCCGTCCGCGCGGCGCTGCGCGACGCCAACGCCCTGGAGTTCGTGGACCAGCTGCCCCAGGGCCTGGACACCCTGGTCGGTGAACGCGGCGCCCGGCTCTCCGGCGGTCAGCGCCAACGCCTCGCCATCGCCCGGGCGTTGATCCGTGATCCGCGGGTCCTGGTGCTGGACGAGGCCACCTCGGCGCTGGACACCCGCTCGGAGGCGCTGGTGCAGCAGGCGCTGGCCCGTCTGCTGCGCGGGCGTACCACCTTCGTGGTGGCCCACCGCCTGTCCACCGTGCGTGGCGCCGACCGCATCGTCGTGATGGACGACGGCCGCATCCGCGAGATCGGCACCCACGAGGAACTGCTGCACCGAGGCGGTGCCTACACCGCGCTGCACGGTGGGCAGGTGGCCTGACCTGCGGGTCTCCCCCGGACGTGCGGCTATCAGGCGTCCCGCTCCTCGGAATTCGGTAACCGGGATGTGAGAGGACAGGGCGTACCGGGATGTGAGAGGACAAGGCGGCCCGGGACGGCCCTCGCCGCGTCCTCGGAGAGAGGGTGCGGCCCGCTCACGGCATGCTGGAAGCATGATGGTGCTCGCCGTGCTCTTCGCCGTCCTGGGTGCCGTCAGCAATGCGACGGGCACGGCCTTCCAGCGGAAGGCCGCTTCCACCCTGCCCGGCGGAGGCGGGGTGCGGCTGCTGCTCGCGCTGGCACGGCGGCCCGCCTGGGCCATCGGGATCGCCGGCGTCACGGGGGCCGCGGTGTTCCAGGCGCTGGCCCTGGTGAACGGCCCGATGGCGCTGGTCCAGCCACTGTTCATGCTGGAGCTGCCGTTCGCCCTGCTGATCGCCGTACCGCTGCTGCACCGGCGGCCGAACCCGCAGGGATGGTGGGCGATCGCCGTGGTGGTCGCCGGCCTGGCCCTCCTGCTCGGCTCGGCGGCCCCGTCCGGGGGCCGGGAGCAGGCGTCCATGCAGCGCTGGATCCCGGCCCTGGCCCTCACCGTGGGGGCCATCGTCGGCACCGTACTGCTCGAGCGGTCCTCGTCGTCACCACTGTTCCGCGCGGCGACCCTGGCGTCGGGTGCCGCGATCGGCAACGCGCTGACCGCCGCGCTGATGAAGTCGGCCACCGGCCGGCTCGCCCACGCGGGCCTGCCCGCCTTCCTCACCACCTGGCAGACCTACGGCTTCGCACTCGCCGGGGTCGCGGCGCTGCTGCTCCTGGAGAACTCGTTGCAGGCCGGTCCGCTCGTGGCGTCCCAGCCCGCGCTGACCATCGGCGACGCCTCGGTGAGCCTGCTGCTGGGCATCGCGCTGTTCGGCGAGTCGGTGCGCACCGGCTGGTGGCTGCTGCCCGAGGCGCTCGGCGCCGGACTGATCGTGTGGGGCGTGGTCCGGCTGACCCGCGTCGTACCGAACCTCGCGGACGTCGTGCACTGAGCCGTCGCGCGGTGGGCGGCCGGTTCAGGGGCCGTCGGTGGTGAGTGTCGGGGCGGCGGTGACGATCGCGTGCACGGTCTCGGTGACGAGGCGCCGGTCCAGGGGGGCCTCGTCGAAGGCGCGGTGCATCGGCCAGCCCTCGATCAGCGCGTCGAGCGCGCGGGACACCCCGGGGGTGAAGTGCAGGGCGAGACTGTCCCTGCTGCGCTCCAGCCAGGTGCGGGTGGTCGCGGACACCGCCTCGTTGTGATTGGCGTAGGCGTACATCTCGAAGATGAGCGTCATGTCGCGCTCCGTGGCGTACGCCGGTCCGCAGATCAGCTCGACCACGGCCGCCTCGGCCTCGGCCGTGGAAGTGGCGGACTGCAGAGTCCGCCGGTAGAGCTGGGACATGGTGTCCGAAAGGCGCGCGAAGGCCTGGGCGAGCAGGTCCGCCATGCCGTCGAAGTAGTACGTCAGCGAGCCGAGCGGCACCTGGGCCCGCGCCGCGATCTTCCGATGGGTGGTGGTGTGCACCCCGCCCTCGGCGATCACGTCGAGGGCCGCATCCAGAATGCGCTCCTTGCGTCCGGGGTCGTTCGGGATCTCGCGTCGTGTACCGGTCACGCCCTCAATCTGCCATGGGTTGACCGACGAAGAGTGTGTACGGATGTACAGCTCAGTGTGTACATTCGTACAGACTCTTGCACGGACCCCTCTGGAGCCACCAGCCATGACCGCCGACCTCACCCGGCGCCGTACCGCCGTCTTCGTCCTGTTCTTCGCGCCCGGCCTGACCATCTCCTCCTGGGTCACCCGCACCCCGGACGTGCGGGACATGCTCGGCGCCTCCACCGCGCAGATGGGTCTGATCCTGTTCGGGCTCTCGGTCGGCTCGATGGCCGGGATCCTGTGCTCGGGCGCGCTGGTGGCCCGGTGGGGCGCCCGGCTCGTCGTCCTCGCCGGAACGTCGGCGATCGCCGCCGGTGCCGCGCTGATCGGCATCGGGGCTGCCGCCGACGCGGACCTCGGCGTGGCCCTGGGCCTCGGGTTGTTCGGTCTCGGCATGGGCGGCGGCGAGGTGGCCCTCAACGTCGAGGGCGCGGAGGTGGAGCGGTTGCTCGGCCGCTCCACGATGCCCGCCATGCACGGCTTCTTCAGTCTCGGCACCGTGGTCGGCGCGGTCGCCGGTATGTGCCTGACGGCGATCGGCTTCCCCGTGCTCGTCCATCTCGTCACGGTCGCCGGGATGGTGCTGGCCGCACTCGCCCTGGTGATCCGGAGCGTCCCTTCGGAGGTGGGCCGGCGAACCACCGCCGGGCGCCCCTCGCCGGACACGGCACGGACCGCGGTGTGGAAGGACCCCACGCTGCTGCTCATCGGCTGTGTCATCCTCGCCCTCGCCATGGCCGAGGGCACCGCGAACGACTGGCTGCCGCTGGTCATGGTGGACGGTCACGGCTTCGACGCTGCGCTGGGCTCGGCCGTGTACGCCGTGTTCGCCGCCGCGATGACCGTCGGACGCTTCCTCGGCGGGCGGTTCGTCGACCGGTTCGGGCGGGCGGCGGCGCTGTGCGGGAGTGCGCTCGTCGGGGCCGCGGGACTGGCCCTGGTGATCTTCGTCGACAACCAGGCCGTAGCGGCGGCCGCCGCCGTCCTCTGGGGTCTCGGGGCGTCGCTCGGGTTCCCTGTGGCGCTCTCCGCGGCGGGCGATTCCGGCGCCGACTCTGCTGCCCGCGTCGCGCTGGCCGCGACCGTCGGCTATGTCGCCTTCCTGGTGGGCCCGCCCTCCCTCGGTTACCTCGGTGAGCACTTCGGCCTGCGGCACGCGCTGATCCCGGTGCTCGTCCTGGTGGTGGCCGCCGTCTTCGCCACTCCGGCCGCCCGTTCACCGCAGGGGGTAGGGGACGTGGAACCGGCGCGTGGGTGAGGGGTGATACGGGCGAAGGCCGCCGATCCGCGATCGGTCGGCGATCGGTCGGCGATCGGTCGGCGATCGGACGGCGGACGGCGGACGGCGGACGGCGGACGGTCCACGATCCTCGGCGGTCGGTCCACGATCCGTCGGCGGTCGGTCCACGACCGGTCCGCGACCGGTCCGCCCGTCACTCCGCCGTCGGATGGGAACCCGGGGTGTGGCCGAACGCGCGCCGGAAGGCGTCGATGAACGCGCTGGCCGACGACCAGCCGCAGGTGTGGGCCACCGCCGTCACCGGGGTCCGGTCGGCGAGCAGGATCAGCGCGTGGTGGAGGCGCAGTTGGGTGCGCCACTGGGGGAAGGTCATCCCGAGGTCGCTGCGGAACAGCCGGGACAGAGTACGGTCGCCGGCTCCGACCGCGCGGCCGAGTTCCTTGAGCGTGCGGCCGTCGGCCGGATCGGCCTGCAGGATCGCGCACACATCGCGCAGCAGGGGTGCGGTGGGGGTGGGCAGGTGTAGCGGCTGTTGCGGTGAAGCCCGCAACTGGTCGAGCAGGACCGCGCGCAGCCGGAACCGTTCGGGGCTGTCGTCGCCCTCGCCGCGGGTGTAGGCGATGATCAGCTCGCGCAGCAGGGGGCCCACGGCGAGCACGGTCGGGGCGTCGAGCGCGAGGGGGTTCTCGGTGGCGGGCAGTCCGATGAAGTGCAGTTCGAGGTCGCCGTAGGCCCGGTGCGCGTGGACGGTGCCGGCCGGCACCCAGATGGCGCGGGTACCCGGGGCGACCCAGGAGCCCGCGCTGGTCGTCACGGCCACCACGCCCCGGCCGGCGTAGGCGATCTGGTGGTCGTCGTGGCGGTGCGCGTCGATGGCGTGGCCGGCGGCCAGCCATCGGGTGTGGGTCGGGGCGGTGGCCTCGTGGCGGATTTCCGTCATTGCTTGGCAGATTACCGGAAGTGCGACAGGCCGCCCGGCTCGGAGCATGGCGGGGTGCGAAGGAATACATCGATCACTCTGCTGTCCGCCGGCCATGCCTGTGTCGACATCTACCAAGGTGCCGTGGCGGCACTGCTGCCGTTCTTCGTCGTCGAGCGCGGCTACTCCTACGCGGTCGCCTCCGGTGTCGTACTGGCGGCGTCCGTGCTCTCCTCGGTGGCGCAGCCGCTGTTCGGCGTACTGACCGATCGCTGGCCGATGCCCTGGCTGCTGCCGGTCAGCACCCTGCTGGGCGGTGCCGGTGTGGCGCTGAGCGGAGTGGGCGACTCCTACCCGCTCACCCTGGTGTTCATGGCCCTGTCCGGGATGGGGGTGGCCGCCTACCACCCCGAGTCCGCCCGGGTCGCCCGTATCGCCAGCCGGGGCAGCCACAGCGCGATGGGGGTGTTCGCGACCGGCGGCAACATCGGCTTCGGACTGGCCCCGCTGATGGTGGGTGCCGTCGTCGGCGCGGGCGGGCTGCGCTGGACACCGCTGCTGGTGATACCGGCGCTGGCCGGTACCGCGCTGTGCCTGCCGGTGCTGCGCACGCTCCGCGCCGACAGCACCCCCGGCACCGCCGCGGCGGTGCCGGCCGGGAGCGACGACGTCGCGTCCTTCGTACGGCTGTCCCTGGCCGTGGTGTTCCGGTCGATCGCGTTCGTGGGTCTGAGCACCTTCGTCTCGCTCTACGCCGAACAGCGCACCGGCGGCGGCACCGCCGCCGGCACCGTGGCCCTGACGGTGCTCTACCTCGGGGGCGCGGCCGGTTCCGTGCTGGGCGGGTCCCTGGCGGGCCGCTGGGACCGGGTGACCGTCTCCCGCTGGTCCTACGTACTGGCCGTGATGGCCGTCGCGGGTGTGGTCTGGGTGCCGGGGCCGGCCCTCTACCTGTTCGTGGCGCTGACGTCGGTCGGCCTGTATGTGCCGTTCTCGCTCCAGGTGACGCTCGGGCAGGACTATCTGCCCTCGCGGATCGGCACGGCCAGCGGGGTCACCCTCGGCCTGACCGTGAGCATCGGCGGCCTGGCCGGACCCGCCCTCGGCAGCCTCGCCGACGCCACCTCCCTGCAGACCGCGCTGGCGCCGCTGGTCCTGATGCCGGTGCTGAGCCGACTGCTGTTCGGCACCCTGCGCGAGCCCGGCGGTCCCCGGCGGCGCGACATGACGCCGGGGACGGGTACCGGAGGCGACGACACCACCACCGTTCCCACCGCACCGGGACACCACTCACCGAAGCCGTGAGCCGTCGGGCAGTCGAGCAGTCGAGCAGTCTCTTCACCTCGGGCGGAAACTCCGTACCGGAGCAGGCGGCAACGAACACGGCTTCGTCGGGTGTGTCCCCCGACCGCGATGGCCACTCCGGGAGAGATGCCATCCACCCGTAGGCGGTCTCCGTCGTTCTCGACTCCGCAACGTGGTAGCCGCGAACTCCACGTTGGGTCCTGAGAACGAGCTCAGGACGTCCAGACGCGGTCGGCGTAGTCGAGGAAGTTGCGGCCGAGGATTTTCTCGATGCGTTCGGAGCGGTAGCCGCGTTTCTCCAGGAGGTGGATCAGGTCGCGGAACTGGTCCACGCCGCGCAGGTCCACGACGAAGGGGTAGGTGTCGGCCCGTTCGCCGGCCGCGCTGACGCCTGCCGCGCGGCGGGCGGCTACGTGTTCGGCGAGGGCCGCGCGATAGGCGTCGAGGTCGTCCACGGCGGTGACGGTGCCGTCGGTGCCGATGCCGACGTGGTCCTCACCGCAGACGTCGACCGCGTGCACGATGTGGTCGACGACGTCGGCGGCGGTGGCGTGCCCGGTCGGGTTGAGGAAGGGCATGAAGTAGATGCCGACGAACCCGTCTCGGTCCGCTACCAGACGGAGTTCCTCGTCCGTCTTGTTGCGCGGCAGGTCGGCCAGGGCGCGGCAGCCGGTGTGGTTGACGGAGACGGGCTGCCGTGAGTGCCGGGCCGCGTCCAGGCAGGTGTTCTCCCCGCTGTGGGAGAGGTCGACCATCAGGTGGTGGTCGTTGAGTGCCTCGACGACCCGGTGGCCGAAGGAGGTCAGGCCGCGGTTGGCGGTGGCCATGGAGCCGTCGCCGAGGTGGTTGGCCTGGTTGTAGGTGAGCTGGACGACCCGTACGCCGGCCTCGGCGAAGCCGGCGACGCGGGTGTCGACGAGGGCGGGGTCCTCGCCGACGGCCACGGCGTTCTGGAAACCGTAGATGACGCCGATCCGGCGGTCGCGGTGGGCGTGCCGGATGTCGTCGGTCGTCCGGACCTTGATCAGGTCGGCCGGGTGGGCGTCGATGATCCCGTCCCAGACCGCTATCTCGTCGAGCGTGTGCTCGTACGGCGGCAGGTCGCCCATGGTGTAGCCGAGGGTGATGTTGACGGCGGTCAGGCCGGAGGCGCGGGCGTCGGTGATCGCCCGTGCGTCGACGGCGAGTTGACCGCTGGAGGGGTTGAGCTGGGTGGCGGCGATCCGGGCCGCCGGGGCGTTGGGGTTGTCGAGCTGCCCCAGCGCGTTGACGATCATCGGGTGGGCGGCGACGGCGGTCACTGGGTGTCCTTCTCGAACTCGGTGCGGTCGAAACGGCGGCCGCGTTTCACGGTGAGGGTGATGGTGCGCAGATTGCCGATGTCCTGGAGGGGGTCCTCGTCCAGGACGGCGAAGTTCGCGAGCTTCCCGGGTTCGACGCTGCCCATGTCCGCTTCGGTACCGGCGGCCCGGGCGCCGACCAGGGTCGCCGAGCGCAGGACGTCGGCGGCGGGGATGCCGCAACGGTCGACGAGGAAGGCGAGTTCACCGTAGAGGGCGGGGAAGGGGTCGTCGGGGTCCGTCTCGTGATCGGTGCCGGTACAGACGTCGACTCCGGCGCGGTGTGCCTGGGCGGTGACGGCGGCGGCCAACTCGGCGTTGCGGCGGGCCCGTTCGACGGACTCCGCGGTGTCTCCCCGGAGTTCGTCGCTGGTCCACATGGACGCGGTGGCGTCGAGGACGGTGCCGCGGCGGCGCATCTCGGCGAAGAGGGCGGCCAGTTTCGGGTCGTCGCCCTTCGTGAAACGGTCGTGGTCGACGCGGGGTTTGGTCTGGTAGTTGCTCAACGGCTCGGTGGGGTCCTCGAAGGCGAGCAGGGTGACATGGGAGACGCTGTCCACGCCCGCGGCGACGACCTCGCCGGGTGCCGCCGGGAAGACGGTGGCGTGCGCCCAGACGGCGATGCCCTGACGGTGCGCCTCGGCGGTGACGGCGGCGACGGTCGCGGCGTCCAGGTCGGCGTAGACCTTGATCGCGGCGGCGTGGGTGCCACGGGCCAGGGCGACGGCGATCCTCAGGTCGGTGTCCGGGGTGACGGCCTGCATCCAGGGCACGGCACCGGGCACGGCGCCCCGGGAGACCTCGTGGGTGCGCGGGTCGTCGAAGAAGGACGGCCCGGCCATGAGCGCCGCGTAGCGGATGTCGGGACCAGGGATCTCGCCGACCAGGGCGGCGCGGGCCAGGTCGCCGATCTGCCGCAGGTCGTCGGCCATGTCACGGACGGCGGTGACCCCGCTGTGCACCAGGCGCCGGAGCACCGCCTCGGCGACGGGCCGGTCGGGCGGGGTGGCCAGGTGCTGGTGGGTGTCGATCAGGCCGGGGACGACGAACCGCCCGTCGAGGTCGACGCGGGGTGCGTCGGCGGCGAGCGGGGGCACCGGGTCGCCGTCACCGGTGACGGCGTGGATCCGGGCGCCGTCCGTGACGATCGTGGTGTTCGGTCGGGGCCGGTCGCCGGTGCCGTCGAAGAGGGTGGCCCCGCGGTAGACCGTGAGGGTTCCGGCGGGCGGAGCGGCCCAGGGGGTCGGGGCGCCCGGGGGCAGGTCGGTCATGGTCACCTTCGGTCCGGGAAACGGCTGTTGTTGCGCTGTACGTAACAGATGTATCGTGTGGTGAAAACGCAGGTACTGTACTCCGTGGCCGGCGGATCGCCGCAAGGACCCGAACCGGACAGGACGCCAGACAGGCACAGGACCAGCCATCGGACTGGACGCCGGACCGGACACCCCGGTCCGTGGCCGTCCCGTGGACGAGAGGGAAGAGCCGCTGCCATGCCCGTGACACCCCCTGCCGCGGCGTCGCCCCGGTCGGCCGTGGACAAGGCGCTCGACCTGGTCGAGGCCGTCTCGCGTGCACCCCACCCGGTGCGGCTGACCGATCTGGCCGCCGAGGTGGGCCTGCACCGCGCCACCGCCTACCGGATCCTGCTGGACCTGGTGCGGCGGGGCTGGGTGCTGCGGGCCGGGGACCGCTATCTGCCCGGCGCCGCGGTGCTGCGGATGTCCGCCTCGGCCGCTGGCAACTCGCTGACCACGCTGGCCCGTCCGGTGCTGGCACGACTCTCCGCCGCGACCTCGATGATGGTCAATCTCCAGGTGCTGGAGGAGGGCGGCGCCCGGGTGATCGACGTGGTCAGGCCCGAACGGCTCACCATGATCAGCCACTTGCGGGGCGAGTTGCTGCCGGTACGGCCGTTCGCCGGGCCGCTGGCCCTGGTCGCCGCACTCGAACCGGAGGCGAGGAAACGGTGGTTGGACGGGTTGCCGGAGGACGCCGACGAGGTGGCACGGGAGTTGGCCGAGGTGGAGCGGACCGGTGTCGCCGTGGAGCGCGGCCGCAACGACAAGCTGGTCGCGTCCGTGAGCCGGGCGGTGGTGCCCGCTCCGGGTGCTCCGGTGTGCGCGCTGACGGTCGTGGGACCGGACCCCGAGTTCGACGAGCCGACACTGGCTTCCGTGGAGCGGGAATTGCGCGCGGCCGCGGACCGGCTGGTGACGGCCCTGACCGCCGACACGGCGGAGACCGGCCGGTGAGCGGCGTGCTGGTACTGGACCGTCGGCAGACGGCCGCCGCACTGCGCGCCGACGCCGTGCTCGACGCGGTGGCCCGGGCACTCGTCGCCGTCGCCCGCGACGAGGTCTCCGCCCCACCCCGGATCGCCGCTCTGACACCGACCGGCCTGCTCGGCGCGATGCCCGGTTACGTCCCGGGGCTCGGGCTGGCCGCGAAGCTGGTCACCGTGACCGCGGATCCCGGCCACCCCGGGCGAGGTTTCCACCGGGGGCTGGTGGCGCTGTTCGACGAGCACGACGGACGAGTGCTGGCGCTCGTGGACGGAGAGTCGCTGACCGAGGTCCGCACGGCGGCGTCCGCCACACAGAGTGCGCTGGCCCTGGCCGCGCGCCCCGGTCTCGGCCGGGTGGCGGTGGTGGGGACGGGTGCCCAGGCGCGCGCCCAGCTGGCGCTGCTTGCGACGGTGCGGCCGAAGGCCGAGGTGACGGTGGCCGGCCGTGATCCACAGCGGGCCGGTGCGGCGGCGGCGCTGCATCCCGGCGCCCGGGTCGCCGCCGGTATCGAGGACGCCGTACGCGGAGCCGAGGTGGTGTTCTGCTGCACCGGCGCCACCGCTCCCGTCATCCGCCGCGAGTGGCTCGCTCCTGGCGTCCATGTCTCGTCGGTCGGCGGCTCGCAGGGGCCGGAACTGGATCCCGGCACCGTACGGGACGCGGTCCTGTTCGCCGAGTGGACCGGTGCGGCCCTCGCACCGCCACCGGCCGGCGCCCATGAACTCCAGAACCTCTCCCCCGGCCGGACGGTGACCCTCCTCGGGTGCGTCCTGGCCGGCGACCACCCGGGCCGGGGCGGTGACACCGACACCCTCACCGTCTTCAAGTCCACCGGTCACGCGGCTCTCGACGTCGCCGCGGTCCGGGTGGCCTACGACGTGGCGCTCGAACAGGGATGGGGCGTACGCGTGGATCTGTGACGGGCGGGGCCGAAACCTCCGCCTCCGGTCCGGTCGGCACCGCCCGTGGATGCCTGGTCACACCGCCCCCGGTTGCCTGGTTGCACAAACCGGTGGCTCAGGTGGCGGGGCGGTGGTCCTCGGCAGCGCGCTCCCGGCCCGCCTCACCCGCGGCCGTGGCGGCGTCCGCGGGCACGAAGGCGTGGCCCGCCTCGCCGCCGCCCTGCGAGGTGATCACCTTCGAGGGGCGGTTGCCGCGGTCCAGGATGCCGCCGGTGACGGCCAGCGCCAGGCCGGCCATCGCGAGGGCGGCGCCGACCAGGTTGGGGGCGGCCCAGCCCCAGCCCGCCGAGATGACCAGGCCGCCGAGCCAGGCACCGGCCGCGTTGGCCAGGTTGAAGGCGGAGTGGTTGGAGGCGGCCGCCATCGTGGGGGCGTCCTTCGCGTTCATCATCAGCAGCATCTGGACGGGCGTGGTGATGAGCGCGCCCATCGCACCGATGAAGGTGACCGTCACCAGCGCCGGCACCGTGCTGTGGACGGTGAAGTAGAACGTCACGAGCGCGGCCGCCAGCAGGATGATCCCGGCGTACAGCGTCGGGCGCAGGGCCCGGTCGGTGAGGGGACCCGCGGCCAGGGTGCCGAGGGTCATGCCGACGCCGTAGAGGGCGAGGACCGCGGTGGTCGAGGAGTCGGAGATGCCGGTCAGGTGCGTCAGCATGGGAACGAGGTAGCTGTAGACGGCGAAGAAGCCGCCGAACCCGACGACGGCGGTGCCCAGGCCGATGAAGACCTGCCGGTTGCCCATCGCCCGCAGTTCCCGCCGGACACCCGCCTGCGGGCCGCGCGGCTGGTGGGGCACGAGGAGGGCGAGCGCGGCGAGCGCGACGAGGCCGATGACGGCGACCGCGCAGTAGGCGTACCGCCAGCCCAGATGCTGGCCGAGGGCGGTACCGGCGGGCACGCCGACGATGTTCGCGACGGTCAGGCCGAGGAACACGCTGGAGACGGCGCGTGCGGCGCGCTCCGGAGCCACCAGCCGGGAGGCGACGACCGCGCCCACGCCGAACAGCGCGCCGTGCGGCAGGCCGGCCAGGAAGCGGGCGGCGAAGAGCAGGCCGAAGTCCGGGGCGAGCGCGGACGCCGTGTTGCCCACCACGAACAGCCCGGTCAGCAGGAGCAGCAACCGCTTGTGGGACACCCGCGCGCCGATGCCCGTCAGCACGGGGGCGCCGACGACCACGCCGAGGGCGTAGGCCGATACGAGGTTGCCGGCGTGCGGCACCGACACACCGAGCCCGTCCGCGATCTGGGGCAGCAGGCCCATGGTGGCGAACTCGGTGGTGCCGATTCCGAACGTGACGACGGCAAGGGCCAGTAGAGCCAGAGGCATGGTGGGTGAGCGAACCTTTCGGGGACGGTGGTCCGGGGACGGGGAGCGGGACGGGACCGGGAGGTGTCTTCGGCCTCCGGGGTCCGTGGTACCGAGCGCCCTTGCCCAGCACACCCCCAAGAACGTTGCAGCGATACGGGCCGGGTGGCCATTCCGCGACAGGCCGAAACAGCAGGGTGACCTGCATCACTGCTCTTACGGGCGGTAGCCCGGGGGCGGGACGGCCGGGACCGGCGAGACCCCGGCCGCCTTCCGCACGGGCTATCGCAACACGGGGGCGGTGACGTGTGCGCCGGGCCACCGACGGCGACTCCCCCGTGTCGACGGCTGGACCGGCAACGGGGGTCGGCGCGCGCCGCCCGGCGCCTTACGGGCTGTCCCCCGATCGGTCTCGGGGCGGGCCGATCCGAGGGTTCGGCCGCTGGTGGTTCGGCCATCGCGGGCCGGCCCGTTACTCGTAGCGGTATTTCAGCGAGTCCGCCTCCGCCTGCTCGATGTCGGCGATCGTCAGCTCCGGCATCCGCAGTTGGGCCAGCGTCACCTCGGCCGAGGCCGGCTGGGCGTCCGCCGGGAGCCACTGCTCCGGCTTCCAGGCCCCGCTGCGCAGCAGCGACTTGGGACAGTGCGGGTAGACCTCCTCGATCCCCAGCACGAGCGCGCTGGCCGGCGGCTTGCCCACGGCGGTCAGCTGCGACAGCAGTTCTGGGCGGGTGGAGACGCAGGCCCGGCCGTTCACCCTGAGCGTCGTGGTGCGCCCTGGGATGACGAACAGCAGCCCGGCCCGTCCGGTGGCGATGACGTTCTGCAGGGTGTCCAGACGCTTGTTGCCGGTCGCGTCCGGTATCGCCACCGTCCGTGCGTCCAGGACCGTGACGAACCCGGCGGGGCCGCCACGCGGGGAGACGTCACAGTTGCCCTCGGCGTCCGCGCTGGCGACCAGCACCAGCGATGAGCAGCCGATCAACCGCCGGGTCTGCTCGGTGAGCTCGGTCATCTGCTTGCGCACGGCCGCTTCGCCGGGAAGTTCGTAGACCCGGCGCAACGCCTCCTGGTCGGGTACGGCATCGAGTCGGAGCGAGTCGAAGGCACTGCCGGCAAGGGATGTCGTCATGTCTCCGACCCTAATGGACCGATCCGCGACTGATCTTGCTCGGTGAGCGCGGGGACAGAGCGGATGTGCCCGGCCCGGCTCACCGGCACTTCGGCCTGCCCTGATCGCGCCGCCCCGCTACGACACGTCGCCACCGGTACCGGCCGGCCACCGCGTGGCTGACATATCGTCATATCCCGTGCTGGAAAGAGGAATTCAATCAAGACCACTGGCGCAGCACACGTCCCACCAGATATCCCATGCCTCTGACAGCGTTGGCATCTCGTGTCAGAGTGAAGGGAAATCCCGTGCGACTGCGCCCCCTGCGCGTACTGTGCTGTTCCGCCGTCCTCGCCCTGTCGGCGCCCGCCCTGCTGCCGGACATTGCCTCGGCGGCCGTCCCCGCCGCCTCGGTCTACCTGCAGAACTTCGTCACCGGCCGCAACGCGGCCGACAGCGGTGGCACCGTCGCGGCCCACAACCCCAAGGGCAACGAAGACCATCAGCAGTGGACGGCCGTCGCGGTCAGCGGCGGCTACCAGCTCCAGAACGCCGACGAGTCCGGCACCTGCCTCGGACGCGGCGGCACCGCCGCGGTGACCGCCACCTGCGGCGCGGACGGCACCACCTGGAGCATCACGGCCGGAGCCGACAGCACCTACACCGTCGCCGTCCCCGGCACCTCGCAGTACCTCACCGGCTCCGCCTCGGACTCCGGCGCCGTACAGCTCGGCTCCGCGGGCGACCTCGCCCGCTGGTACCTCACCCCGGTCTCCTACGCCACCACGGCGATGCCCTCCGCCGACACCCGCACCCTGGACCAGGTCACCTTCCTGACCGCACACAACGCCTTCGCCAACGGCTCCGACGGCAACTTCGCCCCGTTCCCCGTGAACCTGTTCCCCAACCAGAACCACGGCATCAGCCGGCAGCTGTCCGACGGCGTTCGCGGCTTCATGCTCGACGACTACACGGTCTCCGGCCAGGCCGTGCTCTGCCACAACAGCTGCGACGGCGTCAGCAGCCCCGTCCCGCTCGCCACCGACCTCCAGCGCATGGTCGACTTCCTCAAGGCCGACCCCGGCCAGTTCGCCACGGTCTTCCTGGAGGACTACGCCTCCTCCGACGTGCTGAAGTCGTCACTGGCCTCGGTCAACGGCCTCTCCGACGTGCTGTACCGGCCGGACCTGGAGGGCGTGGCCGCCAAGGGCTGGCCCACGATGGCCGATCTCGCCGCCCGCGGCAAACAGCTGCTGATCTTCAGCGACCGGACCCGGGCGAGCGACACCGCCAACGGCTGGGCCACCCGTGACACCTTCGGCGTGATGTACCAGCGCGAATGGACCGTG
This sequence comes from Streptomyces sp. NPDC051105, assembly GCF_040682795.1. Lineage (NCBI taxonomy): Bacteria > Bacillati > Actinomycetota > Actinomycetes > Kitasatosporales > Streptomycetaceae > Streptomyces > Streptomyces sp. NPDC051105. Next base: position 38,610 of record NZ_JBFBBR010000022.1, on the reverse strand, counting down.
GAGAACTACTGGTCCATGGGCGGCGGCATAGGCGACTCCGACTGGTCCTGCTACAGCCGCTGGGGCACCGACAGACCCCTCACCACCGACTCGTCGGCGTTCCACCCGCTCTTCGTCATGAACCACTTCCGGGACTACCCGATCAGCTCCACCGCCGCCACCGACAACGGCAAACTCCTCAACCGCGCCCAGAGCTTCTGCACCCCCGCCGCCCGCAAGAAGCCCAACTATCTCGCCGTGGACCGTTACGACACCGGTTCACCGACCCCGCTCACGACCGTGGGCTCCCTCAACAGCTACATCCTCGCGCCGGGCCAGTGACCCCACTCGTGTAGCAACCAACATGCTTCACCACTCGGCAACACCTGTGCGACGAGCGGGTGTTGCCGGTAAATGCTTGGCCAACTGCTTCGGTGCGTTGGCCCGGAGTTCATCAGCCGCCCCTGATGCACCCCACCTCCCGGGGCCCACAGTGAACGGCGGCCCGTCCTCACGGCCGGGCCTGCCGTCACTCCCGCAAAGGTTCTCGCCTCCGCGAGAACTTGAGAAAGGAGCATCCATGGCCGAGTTGACCCGTCGCAGACTCCTGGGCTCCGCCGCCGGCGCGCTCGGCGGCGCCGCCGCCCTCTCCCTGCTGCCGCCCAGCGTGCAGCAGGCCGTCGCCGCCGGGCCGCCGAAGAACAGCTCCCTGCACGACATCGAACACGTCGTCATGCTGATGCAGGAGAACCGCTCCTTCGACCACTACTTCGGCACTCTCTCCGGTGTCCGCGGGTTCGCCGACCCGCACGCGCTGAGACTGGCCAACGGGCGGTCCGTCTTCTACCAGCCCGACGCCGTCAACCCCAAGGGCTACCTGCTGCCCTTCCACCTCGACACCCACACGTCGAGTGCCCAGGCCATCCCGTCCACCAGCCACGCCTGGTCCGTGCAGCACCAGGCCTGGAACAAGGGCAGGATGGACCAGTGGCTGCCGGCCCACCGCAAGGCCGACGGCGTCAACGGCCCGTACGTGATGGGCTACTACACCCGCGAGGACATCCCCTTCCAGTTCGCCCTCGCGGAGACCTTCACCATCTGCGACAACTACTTCTGCTCCGTCTTCGGGCCCACCTGGCCCAACCGGCTGATGTGGATGACCGGGAGCATCGACCCGGGCGGCACCCAGGGCGGCCCGATCATCAGCAACGTCGCGCCCACTCCGTACCGCTGGACCACCTACGCCGAGCGCCTCCAGGCGGCCGGTGTCAGCTGGAAGGTGTACCAGGAGGAGGACGACTACGGCACGAACATGCTGGAGCAGTTCGCGACGTTCAAGAACGCGCGGCCCGGCTCCGACCTGTACGAGCGGGGCGTGCGCCCGCAGCCGCACGGCACCTTCGAGGACGACGCCCGCAACGACCGGCTTCCGACGGTGTCGTGGATCTGCCCCACCAGCCACCAGTCGGAGCACCCGGACTACCTCCCGGCCGCCGGCGCCGACTACGTGGCGTCCAAGATCGAGGCGATCGCCTCGAACCCCAAGGTGTGGCGCAAGACCGCGTTCATCCTGAACTACGACGAGAACGACGGACTGTTCGACCACGTGGTCCCACCGACGCCGCCCGCGGGCACCAAGGACGAGTTCATCCAGGGCCTGCCGATCGGCGGCGGCTTCCGGGTCCCCGCCATCGTCGTCTCCCCCTGGACGGTGGGCGGCTGGGTCGCCACCGAGGCCTTCGACCACACTTCCGCCCTGCAGTTCCTCGAGCGGTTCACCGGTGTCGAGGAGCCGAACGTCAGCGACTGGCGCCGCGAGACCTTCGGCGACCTCACCTCCGCCTTCCGGTTCCGCGCGGCCCGTCCGCGCCCGCCCCGCCTCCCCCACAACACGGCCGAGCAGCTGGAGAAGGCGAAGGAGGACGTCGCCACCCTCCCCAAGCCCACGCTCCCGCAGGCCCACCAGAGCTACCCCCACCAGGAGGAGGGCCACCGCCCCCATACCTGACAGCCGTCACCCACCCCGCCCGCGGTCAGCGGCGGCGGGGTGTCGGGCGAACGGGCCGTCCGTTCGGCGGCGCGCGCCGACCGGATTCCGTCCTACGGCTTGGCGGCAGGCTCCAGTGCGCCCACCGCCGCGGCGGCCGCGGACGAGTCCTCGCCGTAGAAGATGTCGATGTCGACCTCTTCGCCGCCCATCGTCAGCGTGTCCCAGGCGCCGCTGAGGACGAGCATGCGCAACGTGGCGGGCTGCAGTGTGCTCAGGCGCTCCAGGATCGCCTCGTCGTCCGGCATTCCCTCCAGCCGGAGGGACAGACGCGCACGGATGGCCTGCATACGCTCCAGCAGGGTCTTGGTGTCGGCCGCACGGTCGGGCTCGTCGGGGATCCCGTCGATGCCGTGGCCGATGATGTCCTTGATGGCCCAGGTGACACCCTGGTCGTCGGTGGTGACCATCGCCTTCCAGGCCCGGCTCTTGTGCCGGTACTGGAGCATCGACATGGCCGCCTCGTGCCGCAGGAAGTCCGCGTCCCGGAACGGCCGCCCGTTCCACGCCCCGTTGAGGGACCGGGCCAGCGAGATCGCGGAGGCCAGGCCGCTGTTCAGGCCACGGCCCGGCCAGAAGTGGATGGCGTTGGCGGCGTCACCGAGGAGGAAGCCGTAGGTGCCCGGGGAGTTGGCAGTGGGCGGCAGCAGCTCGGCCGAGAAACGCGGGCGTTGCACCATGTCGAGGCGGAAGCTGGTGACCGCCATCAGGTCGTCGGACTCGACCCCGAACAGCAGCAGCCCCTCACGCACCCGGCGCCACAGCGGTGAGCCCTTGACCAGGGCGGGCAGGAACAGCGTGCCGTGGGTCGCGCACTGGAAGTCGCCGTACTCGTCGCGGTCCATCAGGCACGGCCGGGAGGCGATGCACTCCTCGAAGACGCGGCGGACCGGGTCGAGGCCGATGACCTCCGCGGCCTCGGCGTCGGTCAGCCGCATGTTGAGGAAGCCCTCGCCGCGCAGCGAGTTGAGCAGGAAGCGGTTCTGGGCGACGGTCAGCAGCACCGCCATGGGGTCGGTCAGGCCGGACTTCACCCGCAGGCCGAGGACGACGTCCTGCAGGTGGCGCCCGTCGAGTGAGTAGATCGACTCGTCGGCCTTGCCGAAGCGGGCGGCGAAGCGGTCCCGGGTACGCGAGCGGCCGCCGTCGCAGATCGCGAGCACGTGCTGGGTGGCGAGCGCCTCCTGCTGTTCCTCCGCGTCGAACCGGGCGGGTATGAGCCGGATCCGGTCCCGCTTCTCGTTCGCCAGCTCCAGCAGCCGGTCCTCGATATAGGCGATGCGCATGTTGCGCGGGTGGTTGTCGCCGACCGAGTCCGGGCCGGAGGGCCACATCTCGGTGAAGTGCTCCGGGTCGAAGAGGCGTTCCCGGACCTCCTCCGGCCAGGCGAGGTACTGGCGGCTCTGCACGGTCACCACCTGCAGACGCCGTACGTTGCCCTCGTCCGGGCCCTTCCAGACGACGGTACGGCCCTGCTTGCGCCACCTGCCGTCGTAGACGGTGATCTGCGCCTGGGGGCCGAGGAAGTGCTCGAGGAGCAGGGCGAACGACAGGCCGACCGGGCCGCCGCCGGCCACGGTGACCCGCAGGACGGGCCCGCGTTCGCTCTCCTCGGCGCCGTGCGTCACGGATCGCGGCAGGGAGAGCGCCATCAGCGTCTCCATGGCGTCCGCCACCTCGAAGCGGAACTCCTGGTCGCCCAGGGAGATCTCGTCACCGGGCTGCAGCAGCCGGGACTCCACTTCCTCCCCGTTGACCAGAGTGCCGTTACTGCTCTCCAGGTCACGCAGTACGTAACCCTTGTCCTCGTCGAAGACGATCTCCGCATGGAAGCGGGAGACGCTGAGGCTGGAGATGACGACGGTGTTCTCCGAGTTGCGTCCGAAGGTGACGCGGGTGTCCAGGACCGGGATGCGCTCCCCCGCCAGCAGACCTTCGAGTCCGACCAGCACCGGTGCCACGGCACTTCCTTCCACCAGCTTGTCAGGTTGTTGAACCGGGACACCGATCATGCGCTACGGCGCGGCAGTTCCCAAAGCGGCGTGCGGCTCTGTCCGCCGATCGCCCCACGGGGGAGCATATAGTTGCTTAGCCAAGTATTTCCAGTGCGCGCTTCGGTACAATCCCTGCCGATCTGGCGGGAGTTCGTCGGTTTTCGGCCACTGTGGAAGCAGTCGCGGGGAAGTGGTGAGCGGGCCGGGGCGGATGCCGCCCGGCCCGCGTCTCCCTGCCGGCCCGCCGGACTCGGGATCAGTGTCCGTGGCCGTCGGAGCGCTTGCGGTGCAGGGTGAAGTTCTCGAAGACGGTCAGTTCGCCGTGCGGCTTGTTCACGTTGTAGTACGTGACGTGCATCCGGGTGGTGTCACCGGGATGCCGGCCGGGGTCGACGGTGAAGGCGGCGAAGCCATAGGGGTGTTCGACGTCCCGGACGCCCGTCCACACCGCCTGCTCCTTCACATAGGTGGAGGTGCGCTTGCCGTTGGCGCCCGGCGTCGCCGACACGGCGGTGATCACCTTGGCCGTGCCGTCCTTGAAGAAGCTCTGGTTGGTGGTGCCCGAGACGCCTCCGCCGCCGAGGATCATGTGCACGGTGCCGAGGCCGGCGTCGATGTCGTCGATGGCCTGGGAGACGGGGTTGGGGGTGAGGGTCTCACTGCCGGTGACGACACCGCGCACGGACAGCGAACGCTCGTAGTTGTGCTCGTGGCCGCAGAGCACCAGGTCGACGCCGTACCGGTCGAACAGCGGGCCGTACTTCTCGCGCAGACCCAGGTCCGCTCCGTTCGCGTCCGAGGAGCTGATCATGACCTGGTGCATGGCCACGACCACCCAGTCGATGTCCCGCGAGGACCGAGCCGCCTTCAGTTCCTTCTCCAGGAAGGCGAGCTGGCGGCCGCCGGAGTAGCCGCTGATGTAGACGTCACCGCCGTCCTGCAGGCAGTTGTCGTCGTTCTGCAGCACGATCACCCGCACCGAGCCGGCCGTGAACGCGTACCACAGGCCCGCGAGTTCGGCGTCCGTCTCGGTGGAGGGAAGGGAGAAGTAGGTCTGGTAGGCGCCGAGACCGAGCGGGCCGTTGGCCTTCTCGATCTCGTGGTTGCCGGCCGCCGGCATCCAGGGGCGGAAGCGCGCCGAACGGGTGTTGTTGGTGAAGAAGTTGTTCCACGTCCGTACCCGGTCGACGTCCAGGTTGGCGTAGCAGAGGTCGCCGTTGAGGAGGTGGAACAACGGGGCGACCTGCTCGATGCCGGTGACGATGTCCTTCGTCGCGGGCGTGGAGTTGGCGTCCAGGGCGACGGTGCCGTCGGCCGCCCAGGTCACCTGCGGGGCGGACTGGTCGCCGAAGCTGGTGAAGGTGACCGGCCGGCGTCCCTGCGGAGCCGTGCGGAACGTACCGCTGTCGGGGGTCGCCCCCTCGTGCGTGGCGAGGTAGAGGTAGTCCGTGTCCGGGGTGAGCCCCTTCAGCGGGGCGTGGTGCACGTAGACGGTGCGGTTCGAGGTGCCGTCGACGTAGGTGACGGTTTCGGCCTTCTTGCTGGAGCCGAAGCCGTGCTCCAGGGTGCCGTAGCGCACGACGGGCTTGGTCACCGGCCGGTCCGTGATCCAGGACACCGTCATCTGGGTGCGCGGGTCGGCCCCGAAGGTCAGGTGCAGGCCCTGGACGGGGGGCGCGCCGGAGGAGTCCGCGGTGAGGTGGAAGGCCGGAGCGGCGTACGGTGCGGCCTGTGCCGCACCCGCGCCGAGCAGCCCGGTGGCGGCCGCGCCCGCCCCCGCGGTCCCCAGCAGGCCCAGCGCGTGACGACGGCTGAACCCCTCCGAACCTCCCGCCGATCTGCCCTCTGTCGAATCTGCCTGTGTGGTCATGACGCCCTCCCGACGTGCAGCTGAGCTGACAACGACCGCACCCTGACCCAGCCCAACTGCCACCACATGAACACCACATGGCCACCTGGCCATCACACGTCAGGCATCAGGCCGCCAAGACCGACACATGCCCACGCCTTTACCGGCAGCCGCCCTGGCCTTGACCAACCCGTCGACCCCGAGGCCATCGGGTGAGACCCACGTCACACGACTTCCTGTCACATCTCGCCGCCCGCGTCGGTCATGGGTGTGTATCCGCTACACGGCAAGGAGATCATCGTGGAATCGCGTCTCGACTACTTCGGCCACCCGCTCGCGGGGAAGGTGCTGAGGCACATCAACTCGGCCGGCAAGGCCGTCTCGGACTCGACGCTGCCGTCCGCCGTCCAGGAGCTGGTGAAGATCCGTGCCAGCCAGATCAACGGCTGCGGTTTCTGCACCGACATGCACACCAAGGACGCCGCCCTGGCCGGGGAGACCGCACTGCGCCTCAACCTGGTCGCGGCCTGGCGGGAGGCGAAGGTGTTCACCGAGGCGGAGCGCGCGGCGCTGGAGCTGACGGAACAGGGCACCCGGATCGCCGACGCCGCCGGGGGCGTCTCCGACGAGGTGTGGGCCAACGCCACCAAGCACTTCGACGAGGAACAGCTCGTCGCCCTGATCTCCCTGATCGCCGTCATCAACGCCTACAACCGCATCAACGTCATCAACCAGCAGCCCGCCGGGGACTACCAGCCCGGGCAGTTCGGGTGACCGACGCCCGCCACCGGGACCGGCTGTGCCTTCCCCTCCCCGCGGAGGGGAAGGCACAGCCGGTCTGCCGTCCCGTCAGTCCGTGGTGGGACGTGGGGCGCGCAGGTGGGCCCGCTCGGCCAGTTCGCTCTCGTCGACCAGCTCCAGCATGGGCTTGCCCGGTGCGCACATCATGGTCACGACGAACCGGGTCCGCGCGTCCGTGAGGGCGTTGCCGTCCTGGTAGTGGATCACATCACCGCCCGGCTCCCAGAACGTCCCGCCGGCCTCGACCACCCGCTCGGGCTCGCCCTCCAGCTCGAAGCGGACGGCGCCGTCGACGACGTACCCGAACGCGGGTCCCGAGTGGCGGTGCGGCGGGGTTCCCGGGTCTCCGGGCTCCCACTCGACCTGGATGGTCATCGCCGAGGCCCCCTCGGGGACGGTGATCGGCGCGGCGTCCTGCAACACCGTCACCGCCGTCTTCCACCCCTCCGGCCGGGGCTGCCCGCCGGGCCCGCGCGCTGCGTTCTCGTCCGACATGGTGGGGCACCTCCATGGATTCGTCGTCCCCCGGTATCGGTCTTCGCCACTGATGACCGAGGACACGGTGGATGTGTGACACGGTGGGACCGGTTCGTACCACTCCGTGCCGTTCTGCGCGGTGCCAGCTTGTAACATGATGATCCAACTCTGGAGGACGTCGATGCGCGGCGGTGAGAAGGGGGACTCGGGCTCCCTCGACCAGGCGACAAAGGATTTCCTCGGGGCGCGTCCCCAGCTCTTCGGTATCGCCTATCGGGTGGTCGGCAGCGCCGTGGAAGCGGAGGACATCGTCCAGGAGGCCTGGGTGCGGTGGCAGAACACCGAGCGTGCCGGCATCCGCGAGCCGGCCGCGTTCCTGGCCACGGTCACCACGCGGCTCGCGATCAACTTCACCCAGTCCGCCCGGGTGCGCCGGGAGTCGTACGTAGGTCCCTGGCTTCCCGAGCCCGTCGACACAAGCCTGGACCCGCAGCTGGGCGCGGAACGCGCGGAGGCCCTCGACCTGGCGGTACTCCTCCTCCTGGAGAAGCTGAACCCCGTGGAGCGGGCCGCATACGTGCTGCGGGAAGCGTTCGACTACACCTACGGGCGGATCGCGGACATCGTGGAGACGAGCGAGGCCAACGCACGCCAGCTGGTGAGCCGTGCCCGCAGGCGTCTGGCGGCTGAGCGCCGGGAACCAGTGGACTCCGCCGAGCACCGGCGTTTCCTGGAGGTGTTTCTCGCCGCGGCGCAGAACGGCCGTCTGTCGGTACTCGAAGAGGTCCTCACCGAGGACGTGGTCAGCTATGCCGACGGCGGCGGTATCCGCGGGGCGTCCAAGATCCCGGTTTTCGGGCTTCCGCACGTCTCCCGGTACCTGGTCGCCTTCGCGCCGCGTTTCTGGCCCCAGGCGGACGTTCGCTGGGTCGAGGCCAACGGCAGGCCGGCCGTCCTGATCTCGGCCGACGGACACGCGGTGGCGCTGCTGTCCGTCGATGTGTCGGCACGCGGCATCGAACGCATCATGTGGGTGATGAACCCAGCCAAGCTGGCCCCTTACGTGGCATCGCTGGACGGCTGATCCCCTCGCCCAACAGGCCGCACACCACGCGGCAACGGATGATTTTCCGCGTTCTCCCGGACGGGCTGTCACAAGCGGAGGAGCTGTCCGGTCTTTTCTGGTGCAGACACCAGAAAAGCTCCGAGAGGAATTCCGTCATGAAGGTCGTCGTGATCGGTGGCACCGGGCTCATCGGCTCGAAGCTGGTCGGCAGGCTCGCCGAGCAAGGGCACGAGGCGGTCGCCGCCGCGCCCAGCACCGGCGTCAACACCCTCACCGGCGAGGGGCTGGCCGAGGTCCTGCAGGGCGCCTCGGTCGTGGTCGACGTCTCCAATTCGCCCTCGTTCGAGGACCGGGCCGTCCTGGACTTCTTCCGCACCTCCACGGCCAACCTCCTCCAGGCGGAGGCCGACGCCGGTGTGCGGCATCATGTGGCGCTGTCGGTGGTGGGGACCGACCGGCTCCAGGAGAGCGGGTACTTCCGGGCGAAGAAGGCCCAGGAGGATCTGATCAAGGCGTCCGGCATCCCGTACTCCATCGTCCACGCGACCCAGTTCTTCGAGTTCGCGAAGGGGCTGGCCGACGGGGTCACCGAGGGCGACACCGTGCGCCTGCCGGACGCCAGGATCCAGCCCGTCGTCTCCGACGACGTGGCCGCGGCCGTGGCCCGCGCCGCGGCCGGCGCGCCGGTCAACGGCGTGGTGGAGGTCGGCGGCCCCGAGGCGTTCCAGCTCGAGGAGTTCATCCGGACGGCGCTGGACGCGGCGGACGACCCCCGCAAGGTCGTCACGGACCCGCAGGCGCGGTACTGGGGTGCCGAGCTGCGGGAGGACACGCTCCTGCCCGGTCCGGACGCGAGCGTCGGCGAGGTCAGGTTCACGGACTGGCTCGCGCGGCAGCAGTAGCCGTCGAAGGGTGGTGGCCCCCCGCCGGAAAGCGGGGGGCCACTCGCCGGCTGCCCCACGCCTCCGACACCGTCCGGCCCTTCAGCGGCGCGCAACTGCCGTCGTAGTCGGTCGCCTCGACGAGCGCTCACCAGACCGAGCACTCACATGACCAACAGGAGGGGCGAAGGTGTGACATCGCCATGCCACCGTGGGAGCCGGCTGGGCCGGCTGGGCCGGCTGGCGCGAGCTTACGACGCGCCGACCAGTACCACGGTGACGCACAGCGCCATCGCCGCGGTGATCAGGATCATCGCGGTCAGCGTCCCGCGCAGCCAGTGACCGAAGCGGGCGCGATGCCGCTGTTCCACCACGTCGATGCTCGCGGCGATGTGCTCCGTCACCATGCGGGCCACAAAGGTCTGTTCCGCGAGGTACCAGCGTTCGATGTCCGCCCGCTGTTCCTGGGTCAGTCCCGGCTCCTGCGCGGTGAAGTCCGCGACCCGCTGACGTGCGGCTCGCAGATGGGCCTGCCGGTAGAGGAAGTCCTGGATGTCGCTCAGGCCGCGCGCGGCCTCCTCGTTCGTGTCCATGGTGTGCTCCGCAGGTGAGGCGGCGGCTGTCCGGCCGGTCACTGAGGTTCGGGCGCGATGTACGCGCGTCAGCGCCGGGGAGGAGAGCAGCGCGCACGAACGGTCGGGCCGGGACTGGTCGGGCCGGCGATCTCGCGAACGCCGCGCAGAGAGCTGGAGCGGACAACGTGAGCGACCAGCTTGGCAACATCCGCGTGAAGCCGCAAGGGCACCGGCACGGCCGTGTCCTGAGCACCGCTCCGCGGCCGGGGGACGGCCGGCGCGGTCCTCTCCACGAACTACGTCCTTTGACGGAATCGGTCCCGGCGGTAGGCCTCTGGCTTTCTTCGCGCGGCCGCGCCGGTCGGACACGCCGAGGGAGAAGCCATGAGCGCGGAATCACGGAACGGCGTCTCGTCCTCCCCGCCCACCGTCTCCACCGACCTGCACCGGCCCTTCCTCGAACCGGGGGTGACCCTCGCCGCGCCGCCCTGCGCGACGCGCCGGCGGACGACGCCGCCTGACCGGTGGGGACCCGGCAGAGGACTTGAGGCACGCGCTCGGGTACCGGCCCCCAGCGGCACTCCTCGTCCCGGCCGGTCAGCCGTCGTAGTCGACCGTCAGTTTCTCGGAGACCGGGTAGGACTGGCAGGTCAGCACGTAGCCGGCGGCCACCTCGGCCGGTTCGAGGGCGTAGTTGCGGCGCATGTCCGCTTCGCCGTCCGTGATCCGGGCACGGCAGGTGCCGCAGACGCCGCCCTTGCAGGCGAAGGGGAGGTCCGGGCGGATGCGGGCGGCGGAGTCGAGGAGTGCGGTACCGCGCGGAAGCAGGGCGGTGGTGGAGCGGCCGTCCAGGGTGACGGTGACCTCGCTGGCCGGGCCGGTCGCCGCCGCCTCCTCGTGGCGGACGGGTTCGATCGGCTCGTCGGCGAAGAAGAGCTCCTGGTGGATCCGCCCGCCGGGGACGCCCAGCCCGGCCAGGACCTGTTGGGCGTCGAGCACCATGCCGTGCGGGCCGCACAGCCACCAGTGGTCGGCGGAGGGAACGTCGATCAGTCCCGAGACGAGCGCGGCCAGCCGGTCCCCGTCCAGGCGGCCGGAGAGGATTTCGGCTTCGCGAGGTTCCCGGGACAGGACGTGGGCGAGGTGGAAGCGGGTGCGGTACTCGTCCTTCAGGTCGGCCAGTTCGTCGGCGAACATCACGGTGTCGGTGCGCCGGTTGCCGTAGAACAGCGTGACCTTGGAGCGGTCGTCGGCCGCCAGGACCGACTCGGCGATGGACATCATGGGGGTGATGCCCGAGCCGGCCGCGATCAGCACATGGTGGCCGGGCACCGTGAGGTCGGGGGTGAAGGCTCCGGTCGGGGCCATCACCTGCACGGTGTCGCCGGGCCGTACCTCGTGGACCAGCCAGGAGGAGAAGAGTCCGCCGGGTACCTCCCGGACGCCGATGCGGGGCGGCGAGCCGACGGGCGAGCAGATCGAGTAGGAGCGCCGCTCGTCGCGGCCGTCGATCTCGCGGCGCAGGGTGAGTGACTGGCCGGGGCCGAAGGCGAACTCCGCCGCCAGCGCCGCGGGGATGTCGAAGGTGACCGCCACGGCGTCCTCGCACAGGCGCTGGACGGCGGCGACGCGCAGGGGATGGAAGGCAGGGCGGCGCCGGCGGGCTGTCGTCGCGGGGGCACCGGCGGTCGGTGCCATCAGCTCTGCCATCAGATCTCCTTGACGTACTCGAACGGCTCGCGGCAGGCCAGGCACCGCCACAGCGCCTTGCAGGAGGTGGCCGCGAAGCGCGAGGTCTCCTCGGTGTCGGCCGATCCACAGCGCGGGCAGGCGACCGTGCGCCGGGTCGGTGACAGGTTCAGCGGGACCGGACCGGCGGGGCGCCGCGACGTCGTGGGCGGCGCGATCCCGTGTGCGGCGAGCTTGCGGCGCCCTGCGGGGGTGATCCAGTCACTCGTCCACGGCGGGTCGAGGACCGTACGGATCTTCACGCGGTCGAAACCGGCGTCCCGCAGGCGCGCGGCGACCCCGGCCCGCATCTCGGCCATGGCCGGGCAGCCCGAATAGGTGGGGGTGAGGCCGGCGACGACGGTGCCGTCGCCCTCGATCGTCACGGTCCGCAGCACACCGAGATCGGCCAGGGTGAGCATGGGAAGTTCGGGGTCGGGGACCTGTTCGGCGATCTGCCGGGCCCGCCGGACGTCGGCCAGGACGGTCACCATGTCGCCTCCGGGTGCGCGCGGGCCACGCTCTGCAGCTCGGCCAGGAGCGGGGCGAGGTGTTCGGTGTGTCCGCCGTGCCGGCCGTGGCCGGGCAGGGCCGCGGTGTGCGGCATGGGGAGTCCGGCCGCGTCCAGGACCTGCTGGAGATCGGCGAGGACCGCGTCTCGCACGTCCTGCGCGGCGAACAGTTCCTCCCAGTAGGGGGCCTGCGATTCCAGGGCGGTCAGCATGCGCGCGTGGGACTCTTCCGTGCCGTCGCCCAGGCGTACGACCCATTCGGCGGCGTACTGCCGGTGGTAGGTCAGCTCCTTCACGCCCTTGGCTGCGATCGCGGCGAGCACCGGGTCGGGCGCGGTGGCCAGTTCGGTGAAGTGGGCGAGGCGCCAGCTGGCGAACACCAGCAGCCGCAGGACGGAGAAGGCGAAGTCGCCGTTGGGCAGTTCGGTGAGGCGTACGTTGCGGAAGTCGCCGGCGTCGCGGAAGTAGGCGTAGGCGTCCTCCGTACGGCCGGTGCCGTCCGTCTGGCCGCAGCGCGCGTACAGCAGCCGTGCCTGGCCGAGCAGATCGAGCCCGACGTTGGCCAGCGCCACCTCCTCCTCCAGCTCGGGCGCCCGGGTGACCCACTCGGCGAGCCGCTGGGCCAGGACCAGGGCGTCGTCGCCGAGCGCCAGGCATTGGGCGGCCAGTGCGGCGGCGTCGACGCCCTCGGGTACGGCGGTGTCGACGCCGTACAGCGGGTCTTCGAAGCCGGTGCCGAAGGCCCAGCGGGCGTCGCCGTCGTCGTGGCCCTCGGCCAGCGAAAGGTAGATGTGGTCCTCGCTCATCACCGGCTCCTAGATGTGCGGGACATCGTCGGGGATGTCGTAGAAGGTCGGGTGCCGGTAGACCTTGTCGGCGCTGGGGGCGAAGAAGGGGTCCTTCTCGTCCCGGCTGGAGGCGGCGATGTGGTCCGAGCGGACGGCCCAGATGCTGACGCCTTCGTTGCGCCGGGTGTACAGGTCGCGGGCGTGGGTGAGGGCCATCTCGTCGTCCGCGGCGTGCAGCGATCCGACGTGGACGTGGTTGAGGCCGCGCTTGCCGCGGATGAACACCTCGTACAGGGGCCAGTTCTCCGAGTCGCTCATGCGACTGCCTCCTTACGTGCCCGGGCGGCCTGCTTGGCGGCATGCGCGCCGGCGGCCGCACGCACCCAGGCGCCCTCCTCGTGAGCGTCCCGCCTGCGCTGCATCCGCTGTGCGTTGCAGGGGCCGTTGCCGCTGATGACTTCCTTGAGTTCGGAGAAGTCGGGGGTGCCGAAGTCGTGACGGCCGCGCTCCTCGTTCCAGCGCAGCTCGGGGTCGGGCAGGGTCACTCCGAGCTTGGCCGCCTGGGGCACGGTCATGTCGACGAAGCGCTGGCGCAGTTCGTCGTTGCTGTGCCGCTTGATCTTCCAGGCCATTGACTGCGCGGAGTTGGGCGAGTCGTCGTCGGGCGGACCGAACATCATCAGGGACGGCCACCACCAGCGGTCCACCGCGTCCTGCACCATCGCCCGCTGGGCGTCGGTGCCGCGCATCATGGTCATCAGCAGTTCGTAGCCCTGCCGTTGGTGGAAGGACTCCTCCTTGCAGATCCGCACCATCGCGCGGGCGTAGGGCCCGTACGAGCTGCGGCACAGGGGGACCTGGTTGCAGATGGCGGCGCCGTCGACGAACCAGCCGATGACCCCGACGTCCGCGAAGCTGGGCGTGGGGTAGTTGAAGATCGACGAGTACTTCTGACGGCCTTCGAGGAGGCGCTGGGTGAGCTCCGCCCGGTCGATGCCCAGGGTCTCGGCGGCGGAGTACAGGTACAGGCCGTGGCCGGCCTCGTCCTGGACCTTGGCGAACAGGATCGCCTTGCGGCGCAGCGAGGGCGCGCGGGTGATCCACTCGCCTTCCGGCTGCATGCCGATGATCTCCGAGTGCGCGTGCTGGGCGATCTGCCGGACCAGAGTCCTGCGGTAGCCCTCGGGCATCCAGTCGCGCGGTTCGACCCGCTGGTCGCGCGAGATCGTCGTCTCGAAATGGGACTCCAGGTCGTGCTCGGCGTCCCTTCCGGCCGCTTCAGTCATCTCCATCCACTCCCTACCGACCATTCGTTTGGTTCATCATAAGGTGCGCCCTCCCTGATCTGGCAAGAGCCGCACCGGATCGGCGCCCGGCGGAGGACGGCCGGCGTCCCGCCGGGGACGGCGCGCACGGTGACATGGCGGCCTGCCCGCGCCGGTCACCAGGTGTAGAAACCCTGGCCCGTCTTCTGTCCGAGTTCGCCGCGGGCCACCTTGTCACGCAGCAGCCGCGGCGGGGCGAAGCGGTCGCCGAGGGTGGCGTGGAGGTGTTCGGCGATGGCGAGCCGGACGTCGAGTCCGACCAGGTCGGTGAGGCGCAGTGGCCCCATGGGGTGCTTGTAACCGAGCCGCATCGCGTCGTCGATGGCCTCGGGGCGGCGACACCCTCCTCGACCATGCGGATCGCCTCCAGCCCCAGGGCCAGGCCGAGCCGGCTGCTGGCGAAGCCGGGCGAGTCCTTGACGACGACGTCCTGCTTGCCCAGCGCCCTGGTCCACTCCAGCGCGGCCCGGACGGTGTGTTCGGCGGTGCCGGGGGCGACGACGATCTCGACCAGCGCGGAGGCGGGCACCGGGTTGAAGAAGTGCATCCCGAGGAATCGGTCCGGCCGCCTGAGGACGGCGGCGAGGTCGGTGACCGACAGCGAACTGGTGTTGGTGGCCAGGACGGTCGTGTCGCCCACGGCTTCCTCGGCGGCCTTCAGGAGGCGGGCCTTGAGCGCCGCGTCCTCCGGTACCGCTTCCACGACCAGTTCGGTCCCCGGCGGCAGGGCGTCCAGCGTGGGGACGACGGTCACCCGGCCGGCCACCCGCTCCGCGGGCTCGCTCAGACGGCCGCGCTCCCCCGCCCGCCGCAGGCTGCCGCCGATCCGCTCCAGCGCCGCCGCGGCGGCCTCTTCGCCACTCTCCACCACGGTCACGGCGGAACCGGCGGTGGCGAAGGACTGGGCGATCCCCGCGCCCATCCGGCCGCCGCCGATGACCGCGACGGTGTCGGGTGCCGACGTCATGCGCGACTCCTCAGCTCAAGAGAACGTGTCATGCGGCCCTCATCTCAGGAGAACCCGTCCTGCGGTCCTCGCCGATCACCCGGTCCCTGATGGCGGCGCGGAACTCCGGGCGGTGGCGGGCGACGACCCGGTCGGTTCGTTCCTCCGCCCACGGCAGGTCGTACGCGGCCGACAGAGAGGCGGCCGAGGTGGTCACACCCGCTCCACCAGGAGCGCGACGCCCTGGCCCACACCCACGCAGAGCGTGGCCAGGCCGCGGTGGCCGTTCTCCCGTTCGAGGCGGCCGAGGAGGGTCAGCAGGATGCGGGCGCCGGAGCAGCCGAGCGGATGTCCGAGAGCGATGGCGCCGCCGTCGGCGTTGACCTTGTCCTCGTCGAGCTTGAGGCGGCGGATGACGGCCAGGGCCTGTACGGCGAACGCCTCGTTGAGTTCCACGGCGTCCAGGTCGTCCGTCTGCCAGCCGGCCCGGGCCAGCGCCTTCCGGGTGGCGGGGACCGGGCCCAGCCCCATCAGGTTGGGCTGCACACCGGCGGAGGCCGAGGCGACGATCCGGGCCCGCGGGGTGAGGCCGTAGCGCTCCACCGCCTCGGCTCCGGCGACCACCAGGGCCGCCGCGCCGTCGGACAGCGGGGAGGACGAGCCGGCGGTGACGACGCCGTCCTCGCGGAAGACGGTCCGCAGGGAGCCCAGCTTCTCCAGGGTGGTGGCGGGACGGGGGCCCTCGTCGCGGGTCACCTCGCCGTCCCGCACGGGGACGGGGACGATCTCGCGGTCGAAGCGGCCCGCCTCCTGGGCGGCCACGGCCCGCTGGTGGCTGCGCAGGGCGAAGGCGTCGGACTCGGCGCGGGTGATGCCGTCCAGGGCCGCGACCTCCTCCGCGGTCTCGCCCATGGACAGCGTGACCTTCGCCGTCTCCGGTCCGGCGTCCCCGGGAACGGCCCGGTCCGCGGCGGTGAACCGCGGATTCGTGAACCGCCAGCCCAGGGCGGTGTCGTGCACCTGCCCTGGCTTGGCCCACGGAGTGCCGGGCTTCTCCATCACCCAGGGTGCCCGGGTCATCGACTCCACTCCCCCGGCAACCATGAGGTCCGCCTCTCTGGCGCGGATCGTCTGGGCCGCCGAGGCCACCGCCGTCAGGCCGGACGCGCACAGGCGGTTGACCGTGTAACCGGGCACGGTGTGCGGCAGCCCGGCGAGCAGCGCCGCCATCCGGGCCACGTCCCGGTTGTCCTCGCCCGCCTGGTTGGCGGCTCCGAGGACGACCTCGTCCACGGCCTCGCCGGGCACTCCGGCGCGCCGGACGGCCTCGGCGACGACGAGGGCGGCGAGGTCGTCGGGGCGTACGCCGGCCAGGGCACCGCCGTAGCGGCCCTGCGGGGTGCGGGCCCCGTCGATCAGGTAGACGTCCGGCATCAGGCGGCCTCCTCGGCTGCGGTGGGGACGGGGCGGCGCGACCGCGGGACGGCGAAGGCGAGGGAGACGGGTCCAAACCACTCGCGGGAGCGGTGATCGCGGCTCGTGACGGCGTCCGCCGCACGCTCGATCAGCGGGCGGTGACACGTGAGGTGGCCGGGTCCCTCAGGGGTCTTGCGCGGCATGCGGTGCACCTCTTGACATGCGGAGGGCTTGCTGGATTACTTGACCACACCGCACGCTAACCGAATGTTCGGTCGGTCCACAAGGTGGTGGAAATGACGACCCGGGTACCGGATACGACGCCTGGCCCCGTCGAGACGATGTTCGCCGCGGACGAGGCGTCACGAAGGCTCGGCATCGAGCTCGTCGAGCACGGCGAAGGGACCGCCGTGCTCCGGATGACCGTGACGTCCTCCCAGGTCAACGGGTATCGGATCGCCCACGGCGGCTGTCTCTTCCTCCTCGCCGACACGGCGTTCGCCTGTGCCTGCAACAGCCACGGCCCCGCGACCGTCGCCGCCGGCGCCGACATCGACTTCATCGCGCCCGCGTACGAAGGCGATGTCCTGGTGGCCACGGCGCGGGAGCGCGTTCGGTTCGGCCGCAGCGGTGTCTACGACGTGAGCGTTGCGCGCGGAGACGAAGTGATCGCGGAGTTCCGCGGGCGCAGTCGCACCCTCCGCGCGCGGATTGAGGAGCCGTGATGAGCAGCGAAGTGATCGCGCCCGAGCCGAGGGCCGTCCGCCGGGGGGAGCCGCTTCCCGAGGCACTCCTGGACGACGCCGAGCGGATGTCCCGCGAGGAGCTGGCGGCGCTCCAGCTCACCCGGCTGCGCGCGACACTGCGGCACGCGTACGACAACGTGGAGCTGTACCGCGAGAAGTTCGACGCGGCCGGTGTGCGGCCCGAGGACTGCGGCACCCTCGCGGACCTCGCCCGCTTCCCCTTCACGACCAAGGCGGATCTGCGGGACACCTACCCCTTCGGCATGTTCGCCGTCCCGATGTCCGAGGTACGGCGCGTGCACGCCTCCAGCGGCACCACCGGCCGTCCGACCGTGGTCGGCTACACCGACAACGACCTGTCCATGTGGGCGGACGTCGTCGCCCGCTCCATCCGGGCCGCCGGCGGCCGGCCCGGGCACAAGGTGCACATCTCCTACGGCTACGGTCTGTTCACCGGCGGCCTGGGGGCCCACTACGGCGCGGAACGCGCCGGCTGCACCGTGATCCCCGCCTCCGGCGGCATGACCGCACGCCAGGTGCAGATCATCCAGGACTTCCGTCCCGAGATCATCATGGTCACGCCCTCCTACATGCTGACCCTGCTCGACGAGTTCGAGCGCCAGGGCATCGATCCCCGCTCCACCTCGCTGGAGGTCGGCATCTTCGGCGCCGAGCCCTGGACGGAGGAGATGCGCCGTGAGATCGAGGAGCGCCTGGACATCCACGCGGTCGACATCTACGGACTGTCCGAGGTGATCGGCCCGGGTGTCGCCCAGGAGTGCGTGGAGACCAAGGACGGACTGCACGTATGGGAGGACCACTTCCTCCCGGAGGTCGTGGACCCGCTGACCGACGAGGTGCTGGCCGAGGGCGAGAGCGGCGAACTGGTCTTCACCTCGCTCACGAAGGAAGCCCTGCCCATCATCCGTTACCGCACCCGGGACCTGACGCGGCTGCTGCCCGGCACCGCGCGGCCCGGGCTGCGCCGGATCGAGAAGATCACCGGCCGCTGCGACGACATGATCATCCTGCGTGGGGTCAACGTCTTCCCCAGCCAGGTGGAGGAGATCGTGCTGCGGACGCCCGGCGTGGCCCCCCACTTCCAGATCCAGATCACTCAGCGGGGCCGTATGGACCACATGACCGTCCGCGTGGAGGCACGGCCCGACGCCGGTCCCGCCGACCGCGAGGCCGCCGCGAAGACGATCGCCCAGGGCATCAAGGACGGCGTGGGGGTCACCGTGGAGGTCGCCGTCGTCGACCCGGAGACCCTGGAGCGCTCGGTCGGCAAACTCCGCCGGGTCAAGGACCTGCGCAAGGGCTAATACGCTGGCGAGCGCACGGCCGGGGTGCCTACTGTCCTCGCCATGCCCGAGCTGCACCTGCTCCGTCCGGACCACGCCCCGGCGCTCCTCGCCTTCGAGCAGGAGAACCGTGCCTATTTCGCGGCCTCCGTCCCCGACCGCGGCGACGACTACTTCGCCCGGTTCGAGGAGCGGCACCGCGCGCTGCTGGCCGAACAGGAGGCCGGGATCTGCTACTTCCACGTGGTGGTCGACGATGCGGGCGAAGTGCTGGGGCGGGTCAATCTGGTGGACGTGGCGGACGGCGGCGCCGACCTCGGCTACCGAATCGCGCAGCGGGCCGCGGGACGGGGAGTGGCCACCTCGGCCGTGCGGGAGATCTGCGGCCTCGCCGCCACCCGGTACGGCCTGACCGTACTGCGGGCCGCGGCCACCGTCGACAACGCCGCGTCCCGAGCCGTACTCGCCCGGGTCGGCTTCACCGTCACCGGCGAGACACGGCTCTCCGGCCGCCCCGGTCTGACGTATCTGCGCCGTCTGTAGGGATTTTCGGGAACATCACGGTGGGCTGCCTCGTTGCCTCAGGGCCGATCCCGTCCCCGACCCTGGGAGCATCGTGCCCGAATCCGCCTCCGTCACCTCCACCGTTCTCCCCCTGCCCGCACTCCCGTCCCTCGGCACGCAGGCCGAGCGTCTCATCGAGTCGGGGGTGCATGAGATCGCCGGGCTGTCCGCGGCCGAGGTCCGTGCCGTCGCCGCGGCCCCCGCCGAGGACGGTGCCCTGCTCGCCGTCCACCCGGAGCACGCCCCCGCCTCCGCACTCGCGCCGTTGCTGCGGCACGACGGCAGGCCCGGGTTCGTCGTCACCGACATGACCGACGTCGACCTCTTCGCCCCGCTCGACACGCTCACGCTGCCCGACGCCCCGCTCTACGTCCTCACCGGCCTCGACCGGGGCGACCACATGGCCGATTGGAGCCCGGACGAGGCGCTGCCCGCGCTCACCGCGGAAGACCGCACCCCACTGCTGCTCAGCGAGGGTATCCACTGGGTACTGCAACAGCCCGCTGTCCTGGAGCGCAACCACTGCTTCATGACGATCGGTTCGCGGCTGCGCAAGGCCAACGGGGCCCTGGACTCCCGTACTCCGGCGCTCTGGATCAGCAACGGCACCGGGCGGGACGGTCGTGAGCGCCGCAACGCGCCCAAGGTGGGCTGGTGTTGGGCGGGCAACCGGCATACCTGGCTGGGCTTCGCCTCGGCAGCGGGCCGCCGCGGCCGGTAGCTCGCGCCGCAGGGCCGCGGTGCTCGTGACGCACCGCGGCCCTCCCGGAGCCGGTCAGCCACTCACCGGCCTGCCGCGGCCCCATGCCCAGGCGAGGCGGTCGGCGCCGGACTGGTTCGTGGTGGCCAGCCAGGGGCGGGAGGCGTCGCCGATCAGCTTCTGGATCGAGTAGGTGTCGTCGGTGCGCAGGCCGGGCCAGTACACCGAGCCCATGCCGAGCTTGCGGAACAGGTCCGTGTCGGCCTGGATGAAGTTGACGGAGTTGTCGTCGGGCGTCGGCACGTTGTAGTCGAGGCCCGTGGTCATCGGGGCGCCGAACTCGTCGGCGACGGTCCGGCCCGCGCAGTCGCCGAGACGTTCCTTCAGGTCGGCCGCCCACTGGTCGTAGGTGGCGTAGCTCTTCCAGAAGCCGTAGTGGTGCAGGGAGAGGTAGGTGCCCTTCAGGCGCGGGTCGGCGCAGACCGTGGTGACGTGGTCGTTGTAGCCGGCGCCGCTGACGAAGACCCGGTCGTGCGGGACGGACGGGTAGGTCGCCAGCCACTTCGCCGCCAGGTCGGCCCACTCGGCGTCGGTGTAGCCGTGCGGCTCGTTCATCGGCTCGAAGTAGACGTGCGGGTCGTGCCGGTAGGCCTTCACGACGGTGTCCCACATGGGCCAGTAGGTGGCCTCGTCGTCGATGAAGCCGTCCTTGTTGGCGCCGGTGCCCTCCCAGTAGGAGACGATCACCTTGAAGCCCTGCGCCGAGGCCGCGTCGATGACCCCGCGGTACGAATTCCAGTAAGAGCCGTTCACCGTGTACGGGTTGATGGGCAGCCGTACGGTGTTGGCCCCGAGGTTGGCCCGGAACGCCGCGATCACCCGGGTCGCCTTGGCGTAGGTCCGGGCGTAGCTGTCGGACAGCGACAGACCGGACAGGACCACCGGGTCGTCGGCGTAGTTGTCGCGCGGGTCGGCCCAGTTGACGCCCTTGAACTGGCTGGTGCCGTGGCCCGGCACGGCGGCGGAGGCGGGGCTGCCGGTGAGGGTCGTGGCACCGACCGCGGCGATCGCGACCGCCGCCAGAGCGGCGCGGGTACGAGGGGTGCTACGGGTTCCGGCGGGGGTCTTGCGCATCAACGTGCCCTTTCAGGAGACGGCGGCTCGACGCGGTGGCTCGTTGTCCCGGTCGCGTGTTTACGTAAACATCGACCTGGCGTGTTTGCGTGAACATCCCCTGCGCGAGGAGGCGACGGGATCTCCGTCCAGGCTGGTCTCACGGCGATGTTTACGTAAACTCGAAAGCGTCGGAATCGTGGCATCCGCTCCTGCGGCCGTCAAGGTTTCCCGCTCCGTGACATCCGGTACGCGAAGGAGGCTTGAGGGGTGAGGCGATGGAGCTGAACGAGACGGGGCCACCGGTCCCGCCGGCCCCGGGCGGTGCGCGGCGGGGTGGTTCCGGGCTGCCGGGCGGCCGCCGTAAGCAACGGGTCTCGATGGCGGACGTCGCCGAGCGCGCCGGGGTCTCGTCACAGACGGTCTCCCGGGTCTCCAACGGCCATCCCGGGGTGATCAGTTCCACCCGGGAGCAGGTGCTGGCCGCGATGCGGGAGCTCGGCTACCGGCCCAACAGCGCGGCCCGCGCCCTGCGTTACGGCCGGTTCCACACCATCGGCGTGATCCTGTTCAGCCTCTCCTCGACGGGCAGCAGCCGGACCGTCGAGGCGATCGCCACGCACGCGGCGGCCGAGGGGTACGCGATCACCCTCATCCCCATCGACGTGGCCACGCAGGACAACGTGCTGGGGGCCTTCACGCGGATGGGCGAGCTGGCGGTGGACGCCGTCATCGTCATCATGGAGATTCATCTGCTCGACACCAGCACGGTCCAACTGCCGCCCGGCGTCCACGTCGTGGTCGTGGACTCGGACGCCGGGGATCGCTACAGCGTGGTCGACACCGACCAGGCCGACGGCGCGCGGAAGGCCGTACGGCATCTGCTGGAGCTGGGCCACCGGACCGTATGGCACGTGACCGGTCCCGGGACGTCGTACGCGGGCCAGCGCCGCACCCAGGCCTGGCGGGCCGAACTGGAGGAGGCGGGACGCCCGGTTCCGGCGCCGCTGCACGGCGACTGGTCGGCCGAGTCCGGTTACGCGGCCGGGCTCGCCCTCGCCCAGGAGCCGGCGTGCACCGCGGTGTTCGCGTCCAACGACCAGATGGCCCTGGGCCTGCTGCGCGCCTTCCACGAGCAAGGCCGGTCGGTGCCCGCCGACGTGAGTGTCGTCGGGTTCGACGACACGCCCGACGCGGCCTTCTTCATCCCGCCCCTCACCACCGTCCACCAGGACTTCGCCGAGGTCGGCCGCCGCTGCGTCGAGGGCGTCCTGCGCCAGATCCGCACCCGGGACGACTCCCGTCCCGGCACCGATCTCGTCCCGGCACGTCTGGTGGTCAGGAACAGTACCGCTCCCCCGCGCAGTTCACCGGGCCGCGGATAGCCCGCCGTCGCATCGCCCCCCCCGGCCGGAGTGTCCGCGTGGGCGATGGGATCGGCGTGCCTCGCCGAGGGTTTCCGCATCACCTGGTCGCGGCGGGATTCGCGCGGGACGAGGTTCGTGGTGCGTCCGACCGGCCGGGGCGGCAGTCCGTGTTCATGGCGCGGCGGCCGGGGGGCGGGTGAGGTACGCGGTGCGGGGTACCCGGGTGCCGGACGCGGTGAACGGCACCGCACTGGCGTGGAAGGTCAGGCGTTGAAGCTCCCATGTCCATGACGCATCCTGCCGAGCGCACCAGCAACGGCCGGGGCTGGTTCGAGCGGCTGGCGGAGGCGGCCTCGAACGTCACCAGTTCCCTGCTGTTCATGTGTTTCTGCCTGGCCATGGTCGCTGCCTTCGTCGCCGTCCACGTCCTGGGCCTCGGCCTGAGCTGGCAGCTCCTCGTCGGTGATGTCATGACCTCCCTGAACCTGCTGCTGCTCGCCCTGCTGAAGAACTCCGAGCGTCGCGCGGAACACGCCATCCAGCGCAAGCTCGACGGCATCGCCGCCGCGCTGCTCGATCAGCGCGCGGGCGATACCCCGGAGGATGCGGCGGCGGAGCTGCGCAAGGTGATCCGGATGGAAGAGGAACACTGACTCCGTCGAGCCCGGTGCGCGGGCCGTGCCGGGCCCCGGTCTCGTCCTCGTACCCTGTTCGACGTGCCTCCCATCCGCCTGCATCGTGTCGCCGTCCTCGTGCTGGAGGGGGCGAAGCCCCTCGACGTCGGTATCCCGGCGCAGGTGTTCACGACCCGGGCGAGCATGCCGTACGAGGTGCGGGTGTGCGGTGCGGCGCCCGGTCTGGTCACCGGCGGCGACGGGCTGTCGTACCACGTCGCCCATGGCCTCGACGCGCTGGAGTGGGCGGAGATCGTGTTCGTGCCCGGCTACCGGTTCCCCGACCGGGAGGATCCGCCGCGGGCGGTTGTCGACGCGCTGCTCGCCGCGCATGCCCGGGGGGCGCGGCTGGCGGCCATCTCGACGGGGGCCTTCGCGCTCGCCGCGACCGGCCTGCTCGACGGCCGGCGCGCCACCACGCACTGGCACTACACGCGCGCTCTCACCGAGAAGCACCCGCTGGTCAAGGTCGACGAGAACGTGCTGTTCGTCGACGAGGGCGGCGTGCTGACGTCGGCCGGCGCCGCCTCGGGCATCGACCTGTGCCTGCACATCCTGCGCGGTGACCTCGGGGTGGCCGCGTCGAACCACGCGGCCAGGCGACTGGTCGCGGCCCCCTACCGCAGCGGCGGCCAGGCGCAGTACGTGCCGCGCAGTGTGCCCGAGCCGCTCGGTGAGCGGTTCGCGGTGACCCGCGAGTGGGCGCTGCACCGGCTCGGCGAGCCGCTCACCCTCGATGCGCTCGCCCGGCATGCGGGGGTGTCGGCGCGTACGTTCTCGCGGCGGTTCGTCGAGGACACCGGCTACACGCCGATGCAGTGGGTGATGCGTGCCCGGATCGACCTGGCCCGGGAGCTGCTGGAGCGGTCGGAGCGGGGCGTCGAACAGATCGCCGACGACGTCGGTCTCGGCACCGGGGCGAATCTGCGGCTGCACTTCCAGCGGATTCTCGGTACGACGCCGAGCGACTACCGGCGCACCTTCACGAAGGGCGAGTAGCGGCCACAGGACGGCGCCGGTCGCGCACGTGCTCACGCTCGACGGCCCCGAGGGTTCCCGACTTCGCCCACGCGGCTCCACCCCTCGCCTGGCCCCTGGCCCACCGCCCGGAAGCCGCCGGCGAGGCCCGTCAGATCGCCAAGGACGTACTCGCCCGATGGCAGGTCGCCGACGCCCCGGCCGACTCGGTGCTGCTGACCGTCTCCGAACTCGTCACCAACGCCGTGGAGCACGCCGAGCCGCCGCTGAACCTGAGGCTCAGCCGTGACCCGTCCAGCCACCGGGTGCACATCGAGGTCTCCGACGAGGGCCCGGCGGCCACGGACGGTGACTGGGCGGCCAGTAGCACCCCTGAAGAGCACGGCCGCGGCCTGGAGATCATCGACTTCCTCGCCACCGCACACGGCGACCGTCTGGAACACTGGGCGGCCAGTTGCACCCCTGAAGAGCACGGCCGCGGCCTGGAGATCATCGACTTCCTCGCCACCGCACACGGCGACCGTCTGGAACGGGGCCACGCGATCCACTGGGCCGACGTGTACGCCGCCGCCTGACCGGCCCGACCAGCGGCAATCCCGGTGCCGCTGCCCGCCCGCAGGCGGATTGGCGGGATCCTTTTGAACCATGGCGATCTCGCCGCTGTCGTGGCCGGGCACGGCTCGCGAACCTGGTGGCGTAGCGAAGGGACACTACTTATGACTCGTATCGCCATCAACGGATTCGGCCGCATCGGACGCAATGTGCTGCGTGCGCTGCTGGAGCGGAACAGCGACCTGGAGGTCGTCGCCGTCAACGACCTCACGGAGCCCACCGCTCTCGCACGGCTGCTGGCCTTCGACTCGACGGCAGGGCGCCTCGGTCGCCCGGTGACCGTGGACGGGGACGTCCTCGTCGTCGACGGCCGTCGTATCAAGGTGCTCGCCGAGCGCGAACCGGCGCAGCTGCCGTGGGCCGAACTCGGTGTGGACATCGTGCTGGAGTCGACCGGCCGCTTCACGTCGGCCAAGGCTGCCCGCGCCCACCTCGACGCCGGCGCCAGGAAGGTCCTGGTCAGCGCGCCGTCGGACGGTGCCGACGTCACGCTCGCGTACGGCGTGAACACCGGCGCCTACGACCCGGACACGCACACCGTCGTCTCCAACGCCTCGTGCACGACCAACGCGCTCGCGCCGCTGGCCGCCGTGCTCGACGAACTCGCCGGTATCGAGCACGGATTCATGACCACCGTGCACGCCTACACGCAGGAGCAGAACCTGCAGGACGGCCCGCACCGCGACGCCCGTCGCGCCCGTGCCGCCGGTGTCAACATCGTGCCGACCACGACCGGCGCCGCCAAGGCGATCGGCCTGGTGCTGCCGAACCTCGACGGCAGGCTGTCCGGCGACTCGATCCGGGTGCCGGTGCCGGTGGGCTCGATCGTCGAGCTCAACACGACGGTCTCCCGTGACGTGACGCGCGACGACGTGCTGGCGGCGTACCGTGCCGCCGCGGCGGGACCGCTCGCGGGCGTCCTCGAATACTCGGAGGACCCGCTGGTCTCCTCGGACATCACGGGCAACCCGGCCTCGGCGATCTTCGACTCGGCCCTCACCCGCGTCGACGGCCGCCACATCAAGGTGGTCGCCTGGTACGACAACGAGTGGGGCTTCTCGAACCGGGTGATCGACACCCTCGAACTGCTCGCGCGCTAGCGGGCCGAGCGGAGCGCCGGGCCGGCTTCGGTCGGCCCGCCGCTCCGCGGTGCGCCTCAGCTCGCGGCCCCGGCGGGATGTGCCGTCGCCTCCACCGTCGCCTGCGGGGCCCGTGCCGGGCGGATCCCGATCAGGGCCATGGCGATGACCGCGGCCACCAGCATGCCGATCCCGCCGACGAGGGCGCAGGTGTGCAGGGCGTCGGTGAAGCTCGCACCGTAGGCGGCCTGGGCCTGGCCGGTGCTCTCGGGGGTGTCCAGGTGCAGGAATGCTCCGGCCTGGATACCGACACTGGAGACCAGTCCGCCCACCTGCCCCTGGTCGGCGGGGCTCAGCCCGGACGAGGCGAGATGTCCGGGCAGGGTCGCCAGGGTGCGGTGGGTGAGAATGACGCCGAAGACGGCCGGGCCGAGGGCGCTGCCGATCTGGCGGAGCGCGCTGTTGGCCGCGGCGGCGGTGCCCCCGAGCCGGTGCGGCAGGGCGTCCATGGCGATGGTGGTGATCGGCGCCATGGCGAGCGCGATGCCGATGCCGAGCACGCCGATGACCAAGGCGGCCTCGCCGGTGCCGGTGTCGGCCTGGAAGACGTTCATGATGAGGGCGCCGATCCCGCCGATCACCAGACCGGTGACCAGCAGCAGCCCGGGGGTGGCCCGGTTCATCAGCCGCCCGACCAACGGGCCGAGCACCACCGTGAAGCCGTTGATGGCCATGAGGCGGATGCCGATGTCCAGGGTCGAGGCGTGGTGGACGAGCCCGAAGTACTCGCTCAGCGCGAAGACCAGGCCGACCTGGGCGAACAGGGTGACGGCCATGACGAGCGCCGCCCCGGAGAATGCCGCGGACCTGAAGAGGCGCATGTCCAGCATCGGGCAGGAGGAACGGAGTTCCACCAGCACGAAGCCGACCGCACCGCCGGCGGCGGCCACGAAGGCGATCACGGCCTGGGCCGACGACCAGCCGTCGCTGCCGCCCTCGATGACGCCGTAGACCAGCCCGGTGATGGCGACGATGGCCAGGAGCTGCCCGGGGATGTCCAGGTGGCGTTCGCGCTCGGCGCGGGAGTCGGTCAGCACGACGGCGCCGATCACGGCCGTGACCACGGCGAGGACGAGCGAGGGCAGGAAGATCCACCGCCAGCTCACGTGCTCCACGATCACGCCGTTGACCACCGGGCCGAGGGTGAGTCCGAGGCCGAGGGCGGCCGTCCAGAGGGCTATCGCCCGGGCACGCTGACGGGGGTCCGGGATCACATGGCCGATCAGGGCCAGCGTGGACGGCAGCAGCGCGGCCGTGCCGACGCCGGTGAGCGCCTGGCCCACACAGACCTGGACGACGCTGCCGGCGGTCAGGCACACCACACACCCGAGGCAGAACAGCATCAGCCCGGCCAGATACGTCTTCTTACGACCGTACAGGTCACCCACCATGCCGCAGGTCAGCAGCAGTGCCGCGGTCGGCAGGATGAAGGCGTCGGTGATCCACTGGAGCCCGACGGTGGAGGCGTCGAGCGCCTGTTGCATGACGGGAAGCGCGACGGAGACACCGACGACGGGCAGGTAGGAGACGAATACGCCCAGGCAGGCCAGCACGACGGTGACCGTGATGTGCCGGGTGCCCGTGTCGGGCGGCGCGGACGGGGACGAGGCAGAAGAAGGCAGGGCCACAGGGCACCTCGAAGCAGTGGAGTGACAGGGCGACGTACTGGGGCGGTGATCGGCGGCCCGTCGACTCCCGATCGACTGGCGCACCGCGGCTCTACCGCCGGTCCGACAGCGCGGAGCCGGTCATGTCGATCCCGTCGGCCGGCCGCGCGGCGCCTGCGCGGTGGGTTCGGCCGGAATCTCCATTGACGTGGGCCAGTTCTGTCGGGGCGAGCGTTACGGACCGTATACCGAGGCGTGGCCTGCGGAGATGCCCTTGGGCCTGCAACCTAAGGTGAACGCCGCTGACGCCTTCCCCACCGCGTGCCGTCTCTCAGGCCGGCACCGTGTCCCACACGTTCGACCACCGGGACGCCGGCTGTGTCTCGTACGGAGTGCTGGTCACCGGGCAACGCTGGTTCGCGACGACCGCTTCGGCTTGCCGTGGCCCGGGCAGGCGATCCGGTGGCGCTGCCGTGGGGGGCGGGGTTTGTGACGGTTCTTGTGGGCCCTCGCCGTATTTCAGAGGGATACCCGCGCTGTTCTGCCGGCGGCAGAACAGCGGCCGGACCGGGCTCGACGATCACTACAGTCCAGTCTCATGACGACCATTACGACGCGTACGGTCGAGTATCCCGCCGACGGTTTGACGATGATCGGGCACCTCGCGCTCCCGGCCGGTGTCGACCGCCGGCCCGCGGTGCTGCTCGGACCAGAGGGCACGGGGCTCAGCGACGTCGAGCGCCGCCGGGCCGATGCTCTCGCCGAGCTGGGATATATAGCGCTGGCCTTCGACCTTCACGGCGGGCGCTATTTGAGCGACCCCGAGGAGATGCTGGCCCGTTGCCTGCCGCTGCTCGCTGATCCCGAGCGGATGCGAGGCATCGGCCGTGCGGCGCTCGACGTGTTGCGCACCGAACCACGGACCGACCCCGACCGGATCGCCGCTGTCGGCTACGGCACGGGGGGTGCCGTCGGGCTGGAACTCGGGCGCGACGGCGTCAACCTGCGCGCGATCGGCACAGTCAACGCACTGACCACGGGCCGGCCGGGCGAGGCAGCGCGCATTCGCTGCCCGGTGTGGGCCGGGGTCGGGTCGGAAGACCCGATCATGCCGCCCGCGCAACGGAACGCGTTCACCGCTGAGATGCAGGCCGCGGGCGTCGACTGGCGCCTCACGGTCTACGGCGGCGCCTTGCACGCCTTCCACCACCCGCCGGTCGGCCACCCCACGGTCCCCGGCGTCGGCTACCACCCACGGCACGCGCAGCGAGCCTGGCGCGACGTCGTCGACCTGCTCGCCGAGTGCCTGCCCGTGACGGAGGATCTGGGGCATGACCCAGGTAAGCATGCCGGCCCCGGGCTGGACAGCCCATGACCCCGGAAACTCTGGAACTCCGACTCCGTCACCTGGCCTTCCCGACCCAACGGGGACGCACCGCGGCGATCCGCCACCTTGTCCTCCAGGCCCCGGCTCCGGTGGTGGCCCGGATGCTCGGCTACCACGACGACACCACCGCCCAGCCCGCCGCCGAGGCCGGAGAAACCTGGCGTCACTGCGCCCCTGGCGATCACTCACGATCACCATGAGCACTCGAGAGCAGAGGCATACGTGACTCCCCATTACGCGAGGTCGCCAGTTCGATCCCCCTCAGGTGCTGCTTGACCTTGCCACTGGGGGCAGGGTTGCACGATGACCGGCATGAAGAGCACCGCACCGCAGAGCAGCAGGATCGTCGCCGTCACCGGAGCCGGCACCGGGATCGGCCGGGCCACCGCCCGCGCCTTCGCCGCTGAGGGCGACCACGTGGTCGCGATCGGGCGGCGGGCCGAGCCCCTCAGGGAGACCGGGGCCAGGCACGACCGGATCACGCCGCTGGTCGCCGACATCACCGCCGAGGGCGAGCCGGATCGGATCATCCGGGCCGTGCTGGAGACACACGGCCGGCTGGACGTGCTGGTCAACAACGCAGGCATCGTGCGCAGTGGCGCCCTCGGCACGCTGACGCCGGAGATGATCACAGCTCAGCTTGCCACCAACCTCGTCGCCCCCATCCTGCTGGCCCAGGTCGCGTTACCAGTCCTGGAGAAGTCGGGCGGGGTGATCGTCAACGTCAGTACGTCGGTGGGGCAGCGGGCCTGGCCCGGCAGCTCGGTCTATGCGGCTACCAAGACCGCTCTGGAGCTGCTGACCCGCAGCTGGGCGGTCGAGCTGGCACCCCGCGGGATCCGGGTGGTGGCGGTCGCCCCTGGCGCGATCGACACCCCCATCGGCGAGCACCAGGGCCTGACGCCGGAGCGAATGGCAGCGGTGCGGGAGTGGCAGCTGGCGCACACCCCACTGGCCCGGATCGGCCGTCCCGAGGAGGTGGCCTGGGCAGTCACCCAACTTGCCGCACCGGCCGCTTCGTTCGTCACCGGAGTGGTACTCCCGGTCGACGGCGGAGCGGTCGTGGCGTGATAGGAGTGGCCCGGGAGGTGGGATGGGTGCGGATCGGTGTGCTGGCCAGGGCGACCGGGACAACCGCCCGTGCGCTGCGGCACTACGAGCAGGCCGGACTGATCTCCTCGCAGCGGGCCCCCAACGGCTACCGCATCTACGACGAGCGGGCGGTGGTGCGGGTCCGCAATATCCGCTACCTGCTGGCCGCCGGGCTCACCCTGGACGACGTGCGGGTGTTCCTGCCGTGCCTAGACGGCGATGTGGCCGCCGCACCGCCCTCGGAGAAGGGCCTGCGGATCGCGTTGGAACGGCTGGCGGTCCTCAACGAACGGATCGCCGCCCAGACCGAGGCCCGCGACCGGCTGGAAGCCGCGTTGCGACAGGCCACCGGTGGCCGGATCCGCCCAGTAGCCTGAACGCCCGCCTCGTCGCAGAAGCCGGAGGAACCTGTCGCTACGCCCCCCACGGCCACTCACGGTGCCCACGAACCCTCACTGGCCAAGGAATACGCGACTCTCGATTACGCGAGGTTGCCGGTTTCACACCCCATGTTCTCCCAGTGCGGCAAGGCGGTGATCCGCTCGAAGCTGTGGGACGGCGACCCGCGCCACCTCGCCGACGCCGTCCTGCCCGGCGGCGACTTCTTCACGATGCATGTCGCCGAGAACGCCGCCAAGACGGCGGGCAACCTCGGCGACCAGCTCGGGCAGCTCACCGCGATCACCGAGCAGCAGTACCGGCACAACCTCTACTGAACAGCCTGCTCAGTAGGACGACCCCAGGCTCTGCGTCGTGTACGCGCACTCCGTGTAGATGTAGCCGTAGCTCAGCTTGGCGGTGTCGGAGCCCGGGGAGGCCGTGCTGTCGTTCTTCGGTTTGTGCACGAAGTACGTGGTGCCGGGCGGGAGACTGATCGTGCGCTGCGGATAGTTCTTGCCGCTGTCACTGCAGGGCTCCCATCCGGGCAGGAGCGAGCTGGCGAACGAGTACGCCTCGCAGCTGCCGCACGCGCCGAGGGTGAAGCTGCCGGTGACCGGGCCGGTGTACAGGACGGTGATCTCGTCGGGACTGTCGTTCCTGACGGTCACCGAGATGCCGCCCCCCGATGCCATGGTGGGCAGCTTCTTACCGGCGGCCGGGAGCGTCTGGGCGACCTCCGCGCCAATGGCGATCTTGCGGGCGCGGTCACGGTTCTTGTCGTGCGGGCTGTCGGAGATGAACCGCTGCATGGTCTCCTGCGCCTGCGCGTAGTCGCCGTCCTCATACTGCTTGACGCCGCACGTGTACTCCCCCGCGTCACCGCTGCGGCCGGCCCGGCCGGCGACCTTGTCCAGGCTGCCCGACGCGGCGCCGGTCCCGTTCGACAGCTGGGTGATCTGGGTGTTCAGCGCCTCCAACTGCTTGACGGCGCCGCAGGGATCCTTCCCGGAGACGGCCTTCGCCGCCTTCTTCTCGGCCGCGTCGACGGCGGGGACGACCTTGGCGGCCTGGCCGGAGTCGGGGAAGGTGTCCAGGAGTTCGCCGAACTGGGGGACCCAGTCGCCCTCGCCGTCGGCCAGGCCGCCCGCTCCGCACTGGTACAGCGAGGTGGCCAGCCGGTCGTCGGGCCAGTGCGTGAGCGTGCCGAGTTGGTCCCTGGGCATGGAGTTGGGCACCGTCCGCAGGTATTTCAGCGGTGCGACCGCCGTGCAGTAGTCCTTGTGACCGTAGGCCGCCGCGACCGTCGTGTAGTACGTCTTCATACGGTCGGGGACCTGCCCGGCGGCCCGGGAGCCGGAGTGGTGGACCGCGAGGTCGCGGTAGACGGCCAAGGCGTCCTGGTACTCGGACTTGGCGGTGGCGAAGTCCTTCTGCCCGGCCGCGTCGACCCGCTTGTCGGCGGCGGCGAGGCGGTCGAGGAGCGCGCGTTCGACGGCTTCCTTCTGGGCGCTGTCGTACCAGAGCGCGCCGCCCACCGGGACGGCGAGGAGGACGACGCCCAGCACGAGTGCGACGGGCCGCCGCCCCGGCCACACCAGCCGGGTGCGCAGGCCGACGGACGCTCCGTGCAGGGCCGCCAGCAGCAGGAACACGGCGTAGACGACGAGCGCCGATCCGGGCACGCCGTCGGCGTCCGCGGGCAGGGCGACGAGCAGCAGGACAGCGGTCGCCGCCAGGCACGCGGCCAGCAGGATCCATCGTCGGACGAGCAGATAGCCGAGACCGAGGCCGGTCAGGTTGAGCAGGCCCACGGCGGTGGCGCGCAGGGCGTCCGGCGGGGCTGGCGGCGGACCCGACGGCATGGGTGGCACGAAGGTACCCGGGAGCCGGAAGCCGGGCTGCGAGCCCCCGGGGCTCGCGGAACCCAGCCCTGGAGAACCCTGGCCCGGAGAACCCTGACCGGGCAAACCCTGGTCCGGGATCCCGAAGCCGGGAGAGCCTTGAGCCGGCGCTCCCTGAGGCACCGGACCCTCATGCGAAGGCCCCTGATTCGGCGCTCCCTGATGCGGCGGTCCCTGATGCGGACCGTAAACATCCCCGGACATGGCCGCCCCCCCATTGCTGCCGAATCCTTCCGAATTGACAGCGTACGGCCAAGCATGCGAATTCGACAGGGCCCCGGACGTCCGTCCCGCCTCCCCTCCGGCCGACATCGTTGTGCGCATTGGTCTGGACGGCAACCCCCGTGGCTACTGGGGTACTTGGGCAACACCGACCGCACGCCCCAGACCCTGCTCGCCGGCGCTGATCAGCCCGCCGCTGTCCTGCGATCTGATCCGGACGACAGGCCCTCTTCCCGCGGGATCTCCTGCTCGGCCCAGATGATCTTGCCCTCCCCGGTGTAGCGGGCGCCCCAGCGGTGGGCGAGCTGGGCCACCAGGAAGAGGCCGCGGCCGCCCTCGTCCATGCTGCGGGCGTGCCGCAGCCGGGGTGCGGTGCTGCTGGCGTCGGCGACCTCGCAGGTCAGCCGGGAGTCCCGCAACAGCTTCAGCCGGATGGGCGGTTCGGCGTAGCGGATGGCGTTGGTGACCAGTTCACTGACGATGAGTTCGGTGGTGATCGCCAGCTCCTCGTAGCCCCATGCCTCCACCTGGTGGGCCGCCCGGGCCCGGACCTCGGCGACGGCGGCCGGGTCCGCGGGCACCTCCCAGGAGACCACGTGGTCGGCGCCCAGGGCGTGGGTGCGGGCCAGGAGCAGGGCGACGTCGTCGGGCTGGGGCACGGGGACCAGTTGCTGCACGGTGGCCGTGCACAGCGTGGCGAGGTCGGCACAGGGGCTGGCCAGTGCGGCGCGGAGGCGGCCCATGCCCCGTTCGACGTCCTGGTCGGCGCCTTCGATGAGACCGTCGGTGTAGAGGCCGAACAGGCTGTTCTCGGCGAGTTCGATCTCGGTGGCCTCGAAGGCCATGCCGCCCAGCCCGAGCGGCGGTCCGGCGGGCATCTCGGCGAACCAGGCCCGACCGTCGGGTGCCACGACGACCGGCGGCGGGTGCCCGGCCCGGGCCATGGTGCACCGCCGGGTCACCGGATCGTAGACCGCGTACAGGCAGGTCGCCCCGACGAACGTGGCCGTGCTGTCCTGGGAGGCCGTGCTCCCGCTCTCCTCCTCCCCCAGCCGCAGCACCAGGTCGTCGAGGTGGGCGAGGAGTTCGTCGGGGGGCAACTCCATGTCGGCGAGGGTCTGGACGGCGGTGCGCAGCCGGCCCATGCTCGCCGCCGCGGTGAGGCCGTGGCCGACCACGTCGCCGACGACCAGGCCGACCCGGGCGCCGGACAGCGGGATCACGTCGAACCAGTCACCGCCGACGCCGTCGCTCGCGTCCGCCGGCAGATAGGAGGACGCCACCTCCAGGGCCGTGCCGCCTGTCAGGGCCTGGGGCAGCAGACTGCGCTGCAGGGTGACGGCCGCCGTGTGCTCCCGGGTGTAGCGGCGGGCGTTGTCGACGCAGACGGCGGCGCGCGCGACCAGTTCCTGGGCGAGCAGGACGTCGTCGGGCTGGAAGGAGACCGGGTTGAGCGAGCGGGCGAACGCGACGAGGCCCAGGACGGTGTTGCGGGCCCGCATCGGGACCAGGATGAGGGAGTACAGTCCGAACTCCCGTATGCGCGCGGTCCGCTCGGGCTGCTCGGCGAGCCACAGGGGGTCCTCCGGGTCGAGCTCGGGGATGAGGATGGGGTCGCCGTTGATGAGCAGGTCGATGCCGTGCGCCGGGGGCAGGAAGTCCACCGGGTCGCCGATGTGCGCCACGACCTCGGGGTTGCCGTCGCGGATGGTCTTCAGTGCGGCACGCCGCATCACCGGCCCGGTGGGCGCCGGTGCGGCGTCGCTCAGCCAGGTGCCGTGGTTCTCGGTGCTGAGGACGGGCTCC
The DNA here is from genome assembly GCF_040682795.1 of Streptomyces sp. NPDC051105. Classification (NCBI taxonomy): domain Bacteria; kingdom Bacillati; phylum Actinomycetota; class Actinomycetes; order Kitasatosporales; family Streptomycetaceae; genus Streptomyces; species Streptomyces sp. NPDC051105. The sequence continues at coordinate 4,633 of NZ_JBFBBR010000022.1, read as the reverse complement.
AGGAGGTCGACGACGGCGAAGTCGGCGAAGCGGGGGACGGCGAAGTCGGCGAGTTCCTGGGCGGTGCGCAGCACGTCGAGGGTGGTGCCGATCCTGGTGCCGGCCTCGTTGACCATCGACAGGCGCTGGCGCGCGTTCCACCGCTCGGTGACGTCGGAGACCATGTAGCAGACGCCGGTCACGGAGTCGTCGGCGTCGACGAGCGGGAAGAACGAGGTGGAGTAGGCGCGTTGGCGGTGCGGATCGGCCCAGCTCCAGCCGAGGTACTCGTAGTCGGTGACCGGCTCCCGGGTGGTGAGCACCTTGCGCATCAGGCCCTCGATGGTGGACGCCTGCAGCCCGGGCAGCAGCTCGCTCAGCCGACGGCCCAGGCGCTGTTCCCGGGGCACTCCGCCGAAGCTCTCCAAGGTGTCGTTCAGCCACACATAGCGCAGCTCCGGGTCCATCATGGCCATGCCGATCGGCGCGCGGGTCAGGAATCCGTCGAGGACGGACTGGCCCACCGCCCACTGCGGCCGACGCTCACGGGCGGAGAGGAGGAAGCACTCGTCGCCGTCGATGCGGAAGGCGGCGGAGACCCGCAGGTCCACGACGAGGGTGCGGCCGTCGCGGTGCCGTACCGGGATGAGCCCGCTCCATCCCATGCCGGAGCGGCAGCGCTCGGCGACGCCGGCGGCGCGCGCCGGGTCGGCGCGCATGGCGAGGAGCTGTGCCGCGGGACGGCCGACCACCTCGGCGGCCGCGCGGCCGAGCAGGGCCTCGGCGCCCCGGGTCCAGCCGATCACGACGCCCTCGGCCGACACCACCGCCGCCGCGTCGCTGGAGGCGTCGAGGAAGTCGCGCGGACCCATGGAGGGCGGCACCTCGAAATCTTCTCGCGGAAAATCCATTGGCTACATCCTCTACGTACCCCAATGTTCCTGCTTGTCCAGTTGATACGCACAGCTCCCAGGGGAACGCGGGCAGGGGCTTCGAGGTCACGCGGGTACGGCACGGGAGCCCCGCGCTGATCGGGGTACTCGGCCCGGGTCGGCGCGGGCGGGCGGCCGGGGGCAGCATGGAAGTGCCGCGGCAGCGGTGGCGGCCCGCCGGCCGGTGGAGGTGGTTGAGTCATGGCTGTGGGATTCCTGCGGTCCGGTGGCCCGGACGGCTCCGGCGGTGAGAAGTACGGCCTCGGCGGAGCGCGTCCGACCGGTCTGCTGGACGTGCTGAGCGTGGCCGCCGTGGCCCTGGACTCGCAGGGCCGGATCGTGTTCTGGACCCCGCAGGCCGGGGAACTCTTCGGCTACACGGCCGAGGAGGCCCTGGGCAAGAGCGCCGCGCGACTGCTCGTTCACCCGGAGCATCTGAAGGCCGCGGTGAACGTCTTCATGGAGGTGCTGGAGACCGGCCACAGCTGGGCCGGTGCCTTCCCGGTCCGGTGCAAGGACGGCGGCAGCCGGCTGATGGAGTTCCGCACCATGCGGCTGCTGGACGATCTCGGCGACGTGTACGCGCTGGGCATCGTGGCCGACCACGCCATGCTCCAGCGAGTGGAGACCGACCTGGCGCTGTGCGAGCGGCTGATCAACCAGTCCCCGATCGGCCTGGCCCTCCTCGACCCGGAGCTGCGCTATCTCCTGGTCAACCCGGCGCTGGAGCGGATCGACGGCGTCCCCGCCGAGGAGCACATCGGCCGCCATCTGCGGGATACCCTGCCGTTGCCCGACATCGACAGCGTCGAGTCGGCGCTGCGCCAGGTGCTCACCACCGGCACTCCGCTCCTCGACCAGTACCACGTGGGCCGTCCGCCGACCGATCCCGAGCACGAGCACGCCTGGTCGCTGTCGTTCTACCGGCTGGAGGATCCCGGCGGCCGCGTCCTGGGCGCGGCGACCTCGGTCGTCGACGTCACCGAGCGGCACCGGGCGGCCGCCGAGGCCGACCGGGCCCGGCGCCGGCTCGCCCTCATCGCGGACGCCTCGGCCCGGGTGGGCACCTCGCTCGAGGTGGAGCGCACGGCGCACGAGCTGGCCGAGATCGCCACCCCCGTCCTAGCGGACGTGGTCGCGGTGGACGTACTGGACTCGGCGCTGGCCCTGCGCCGTTCCCGCAGACCGGAGAACGGCCCGGAGCTGTTCCGTGCCCTCGCCATCGAGGCGGCCCATCCGACGGTCGCGCTGCGGGCCGCCGATCCGCCCGGTGACCTGGCGGCCTACGACGGCGACCGGCTGGTCACGCTGTGCGTGCACACCGCGCGGCCGGTCCTGGTCCCCCAGGTCGGCGCACACGATCTGCCACGCATCGCCCGCAACGCGAAGGCGGGCGAGCTACTGGCGGAGGCCGGTGTGCACTCGTATCTCGCGGTGCCGTTGATCGCCCACGGGGAGGTGCTCGGCGCCCTGGACCTGAAGCGGACCCGTAATCCGCTGCCCTTCGACGAGGACGACGTCGTCCTCGCGATGGAGCTGGCCGGCCGTGCCGCCGTGGCCATCGACAACGCCCGCTGGTTCCAGAGCGTCCGCAACACCGCCCTCACCCTCCAGCGCAGTCTGCTCCCCGACCACCCGCCGCACCACACGGGCCTCGAACTGGCCTCCCGCTACCAGCCCGCCCAGGCGACCAGTGAGGTCGGCGGCGACTGGTACGACGTGATCCCGCTGTCGGAGGACCGGACCGCGCTGGTCGTCGGTGACGTGATGGGCAACGGCATCGACGCGGCCGCCACCATGGGCCGGCTGCGCACCGCCACCTGCGCCTACGCGGACCTGGAGCTGCCCCCGGCCGCGGTGCTCCAGCACCTGGACAAGATCACCTGCGATCTGGAGCACTACATCGTCACGTGTCTCTACGCCGTGTACGACCCGCGCACCCGGAGTTGCGAGATCGCCAACGCCGGCCACATGCCGCCCGCACTGGTGCACTGCGGTGAGGCGCCGGCCCTGCTGGAGCTGCCGCCCGCCGCCCCGCTCGGCGTCGGCGGCATCCCGTTCGAGACCAGCACCGTCGACCTCGCCGAGGGCGACCTCCTGGTCCTGTACACCGACGGCCTCGTCGAGACCCGCCGCCATCCGATCGAGGACCGTCTCAGTGTTCTGCTCGGCTTCCTGGACGACCCGAGTCGGCCGCTGGAGGATACCTGCGACCTGCTGCTGCACGGCCTGCGTCACCCGGACGACCACGACGACGTGGCACTGCTGGTCGCGCGGACGCTCTAACTGATCGTTTCAGGATGAGCCGCTGGCTGACCGCCAAGAGGAGGGCCTGTGCCCGTGTCGACCGCTACCGGCGGCTGGCCGTTTTACTCAGAGATGGTTGGCCGCCGCGGACTTGGCTGCAACACGAAGGGGCCGCAGCACGAGATGCTCCGGCCCCTTGGTCGCCTGTGCGAGACCGTCGGCGACTAGACCTCGGTGAGCTTGAAGGTGAACTTGTTACGGCCGTCTCGCGAGTAGTCCACATTCTCGGGGACGTTCGAGGCGTCTGCGACGTCGATCGACTTGGTGTCGGAGTTCCAGACGAAGTAGATGGCGCCCACGGCGACGTAGACGCCGGAGTGCTCGTCGCGGACGTAGATGGCGGTGGTGACCGGCGGGCCGTCCTCGGGCATGACGCCGACGAGTCCGTACTCCGGGTCGCCGGAGCGGACGACGGTGTCCCCGACGTCGTAGGAAGCGACCTTCAGGCTGTACCGCCCGGCTGGGGCGCTGGTGAGGTCCTGGAGCCGGACCGCGATGGGCAGGGTGGTGCTCTCGACGACCTTGAACCGGGTCAGCCCGCCGATGTCGGAGATATCCGGCTGGTCGAGGTCCCATTCCCGGTACTTGCCCGTCTGGTTGCTGTGCTGCCAGGCCAGGACCTTGGCCTTTCGGCCGACCTTGACGGACTTGAACTTGTCGTTGAGCTCGCCCGGGTACAGGTTCTCGTCGGTTCCGACTGCGTAGGTGTGGGCGTCGCCCGTGTAGTCGGGTCGGCTGTAGAAGGTGACTTCTTGTTCGCTCATGTGCCCCTCTGGTGAGGATCGCGCGATTACGCCTATGGCAGAGAGTTACCCTTTGATTACCGTCGGACCCCAAAGCGGCTGGTTGCGAAGGTGCAGCGCACCGGGCGCATAACGCGCTGGCACGCGCCCTCGCTCCGGTCACACTGCCGAAGGGCGGCAGGACGCGCGTCGTCGACATGCCTCCCTCGGCTGCCTCGGCGCTTGCCGAGTACTTCCTTGAGCGCCCTGCCGTCGAGGTGGAGGCGCCCTGGGGCGGTCTGGAGGGTGACCGGGAGAGGAAGAAGTCATGGTGCCTGTGCGTCGCTTCGCCTGCTCTGGCGGCTCAGCCGCGTGAGCCTAGCTGGTGGGCCACCAGCCGGCCTCGGACAAACCAGGGTCATCCCCCTGCGGGAGCCAGGAGGGGCACGATCTCGGCCGCCGGGCGGCCCGTGTGCAGGCTGAGCAGATCGGCGATCAGGTCGTCCAGGGGCGGCCAGGGAAGGTCCCCGTGGTCGTTGTAGAGGCTGACCAGGCCGTGCAGCCCGGTCCAGAGGAGGAGGCCCGCCTGCCCTTGCTGCTCCGTCGAGGACGGCCTGCCCCCCCTCGGCGGCCGCCGAGGGGGGGCTGGCCGTCCTCGAGTGGTTCGGCTCCGGCGCCGTGCGCTGACCCCGG
>NZ_JBFBBR010000021.1:61392-138076 GCF_040682795.1 Streptomyces sp. NPDC051105 | reverse complement strand
CTCAGGTAGGCCCGGTGCACCTACCTGAGGGGCGCGGGGAACTGCGCGACAAGCCACGACGCACCCGCGGCCGCGATCGCATCCTCGCCACCCCTAAGGGAGCGTCAGAACCGCCACGGCCCCGCCGTCGATCGCGTTGCCGAACGACAGCCGCGCGCCCAGCACCTCCGCCTGCCCCGCCGCGATCGTCAGCCCCAGCCCGTGCCCCTTGGTGGCGCCCTCCGTCCGGAACCGCTGGGGGCCGTGGGCCACCAGGTACTCGGGGAACCCGCCCCCGTGATCCCGTACGGTGACCTTCTTCCCCTCCACCGTCAGCACCACCGGCGCCCGCCCGTGCCGGTGCGCGTTGGCGACCAGGTTGCCCAGCACCCGTTCCAGCCGCCGCCGGTCCGTCTCCACCCACACGTCCCGTACGACTTTCACCTCGGTCTCCGTCCCGGACGCCCGCACCACCCGCTCGGCCAGCGCGCCCAGCGCCTCCGCGTCGGTCTCCAGCCGCTCCCGGCCGGTGTCGAGGCGGGAGATCTCCAGCAGGTCCTCGGTGAGCGTGCGCAGCGCGGCGACCCGGTCCCGCACCAGTTCCGTGGGCCGGCCCGGAGGGAGCAGTTCCGCCGCCGCGTGCAGCCCGGTCAGCGGCGTCCGCAGTTCGTGCGCCACGTCGGCGGTGAACCGCTGCTCGCTCAGCAGCTTGCGCTGCAGCGACGCGGCCATCCCGTCCAGCGCCGCGGCGACCGCGGCCACCTCGTCCTGCGGCCGGGTCGGGTCCTTCGTCCGGGGATCGTGCACCCGCGCGTCCAGGTCGCCGGCGCTGATCCGCCGCGCCACCTGCGCGGTGCCGTGCAGTCGCCGGCTCACCCGGGTCACCGCGAACGCGCCGACCAGCAGCGTCGCCCCGATGGCGAGGGCCGACGACCACACGATGGAGCGGTCGAGGCCGTCGATCGTACGGGCCTGCTGGGAGTAGTCGACGGCCACCGCCAGCGCCTGGTTCCGGTCGGCCGGGCCCGCCGCCCACATCGTGGGGCGACCGTCGTCCCTGGTGACCATCGTGCCGCGCTCTCCGGCCACCGCCAGCGCCCGCAGCCGCGGCGGCAGCCCCGCCGGGTCGATCGCGGAGCCCGGCAGCAGCGCGTCGCCCGCCTCGTACGCCGTCGTCGCGTCCGCGAGCCGGGACAGTGCCTGGTCACGGGCCTGTGCGACGGTCTGGTCGGTGACCGACACATGCACGAGCACGCCGAGCAGCGCGGCCAGCGCACAGCACATCACCGTAATGAACGCGGCCGACTTCGCCGCGAGCGTCCCGGCCCAGCGGGGGAGCCTCATCCCGCACTCGCGGAGGCGGCGGCAGCGGGGGAGGAGGCGGAGGGGGCCGGCGTCCGGCTGTGGCGTGCCTTGCCGGTGCGCAGGAACTCGTCCCGGGAGAACACCATCGCCTTCTGCTCCGGATCCCACACCCAGGTCGTCCGGTACTCGTACCCGGTGATCCCGGCCGGCGACCGCACGATGACCGTCCGCCCGGCCAGCTCGACGCCGATGATCGCGTCGTCGTCCTCCAGCACCTCCACCAGCCGGTGCTTCTCGACGGTGTACACCCGCAGCGCGGTCTGGTTGGTCGGATACAACCGGAAGCCGAGCGTCAGCTCCTCCCGCCCGTCCCCGGTCAGATCCCGGTAGTAGGGCTTGAGCAGCGGACACCGCGCCCCGCCGCCCCCGGCCGCGCACTCCTTCATCCGGTTCGAGGTCTCGTGGTAGGCGCCCTTCGATCCGTAGTCCGCCGAGCCCGAGGCGATCTCCGCCCGTACGACGGCCACCGGCTCGACCCTGCGGATGTCGTCGCCGGGAACCGTGACGCCCTTGACGGTCTGCGCGCTGCCCTCGTCGTAGGGCCAGGCCGGGCTGGACGCCGGCCGAAGGTCGGGCCAGAGCTTCACGGGGCTGACCGCGGTCGGGGTGGCCCCGGCTGCCTGGAGCCCGCCGGAGTCGCCACAACCGGCCACCGCCGTCGCCAGCAGGGCGACGGCGGCCGCGGCGAGGGCCTGACGGACGGGACGACGGGTCGGCACGCTGCTCCTGGGCGGTTCGGGGGGTGAGGGTCTCGGGGCCCCGTACACCTTATTCGCAGATTCGTAGGGAAGTCCTTTTTGCACCCCGGGGTGGCCGGTGCAGGGGAGAGGCTACTCGGCGAGTTCCTCGAGGAGCCGGGCGGTGGAGAGCCCGGCCCGCAGATAGGCGACGAACAGCTCGTTGTGCAGCGCCCAGGGCGAGCGCCGGGCCCGCACCAGCCGTATCGCCTCCTCGGCCGAACGCCCCCGGTGCACCAGCGCGTGCGCGATCACCAGCCCCGACCGGTTGTACCCGCTGTAGCAGCGCACCAGTACCGACCGGCCGGTGTCCAGGGCGTCGCTGGCGGCCCGGGCGAGGCGCATCACGCCCGCCAACTGGGTACCGTCCAGCGGCCCGTCGGGAATCGGCCACACCTGATGCTCGACCCCGGTGTCCGGCCCGTGCCCGGGCAGCCGCAGCAGACTCTGCACCAGATCGAACTCGTCCCGTACGACAGCGGGCTCCAGCCGCCCCGCACGCCCCCGGAACTCGTGGCCGCCCATCCACAGTCCGGGCAGCACCTCGCTCCACGGGCTGTCCGGAGCCGGAACGTCGTACTGCTCCCCATGGATCCGCACCGGCGCCTCCCCGCTGCGCGCGCCAACCCCCTGTCAAAGGTAGCGGGGTTCTTGCCCGCGGAGCACCCCGCCTGTTCCCATGGTCGAGGGGTGATGCCGAAATGAGCGGACTGCGCGTCGTGCCGACCTGGCGCCAGGGCCGGGAACGGCTGTACGTCTGCCTCACGGACGGACGGAACATCGCCTGGTACGACCGTGCGGCGGGCCGGGTCAACCTGCTCAGCGAGGAGCGCCAGGACGACGTACTCGAAACCCTGCGGCCGTTCCTGACCGGCCCGGTCACGATCGGGCCGCCACCGGTGCCCACCCCCGCCGAACTGGCGCGGCTGACCCTGCACCCCGACGACGACCTCGCGCCCAACCGCCCCGGCGAGGCGCTGCTGATCGCTCTCGACCGGGACCCCGGCCCGGCCCACCGCCTCCGCCCCGACCCGCGCCGACGCGCCCTGACCGCCGAGCAGACCGTCGGCGACGCGCTGGACCGTCTGGACGGCGCCGGCTGGCACGCCCTGCACTCCGTCCCGCTCCCCGGCGGCGACCGCCTCCACCATCTGCTGATCGGCCCCGGCGGCCTCTTCTGCGTGCACGCGCTCTACGCCCGCAAGCAGAAGGTCCTGGTCGCCGACCCGATGGTCACCCTGGGCCGCCGCGAATCCCGGCCGCTGCTGCGCCGCCTGCGCGCGGACGCCGACCGGGCCTCCTACGCCCTGACGGCCGAGGTCCACCCGGTCCTGGCCCTGACCGACCCGGCGGACGTCGTGCTGGCGGTCCCTCCCCGCGAGGTCCGCGTCCTCCGTGACCGGGACCTGGAGGGCCTGTCCCGCCTGGGCGGAGTCCTCAAACCGGCGGACGTCGAGGCACTGCACGCGATGGCGCGGGACCGCAACACGTGGGGGAGGCTGTAACTCCCGGCCCGTGCGGCCCGCGGAGCCCCCCGTTCACGGCAGCGGCGCGGCCCGTCCCGTGTCCAGCAGCGGCGCCAGCAGGTCCCCGTACTCCTCGACCCGTCCCGCGATGTCCCCGGCCCGGAACTCCAGGTCCTCCGGCCGCCGGCACTGCGCGACCTCCTTCCAGGTCACCGGCGCCGACACCATCGGCTCCCGCCGCGCCCGGACCGTGTACGGGGTCGCCGTCGTCTTCCGCCCCGCGTTCTGGCTCCAGTCCACGAACACCTTCCCCGGCCGCAGGCTCCGCGTCATGCGGTGCACCACCAGTCGTGGCAGTGCCCGCTCCGCCGCCACGGCCAGCTCCTTCGCGTACTCGCTCACCCGCTCGCTGGACGCCCCCCGCACCCCGGCCAGCAGATGCAGCCCCTTCGACCCGGCCGTCTTGGGGTGCGCCTCGATCCCGTCCGCGGCCAGCCGCTCCCGCAGCCAGAGGGCGACCTCGCAGCACTCCACCACCGTCGCCGGAGCCCCGGGGTCCAGGTCGAAGACGATCCGGTCGGCCTCGTCCGGCGTCCGCACCAGCCACTGGTGCGTATGGAACTCGGTGACCAGGTTCGCCGCCCACATCAGGCTCGGCAGGTCCTGCACCAGCACCATCCGGGCCGCCCCTTCCGACCGGCGCACCTCGGCGGTGGTGACCCACTCGGGCGTACCCGGCGGCACGTTCTTGGTGAAGAACACCTGGCCGTCAGGACCGTCCGGGTACCGGAGGAACGAGACCGGCCGGTCCCGCAGATGCGGCAGCAGGACCTCGGCCGACGTCGCGTAGTAGTGCAGCAGCTCGCCCTTGGTGAACCCGCTCGCCGGATACAGCACCTTCTCCAGGTTGCTGAGCGCGACCCTCCGTCCGTCCACCTCTGCGATCGGCGTCATACGATGACAATCTCATACAAACGACGGGTATCCGGACGGAAGGAAGCCGCAGGTGCGATCCATATGGAACGGCGCGATCTCCTTCGGTCTCGTCAGCATCCCGATCAAGCTGGTGAACGCCACGGAGAGCCACTCGATCTCCTTCCGTCAGGTCCACACCGAGGACAACGGCCGGATCCGCTACCGCAAGGTCTGCGAGCTGGAGGACCGCGAGGTCACCCAGTCGGAGATCGGCAAGGGGTACGAGGACGCGGATGGCACGATCATCCCGATCACCGACGACGACCTGTCCCACCTGCCCCTCCCCACCGCCCGCACCATCGAGATCGTCGCCTTCGTCCCGGCCGACCGGATCGACCCGCTCCAGATGGACGCGGCGTACTACCTGGCGGCCTCCGGCGCCCCCGCCGCGAAGCCGTACACGCTGCTCCGCGAGGCCCTGAAACGCAGCCACAAGGTGGCCATCGCGAAATACGCGCTGCGCGGCCGGGAACGCCTCGGCATGCTCCGGGTGGTCGGCGACGCCATCGCCATGCACGGCCTGCTCTGGCCGGACGAGGTCCGCGCTCCGGAGGGCGTCGCCCCCGACGTCGACGTCACCGTCCGCGACAAGGAACTCGACCTCGCGGACGCCCTGATGGACACCCTCGGCGAGGTCGACCTGGAAGACCTGCACGACGAGTACCGGGCGGCCCTGGAGGAGGTCATCGCGGCGAAGGCGGCCGGCGAGGCCCCACCGGAGACCCCCGAACCGGCGAAGGGCGGCAAGGTGCTCGACCTGATGGCGGCCCTGGAGAAGAGCGTCCGCGCGGCGAAGGAGTCGCGGGGCGAGGAGCCGCGGGGCGAGGAGGCTGAGGTCACGCCGATGCCGAGCGAGAGGCCGAGGGCGGCGGCGGCGAAGAAGACGGCGGCGAAGAAGACGGCGGCGAAGAAGGCGACGACCGCGAAGGCGACGACCGCGAAGAGAGCGACGGCCGCGAAGACGTCCGCCGAGAAGTCCACGACCGAGAAAACCACGGCCAGGAAGTCAACGGCCAGGAAGTCCACGGCCAAGAAGACGACGGCGAAGAAGTCGCCGGCCAAGAAGGCGGTTTCATCTCGCAAGCGCTCCGCGTGAAAACGCCCTCGCCGGGTGTCGCGGTGCCGTGTTCGACGGGCGTCCGGGCTTCTCTGACGGCCCGTCACGATGCGTTCTCCGACGCCGCCCGGACCTCGGTCGCGCACCGTGCCCGAGGGTCGCCGAGCCGCGTCATGCTCGTCATCGCCTAGCAAAATAATGCATATTTCAACATATCGGTTGGATCTGGTGAGGTAATGGCGCAATGCTGAGTGATAAGGGAGGGGTCGCCACGCGGCGGGCAGACCGGCTCGCAGACCGGCTCGTTCTCACCTGTGAAGGCATTGTCATGCGCGCTCTGCATTTCCACCCCTTCGGTAGAACTCACGTCCTGTCACTGACCCAGGCACGCGCCCCCGCGGGCCCCGTGACGGAGGTCCGCAGGCCCGCCGATCCGGCCAGGGCCGCCTCGGGCCCGCCGGGCGGGACACCCGCCGCCGGTAGGGCTCGCCGGCTCTCCGCCGGTGAGTGCGGGCTGCTGCTGATCAGGCTGACCTTCGGGCTGCTGATGGCCGGCCACGGTGCGCAGAAGCTGTTCGGCATCTTCGGAGGGCCGGGCCTGGCGGCCACCGGCAGAGGCTTCGACGCCCTCGGCTACCACCCGGGAAAGCTCTTCGCCGTGATCGGAGGTCTCTCCGAACTCGCCGGGGGCCTCGGTCTGGCCGTCGGACTGTTCACTCCGCTGGCGTCCGCCGCCATCATCGGCGTGATGATCAACGCCATGGTGACCGTGAGCGGTGCCCACGGCCTGTGGATCCAGAACGGCGGAGTCGAGTACAGCGTCGCCATCTGCATCGTCGCCCTCGCCCTCGCCGCCATCGGCCCGGGCCGGGTGTCCGTCGACCGGTTCTTCCCGTGGCGCTCGGGCGGCTGGCCCGCTGCCGCCGTCGCGCTCGGTCTGGGCGGTATCGGTGCCGCGATCGCACTGAGCATCTGAACGCGTCCCCACGGCGGATCGCCACCACGGTCGGGGGCCGTGGTGGTGGTCGTACGCTTGAGGGGCAAGAGCCCGGGCTCACAGCTGGGAGGGCTGGGACGATGCTCAGCACGCATATCCCCGACCTGGCCGCCCTGGAACTCCTGCTCGGGGTCGCTCGGGAAGGCAGCCTGAACAGCGTCGCCCGCAAGGCCGGCGTGAGTCAGCAGGCCGTTTCGGCGCGGATCCGCGCGATGGAGGCACAGACCGGGGTCACCCTCGTGCACCGGACTCCGCGCGGGTCCAGCCTGACCGTCGAAGGCGTCATGATCGCGGAGTGGGCCGCCCGGCTGCTGAACGTCGCGGCCGAAATGGACGCCGGGATCACGGCACTGCGGGCCGGCCAGCGGGCCCGGCTCCGGGTCAGCGCCAGCTCGACCATCTCCGAGATGCTCCTGCCCGGCTGGCTGGCGTCCTTCCGCGCGGAGACCCCGCAGGGCAGGCACGCCCCGGAGATCGTATTGACCTACGCCAACACCGCCATGGTCATCACCCATGTCACCGAGGGCCTCGCCGACATCGGCTTCACCGAGGGCCCGCGCGAGCCCGCCGGGCTGCACGGCAGGGCCGTCGGCCACGACCGGCTCACGGTGGTCGTCGCGCCAGGCCACCCGTGGGCAGGCCGTCGGCCCGTCGGCGCCGCCGAACTGGCCGGCACCCCGCTGGTGAGCCGGGAGAGCGGCTCCGGTACCCGGGACACCTTCACCGCCGCGCTGACCGCCGTACTCGGCCCCGGTGTCCCGCAGGCCCCAGCGGCGCTGTCGCTGTCCACCACCGCGGCGATCCGCTCGGCCGCGCTGGCCGGTGCGGCGCCCGCGGTCATCAGCGAACTCGCCGTCGCCGACGACCTGGCCAGCGGCCGGCTCGTCGCGGTCCAGACACCGGAACTGGACCTGCGCCGGACCCTGCGCGCCGTCTGGGACGGCGCCACAGCCCCACCCAGCGGCGCGGCCCGCGACCTGCTCGCCCACATCCTGACCCGCCAGCACCAGCACCAGCACCAGCACCAGCACCAGCACCAGCATCAGCACCAGCACCGTCGCGCGACCGGACCCACTGACCGGGGGCGGTAGGGGGTCGTAGCGCGGTCTCGGATCGCCGTTGCGGCTGTCACGGGTGTCACGGCCCGTCACGGGTGTCACGGCTGTCACGGGCCGTTGTCGCTGGTGTGTGTCGTGGCCGCTCTACGTGGCGCGTTGCGGGCTGTCGGGCTGTCGGGCTCTCGGTGTCGGCCTCGTGCGCAGGACCGTCCACCGGCTCGGGTCGATCCGGGCGTGGCCGCGGTGCGGTTCGGTCGTTCGGCCGCTTGGCCTGTCCGTCCGTCGATGCCTGCGATCCGGTACAAGCCCGGCTTGTACCCCGGCAAGGGTGAGGCCACTACCAGCGGCTTTCCGCGGCTGCGAGGGTCGAAGTACCCACCCCACCACCGCCGGAGGGAACGCCATGAGCACCGGAACGACCGCACGACAGGACACCGCCCCCGACCGCGCCGACCGCCCCGCCCGCCCCGCACCGTCGACGCCGCCGATCGCGTTCGTCGGCACCGGCCGGATGGGCGGCCCGATGGCCGCCCATCTGGCCCGCGCCGGCTTCGACGTACGGGTGTGGAACCGGACCGCCGACCGCGCCGCACCCCTCACCGGCGCGGGCGCCACCGTAGCGCCCAGTGCGGCGGCGGCTGTCCGGGGCGCCGGAATCCTCGTCACCATGCTGGCCGACGGTCCCGCCACCGAACAGGCGGCCACCGGGCCCGACGGATTCCTGGCCGACGCACCCGGGCTGGTCTGGGCGCAGATGGCGACCGTCGGAGCCGACTGGACGGCCCGGTTCGGCCGCCTCGCCGCCCGCCACGGGGTGACGTTCGTGGACGCCCCGGTCTCCGGCAGCGAGGGCCCGGCCCGGGCCGGGCAGCTCATCGTGCTGGCCAGCGGTCCGGACCGGATGCGGAACGTCCTCGCCCCGGTGTTCGGCGCCGTCGGCAGGGCCACCGTCTGGCTGGGCCCGGCCGGCGCCGGCACCAGCGCCAAGCTGGTGCTCAACAACTGGCTCGTCGACCTCGCCGAGACCACCGCGGAGACTCTCTCCTTCGCCCGCCGGCTCGGTCTGGACCCGACCGCGATCGTGGACCTGCTGCAGTCGACGCCGCTCGGGGCGCCATACGCCGTGCAGAAGGCCACCACCATGCTGACCGGTGACTTCACCCCCGCGTTCGCGCTCAAGCACGCGCTCAAGGACGCCGAGCTGGCGGTGCAGGCCGCGCAGGCCAGCGGTACCGAACTCGCGCTCACCCAGGCGCTGCTGCCCCGCTGGCGGCACGCCGCGGCGAGGCACGCCGACGACGATCTGGCCGCGGTGTACACCGCCGCCTGACCAGCCACACAAGCCCTGTGCACGGGCTGCGCAGGGCCCCACAAGAGAGGACCCCGGTGATGACCGCAGCAGCTGGGCCGGCCACCCGAAGTGACCCGGAGAAGGGCCTGACTCGGCCCCCCGGGGACACGATCCCGACGGCAGGCACACCGGCCCCCGCCCCTGCCTCCGCGCACCAACGGCTGGGACTCGCGCTGATCCTCGTCGCGTCCTTCATGGTGGTGCTCGACTTCAGCATCGTGAACGTCGCCCTGTCGTCGATCCAGCACGAGCTCGGCATCTCGGCCGCTTCGGTGCAGTGGGTGGTCACGGCCTACGCCATCACCTTCGGCGGGCTGCTGATCCTCGGCGGCCGCGCCGGGGATCTCTACGGGCGGCGGCGCCTGTTCATGGCCGGGATCGGCGTCTTCACCGCCGCGTCGCTGTCCGGTGGGCTCGCGCACGATCCGCTGCTCCTGATCATGTCCCGCACGGTGCAGGGCTGCGGCGCCGCGATGGTCGCGCCCGCCGCGCTCTCCCTGATCACCACGGGCTTCCCCGAAGGCCCCCGGCGCACCCGCGCGCTGGGCCTGTACGGGGCGACGGCGTCGGTCGGCTTCGTCGCCGGACAGGTGCTCGGCGGTGTCCTGGTGGAGTTCTTCAGCTGGCGCTCGGTGTTCCTGGTGAACGTCCCGGTGGGGCTGGCCGCCCTGCTGCTGGCCCCCCGTCTCCTGCACGAGTCGAGGCTGCGCCGGGCCGGGCGGCACCTGGACACCGTCGGCGCGACGCTCATCACGGGAGCCGTCGCCGCGCTGGTCTTCGCGGTCTCCCAGGCCGGGGTGACCAGCGTGGGATCCGCCGGCGTGCTGGTTCCGCTCGGGCTCTCGGCCCTGGCGACCGTGGCGTTCTTCGCCGTCGAGCAACGGCGTGCCGATCCGCTCGTGCGGCCCGCGCTGCTGCGCACCCGAGGGCTGCGCAGTGCCGGCACCCTGATGATGCTGCTCGGCCTGTGGAACGGCGGGGAGATGCTGGTGCTCTCCGTGTACCTCCAGGGGGTCCTGCACATGTCCCCGCTGGCGGCCGGCCTGGTGATCGCCCCGCAGGGCATCGTCGGCCTGGCGACCGGGTTGCTGGGCGCCCGGCTGGCGCGACGCGTGGGGATCCAGCGGGTCCTGGTGCTGACCGCCCTGGCCGCCACCGCCGGCTTCCTGGTCCTGACCCAGCTCCCGACGGGCGGCGGCTACCGTCTGCCGCTCGCGGCAGTGGTCCTGGTCGGGTTCGGCACCGCCGGTACGGCGTTCGGAAGCATGGTGACCGCCAGCAACGGCATCGCCGACCGCGACCAGGGCCTGGTGGGCGGCGTGGTCAACATGAGCCGCCAGCTGGGCGCCGCGCTGGGAGCGGCGCTGCTTCCCGCCATCGCCGACGCGGTGGACCGCACGGGCCACAGCAGCATGGCGGTCGGCGACCGCGCCGCGATGCTCGCCGGCGCGGCGGCGGCCGGCCTCGCCACGCTGGTGGCCCTGCGGACCCGGCAGGAGTCCCCCCACACCCCGTCCGCCTCGGAAGTCACCTCGAAGGCCCTGAACCCGAACCCGGCCTGACGGACAGTCCCCCCTCGTGTGCGCGCGTCGACGGTCATCGACGAGTGAGAGAAGCGCCGGGCAGCCGCCGGGCCTCTCGTCGCAGGGGAACCGGCGAACGCTGAGGCGGACGGACCGACATGCCCGCCACCGCTTGGGGGCCGGGCACGGGCAGGTCACCGGGACCTCCCGGTCCTCGCTCCACGTGTGGCCTCCCCGGCAGTGGTGAGCCACGCACCTGCCGCCGACGCGACTGGTCAGCTCTGGCAGGCACATCCGGCGGCGCTCTTGGCCGTACTGACGGTGATGGACGGGTCGGCTGCCCGCTCGGCCGGTGTGCAGCACGCGGTGACGCCGCAGCAGGAGCCGTCCGCCGACGAGGTCGCGGCGGTGTCCGGGACGGTGGAGGTGGTGGGCTTGGCCGCGCGGATGATGGCGGAGTGCATGCCGTCGGCCACGGAGTGGGTCGGGGTGATCTCGATGTCCGTGAAGCCGGCCGCCGCCAGTCCCCGGCGGTATTCGGCGAAGGACAGGGCCCCGGCGATGCAGCCGACGTAGTCGCCGCGCTCGGCCCGCTGGCCGGCGTCGAGAGTGTCATCGGCGACGACGTCCGAGACGCCGATCCGGCCACCGGGCTTGAGCACGCGGAAGGTCTCGGCGAACACACTCGGCTTGTCGGTGGACAGGTTGATCACGCAGTTGGAGATCACGACGTCGACGGTGTTCGCGGGAAGCGGGATCGCTTCGATGGTGCCTTTGAGGAACTCCACGTTCGTCGCGCCCGCCTTCTCGGCGTTGGCCAGGGCGAGGGCGAGCATCTCCTCGGTCATGTCCAGTCCGTACGCCCTGCCGGTCGGGCCGACGCGGCGGGCGGAGAGCAGGACGTCGATACCGCCGCCGGAGCCGAGGTCGAGAACGCTTTCGCCCTCGCGCAGTTCGGCGACGGCGGTGGGGTTGCCGCAGCCGAGCGAGGCGGCGACCGCCTCGGCGGGCAGAGCGTCGCGCTCGTCGGCGTCGTACAGGGCCGAGCCGAAGTTCTCGTCGACCTCGACCGGCTGCGGCCCGCAACAGGCGGTGCCGCCCTCGGTGACCTGCACGGCCGCCGCCGCGTACCGCCGGCGGACGGTCTCGCGCAGGTCGGTGGACTGCTCGCTCATGACTCACTCCCAGGTGACGGGCCGCAACACGGCCCGGAACGGCTTGTATTGACGTTCGTTGATGCAACCTTGCGCCTTGGATCGAAAAACGTCAACATAGAGCTATGTCGAAACAAGAGCTTGAGGTGATCGGCCAGGACACCGCCTGCTGCCCGGGCCTGTCTGCCGCGCCGCTCGACGAGGATCGGGCGGCCGACCTGGCGAAGGTCTTCAAGGCCCTGGGCGACCCTGTCCGGCTGCGGCTGCTGTCGATGATCGCCTCGCGCGGCGAGGGCGGCGAGGGCGGCGAGGTCTGCGTGTGCGAGCTGACCCCGGCCTTCGACCTGTCCCAGCCGACGATCTCCCACCACCTCAAGCTCCTGCGGCAGGCCGGTCTCATCGACTGCCAGCGTCGCGGCACGTGGGTGTACTACTGGGCGCTGCCCGGCGTGCTGGACCGGCTCGCCGCGTTCCTGACCACTCCACAGACCGCCGGAGCCTACGCGTGAAGAGTCCACTCGGCCGCCGTGTCGCCGCGGAGGCGATCGGGACCGGACTTCTGGTGACGGTGGTGGTCGGCTCCGGCATCCAGGCCACCGACCTGTCACACGACGTCGGCGTGCAACTGCTCGCCAACTCCCTCGCGACGGTCTTCGGCCTGGGCGTGCTGATCACCGTCTTCGGGCCGGTTTCCGGCGCGCACTTCAACCCGGCCGTCACCCTCGCCGCCTGGCTCACCGAACGCCGCACGTCGGACGGGTTCACCCTGCGGGACGTCGCCGCGTATGTGCCCGCCCAGATCACGGGGGCGATCGGCGGCGCGATCCTGGCCGACGCGATGTTCGGCGAGCCGCTGGTGAGGTTCTCCACCCACGACCGCTCCGCCGGACACCTGTGGCTGAGCGAGGTCGTCGCCACGGCCGGGCTGATCCTGCTGGTCTTCGGCCTCAGCCGGACCGGCCGTGCCGCGCTCGCGCCTGCCGCGGTGGCCTGCTACATCGGGGCCGCCTACTGGTTCACCGCCTCCACGTCGTTCGCCAACCCGGCGGTGACCATCGGCCGGGCCTTCACCGACACCTTCGCCGGGATCGCGCCCGCCTCCGTCATCCCGTTCATCGCCGCCCAACTGCTCGGCACCGCTCTCGGGCTCGGCGTCGTGGCCGCCGTCCATGGCCCGCACGCCGCCCGCGCCCGAGGCGAGACCGGCGTCCCGGGCAGCGAACCCGAACCCGTCTCCTCCTGACCGCGCCCCGAGAAAGTCACCCGTCATGAGCACTTCCCCCTCGCGCCCGTCGGTGCTGTTCGTCTGCGTCCACAACGCCGGCCGCTCCCAGATGGCCGCCGCCTTCCTCACTCACCTCGCGGGCGACCGTGTCGAGGTCCGCTCCGCCGGCTCGGCCCCCGCCGACACCGTCAACCCGGCCGTCGTCGAAGCGATGAGCGAGGCCGGTATCGACATCTCCGCCGAGACCCCGAAGATTCTCACGGTGGAGGCCGTCCAGGCGTCCGACGTCGTGATCACCATGGGATGCGGCGACACCTGCCCCGTGTTCCCCGGCAAGCGGTACCTCGACTGGCAGCTCGACGACCCGGCCGGCCAAGGCGTCGAGGCCGTCCGCCCGATCCGCGACGCGATCGAGACGCGCGTTCGCGCATTGATCGCGCAAGTGGCACCCGCCTGAGGACCGGCCCGGGTCCGCCCGGCATCGCCACCCACCGGATGCCACCGAGGTGGGATCGATGCCCCGTCGAGGAAGTCGCAGACGTTGCCGGCCATCTCGGCCATCTCGGTGATCTCGGCCATCTCGGCCAGGGCGGTAGTGAGCGGTCTGTCGCTCTCATCGCTGGTCGGTGTGCCCACCTGCGCAGGTATCGGGTATGCCGAGTCATGGCCGAGTGAGGACGCGGGGTCGGAGGAGTGCGAACGAAGCCTGGCCGTGACGCTCTGACAACCACCGTGGTAGGCAAGGCGGATGCTTGGCCGACTTCCTCTCGATGAGCAACTCGAGGGCTTGCGCTCCGCCCTCTCCCGGAACGAGATCCTGACCGAGGTGATGACCAGGGCGGCAACACTTGACTTGCCCGGCTGGTACGTGACGGCGGGCTGCCTGTTCCAGACGGTGTGGAACGTGGTCACCGGCAGGCCCCCGGCCAACGGCATCAAGGACTACGACATCTTCTACTTCGACGACAGCGACCGCTCCTGGGAAGCAGAGGATGCCGTGATCAAAGCGGGTCACGAGGTGTTCGCCGACCTGCCGGCCGAGGTGGAGATCCGCAACGAGGCCCGCGTGCACCTTTGGTACGAGCAGAAGTTCGGAGTGCCCTGTCCGCCGCACGGGTCCACCGAGGCCGCGATCGACTGCTTCGCCGCGACGACGTGCTGTCTGGGCATCCGGCTGGCATCCGACGGAGGATGGCGCGTGTACGCGCCCCATGGGCTCTCCGACATCTTCAACCTCGTCGTTCGGCCCAACTCGGTCCTTGCCCCACGGAAGGTCTACGAGACCAAGGCAGCACGCTGGCAGGAGGAGTGGCCGGAGCTCACAGTCCTGCCATGGCCAGACTGACGGTCAGACGCTTCACCTCAAGGACAAGATGCAACGGCCCACCCAGAGCGAACCCCGCCGGAGTACGCCGGATATGGT
The DNA here is from genome assembly GCF_040682795.1 of Streptomyces sp. NPDC051105. Taxonomy (NCBI): domain Bacteria; kingdom Bacillati; phylum Actinomycetota; class Actinomycetes; order Kitasatosporales; family Streptomycetaceae; genus Streptomyces; species Streptomyces sp. NPDC051105. The sequence continues at coordinate 123,766 of NZ_JBFBBR010000021.1, read as the reverse complement.
TCGCGGTCGTCGTTGTCGGGCGTTCGTCCATCTGCTCGCGTCAACCGGCACCCTGCTCGACGTCCAGATGGATCGGACCCCGCATCACGGGGCTGGGCCGGTACGGCGGCGGGTCGGCGACCAGCCTTGGCCGGTCGAGCCGGCGTACCAGCTCGGTCAGCGCGATCTGGGTTTCCCGCCGGGCCAACGGGCCGCCGAAGCACAGGTGGATGCCGCTGCCGAAGCCGAGATGCTGGTTGTCACGCCGGTCGGGGTCGAAGCGGTCCGGATCGTGGAAGCGCTTCGGATCGCGGCTGCCCGAGGCCAACATGAGCATGACCTGCGAGCCCTGGGGGATGACGGTGTCGGCGACGGTGATGTCGCTGTACGCCGCCCGCCAGGGAATGATGTGCACGGGCGGCTCGTAGCGCAGCAGTTCCTCGACCAGTGGCACGACGAGGTCAGGTTCGTCGCGGAGTCGTCGCAGCACCCGCGGGTGGCGCAGCAGCGTCAGCATGCCGTTGGTGATGAGGTTGACGACGGTCTCGTGGCCGGCGATGAGGAACAGCTTGGCGGTGGCGACGATTTCGGCGTCGGCCATCCGACCGTCGGGCCCGTCGTCGTTGGCCAGCCGTGACAGCAGGTCGTCTCCCGGCCGGCCGTGGCGCTGTTCGACCAGCTCGCCGAGGCGCTGGCGCAAGTCCCTGCGGGCCTGTACGCCCTTGTCCAGTTTCTCCTGCGGGTCGGTCTCGGGGTCGTAGTCGACCGAGTTCATGATGTCGTTCACCCAGAGGTGGAACCCCGGCTCGTCCTCGCGTGGCACGCCGAGCAAGCGGCAGGTCACGGTGACGGGGAACGGGAAGGCGAAATCGTCGACGACGTCGATCCGCTCCTTGCCCGCCACATCGTCGATCAGGCTGCCGACCGTGGCGGTCAGGAAGCCTTCAAGTCCGGTCACCAGCCCAGGGGTGTGCGGGGGGCCGAAGTGACGCATCGCCATCCGCCGCAGGCGATCGTGCTCGGGCGAGTCCATGTGGATGAACGACGACGGGGCCTCTTTCTCGCCTGGGGCCCCTCCCTCGACCGGGGCCTCTCCCTCGACCGGTGCCCCTCCCTCGCCGGAGGGCCTTCCCTCGACCGAGGGCATCGGACACGACAGATTGCGCACGTCGGAACTCAGATGTGGGTCATTCAGTACGTCCGTGATCTCGCGATAGGTGCTGATGACGTAGCTGCCGTCGTCCTGCCGAGCCACCGGCGTCCTGCGCAACTCGGCATACAGCGGGTAGGGGTCGGCCCGGGCGGAACAGTCGAAGATCCGTTGTAGCGTGCCGGTTGTGCCGGTTGTGCCGGTCGTGCCGGACGTGCCGGACGTGCCGGACGTGCCGGTCGTGCCGGTCGTGCCGGTCGTGCCGGACGTGCCGGATGTGCCGGTTGTGCCGGTCGTGCCGGTCGTGCCGGTCGTGGTCGTCCGGCCTTCCTCCTGCCGATGCCGATGCCGATGCCGATACCGGTGCACGGCCATGACGCGACGCTCACCCGGGTCATGGCCGGCGACGACCATCGTGGCGCCCCGCGTGACCAGGGCGGGGCCGGGGAAGTCGACGGGCACCGGTTTCATGTCGGACGGCTGGTCCGGCGTGCGGCAGGGGGGCGGGAACGGTGCGGCCGTCTCGATCAACCGCCGGTAGTGGTCGAGCCACCTGCCGTTGTCGAAGCTCACGGCAGCCGTGACGCGGCCCCGACAGCCGTACGCGGTGACGAAACGGCGGTCGTCCAGCGATCCCTGGGTGACGACCACCTCGTCGGCGAAGGTCGGCACGCCGACGGACTTGATGTTGACGCCGAACTGGATCGACCAGAACAGCGGGATGGACAGGTGAGGCCGACGGTCCGCCTGGGCGCTGACCATGTTGTGTGCCGCGACCTCTGCCTGCTCCACGGCGTTGGCCCAGTGCTCCAGTGCGATGAGCCGGTGCTCGTAGACGGGGTTCGGGCAACGTGCCACGTCTCCCGCGGCGAAGACGTCGTCGGTGACGCGGCCATTGATGTCGAGGGCGCGGCACCCCGTGTCACAGGTGATTCCCCACGCGCCCGCCGCCAGCCCCGACTCCCGCAGCCACTCGGTGTTGCGGATGCTCCCGAGTGCCACCACCGCCACATCGGCGTCGACCGTACTGCCGTCGTCGAAGTGAGCACGTCGAAACCGTCCCTGCGCGTCGCCCTCCAGCCGGGTGACCCTGACTCCGCACCGCAGGTCGACACCGTGGGCGCGCTGCATGTCGGCCGCCACCTCGCCGATCATGGCGCCGAACGCCCCGGCCAGTGGGTACGGCGCGAGTTCGGCGACGATCACCGGGATGTCCCGCTCCCGGCAGACGGAGGCGATCTCGGAGCCGGTGAATCCCGCACCGATGACCAGCACCCGGGAGGGCCCGGCGGCGAGGGCCCGCTGCAGGTTCTCGGCATGCTCGCGCGTACGGACGACGAACACCCCGTCCAGCGCCGCTTCGGACTCGACGAACCACGGCCGGGCCCGTACCCCGGTGGAGATCAGCACCCGGTCGAAGGGAACCTCGCGTCCGTCGGCGAGACGCACGTGGTGCGTCCCGAGGTCCAGCCCGTCGGCGGGCACGCCCAGCAGCCACTCGGCGTGGATGCCACGACGGCGGGGCAAGGCGGTGTCCCCGGCCGGCACCCACCCGGTCAGTACCTGCTTGGACAGGGGAGGCCGGTCGTAGGGCTCGCCCAACTCGTCACCGATCATGGTCAACGATCCGGTGAAACCCTCGTCTCGCAGAGCCTCCGCGGCCCGCAGCCCCGCCAGCGAAGCCCCGACGACCACGATGCGGCCAACGCGCCTGAACGCACGCAGGTTGTCGGCACCGGTCATGACGGCGACGCCTCGGCCGGTGCGGGCCGCGCATCCGGCCGGTCGACCAGGATCGCCTGGACCGGGCAGGCCGCCGCCGCGCGGAGCACCTGGTCGCGCTGGGCGTCGTCGGGGTTCGGGTCGTACATGAGCGCTTCCTCCCCGTGCATCCGGAACGCCTCCGGAGCCAGGAACGCGCACTGCGCATACCCCGTACACCGGGCAAGATCAACGACAACTTTCACCCCGACCTCCACAGGGAGTGGGAGCTGCAGACCTTCAAGTCGGTGCCACTCCGGTGCGCGACGAGTGAGGGGCCGGCCGCTGCCCACCCCTGCGAAGTGCGAGTAGGCGCACCGCGCTCGTCGGGTCTCCATGGAAAGAACTGATCATCGCGACCAAGGCGATCGGAGCCTGACCGGGGACGTATCCCTGGGACGTATCCCTGGTTGCGGCTGCATTCTGGTTGCGTGAGCGGCGCTCTTTTGGATTGCCGTTTCAACGGAAACCGTGTGGCACGGTGCGCGGAAATACCGTCAGAGAATCAGCGTAACAGCGGCACCGATACCGGCGAGTCCAACGCTGATCGATTATTAGATGTGCGCAGGCCAGAGACCGGTTCTTCACTTCCTTGGTGTGCCTCTCGGCCTCGCGCCCACAGCAGCGTGATCAAATAGGGCATGGCATCGTCCTGGACCGGTGATCGGGTCCGCCTACGCGCTGTCGAGCCCGACGACTGGACGGCGTTCATGCGCTTCGCCGACGACGACGGGCGGCGCGGGAGCCGGCTGGATCTGCCGCGGTCCGCCGAGAGCTACCGTGCCTGGGCGAGGGAGCAGGCCGTTGCCGAGTGTGATGGCGACCGTTTCCTGTTGGCGGTCGAAGCGACGGCCACGGGAGAACTCGTCGGCACAGTCGGCTCGCATCGCACCGGCCGTCGTTCAGGCTGGTTCGAGTGTGATGTCACGATCGGCGCCGACCACCGGCGCAAGGGCTACGCGGCGGAAGCCGTGGTGCTGCTGCTGCGCTTCATGTTCGCCGAGCGGCGCTATCACAAATGCCTGGCAGCGATCTTCGCCCCCAACGAGGCATCGCTGGCACTTTTCCGTGGGCTGGGCTTCACCGAGGAGGGGCGCTTGCGGGAACACGTTTTCTTCGCCGGCCTCCACCACGACCTCGTCATGATGGGCATGCTCGCCGACGAGTTCGACCAGCGACACACGATGAGCCAACCATGAGCCAACCATGAGCCGGTCAGCCGGTCAGCCGGTCAGGCGGTCAGGCGGTCAGCCGCTCCGAAAGCAGGACTGCCCTCCCTCAGTCGCGCGGGGTGGCGCGCAGGCGCAAGCCGACGGTTGCGAGACCTTCGAGGGTGGTGACCTGGTAGCCGGGTTCCGGTCCGAGCGGCTCACTCAAGTGGTGGCGGCGGGCGGTCTGCGCGGTCAGGAGCGTCAGCATCGCCATGGCCAGAGCGGCTCCCTCACAGCCGTGCGGCCCGGTACCGAAGGAGAGGAAGGCCCCGGGTTCCGCCGGCGAGCCCGGATCATCGAGCCAGCGCTCGGGCTGGAACCGGTCCGGCTCGGCGTACTCCCGTGCGTCGCGGTGGGCGGTGTAAGGGCAGACGAGAACGGTGGATCCGGCGTCGATGGTGTAGTCGGCGAGCTGAGTCTGCCGCGGGGCGCGCCGGGTCAGCAGCCAGCTCGGGGGGTACAGCCGGAGTACCTCGCTCACCAGGGCCTGGGTGTATCGCAGGTTGCCGAGGTGGGTGCTGGTCGTCGCGGCCGGGTCCGCCGGCAGCGAGGCGGCTTCGGCGGCGACGCGGTCCGCCGCCTGGGGGTGCCGGGCCAGGTGGAGCAGGATCCATCCGGCTGCCCGGGAAGGGGTCTCGAAGGTGGCGACGGTGATTCCGGGAAGAGTGTCGAGGACGGCCTCGTCCGGCAGTAGGCCGTAATGGGGAGAGGGCCGGAGCATCTGTCCCAGCATGTCGTCACCGAGCCGACCCGACGAACGACGCCGGCGGACGATGGGCCGCAAAGCCTCGGTGAAGGCGACTTGCTGCCGGGTTCGGAACCGCCGTGCCGGTGTGGGGATCCAGCGTGGCCATACCCAGCGCGAGGGGCGTACGAGCACCTCCCGGGCCAGGAAGAGCTGTGCGGCATAGGGCAGCAGGGCGGGAGCGTCTTCGGAGAAGAGGTAGCTCACGCCGATCTCTGCCAGGGCGTGCCGGACCGGGGGCAGAATCTCGACGTCCTGGCCCGTGGGCAACTGGTCGGCGAATCGAGCGGTACGGGGCGCGATCTCACCGATCCGGGCCGCGACCGCCTGCGCACGTAGTCCGCGCATGCGGGCGGCGTGCGCGTACGCGCGCTCCTCGGGTGTCGGTGCTCCGCTCGACCGCTTCAACGGCGGGAAGAGAGGCGAGGACGCCTTGGGGAAGTCCTGCGCACGGCGCAGGACTGCTTCACACGGCCCGGCCGCAGCGGCTACGTAGACACCCGGTTCCAGCTGCCAGACGTCCCCACACTCTTCAGCGCCACGGCGCGCCACCGCGAGCCGGTCGCGGCTCCAGGCCGCGAAGCTGCCTTCGGGCAACCGCGGCGGCTCATTCCTTCGGCCCATGAGATCGTCCCTGGCTCGCGTACCTGTCCAGGCCGATGTCGTCGGCAGCGTGGCTGGGAACTGGCGGGCGCCCAGGGACGCCCGCCGGCAGTGCGGTCAGTCCTAGTCGTCGCCGGCGTACGCGTCCCATTCATGGGCCCCGTACGCACCGTAGTGGCGGGTGAAGGACAGCTTGCTGAGCAGTTTGGCGATCATGAGGCACTCCTCTCGCCTGTCTTCAGCACCAGTTGCCACACGTGACATCTTGCCACACACGACACATATACGATATGGGGCCCATTCCGGTCATCGGGCGAACGCGGTCACCACTGATCACCGCATTCGGGACCGCGGTAGCGCCACCGCGGAGGGCGGCGAAGGGCAGCCGCGAATACGCCGTCCTCGTCGCCGGCGCCGACAGTCGCATCAACAGATGCCGTTCCGTGGCGCTCGACCAACTGGACGATCCCAGCACTCACTTGGTCCTCCGACGCGTCGCGACTCCGAAAGACCTGGCGTAGGGACACCGCCACCTTCACGGAATCAAAACGCCTGAACCGTCCATAGCGGTTCCCGCTTCGCGTTCAGGTGAACCTTGCGGCCGAGGGCCTGGGCTGCACGAGCGGGGAGCGCTTCTACATGCGCCAGTCCTGGGAGCGCTCCTGAGCCTGCCAGGTCGGGCGGCGCCCCAGGTGGCGCAGTGCTGATGCCGCTGCCCCGGCGCCGCACATGCCGTGCACCCCGGGGCCGGGTGGGGTGGCCGCTGAGCACAGGAACACGCCGGGCAGGCCAGTGGTGTACGGGTCCAGCGCCGGGCGGGCGCCCAGGAGGAGCTGGGAGACCGTCTTCGCTCCGGTGAGGATGTCGCCGCCGGTGAAGTTGGGGTTGGCCGCTGCGAAGTCGGCGGGGCGGGTGACGTGCCGGCCCACGATTCGTTCGCGCACGCCGGGGGCGAAGCGTTCGAGCTGCCGGAGGATCGCCTCCGTGGCGTCGCCGTCGTAGCCGTGCGGGACGTGGGCGTACGTCCAGACGGGGTGGATGTCGCCGACCGACCGGGAGGGGTCGGCAAGGTACTGCTGGCCGACCAGGACGAAGGGCCGCTCGGGCATCCGGCCCTGCGTCACGTCCCGTTCCGCCCGGGCCACTTCGGGGAGCGCGCCGCCGAGGTGCACGGTCCCGGCCCGTCGTGCCTGCTCGTCCCTCCAGGGCACGCCGCCCTCGACGGCCAGGTCCACCTTGAAGGCGCCAGGGCCACGGCGGAAGCGCTGGTACGCGCCCGTCACGCGGGCGGGCAGCCTGTCGCCGTAGAGGGCGGCGACCTGACCGGGATCGAGGTCGAGCAGAGTCACGTCAGCGGGCGGGATCTGCCGCCGGGTGGTGATCCGCGCGCCGGTCTCGATCGTGCCGCCGGCGGCGAGGAGAACCGCGGCCATGCTGCGGGCGATGGACTGCGAGCCGCCCTCCGCGACGGCCCACCCGGCGGCGTGGCCGGAGACGAGGATGCCGAGCCCGATCGCCGAGACGAGCGGGTCCCAGAACGGCCGGAACGCGTGCGCCGCCACCCCGGCCCACAGTGCCTGGGCCTGCGGGGTCCGGAAGAGGCGCGCGAGGACCGCGGGAGGCAGCACGGCCGGGAGGCCGAACCGGGCGAGCAGTAGCGGATGCGCCGGGATCCGCAGCAGCGGACCCATCACGTCGTGCGCGAGGGCGTCCCAGCGCCGCACCGAGGGCTCCACCAGGGCCCGGTAGCGGCGGCCGTCCGGGCCGAGCCCGGCGGCGGTCTTGGTGACGGAGCGCAGCAGGACCCCGGCCGTCCCGTCGTCCAGCGGGTGCACGCAGTCGATCTCCGGCAGCCGCCAGCGCAGCCCGTGGCGTTCGAGGCCGAGGGCCCGGAGCGCGGGCGAGGTGACGGCCATGGGGTGGATGGCCGAACAGTGGTCATGCAGCAGGCCGGGCAGGATCGGCTCGTGGCTGCGCGTGCCGCCGCCGACCTCGTCGGCGGCCTCCAGCAGCGTGACGTCCAGGCCATCCCGCGCGAGGAGGGCCGCAGCGGCGAGCCCGTTGGGCCCGCCGCCGACGACGACCGCGGTCGTCATGACGCCAACCCCATGGGGGGAACGCCGGGCGCCGAGCGCAGCGCACGACGCGACAGGGCACCGCGCACGGGACAGTCCGGGCCGTCGGCGGCCCCGGGCTGCCGGGTCACCATGTCGCCCCCCGTGACCTGGCCTTGTCCGAGCAGGCCAGGGACGGCGTCGTGGATCTCATACGCCACAGTCTGCCGGTGGACGGGTCGGCCTTCCAAATGATCACTAACGTCGGCCGTGCTCTTGTTCCTGGGCGTTTCCATGAGCCGAGGGCCTTGGTGCGTCAGGGCGATATTGCCGGTGACCTGGTCAACCGATCAGGTCCTCACCGAAAGACGGGATTGCGGGGAAGGACCGCTCCGGTGACGCGCAGAGGTCGGTTCCCTTCCCTGGCCTCACGCAAAGCCTTCATGTTCTTCTCGCGGTGTTCCATCCGCTCCGCCAGTTCCGACTCTCCTCCGGAGAGAATCGCAGAGCTGCTCATTTGCTCAACACGCCGGTGAGGCTTCGGGTGCCGGATGGGGGCGGTATCGACCCAGGGGTCACGGATGCATGAATTTCTCTGCCGCCCGGGCTGACCTGGTAGGTGGCGTCACCGTTTCACCCGTCTCGACCAAGCAGGCACGACCATTCAGCCTATGAGAAATTTTCTGAGCATTTGCGATCGGCTCGTCAGGTTCGGCCAAGCCACTCGCGTAAGTCGTTAGTTGGAGCATGCGCCTGCGTAATATTCCAGAGGCAGAGACAGGCGATTCCGTGTGACCGAGAACCGCCAAAACTTCTCCATCCCCCTCACAGGAGCTGGCTCTTCGATGACGCTCAATACCCCTGTCGCGCCTCTGCGGCGCACTTTGTCGGTATGGATCGCGGCGTTACTTGCCGTGGTGATCTCCGCTGTCGTAGTCGCTGTGTCGCCGACCCGGGCAAGTGCCCTCGCCACGTTTGTAGATCTGGGTAGGGCGGACAGCTTCGCGGTACTGGCCGGTTCGGAAACCACCAACACCGGTCCCTCGGTGATCACCGGGGATGTCGGAGTGTCTCCGGGCACGTCCATCAGCGGATACGGGCCGCCCGCCGTGGTGAACGGGACCCAGCACTCCGCGGACACTGTGGCTCAGGACGCCCAGACCGACCTGATCACGGCGTACGACGACGCTGCCGGGCAGCCCTCCGACGGGGCGCTTCCCCCGGACGCCGGTGGCCTGACGCTGGTTCCGGGCGTCTACACCGCTTCCTCCACTCTCGGACTCACCGGCACCCTCACCCTTGATGCCCAGGGGGACCCCAACGCCGTCTGGGTGTTCCAGATCGGTTCGGGGCTGACGACGGCGTCCAGCAGCCGTGTATCCCTCATCAACGGCGCCTCGCCGTGCAATGTGTTCTGGAAGGTCGGCAGTTCGGCCACGCTTGGCACCAGCACCGCCTTCGTGGGCAACATCCTGGCCATGACCTCGATCACTGTCACCACGAGCGCGACCATCGAGGGACGGGCGCTGGCCCGCAACGGTGCCGTGACGCTGGACACCAACACGATCACCCGGCCGCAGTGCGCGACTGGCACTACGGGTGGCACCACGACGGCCGGCACCACTGGCGCGACGACTGCTGGTACCACTGGTGACACGACGGCCGGCACTACTGGCACCACGACTGCTGGTACCACTGGTGACACGACCGCTGGCACTACTGGCACCACGACTGCTGGTACCACCGGTGACACGACCGCTGGCACTACTGGCACCACGACTGCTGGTACCACCGGTGACACGACGGCCGGCACTACTGGCACCACGACTGCCGGTACCACCGGTGACACGACGGCCGGCACTACTGGCACCACGACTGCCGGTACCACCGGTGACACGACGGCCGGCACTTCTGGTGCGACGACCTCCGGTACCACCGGTGCGACGACCTCCGGCACCACCGGTGGCACCTCGGGTGGGAACGGCCATGGCTGCAAACCCGAACACAACGGGTACGGCGACGACTATGGCGACAGCCCCGGCCAGGACGACAGCTACGGCTGTGACCCTGCCTAGCATGCGCGACCCACTCCAGCGGGGTGACTGCTCGCAGGCAGCCACCCACGTGCGCGAGTAGGGCGGGTGGCGTGCGGCGCGGATCGTCATCGACCCCGCCGCACGCCGCAGGCGGAAGCTCAGGAGAACCAGATGAGAGAAGTCGGGGCGGAAGGACCGGACAGGGCCGTGCGGGGTGACATCGCGTCAGCAGATGCTGACGAATCGGCCCAGGCGGGCGCCGGGCCGACCGTACAGAGAGGGAGCGGGAGACCGACTGCGTTCCCAGCGTCTTCAGAGCCGCCCGTCGCGCTGAAGGCCGGAGTACAAGTCGCCGTGGTCCTGTGCCTGGCGGCGGCCCTGGTGCATGTGCTCCTGGTGTTCCTGCAGGTGGCACCGACGAATCCCGTCTCCCGGCAGTACAGCCGGCAGGTCAACGCCTGGGTCTTCCCGTTCTTCGAACAGAACTGGCGGCTCTTCGCTCCGGACCCGGAGTCGGTCAACCGGCGGATTTCGGCAAGGACCATGCACACCACTCCGGACGGCACCGCCGTAGTCAGCGGCTGGTTCGACCTGACCGCCGTCGACACAGCCGCAGTGGAACACGACCCCTTCCCGAGCCACACAGCACAGAACATGCTGCGCAGGGCCTGGACTTCCTACCTCGAAACACACGGCGGCGACGACCGTCCGCGCTCACAACGCGCTCTGATGATCCAGCAGTACCTGCGCAACATCGCAGCGGATCGTCTCGCCGCCCATCGCCACGGCACATTCGAGTCCATCCAGCTGAGGGTGGTCACCGTACCCATCGCCGCACCGAGAGCAGCGGGCGGCCCCGGTCCCGGCTCGGCCGCACCCCGGCCCGCCGACACCCGTTACCTGCCCTGGTGGAAGGTGGCCCGCCATGCGACAGGCTGAGCAGACATCGACCCCGGCAACCACGCCGACGCGCCTCGGGCACGGCGCGGAGCCGGCGGGCGCACACACGCCGCGGCACCTGCCGGCGCGTATCGCGGCGCTCCTCACGCTCCTGCTGGAGCAGCCGATCTCCCTGTACGCCGCGGCGGTTCTGCGCATCGGGTACGGGTTCCTCTACTTCGCCTTCCTGCTGCGCGAGTTTCCTCACCGCGACGAGATCTGGGGTCCCGGCTCACCGTGGACGCCGGCACTCGCCAAGCAGCTCTTCGACCAGACCGGCTGGGCCAGCATCCTCACCCTGTCCGACAGCCGGGCCTACTTCGAGGTCTGCTACACGGCAGCCATCGTCATCTCCGCATTGTTCATGCTGGGCTGGCGGACCAGAGCGGTATCCGTGCTCTTCGCGGTCGTAGTGACGTCGTTCCACGCCAGGTCGATCTTCATGACGGACGGAGGGGACAACCTCATCCTCCTCATGGCCCTCTACCTCGTTGCCACCGCGTGCGGCCGACGCTGGTCCCTCGACGCACGCAGGGCCCGGCTCCGGGCATCCGCCTGCAAGGCAGTCCGGCTTCCGCCGGACCAGGCATCCGGCGAACTGCGACCCCACCTCCGCGACGCGCGCCTGACAGTGATCACGGTGCTGCACAACTGCGGCATGCTCGTCATCGCCGCCCAGGTCTGCTTCCTCTACGGATCCGCGGGCCTGTACAAGGTGCAGGGCGCCTCCTGGGGCAACGGCACCGCCCTCCATTACGCCCTGAATCTCAACCTGTTCCAGCCCTGGCCCGAGCTCTCCGCCATGGCGGACGAACACGACGTACTGATCGCCATCGCCTGCTACCTGACGGTGCTGTTGCAGGTGGCCTTCCCGTTCGTCCTGTTCGGCAGGCTCAAGTACCCCGTCCTGACGATGCTGCTGAGCATGCACCTGGGTATCGTGCTCTTCCTGGGCCTGCCGCTCTTCTCCGGCGCGATGATCGTCGCGGACGCCGTGTTCCTTCCCGACCGCTTCTACCGGTACTTGGCACAGCTGTCGCGGCGAGTCGTGCCGTGGGCCGACGGCAGGGAGGCACCGACTCCGAACCCCGCGGAGGCTGCATCGGTACCTCCGCAGCCGGAACATACCGGCTGAGGCCGACACTGATGGCCCCTGGTCTCTGAGGGAAAACCAGGGGCCGTCTGCCAGGGCAGACGGTCACCGGCGCCAAACGCGTCGTGGTCCCCAACAAAGGTGCCGCTACCGCTCGCTCCGCCCCAGGTCAGAACATCCCGTTTCCCACCGAACCCCGGAGGCGGACTTGGAGAGCGTGTTGGGTGCGACTGCCGCGATGAGGCCGTCAGAGTACTCAGCGGCGGCTTGACGCGTCGATGTGTGACTTGGTGGCGTCGGTGATGAAGTCGTGCGTGCTGGCTGGGCTGAGGGCTCGGGCCTGGAGGTGGTCGTACATCATGGAGTACTGCTGTACGGCGGATTGTCTTTCCAGGTAAAGGTCGCTGGTGAAGCGTTCCAGGTACACCACCCCTGCCTGCGGGCCGTCGGTGAACCGCAGGATGGAGAACTGTCCTGAGAGGCCCGGGTGGGCGCCCACCGTGTAGGGGAGGACTCGCACGGTGATGTGCGGCTCGGCGCCGAGTGCGTTCAGATGCTCCAGCTGCTCACGCATGACGTCGGGACCGCCGACGACACGGCGCAGTGCCGATTCCTCCAGGACGACCCGCAGACGCAGTGGTGAGGTGGGGTCGTAGATCCGGTGCTGCCGGCGTAGCAGCACTTTGAGGCGCCGGGCGGCCTGTGCGGCAGTGATCGAGGGAATCGTTTCCTCGATGACGGCACTGGCGTAGGCAGGGGTCTGCAGCAGGCTGGGAATCACCATGGGCTCATAGGCATGGATCGAGGCGGCGTCCGTCTCGAGGCCGATATGGACGCTGTGGGGGTGCCCTCCGTAGGCGTTCCACCATCCCTGCTGTCCCGACTCCTGGGCCATGCGCATCAGGGAGTCGATGACCTGGTGGTCCGTCACCCCGTAGATGGCGCACAGGTCGCGTACATCGCGGGGGCTGATGGCACGGCGGCCGTTCTCCATATGGCTGATCTTGGGCTGGGAGACCATGAGCCGCTCAGCCACTTCCGTGCTCTTCAGCCCGCTGTCATGGCGGAGCCGGCGCAGTTCGGCCCCCAGACGGCGTCTCCTCACGGTGGGACTGATGATCACCGTCATGGGCGGGGTACCTCCGGATCCACGTTGTTGTCAGATCCGAAGGCTGCCATGGAGCACGACTTGTCGATCATGTGCCATGCCGTCGTGTGCGTTGACCGGTGAAACGGACTGTGACGTTGTCATTTTCCTTTCCTGTGCCGACACGTCGGCTCTTCGTGCCGCTGCGTCCCGGGGTTGGGCGAGGCCGTCCGGGGCGGCGCCGAGCGAGGCGCGGTGATCTGCGAGGTTCCCGTGGTCGCCCGGCCCCGGATCGCCCGCTCACCGCACACGCTCCGGGCGGGGGCTGCGGATTCGACGACGCGTGCCGCAGGACCGGCCGGGCTGGTGAGGAGATCGTCCGGCAGGCCGGAGCGCGGGAAGTCGTTGCCGGTGAGGGCGAGGATGCGAGCCGGCACCGGAGGCGGCTGGTGCAACCGAAAGGACCCACCGGCCACGGCGGTGGCCCACGACGCGTGGAGAAGACGTTGAGACCGGTCACCTAGCAGAAGATGACCGTGGTCAGATCTACGTCGACGACGCGGATGCCGTTGAGCAGGCGTCGTCCCGGCGGACTCGCGCACGAGGCCCGCCCGATCGCGGGAGCGGGGCCCCCAGGCGCCGTCGATCAGTGCTGGAGCGGTGCCGGCGAGTGCCAGTTCGAGTCTGAGCGGTGACGACGAAGCAGGAATTCGGTCTTCGACCGCGGGCCTCAACAGAATGGTCGCGGTCATGATGCGGACCCAACCCCGGCCCGGTCATGCCCGCCCGGCTGTGGTGAATCGCCGGGAACGACACCGGCATGGAATCCGGTGGACGAAATTCTCTCGGTAATCACCAGGCTACTCCTCGTCGACGCCTGACTGACCGATGCGGGCCTGCAGGCCGAGATGCGGGCCCGCAGGCTGGACGGAACACGGGGCCACGGCGGCAGACCGGACTGGAAGAGCGCCCCGGGCATACGATCCGCGAATTCGGGTGAACGCGCCGGACAATCGGAAATATGAATTTACCAATACCTGCCGTGCATTTGGGGGTTTAATTCCCGGCGATCTCAACTCTCCTTCGATTGCCGTTGCCGCGCAAAGATTTCTCCGTAATATGCAGCGACCAGATCCAGGCTCCCGGGCAATTTGGCAGGGCCCGGTACGCCACGGCCCCCACAGAAAATGGCCTCTCGATGAAGCTGAAAATCCCTCAAACAGCTCGCCGCCGCGCCTTGCCCGGCTTGCTGGCTTCGGCCCTCGCCTCCACGGTTGCCGCGGCGACGGTCATCATGACGCCCGCGCAGGCTGTCGCCATCGCTACGCCCGTACCGCTCGCCACGGCCGCGAGCTACTCCGTTCTGGCAGGTGCGGGAGTCACCAATACCGGCCCCTCGCTGATCAGCCACGACCTCGGGACGCACCCGACCCCGGCCATCACGGGCTTCCCGCCCGGCCAGGTGCTCGGCGCTGTGCACGCCGCCGACGCCGAAGCGCTGCAGGCCAAGTCCGACCTGGTCACGGCGTACAACCAGGCGGCCGGCCAGGCGGAGGACTTTGCGCTCGCGGCGGGAATCGGAACTGGCACCACGCTTATCCCGGGCGTCTACACCGCTTCATCCGGTGTCGGACTCACCGGCGATCTGATCCTGGATGCCAAGGGGAACCCGAATTCCGTTTGGGTCTTCCAGATTCCGGAAGCCCTGACGACTGCTTCCTCCAGCCGAGTGCTCCTGACGAACGGCGCTTCGCCGTGCAACGTGTACTGGCAAATCGGGAGTTCGGCCACGCTGGGCACCACCTCGACCTTCGTGGGCACCATCATGGCGCTGACGGACATCCACGTGACCACCGGCACGAACATCGAGGGCCGGGCGCTGGCCCGCAACGGTGAGGTGACGCTCGACAACAACCGCATCTTCCTCAACAACTGCGCGACCAGCACGACCGGTGGCACCACGACCGGCACCACGAGCGGTACGACGACCGGCACCACGACCGGTACGACGACGGGCACCACGACCGGTACGACGACCGGTGGCACCACGACGACGGGTACGACCACCGGTACGACGACCGGAACCACGAGCGGCACGACGACCGGAACCACGAGTGGCGGTACGACGACCGGCACCACCCTTGGCGTGACCGGTGGCGGTCTGGTCAGCGGGGGTCTGGTCACTGGTGGCCTGCTGGGCGGGCCGATCGTCGGGACCGGCGGCACCTCGGGGAACGTCTCCGGTAACACCGCCGGGAACACCTCGGGCAACACCGCGGGGAACAACGGCACTTCTGGGAACACGTCGGGCAACACCGGCGGGGACACCGCGGGTGGGCACGGCGGCAAGCCCGGTGAGCATGACAACAAGCCCGGCGGCCCGGGCCACGGCGGCGGCCATCACGAGCATGGCAAGCCGGGCGAGGAGCATCAGGGCGGGCCCGGCAAGCCGGAGAACGGCAAGCCTGAGAACGGCAAGCCGGAGCACGGCAAGCCTGAAAACGGCAAGCCGGAGCACGGCAAGCCGGAGCACGGCGAGGACTACGCCAACTCCGACTACGGCAAGTACGACTTCGGCAAGTACGCCAACTACGGGTATGGCAACACACCGAAGTCCGAAGGCCACGAAGGCTAGGCGGCAGGCTGCGGGAGGTCCGTACATCGGATGACGGCGCGCGGCGGGATCCCCTCGATTCCGCCGCGCGCCGCCGGTGTCGGCCAGTCCGTAGAGACCTCAGGCGCCGGGCAGCGGATACGAGAAGGCAAGGTGGGCGGTGTCGAGCGGAATTGATTCAGCGCGCGTGCGGGAAACCGGGGAGTCCGATGCCGGTCCGCATCCACGGGAGGGGTACGACGGCGGGGACCCACCCGGCGAGCGGTCCGCAGGTGCCAGGGCGCTGAGAGCGGGGCTGCACACTGCCGTCCTCCTGTGTCTGGTGACGACCCTGGTCCATCTCGGCGCCGTCTTTCTTCATGTGGCACCTGCCAACTCCGTCTCAAGGCGGTACAGCCGGCAGGTCGACGCATGGGTGTATCCCCTCTTCGAACAGAACTGGCGGCTCTTCGCCCCCAACCCCGACTCGGTCAACCGGCAGGTCCTGGCGAGAACCGCGCACACCGCGTCCAACGGCTCGATGCGGGTCGGTCCGTGGATCGACCTGACCGCCATGGACCGTGCCGCGGTCGAGCACAACCCGTTTCCGAGTCATACGGCCCAGAACCTCCTGCGCCGGGCCTGGGCCTCCTACGTCGACACGCACGGAGCAGATGACACCGCACGCTCGGACCGGGCCGTGATGATGCAGAAGTATCTGAGCAACATCGCCGCCGACCGCCTCGCCGACCATGACGACGGCCGCACCTTCGAGTTCGTCCAGCTCCGGGTCGTCACGCTGCCCGTGGCCCCGCCCGGCACGCCGGCCGGGCACCGGCCGCCGTCGCCGGTGGAGAACCGGCTCCTGCCCTGGTGGAAGGTGACCCCCTATGGGAAATGAGCAGATCCGTGAATTCCCCGCCAAGGCGGCGGACACGCAGGACCGGCCCATGGGCCACGACGCATGGACCGCAGACGCGTTCTGCCGTCGGCTCCTCGCCCGAGCCGACGCCTTGTGGGCACTTGTCACCGGCCGGCCGGTGTCCCTGTACGCCACGTCGGTTCTGCGCATCGGCTACGGGCTGCTCTACCTGGTCTTTCTCCTGCGCGAATTCCCGCACCGGTACGAGATCTGGGGGCCCGGCTCCCCGTGGACGCCCGCCTTGGCGGCACAGCTCTTCGACCAGACGGGCTGGTACAGCTTCCTGATCCTTGCGGACGGCCGTGCCTACTTCGAGCTGTGCTACGTGCTGGCTCTCGTGACGTCCGCGCTGTTCATGCTGGGCTGGCGGACCCGGGCCACGTCCGTCCTCTTCGCCGTCGTGGTGACCTCGTTCCACGCCAGAGCGATCTTCATGACGGACGGGGGCGACAATCTCGTCCTGCTGATGGCGCTCTATCTCGCGCTCACCGCGTGCGGCCGGCGCTGGTCCCTGGACGCGCGCCGAAAGCGGATCAAGGCGGCACGGGCGGACAACGCGCCGGAGCAGGTGCGAAGTTCTCCCGCTCAGCAGCTCCGTGCGGCGCGCGGCAAGCTGGTCACGGTGGTGCACAACTGCGGCGTCTTCGTCATCGCGGTGCAGGTCTGCCTTCTGTACGGATCGGCCGGCCTGTACAAGGTGCAGGGCTCCTTCTGGGACGACGGCACGGCCCTCCACTACGTGCTGAACCTCGACCTCTTCCAGCCCTGGCCCGAGCTCTCCCATCTCCTGGACCAGTACCCGCTCCTGATCGCGATCGTCGGTTACCTGACCGTTCTCACACAGGTCGCCTTCCCGTTCGTGCTCTTCGGCAGGCTCAAGTACCCCGTGCTCGTCATGCTGCTGGGCATGCACATCGGTATCGCGCTGATCCTGGGACTGCCTCTCTTCTCGGGCACGATGATCATCGCGGACGCCGTGTTCCTTCCCGACCGCTTCTACGCTTCCCTGCCCCACCTCGCCCGGCGCGCAGCCCGGAGATCCGGCGTCCGGACCCCGGCACCCCGGCAGGGAGCAGGGCTCGGATCCGTACCCGCGCAGGGCGGCCGCTCGGCTTGCCAGGAGGGGAGCAGGCCGATGTCCCGTCCGGGAACCGGTCGCAGCGGTCCGGCGCCGTCCGGGCCGACGGTGACGGAATAGGAGCCGTGCGGGAAAATCAGGTCGATCGCAGGGGCCCGTCGACATCGGTCAACCCGGCCTGCGCCTCGGTCGATCTTCCGCTGAGGCCCGCCGCCGGGCGCTGCTGTTCGTGCTGGTTGGTGTCAGCCGCTGATGTCAGCCGCCGCACGCGGTCTTCACAGGGGGGCGACGCTGTTGAGCGAATGGAGCTGTCCCTGGCGTGGCGGAGGATGGTGCTCATGTGCGCTCTTTTCGACCCCCCTGAGCCTCGCCGCGTCTCGCCGGGCGAGTACCCAGTGTGGGACCAGGCTCTCGCCCTTCTGAACCGGGACCTGGCGGTGACGCTTCCCCAGCTGGAACCTCTGCAACTGCTGGCTCTTCCGTCCTACGATACGGATGAGCGGGAGAACGTCTACGTCGCCATGGCCAACGGCGAGTGGCACGGCAATTACCTGGACCCGAACTCGCAGGACAGCCTTGCCTCTGCGCTGGCGAGCGTTGCCGATGCGGCACAGGAGACTGTCATGGAGCTTTTGTGGCAGGCGTGGCCCCTGTGCCCCGAGCACGGCCTGGGCATGCATCCACTGGAGGATGCACAGGAGCGACTGTTCTGGTGGTGCGCGGGAGAACGGTTGCGTTGCGGTCCGGCTCATATCCACGCGGCCGTGGGTGCACTCGACGCGTTGGGATCACCCATCCGTAAACGGTCTTGAAAACCGTCGTGGCGCGAGTCACCGTGGGTTAGGAGCGAGGTTGGGTGAGTGCTGCTCTGAGCTGCGAACTGCCCGCATGGGCTGATCGAGGGTCAGCCACCCGTCGGCCACCGCCATTCCCCGTGGCTCTCCGCTGGGTCTGGCACGGGTGTGGCACGGGGAACTTCTGATCCGTAGCTCTATGCGGAGCGGCTGTTGGGGGTCATCCGGTCCTGACGCGGCTCTTCGAGGGTGCCACCGGTCGGGCTCGGCTGCTGGGGTTGCTGTACTGCGCTGCTGTACTCGCTACAGGTTGATCAGTCTCGGGTGGGCACCTGGACGCCCGTACGCCAGGATGCGCGGCAGCACCTCGCGCATGCGTGCCACGTCGACCGCCGGCGCCCGCAGCAAGGCCTCGACGATGGGGTCGGCCAAGCCGAGCGCGTCCAGCGACGAAGGGTCCCCACGTCACCCGGCACGTTTCCGTCCAGTTTTACCTCACGCACACAGCTATATGCGGTGCCCTGGTCCGGCGTGACAAGACAGTGGGTGTCCATCCCCAAGGACACTCCCTGCGCGTCGGGCTCCTCGATGTCGCACATGAACAACAGGGAGAACCCATCCTCGTCGTCCGACTCGGCCACACCCGCCCTCACGCAGTCGTCTTGATCCGGTGTCAGTCCTCGATCGGTTCGCGTGCCCAGGCGTAGGGCATCGCCTCCGCCTTGTCCAGGCCCCAAGGCCGGGGATACCTGGCCTGGCAGTTGGTGCAGCGCGCCACGAAGGTTCCGACCTCCGGGTTTGTCAGGATGCTGTAGTGCGATCTCGGCTCTGCTCGGATCACATAGCCGTTGGCCGTGGTCTCCAGCGCCGGTAATTGAGGGCTGCAACGGCAGGGGTGTTCTTCGCGAACGTTTCGCCTTCTGGGGCGTTGTGGGTGATCTTGAGCGTTTCGAAGAACTTGTTCATTGCTTTTCGTTCTCGCCGCGCCTGCCCCCATTGACGCATCCTGTGCCCCCACCAGCGTTGATCCCTTAGGCCATCCCGGGTGGGACGGTCTTGGCGCATCACGAGACGCATCTGACCCTCTGTCACCTCTCCCCGCATCTCGGGGGAACCTCAGACACCGGAACTGTCCACCACCACGCCCGCATCACCAGGACTCGGCCTCCAGGAAGAGTGTGATCACCTCAGCGAAGAACCAGACGGAGAACACCAGGCATGCAAGCCACAGCCCCCACAAGGCCCAGCGGACCTCTCGTCGTGTGCGCATGAGCGGATCATGCCCCTTCTCGGCCGGCCCTGTCACCGGCCCGGTTCTCCCACCGCTCACCCCAGCTCCCACCCTGCCGCCCGCCAACAGGAAGTCCGCCGTGTTCGGCCTGCTCACGGACCCGTTGTACGAGGCGGAACAGCAACTGCGCACGCTGATCCAACCGGCCATCGTGAAAGCCGAGATGACTGCCCGCCTCGCCAAGGAAGCGGCAGACAAGGCCACCGCCAAAGCAGCATCTGCGAGCGCGACGAGCGGGACGAGATGGTCGCCACAGCGATCGCGCTGGCGCAGACCGCGGACACCGTGAGCATGCCCGCCAAACCGCAGTTGCTCGCCGACGACACCACGGCCGAGACGGTCACCTCGCGGACGGCGGAGCAAGGCGGCCGGATCGCCGTCATGTCCGCGGAGGGCGACATCTTCGACATCATCGCCGGACGCTACTCCGGCAAGCGGCTACGACTCTGGACCAACTCCTCAGAGAATTGGGCATATTTCACGGCACCGTGGCTCCCAATGAATGGTCCGGCTCGCGCAGTACGTCCGTGCGCTCGTCTCAGAGGCAACGATCTGCGGCAGGTCGCCCCAAAGATGGCGGTATCCGGGCTGGCCTGCTACTCCAATGCCTTGGGGGACGTATGGGAGTGCGTATCAACAAGTCGTTCAAGATCGCGCCAGGCGTGCGCGTCCGACTCGGCAACAAGTCGAGCAGCCTGAGTATCGGAGGCAAGGCCGGTCGGGTCACCATGAACACCCGAGGGCGCCGGACCACGACAGTGCGCCTTGCCCCTGGAGTGTCCTACTCCACCTCGTCCTCCAGCCACACAACGCCCAAGTCCTGCTCGGCCGCTATGCGAAATGCATCGACGGGCGCCAGGAGATCGCCAACCGGAAGATTGAAGATCTCCTGAGCGAGTATGAGTGAATTGGGCCGCTCGGCGAACAGCCCCAGCCTCTACGGGGTGGGGGCTTCGTCGTGTACTGGCCGCACTTTCTAAGCCGCTGGTTGCTGGATGCACCTGTCGCGTCGATTTCCCTCTCGCTGATGCGCGGGCGCCCCAGGAGTCCCGTCCGGTTCGCCCTCTACGCACGGACGGGCAGGGTGCTGACCCTCGCTGTATGGGGGCTTCAAAGAAGTCGACGCGCAGGCTGGGTGGGGCACGGCTGCTGTGCCCGTATTGCGGTCTGCCGCAGGAACGGGTGGCGACGATCGAACACGACTGGGTGCTGTTGGAGCCCGACATGGCTCCGCTCGCCCACCTGGTGCCGGCGGAGTATCGGTGGATCGAGACGTCCGATGGGCGGGTGGCGGTGTACGGCGTCTGTCCTCCCGATCCGTTCCAGCGGTGCCGCATCGAGCATCGTCTGGCCTGTCCCGAGCAAGCCCTGCCGGACCTGTGGCCATGGCTGACGAGCCTGCGTGGGGAGAACGCCCGGCAAGCCGAGCGGTTGAACGAGCCCGAGCCGCCCCGTCCTCCTGAGGAGTGGCCGGACGCCGGATGACGGGCACGGCGAAATTGCTGGACTGACCTGGGGCGACGCTCCAAGATCCTGTCCGCAAATAGTCCACAGAGGCCCTCATGGTGCTGCTCAACGCCGCATACGCCTGCATATACAAGAAGCCCCCGGCCTCAGCGTTTCCGCTGGTGACGGGGTCTTTGGGCACCTAATCCAAGGTGCCCCCGGCAGGATTCGAACCTGCGCACCCGGCTCCGGAGAGCATGATTAAGGGGAGTACTTGTGCGGCTCTGACCTGCGAGGATGTGGTGTGATGAGTACTGGCCGTTCTTTTCCACGCGCCACTCACACGCGACTGAAGTTGCTGACGGCCGTAGTTGCCAAGGGCGGCTCCCGCCTCGTCCGATGAATAGGTGGGCTACGTGCATATGGCTGAGGGGCGGAGGTGGACGCAGACGTGTGAGGTTCACGGTGGTCAGCTGAGCACGCTGCGGAGTCGATCTTGAAAGCCCGAGGTGGAATCCCTGAGAGATGGGATCACACACGTTAACTCTTCCAGGTCTGTAAGCACCTCTTTTAGCTCGTTTTTCGACTTGAAGGTATTCAGGAAGTTTGTTAGGTGTTGATTCGCGATATCCCATCGCGAAATGGCGCAGCAGGCAATGAACAGATTGCCTTTCCCGTTTACTGACCTGGGTCCCGTACCGGTTGCATCGCGGGCAAAGATCTCAACTGCTCGGTCAATGGGAAGCTGCCAACTCGGATCCTCTGTCAGATGTAGGATGAGTCCTTTTTCGTAAAGGCACCAACCGTCTTGGGGGTCGAGTTCGATGGCGTGGTTGAGGTCTGTGAGTGCTTCTTCGTACCGGCCGAGGTGGCGGTGGGTGATGCCGCGGTGGGCGATGGCCCAGTCGTAGTCGGGTTTGAGTTCGGTGGCGTGGTTGAGGTCGGCGAGTGCTTCTTCGTACCGGCCCATGTCTTGGTGGGTGATGCCGCGCTCGGCGAAGTGTGAACTGTCTTGGGGTTCGAGTTCGATGGCGTGGTTGAGGTCTGTGAGTGCTTCTTCGTACCGGCCCATGAGGCGGTGGGTGATGCCGCGGTGGGCGATGGCCCAGTCGTAGTCGGGTTTGAGTTCGGTGGCCTGGTTGAGGTCGGCGAGTGCTTCTTCGTACCGGCCCATGTCTTGGTAGGTGATGCCGCGCTCGGCGAAGTGTGAACTGTCTTGGGGTTCGAGTTCGATGGCGTGGTTGAGGTCCGTGAGTGCTTCTTCGTACCGGCCCATGAGGCGGTGGGTGATGCTGCGCTGGGCGATGGCCCAGTCGTAGTCGGGTTTGAGTTCGGTGGCGTGGTTGAGGTCGGTGAGAGCCTCCTCGTACCGTTCCATCAGGCGGTGGGTGATGCCGCGCTCGGCGAAGTGTGAACTGTCTTGGGGTTCGAGTTCGATGGCGCGGTTGAGGTCTGCGAGAGCCTCCTCATGCCGGCCCATGAGGCGGTGGGTGACACCGCGCTGGGCGAAATTCCATGCGTCTTGGGGGGCGATTTCTGTGGCGCGGTTGAGGTCTGCGAGTGCCTCTTCGTGCCGGCCCATGAGGCGGTGGGTGAAGCCGCGCTGGGCGATGGCCCATTCGTAGTCGGGTTTGAGTTCGATGGCGTGGTTGAGGTCTGTGAGTGATTCCTCGTACCGATCCATCAGGCGGTGGGTGACGCCGCGCTGGGCGATGGCCCATTCGTAATCGGGGTTGAGTTCTGTGGCGTGGTTGAGGTCTGCGAGTGCTTCTTCGTGCCGGCCCATGTCCTGGTAGGTGATGCCGCGCTCGGTGAAGTGTGAACAGCCTTGGGGGTTGAGTTCTGTGGCGTGGTTGAGGTCTGCGAGTGCTTCTTCGTACCGGCCCATGAGGCGGTGGGTGGTGCCGCGCTGGGCGATGACCCATTCGTAGTTGGGTTTGAGTTCGGTGGCGTGGTTGAGGTCTGCGAGTGATTCCTCGTACCGATCCATCAGGCGGTGGGTGACGCCGCGCTGGCCGAAATTCCATGCGTCTTGGGGATCGAGTTCGATGGCGCGGTTGAGGTCGACAAGTGATTCATCGTACTGGCTCAAGGCCCTGTAGACGACGCCGCGATGCGCGATGGCCCATTCGTGGTCGGGTACGAGTTCGGTGGCGCAGTTGAGGTCTGCGAGTGCTTCCTCGTACCGATCCACGCGCAGGTGGGCGACGCCGCGCTGGGCGAAATTCCATGCGTCTTGGGGATCGAGTTCGATGGCGCGGTTGAGGTCGGCGAGAGCCTCCTCGTAACGGGCCGAGAGGATGTACGTGAAACCGCGCTGGGCGAAGTTTGAACCGTCTTGGGGGGCGATTTCTATGGCGCGGTTGAGGTCGGCAAGAGCCTCTTCATGTCGACCCATTAGCCGGTAGGTGATTCCGCGACCGTAATAAGCCCGTGAGCTACGCGAATTTAGGGCGATAGATTTGTCGTATTGGATGATGGCATCTTCGTACTGATCGGCATTGCGGTGATCTCGGCCGCAGAGAAGGTGGGCGAATGCCTTTCCGTCAGGGCTGAGGTGCGCACGGGCCATGAGAAGAGACAAAGCCCTGATCTCAGGGTGCTGGTCGTGGTCCAGGTCCAGTGCGGTGAGGAGCTGTCGGCCCCAGTCAAGGACCTCACTAGCGTCGGCGTCTCGGCCAACCTGGATGAGCGTTTGCACCCACCGACGCAGGGTGGCGGTGCCGTGGTCGTAGGCGTCGAGGAGTTCGCGAAGCGTCTGAGAGAGAGCTGCGTGGGGGTCGGCGCAGAGACAGTGGTAGGTCTCTTGCAAACGGAGGCTTCGCCAGTCTTGGCTTTCCCACCAGCCGTTCTCCGGCGGGACCCCTTCCTCCAGTTGAGCCCGTTGCCTTCGGAAGGCAACGGCGAGCCGAGTGTGTTGGTCCTTCCAGCGCGCGCGGGATTGCTGGCGCTGGAGGCGTAGCATTGTGTCGCGCACGACGTCGTGGTACTGGCAGCGACCTGCGCGGTCGGTAACGAAGGGGAGGGAACGCAGCCAGTCGAACTGGCCTGCGGCATCTTCACCCACCGATATCCGGTAGACATCTTCGTCGATTT
Organism: Streptomyces sp. NPDC051105; assembly: GCF_040682795.1. Lineage (NCBI taxonomy): Bacteria > Bacillati > Actinomycetota > Actinomycetes > Kitasatosporales > Streptomycetaceae > Streptomyces > Streptomyces sp. NPDC051105. Next base: position 99,888 of record NZ_JBFBBR010000021.1, on the reverse strand, counting down.
CCTGGGGTATGGCGCAAGCGAGTGCCGCAGCACGACGGGTCGGGTCAGTCTCCCACTTCAAGAACCGCTCCACTGCGGTGCCGCTTGGGTCTCCGACGTCTTCGGCGCTAGCGGGTCGGGCCTCGGCTAGCGTAGACAGGAGCACAGGTAGCCGTCCGGACAGTCGCAGGATCACTTCCACGGTGCGTTCATCGGTGATGCCTTTAGACGACAGGAATCTGCGAGCTTCGGCTTCGGTGAACACCTCCAACGGCAGATCGGTGACTAGGTCCAAGCAGTCGGCCCAGGTGCGGGTGTCCAATCGGTTTTGCCCGGCGAGCACGACCAGCACGTTCGCCGGGAGTTCTCCGTACCTGTCGGAAGTCAGGATGTCGCGCAGCCAGACGTCCAGGAGCGGACCAGTGCGCTCGTAGGTGTCTACGAATAGCGCCACCCATGGGCGGCGCTGTGCGACCTCGGCCAGGTCCTGGAGAAACAGCGGGGTGAGGACCTTTACCGGGGACATGACGAGCTGGATATCGTCGTGGTTGCGAAACCGAGTGCTGAGCATCGCCTTCATTCGGTCGGCCCCGGCGGCCACTTGGTGGGGGTCGACCGCACCGGTGAAGGCCCCAACCCCCGGTAGCATTCCGAGGCCGACCAGTCCCACCTGTGCAGCGATCAAACTGCCTGGCGATGGGGTCGACGCGGCTGGTCCCGATCCCGTTTCTGATTCTCCAGCCGGCAGCTGGGTTCCTGGCACGGGGCCAGACGCAGCATCGACCTCGTGCCGACGCTGCCGGTAGACCGCTAAGGCCTTGTCAAAGCTCTTAAGAGCCACGCCCTGCTGGGAGCATTGCGTACTGAGGGCCTCCATGGCTTCCACCACATCGGCGACGGACTCATCCACGTACCCCGTGACCGCCTGACGCTCCCGGGCCTCGCTTTCCATGCGGCGTAGCAGAGTGGACTTCCCGACGCCGGCGGGGCCGTGAATGTGGAAGAGGAACTCCGCGGCTGCTTCGGGAGGCCGACTGAGGGTGTCTGTGAGCGCCGCGAGCTCGCCCTGCCGTCCTACGAACCCATCCCGGCGCCGTTGCCGGATCAGCTCTTGCCGCGAGATCTTCTGTACTGCCACCGCTTCTCCCCTCCCGGAAACGGCAGATGCACCGCCGCGGCTATGCTCCCAGGTTGCAAGCGCGGATACGAGGCGGATCCGAGCTACTCCGGCGCCCTTTATGAGGCGCTTCGATGCTATTGGCGGGTGTGGGAGGAAGCGCGGGAGTACACGCTCCCACCTGAGCGCGTCGACTCGCCGTTGGCCGGCCGCCCGTACGACCTACGGCACGCCTGCATCACGCGATGGCTGAACGCGGGAGTACCGATCGCCGAGGTTGCCCGGCGAGCCGGCAACTCTCCGGAGGTCATTCACCGGCGCTATCACGGCTGCATTGACGGCCACGAAGAAGCGGCCAACGCGAAGATCACTAAGCCCTGGAAGAAGAGGGAGATGCGACGTAGGGGCACTTCACGGTCTGGCGGTGTTCCCTGGATCGGGCAGTTTTGGGAGCATGAGCATGACTGTGCGTCCGATAGCTGAGGGGGAGCTGGTGACCCAGTCCGAGATCTCTGCGGCCTGGATTGGCCTCGGTGGGGTGGTCGTAGGTGCAGTGGCTACTGCTGCGGCAGCTCGATACACGTTGCTCGGCGGTGTCAGGACGGCCACCATCGACCAGCTAATACCGCTGCAGACCGAGCTTCGCTCCTTCACCTCGCCGTATGTCGAGGCAAGGATCCAGCTGATGCCAGTCCTGGGGGGCCTTCTTCCTCCCGCCCCCTGGGTGAAGATTTCACCGGCGCTACCTCGCTATGCGCCAGCCTGGTGCTCCATGGCGCCCAACCCCGTGGCGCTGTACGAGAGGCCGGAGTTGGTGCGGAGCACTGCTGCCCAGGTTGATGCCCTCATCCGATCTGACCAGGCACGCGGTGATTCGACACTCTCCTTGGATACCCACCGCTGGGCGCGTGTTTTGCACAGGGAGCTGGGTGAAGCGGTTGACGACTTCAGCCGTGAGCTGAAGCGTCTCGCGAGGCGGGGGCTAGGAGTCATGTAGGCGACGCGGCCCGCGTCGTCGGGTGTATCGCAGATGGTGCGCGAACGCTGAGAGACAACGAGAGAGGGCGGGAGTCAGTGAGACTGACTCCCGCCCTCTTCTGTCGGCATCCGCCCTGGTCAAATGCTAGTTTCGGCATATACCTAGGCGAGTGCCCCCGGCAGGATTCGAACCTGCGCACACGGCTCCGGAGGCCGTTGCTCTATCCCCTGAGCTACGGGGGCGTCTGGCGTTGAGCTGTTGCTCGCGGCGACGGGTAGAACACTACCAGCTCGGTCGGGGTGATCAGGAACGGGTTTCCTGGGGCGCTCCCCCGCGCGGGGCGGAAGTCGGGAAAACGCGGACGCGGTGGCCGGTCCGGACCTACTCTCGAGTTGTGCCAGGGGTGTCGGGCCGGGTGCTTGTTGTGGACGACAACAAGGTCATCCGGCAGCTGATCAGGGTCAATCTCGAACTGGAGGGTCTCGAGGTCGTGACCGCGGCCGATGGTGCCGAGTGTCTGGATGTCGTTCATCAGGTGCGGCCCGATGTGATCACCCTTGATGTCGTCATGCCCCGGCTCGACGGTCTGCGGACCGCCGCTCTGCTCCGTGCCGACCCCCGCACCCATGACATTCCCCTCGCCATCGTCAGCGCCTGCACTCAGTACGAGGTCGAGACCGGCCTTGATGTCGGTGTCGACGCCTTCCTCGCCAAACCCTTCGAGCCCTCCGAACTCGTGCGGCTCGTAAGGGAGTTGATGGCGCATCGGCGAGGGACGGAAGAGTCGGAGGAGCGGGAGCGCGGGGGAGACGGTGGTGAGGGTGGCGAGGGTGGTGAGGTCGAGTTCTCCGGGGAGTGGGCCGGGGGCAACCCCGTCTACCCGTAGGGGCCATGCAATCGGCGGCCCGGCCCTGCGGCTCGGCCCTGCGGTCCGGCCCTGCGGCCCAGCCCGCATCAATTCCGTGAACCGTGGGGCCGTGGGGCCGTGGCGCCGTCGCGCGGCCGTGGGCCTACGGTCCCTCCCGAGCGCAGGCCCGCACGCCCGACGCCCGCACGCCCGCAGGCCCGACGCCCGCAGGCCCCGCAGGCCCGAGGCCCCCGTAGGACTACAGGCCCCATCCCGCACGTAAGGCCCCAGGGCCGCAGCCCCATGGCCCCTGTCGCCCACACAGCCCCCACACCGCCCCCCATGTCCACATCCCGGACCCCCTTCCAAACCGGGTCGCCTGCCCGCCCCCCTCCTCCCCTACGCTTGTCCCGTGACGCCCGTCGAGCTCTCCCGTACCGTGCTGCGCGCGGTGCGTCGTGCTGTTGACGAGGGGGAGCTGAGCGTGAGCGTGCCGGAGCGGGTCGTGGTCACGCCGCCGGGGCCCGGTGGGTGTGGGGACTACGCCACCAACATCGCGCTTCAGCTCGCCCGCCCGGCCGGGCAGCCCCCCCTGCGGGTCGCCGAGATCCTGGTGCCCCATCTCGCGGACGCCGCCGGCGTCGATGACGTCGTCGTCACCGGACCCGGGTTCCTGAACATCAGCCTCAGCCCCACCGCGTCCCCCACGGCGACCCTGGTCGCCGAGATCCGTGCCCTCGGCCCCGGCTACGGCCACGGCGACGCCCTCGCCGGGCAGGTGGTCGCGCTGCGGGTGCCGTACGACGTCCGGGCCGAGGTCGTCGCCGACGCCGTCGTACGGATCGTCGCGACCCAGGGCGGCCGCGGGGAGGTCGGTCACGGTGAGGTCGGTCACGGTGATCCCGTCAGCCTCCGGCCCGTGCCGGCGCCCGAGGACCCGGCCCCGCTCGGACCCGACGCCGCCCAGTGGGCCCTGCTGCATCCCGCCGCCCATGACCGGCCCCGGATCACCGCCGACCACCTGGTGCAGCGCGAGAGCAATCCGCTCTTCCGGGTGCGGTACGCCCACGCCAGGACGCGAGCCGTCGGCCGGGGTGCCGGACGGCTCGGCTTCGCTGCCGAACCCGGCGACGTCCCCGGCGCCCCGGGCGACCTCGTCACCGCCCTCGCCGACTACCCCCGCATCCTCACCGCCGCGGCCACCCACCGCGCCCCCGACCGGCTCGCCCGGCATCTCGTCACCGTCGCCGATGCCGCCCTGCCTTTCCTGCCGACCGTGCTGCCCCGTGGCGAGGAGAAACCCTCGGCCGCCCACCGCGCCCGGCTCGCCCTCGCCGAAGCCACCGGGACGGTGCTGGCCGGCGGCCTGTTCCTGCTCGGCATCGACGCACCCGATCACCTCTGAAGAGAGCGCCTGAAGAGCAATGAGCCGTTCCGCACATCCCGCCGGGCCCCGCCACGCCGACGTCCTGGCCGAGGGCCACTACACCGCCCCGCCCACCGACCTCAACGCCCTCGATCCCAAGGTGTGGGCCCAGACCGTCAGGCGGGACGCCGACGGGGTCGTCACCGTCGGCGGTGTCGACGTGAAGACCCTCGCCGAGCAGCACGGCACCCCCGCCTACGTTCTCGACGAGACCGACTTCCGGGCCCGGGCGCAGGCCTGGCGCACCGCCTTCGGCCCGGAGGCCGACGTGTTCTACGCCGGTAAGGCCTTCCTGTCCCGGGCCGTCGTGCGCTGGCTGCACGAGGAAGGCCTCAACCTCGATGTGTGCTCCGGCGGCGAGCTGGCCACCGCCCTCTCCGCCGGGATGCCGGCCGACCGGATCGCCTTCCACGGCAACAACAAGTCGACGGAGGAGATCGAGCGGGCGGTCGAGGCCGGCGTCGGGCGGATCGTGCTCGACTCGTTCCAGGAGATCGTGCGGGTCGCCCACATCGCCCAGTCCCGCGGCACGCGGCAGCGCGTCCAGATCCGTATCACCGTCGGCGTCGAGGCCCACACGCACGAGTTCATCGCCACCGCCCACGAGGACCAGAAGTTCGGGATTCCGCTGGCCGGGGGCCAGGCCGCCGAGGCGGTACGGCGGGCGCTGCAGCTGGACGGGCTGGAGGTCATCGGGATCCACTCGCACATCGGGTCGCAGATCTTCGACATGTCAGGCTTCGAGGTCGCCGCGCACCGGGTCGTGGGGCTGCTGAAGGACATCCGTGACGAGCACGGTGTCGAGCTGCCCGAGATCGATCTGGGCGGCGGGCTCGGTATCGCGTACACGAGTGACGACGATCCCCGGGAGCCGCACGAGATCGCCAAGGCGCTCACCGAGATCGTCACCCGGGAGTGCGAGGCCGCCCGGCTGCGGACTCCGCGTATCTCCGTCGAGCCGGGGCGGGCCATCGTCGGGCCGACCGCCTTCACCCTCTACGAGGTCGGCACCATCAAGCCCCTCGACGGGCTGCGGACGTATGTCTCCGTCGACGGCGGCATGTCCGACAACATCCGGACCGCGTTGTACGACGCCGAGTACAGCGTCGCTCTCGTGTCGCGGACGAGCGACGCCGAGCCGATGCTCGCCCGGGTCGTCGGCAAGCACTGCGAGAGCGGGGACATCGTGGTGAAGGACGCGTTCCTGCCGGGCGACCTGGCACCCGGTGACCTGATCGCCGTACCGGCCACCGGTGCCTACTGCCGGTCCATGGCGAGCAACTACAACCATGTGCTCCGGCCGCCCGTCGTCGCGGTCCGCGACGGCGAGTCCCGGGCCATCGTCCGCCGGGAGACGGAGGAGGACCTCCTGCGCCTCGACGTCGGATGACCTCCGATGACCTCCGACCTCCGATGACCTCCGATGACATCCGATGGCGCAGACGGAAGATCTCCTGTCCGGCCCCCTCCGCAAAATGAAATAGATGTCTCACGATCCGGACGAAGGGTAGAAACTCCCGTCCGGTGAGTGAGACTGGTCCAACCGTAGACGGTATGAGGAAACGAGGTCGGATGATGCGTACGCGTCCGCTGAAGGTGGCGCTGCTGGGCTGTGGAGTAGTCGGCTCAGAGGTGGCGCGCATCATGACGACGCACGCCGACGACCTGGCGCAGCGCATCGGCGCCCCGATCGAACTGGCCGGGGTGGCCGTGCGCCGGCCCTCCAAGGTCCGTGAGGGCATCGACCCGAGCCTGGTGACCACCGACGCCACCGCCCTCGTGAAACGCGGCGACATCGACGTCGTCGTCGAGGTCATCGGAGGCATCGAGCCCGCCCGCACCCTCATCACCACCGCCTTCGAGCACGGCGCCTCCGTCGTCTCCGCCAACAAGGCGCTGCTCGCCCAGGACGGCGCCGACCTGCACGCGGCCGCCGAGCAGAACGGCAAGGACCTCTACTACGAGGCCGCCGTCGCCGGTGCCATCCCCCTGATCCGGCCGCTGCGCGAGTCCCTGGCCGGCGACAAGGTCGACCGGGTGCTGGGGATCGTCAATGGGACAACCAATTTCATCCTCGACAAGATGGACTCGACGGGGGCCGGTTATCAGGAGGCCCTCGACGAGGCCACCGCGCTCGGGTACGCGGAAGCCGACCCCACCGCCGATGTCGAGGGCTTCGACGCGGCCGCCAAGGCCGCCATCCTCGCCGGGATCGCCTTCCACTCGCGGGTGCGCCTCGACGACGTCTACCGCGAGGGCATGAACGAGGTCACCGCCTCCGACTTCGCCTCCGCCAAGAACATGGGCTGCACCATCAAGCTGCTCGCCATCTGCGAGCGGGCGGCGGACGGCGGCTCCGTCACCGCCCGCGTGCACCCCGCGATGATTCCGCTGACCCACCCGCTCGCCTCCGTGCGCGGCGCGTACAACGCCGTCTTCGTCGAGTCCGCCGCGGCCGGCCAGCTGATGTTCTACGGTCCCGGCGCCGGCGGCGCCCCGACCGCGTCCGCGGTCCTCGGCGACCTGGTCGCCGTCTGCCGCAATCGGCTCAGCGGGGCAACGGGGCCCGGCGAGTCGGCCTACGCCGCCCTGCCGGTGTCGCCCATGGGCGATGTCGTCACGCGCTACCACATCAGCCTCGACGTCGCCGACAAACCGGGTGTTCTCGCCCAGGTGGCGACCGTGTTCGCCGAACACGGGGTTTCCATCGATACGGTTCGCCAGCAGGGCAAGGACGGCGAGGCCTCCCTCGTCGTCGTCACCCACCGGGCCTCCGACGCCTCCCTGTCCGGGACCGTCGAGGCGCTGCGCAAGCTCGACACCGTGCGGGGTGTCGCCAGCATCATGCGGGTTGAAGGAGAGTAACGAGCAATGACCCACCAATGGCGCGGAATCATCGAGGAGTACCGGGACCGGCTGCCCGTCTCCGACACCACGCCGGTCGTGACGCTCCGCGAGGGCGGCACGCCCCTCGTGCCCGCGCAGGTGCTCTCCGAGCGCACGGGGTGCGAGGTCCACCTGAAGGTGGAGGGCGCCAACCCCACCGGGTCCTTCAAGGACCGCGGTATGACCATGGCCATCTCCAAGGCCAAGGAGGAGGGCGCGCAGGCGGTCATCTGCGCCTCCACGGGCAACACCTCCGCCTCCGCCGCGGCCTACGCCGTGCGCGCCGGCATGGTCTCGGCCGTGCTCGTGCCGCGGGGCAAGATCGCGCTCGGCAAGATGGGCCAGGCCCTCGTGCACGGCGCGAAGATCCTCCAGGTCGACGGCAACTTCGACGACTGCCTCACCCTCGCCCGCAAGCTGAGCGAGAACTACCCGGTGGCGCTGGTCAATTCGGTGAACCCGGTGCGCATAGAGGGGCAGAAGACGGCCGCCTTCGAGATCGTGGACATGCTCGGCGACGCGCCCGACATCCACGTCCTGCCGGTCGGCAACGCGGGCAACATCACCGCGTACTGGAAGGGCTACAAGGAGTACGCCGCGGACGGGATCGCCGCCGGGACCCCCCGGATGTGGGGATTCCAGGCCTCCGGTTCCGCACCCATCGTGCGCGGCGAGATCGTCAAGGACCCCTCGACCATCGCCACCGCGATCCGGATCGGCAACCCCGCCTCCTGGCAGTTCGCGCTCGCCGCCCGGGACGAGTCCGAGGGCTTCATCGACGAGGTGACGGACCGTGAGATCCTGCGCGCCTACCGGCTGTTGGCCGCTCAGGAGGGCGTCTTCGTGGAGCCCGCCTCCGCCGCCTCCGTGGCCGGTCTACTCAAGGCCGCCGAGCAGGGCAAGGTCGACCCGGGCCAGCGCATCGTCTGCACCGTCACCGGCAACGGCCTGAAGGACCCCGACTGGGCCGTCGCCGGCGCCCCACAGCCGGTCACCGTGCCCGTCGACGCGGCCGCCGCGGCCGAGCGGCTCGGACTCGCCTAGAGAACCACCGGAGGGGCGCCCGGGAACCGCACGAGCCGGGCCCGGGAACCGCACGAGCCGGGCCCGGGAACCGCACGAGCGGTGTCCGGGCAACGCTCGGCCAACCCCCGGCGGGCAACCGGTGAACAGATCGCGGCGTCCTAAACAGGGGACTCCCTAAGGAAGGGGCACAGGGGGCTTACGACACGCATCGTGCGCCTCCTGTGCGCCCTATGTCGCGACAGAACTTTCCTTCGATAGGCTGTACCGAACCCGCCCGCTGCATATGCCTTCGCATATGGCGCGGTGCCGTGCCGCCTCCGCGGCCCGAGGTTCCCTCAGGTACCTATCGAGTGTCATTCGACCATCACGCAGCTCAAGGAGAGTCATCGAGCGATGGCCGGTCCAGCGTTCCGCGCCGCCGCCGTCCGGGTGCGCACCCCCGCCACCAGCGCCAACCTCGGTCCGGGCTTCGATGCCCTGGGCCTCGCGCTGGGGCTCTACGACGATGTCGTCGTACGGGTGGCCGACTCCGGGCTGCACATCGACATCGCGGGTGAGGGCAGCGAGACGCTGCCGCGTGACGAGAGCCACCTCCTCGTACGCTCCCTGCGCACCGCCTTCGACCTGCTGGGCGGACAGCCCCGCGGCCTGGAGATCGTGTGCGCCAATCGCATCCCGCACGGCCGTGGCCTGGGCTCCTCCTCCGCCGCCATCTGCGCCGGCATCGTCGCCGCGCGTGCCGTGACCATAGGTGGCGAGGCCAGGCTCGACGACGCCGCGCTCCTCGAACTGGCCACCGAGATCGAGGGTCACCCCGACAACGTCGCGGCCTGTCTGCTGGGCGGCTTCACGCTCTCCTGGATGGAGTCCGGCGCCGCCCGGGCGATCAGGATGGACCCCGCCGATTCCATCGTTCCGGTGGTTTTCGTGCCCGGGAAGCCGGTGCTCACCGAGACCGCGCGCGGACTGCTCCCGCGCACCGTGCCCCACGTCGACGCCGCCGCCAATGCGGGCCGGGCCGCCCTACTCGTCGAGGCCCTCACCAGGCGCCCCGAGCTGCTGCTGCCCGCCACCGAGGACCGTCTGCACCAGGAATACCGCGCCCCGGCCATGCCGGAGAGCGCGGCGCTGGTGGAGCGGCTGCGCGCCGACGGCATCCCGGCCGTGATCTCCGGCGCCGGACCCACCGTCATGGCGCTGGCCGATGCCGCGAGCGCCGACAAGGTAGAGGCGCTGGCCGGCTCGGACTGGGCCGCCAACCGGCTGAACCTCGACGTCCAGGGAGCGAGCGTGCTGCCGCTTGCGCCCTCCAGTGACATTTGACTGCGAACGGTTGCCGGATTTGGAGAGGGGGAATGTTTGTTGGATCCGGTAGTGTTAATCTCAAGTCTGCACCCGACCCCACCATGGCGAGGTGCTTCGTGTCCCCGTCCGGGACAGACATTCTTCCGGGAGTCTCCCAAGCCACTCAGCGTTTCGTATGTCGTACCTGGGCAGTACGCCGTACGCGGGCACTGAGCGGGCCGCTGGGCACGCTCCGGAATTGGTGCTACCACGCCACGTGACACCGGGTGCCACGGCTGAGGAAGCGCCGTCACCAGAAATTCTCTCCGCCGCTTTGGCGGACCACCGCCCCGGCACGGTCCACACAGCAAGGACCGCAGCCGGACAGCACAACCGGTCGCCGAGCCAGACAGGCCGACGTCCGCTCCAGGGAAGGACCCTTCGTGAGCGACACCACCGATCTGATGGGCGCACGTGTCGAGGAGACCGCTGCCGCGCCCGCCACGGACGCCTCCGCGCCTGCCACCGGTGCCGGCTCCCGGCGGCGCCGCGGTACCGGCCTCGAGGGCATGGTGCTGGCAGAGCTTCAGCAGGTCGCATCCGGCCTCGGTATCAGGGGCACGGCGCGGATGCGCAAGAGCCAGCTGATCGAGGTCATCAAGGAGGCGCAGGCCGGCGCGGGCGCCGCCCCCAAGGCCACTGAGAGCGCCACCGAGACCAAGCCGAAGCGCCGGGCCACCTCCAAGGCCCGTACGGGCGGCGAGGTCGCCGGGAAGCAGGCGGAGCAGGCCGCCGAGGCCCCCGCCGAGCAGGCCGTGGCCCAGCAGCAGATCGAGATTCCCGGCCAGCCCGCCGGCGGCACCGCCCGTGACGCCGAGCGTGGTGGCGAGGACGCGCCGGCCGAGCGCCGCCGTCGCCGGGCCACCGCCGAGGTCGGCAGCCCCACCGCGAGCGGCGCCGAGACCGTCGTCGCCGAGGCGAAGAGTGAGCCGAAGACCGAGACGCCCGCCGCGCAGCCGCAGGGCGACGCCGACGGCGAGGGCCGCGGCCGCCGTGACCGCCGTGACCGCGGCCGGGACCGTGACCGGCGCGGCAAGGGCGACGAGCAGCAGGGCGGTGGCCAGGGCGGCCGCCAGGACCGGGACCGTCAGGACCGGGACCGTCAGGACCGGGACCGTCAGCAGCCGCAGCAGCAGGGCGGCGGCCGGCAGGACCGCAACGCCGGCCCGCAGGACGACGACGACTTCGACGGCGGTCGCCGTGGCCGTCGCGGCCGGTACCGGGACCGCCGGGGCCGTCGTGGCCGCGACGAGATCGGTGGTGCCGAGCCGCAGCTCGCCGACGACGACGTCCTGATCCCCGTCGCGGGCATCCTGGACATCCTCGACAACTACGCGTTCATCCGGACCTCCGGCTACCTGCCGGGCCCGAACGACGTGTACGTCTCCCTCGCCCAGGTCCGCAAGAACGGTCTGCGCAAGGGTGACCACGTCACCGGTGCGGTCCGTCAGCCCAAGGAGGGCGAGCGCCGCGAGAAGTTCAACGCGCTGGTCCGCCTCGACTCCGTCAACGGCATGGCGCCCGAACACGGCCGTGGCCGCCCGGAGTTCAACAAGCTGACCCCGCTCTACCCGCAGGACCGGCTCCGTCTGGAGACCGACCCGGGCGTGCTGACCACCCGCATCATCGACCTGGTGTCGCCGATCGGCAAGGGCCAGCGCGGTCTGATCGTGGCCCCGCCGAAGACCGGCAAGACCATGATCATGCAGGCGATCGCCAACGCGATCACGCACAACAACCCCGAGTGCCACCTGATGGTCGTCCTCGTCGACGAGCGTCCGGAGGAGGTCACCGACATGCAGCGGTCGGTGAAGGGCGAGGTCATCTCCTCGACCTTCGACCGTCCGGCCGAGGACCACACCACGGTCGCCGAGCTCGCCATCGAGCGCGCCAAGCGTCTGGTGGAGCTGGGCCACGACGTGGTCGTGCTGCTCGACTCGATCACGCGTCTGGGCCGTGCGTACAACCTGGCGGCGCCGGCCTCCGGCCGCATCCTGTCCGGTGGTGTCGACTCGACCGCCCTGTACCCGCCGAAGCGCTTCTTCGGTGCGGCCCGCAACATCGAGGACGGCGGGTCTCTCACGATCCTCGCCACCGCCCTGGTGGACACCGGGTCCCGCATGGACGAGGTGATCTTCGAGGAGTTCAAGGGCACCGGCAACGCGGAGCTCAAGCTCGACCGGAAGCTCGCCGACAAGCGCATCTTCCCTGCGGTGGACGTCGACGCGTCCGGCACCCGTAAGGAAGAGATCCTGCTCGCTCCGGACGAGCTCGCCATCGTCTGGAAGCTGCGCCGGGTGCTGCACGCCCTCGACCAGCAGCAGGCGGTCGAGCTGCTGCTCGACAAGATGAAGCAGACGAAGTCGAACGCCGAGTTCCTGATGCAGATTCAGAAGACGACGCCGACGCCGGGCAACGGCGACTGACCATTGCCCTAGGACAAGGACGGTTCCCCGCGATTGCGGGGGACCGTCCTTTTTCGTTTCTCTCCTCGGTGTAGGATCGCGCCTTCGGTCAGTTGACCGAATTTCGAAATCCTGATCCCGAGGGGGGACTTAGGTGGGTACACCCACGTCCGGGAGTGGTCGGCACAGACGTCGGATACGGTTCGCGCTGCCCGTCGCCGCGGCCGGTGTCGCGGCGGCTGTCACCGCCGCGCTGATCTCGACCTCCGCCAGTGCGGCCACCCTGCCCGCGCCCACGGTCAAGCCGTCCGTCAGCACGACGTCGCAGACCGTCCTGAACAAGCGGATCGCCCGCGCGATCACCGCCGACAGCGGGACGACGACCACCAAGAAGCCGGCCGCCACCGCGAGTGGTTCGGCCGTCTCGCCGAAGATCATCGGTGGCGGTACGACCACCATCTCCTCGGCGCCTTGGATGGCGCAGCTCTGGTACTACGACGACAAGGGCACCACCAGCACCAGCGACGACGTCGGCTTCTTCTGCGGTGGTTCGGTCATCTCGCCCACGAAGATCCTCACCGCGGCGCACTGCGTCAAGGGCTACAAGTGGAGCACCACCGACTCCGCCGTCGTCACCGGCACCGCCTCGCTGCCCACCAGCAACGCCGACGGCACCGCCAACCTGCACGGCGGCACCGCCACCGGCGTCCTGCGGCAGTGGAACCACCCGTCGTACACGGTGACGTCGAACGGCGCCCCCAACAACGACGTCGCCGTGCTCACCCTGGCCGCTCCGGTCAAGGCCACGCCGATCAGGCTGACGACCAACACCGACACGGCCTCCTACAAGGCGAACACCAGCGCCAAGGTCTACGGCTGGGGCCGCACCAGCTCCACCACGGACGACATCTCCGAGACGCTGAAGACGGCCACGCTGCCCGTCCAGTCCGACACCACCTGCACGAACGCCTACGGCAGCGACTTCGTCAAGGGCCACATGGTCTGCGCCGGCCAGGCCGCCACCGGCTCCGACACCGGCACCACCACCACCTGCAACGGCGACTCCGGCGGCCCGCTGGTCGTCGGCGGCCGGATCGTCGGCGTGGTCTCCTGGGGCGTCGTGGACTGTGTCGCCGAGGGCGCTTACCCCGTCTTCACGAAGGTCAGCACCTACGTCGGGGCCGCCTACGCGCAGATCGCCGACACCAACCTGAGCTACACGGACGGCAAGGCCGACCTGTTCGCCCGCAAGTCGTCGTCCAAGGTCGGCTACGAGCTGGACTCCAAGGGCACTACGCTGGCCGCCCGTCAGTCCTGGGGCGACTGGAGCGGCGTGAACTTCATCCTGCAGGCCGACCTCAACCGGGACGGCTTCCAGGACCTGGTCTACCGGGTGGCCTCCACCGGTGACGTCTACTGGGACCACTTCGCGCTGAACAGCGCCCAGACCGACGGCTCCTGGGTCACGAAGAAGATCTTCACCAACTGGAAGACCCGCAAGGCCACCATCATCCCCGGTGACCTCACCGGCGACTACCTGCCCGACGTGCTCTCCGAGGACTCCGGCGGCACGCTCTGGCTGTACCCGGGCAAGGGCGACGGCACCTTCGCCGCCCGCGTCAAGGTCGGCACCGGCTGGAGCCAGTACAACCAGCTGCGCGGCGTCGGCGACTTCAACGGCGACGGCAAGGCCGACCTGCTGGCCCGCAAGAGCAGCGGTGGCGACCTCTACCTGTACAAGGGCACCGGCAAGTCCGGCACCGGCCTCTTCTCGGCCCGGGTGAAGGTCCGTTCCGGCTGGACCGGCTTCAGCACCCTCGCCGCGGTCGGCGACCTGACCGGCGACGGCAAGGCCGACCTGCTGGCCCGTACGACCGGCGGCACGCTGTACCTCTACCCGGGCACGGGTAAGGCGACCAGTGAGATCTTCGGCACAAGGAAGTCGCTCGGTACCGGTTTCCAGCAGTACGACATATTCGGCTGAAATACCTGGTGAGCGGGGTTCGCCCCACTTGCCCGACTACACAGTGTGCCCATCGCCCCACGCGGTGGGCACACTGCGTTGTGCAACCCTTTCCCGAGTTTCGCCGTCTGACCAGGCGGAGCGACGATGGTCTGGTACGTGCCGATGATCCTGGTACGCCGGGCCTGACCCTGACCGCAGGGGGTAACCGAGCAGTCGTACGAGAACAGGGGAGCCCATGTCCGCCGAGAGCACGCCGGAGCCCGCGATACCCCAGGCCGGTCCGAAGGTCCCGGGCCGCCGGGGCAGGGGCCGTCGCCGCAGGGCCCCCAGCACGGGCCACAGGGCGCTCCGCGTCACGGCTTGGACGGCGGCCGGCATCCTCGTTCTCGGCGGCACCGGACTCGGTTACGTGTACTTCAAGCTCAACGGCAACCTCAGGACCGTCGACATCAACCAGGCGCTCGGCAGCGACCGGCCCACCAAGGTCGACAACGGCTCCGAGAACATCCTGGTCCTCGGCTCGGACACGCGCTCCGGTGCCAACAGGAAGCTCGGCGGCGGCGCGGACGACGGCAGCGCCCGATCCGACACGGCGATGATCGTCCACGTCTACCAGGGCCACAAGCGGGCCAGCGTGGTCTCCATCCCCCGGGACACCCTGATCGACCGTCCCGCCTGCAAGGACGCGCAGGGCGTCAGCCACTCCGCCGCGACCGGCGTGATGTTCAACTCCGCGTACTCCACGGGCGGCGCGACCTGCGCGGTCAAGACGGTCGAGTCCATCACGGGTGTCCGCATGGACCACTACCTGGAGGTCGACTTCTCGGGCTTCCAGAAGCTCATCGACGAGCTGGGCGGGGTCACGGTCACCACGACCAAGAGCATCGACGACCCGCAGAGCCACCTCGACCTCAAGGCCGGCAAGCACAGGCTCGACGGTGAGCAGGCGCTCGGCCTGGTCCGCACCCGGCACGGCGTCGGCGACGGCTCCGACCTGGGCCGCATCCAGCTCCAGCAGGCCTTCGTCAAGGCCCTGATCAACCAGGTCAAGCAGGTGGGCGTCTTCACCAGCCCCAAGAAGCTGTACGACCTGGCCGACACCGCGACGAAGACGGTCACCACCGACTCCGACCTGGGCTCGGTGAACTCCCTGATCGACTTCGCGAACGGTCTGAAGTCCATCGGCTCCAAGAACATGCGCATGGTCACGATGCCGGTCGAGTACGACCCGGCGAACCCGAACCGGGTGATCGTGGCCGAGTCCAAGGCCAAGCAGGTCTGGACGGCCCTGAAGAACGACAGACCGATCCCGGCGAGCGCGACGAAGGGGACGGCGACCGGGCAGGCCAAGGGGGTCGTGACGTCGTAGTCCGGCCGCGGGTGCGTTGGGGTTGCTCGCGCAGTTCCCCGCGCCCCCAGGTAACTGCGCTGGTCCCACCTAAAGGGGCGCGGGGAACTGCGCGAACGACCCACGACGGCCCGCACTCGCGCACCACGAAACCGTGCCATCCCCCTAGGCGCGACCATCCCCGGCACCCTTGGGAATACCCTGCCGCTCCCCCCGGTTTTGGGCTATGCGCCCCGCCCTGGCAGACTGGTACGTCGGCCCCGGTTCACGCCCCGCAGCCCGCGGTAGCGACCCGGTGCCCTCCCGAAATCTAGGAGACACCTTGAAGCGCGAGATCCACCCCGAGTACGTCGAGACGCAGGTCAGCTGCACCTGTGGCGCGTCGTTCACCACCCGCAGCACCATCCAGTCCGGCACCATCCGGGCCGAGGTCTGCTCCGAGTGCCACCCGTTCTACACGGGCAAGCAGAAGATCCTCGACACCGGTGGCCGTGTGGCCCGCTTCGAGGCCCGCTTCGGCAAGGCTGCCGCCGGCTCCAAGAAGTAGCGAGCTCCATTTCGCCGGTCCACGGCCGTGTCCCTACCGGGGCGCGCCCGGGACCGGCGTTTTTGGTCGCCCGCCTTCCCTTCCGTACGCAGTATCAGGAGCCCAAAAATGTTCGAGGCCGTCGAGGAACTCGTCGTCGAGCACGCCGACCTGGAGAAGAAGCTCGCCGACCCCTCGGTCCACGCCGACCAGGCCAACGCGCGCAGGCTGAACAAGCGCTACGCCGAACTCACCCCGATCGTCGGCACGTACCGCTCCTGGAAGCAGACCGGCGACGACATCGAGACCGCGCGTGAACTGGCCGCCGACGACCCCGACTTCGCCGCGGAGGTCAAGGAGCTGGACAAGCAGCGCGACGAGCTGACCGAGAAGCTGCGGCTGCTGCTGGTGCCCCGGGACCCGTCCGACGACAAGGACGTGATCCTGGAGATCAAGGCGGGGGCCGGCGGCGACGAGTCGGCGCTGTTCGCCGGTGACCTGCTGCGGATGTATCTGCGGTACGCCGAGCGCGTCGGCTGGAAGACCGAGATCATCGACTCCACCGAGTCCGAGCTGGGCGGCTACAAGGACGTCCAGGTCGCGGTGAAGACCAAGGGCGGCAACGGTGCGACCGAGCCCGGGCAGGGCGTCTGGGCGCGGCTGAAGTACGAGGGCGGCGTGCACCGCGTGCAGCGCGTCCCGGCGACCGAGTCGCAGGGCCGTATCCACACGTCGGCGGCCGGTGTGCTGGTGACCCCCGAGGCCGAGGAGGTCGACGTCGAGATCAATCCGAACGACCTCCGCATCGACGTCTACCGGTCCTCGGGTCCCGGCGGCCAGTCCGTCAACACCACCGACTCCGCCGTGCGCATCACGCACCTGCCCACCGGAGTCGTCGCCTCCTGCCAGAACGAGAAGAGCCAGCTGCAGAACAAGGAGCAGGCCTTGCGTATCCTGCGCTCCAGGCTGCTCGCCGCGGCGCAGGAGGAGGCGGAGAAGGAAGCCGCCGACGCCCGCCGCAGCCAGGTCCGCACCGTCGACCGCTCCGAGAAGATCCGCACCTACAACTTCCCGGAGAATCGCATCTCGGACCACCGCGTCGGCTTCAAGGCGTACAACTTGGACCAGGTCCTGGACGGCGAACTCGACGCGGTGATCCAGGCCTGCGTCGACGCGGACTCGGCCGCGAAGCTCGCGGCCGCGTAAGGCATGCACGACTGAGTACGACACGGAGGACCAGCGTGAACCTGCTGCTCGCCGAGGTGGCCCAGGCCACCCAGCGGCTGGCCGACGCCGGCGTGCCCTCGCCGCGCAACGACGCGGAGGAGCTCGCCGCGTTCGTGCACGGCGTGAAGCGGGGCGCGCTGCACTCCGTCAAGGACTCCGACTTCGACGCCCGCTACTGGGAGGTCATCGCCCGGCGGGAGCAGCGCGAGCCGCTCCAGCACATCACCGGGCGGGCCTACTTCCGCTACCTCGAACTCCAGGTGGGGCCGGGCGTCTTCGTACCGCGCCCGGAGACCGAGTCCGTCGTCGGCTGGGCCATAGACGCCGTACGCGCCATGGACGTGGTCGAGCCGTGCATCGTCGACCTGTGCACCGGCTCCGGCGCCATCGCGCTCGCCCTCGCCCAGGAGGTCCCGCGCTCGCGCGTGCACGCCGTGGAGCTGTCCGAGGAGGCGCTCCAGTGGACCCGCAAGAACGTGGCGGGCTCCCGGGTCGACCTGCGCCAGGGAGACGCCCTGGACGCCTTCCACGACCTCGACGGCCATGTCGACCTGGTCATCTCCAACCCGCCGTACATCCCGCTCACCGAGTGGGAGTACGTCGCCCCCGAGGCGCGCGACTACGACCCGGAGCTGGCCCTGTTCTCCGGTGAGGACGGCCTCGACCTCATCCGGGGCATCGAACGCACCGCGCATCGGCTGCTGCGCCCCGGCGGTGTCGTCGTCATCGAGCACGCCGACACCCAGGGCGGCCAGGTGCCGTGGATCTTCACCGAGGAGCGGGGCTGGGCCGACGCGGCCGACCACCCGGACCTCAACAACCGTCCCCGCTTCGCGACTGCCCGCAAGGCGCTGCCGTGAGCACCCCCCAGACCGATCCCCGGGAGTCCCGGGATTCCCGGACGTACGTGTACTTCGTGTACGAGGAGGCCCGCTAGACATGGCACGGCGATACGACACCAATGACGCGACCGACCGCGCGACGGGTCTGCGTGAGGCCGCGTCCGCCGTCCGCCGGGGCGAACTGGTGGTGCTGCCCACGGACACGGTGTACGGCATCGGCGCCGACGCGTTCACCGCGGAGGCGGTCTCCGACCTGCTCGACGCCAAGGGCCGGGGCCGCAACATGCCCACCCCGGTGCTGATCGGGTCCCCGAACACGCTGCACGGGCTCGTCACCGACTTCTCCGAGCTGGCCTGGGAGCTGGTCGACGCGTTCTGGCCGGGCGCCCTCACGCTGGTCGCCAGGCATCAGCCGTCCCTCCAGTGGGACCTCGGCGACACCCGGGGCACGGTCGCCGTGCGCATGCCCCTGCACCCGGTCGCCATCGAACTGCTCACCGAGGTCGGCCCGATGGCCGTCTCCTCCGCCAACCTCACCGGCCACCCGTCCCCGGAGACCTGTGACGCCGCGCAGGACATGCTCGGCGACTCCGTCTCCGTCTACCTCGACGGCGGTCCGACCCCGGGCAACGTCCCCTCGTCGATCGTCGACGTCAGCCGTGAGGTGCCGCTGCTGCTGCGCGCGGGCGCCATCTCGGCGGAGGAGCTGCGCAAGGTCGTACCCGACCTCGAGGTGGCGAATTGACAGCCCCTGACGCGGGGCGTGGCATAGGCAACGGGGAGCGCGCATCGGAGATCACGACCACGTTCGTGGGGCTTCCGCGCGACAGCTTCCGCATCCTCCACGTCAGCACCGGCAACGTGTGCCGCTCGCCGATCACCGAGCGGCTGACCCGCCATCTCGTGACGGACCGGCTCGGCACCTTTCTGGGCGGCGGGCTGATCGTGGAGAGCGCGGGCACCTGGGGCCATGAGGGTGCGCCCATGGAGGCCAACGCGGAGGCGGTCCTGGCCGACTTCGGCGCGGACGCGACCGGGTTCGTGGGACGGGAGCTGCTCGACGAGCACGTCATCCGCGCCGACCTGGTGCTGACCGCCACCCGCGACCACCGCGCCCAGGTCATCTCCATGGGCCACTCGGCGGGCCTGCGCACCTTCACGCTGAAGGAGTTCACCCGCCTGGTCCGCGCGATCGACCCGGCGACGCTGCCCCCGCTGCACGAGGGCGTGGTCGTCCGCGCCCGCGCACTGGTCCGTGCGGCGGCCGCGCTGCGCGGCTGGCTGCTGGCCCCCACGGCGGAGGCGGACGAGGTCTACGACCCGTACGGCGCGCCGCTGCCGTTCTTCCGTTCCATCGGCGACGAGATACACGAGGCCCTGGACCCCGTGGTCACGGCGCTCACGGGCGTCCCGGCGCGGATGTAGCCCGAGGCGCCGTACACACCGAGCACCCCACCGGCCCCGGGCCTACATTGGACGTACGTCACCGTCGACCGCCCGGAGCCCGTCATGCCGGTCAGCCCTACCCTCCTCGAGGCCGATCCGCTGCGGCGGCAGGATCCGGAACTGGCGGAGATCCTGCTGGGGGAGCTGGCGCGGCAGTCGACGTCGTTGCAGCTGATCGCCGCCGAGAACTTCTCCTCCCCGGCCGTGCTGGCCGCCCTCGGCTCGCCGCTCGCCAACAAGTACGCCGAGGGGTATCCGGGCGCCCGGCACCACGGCGGCTGCGAGATCGTGGACGTCGCCGAGCGGCTCGCCGTGGACCGTGCCAAGGCCCTGTTCGGCGCCGCGCACGCCAATGTGCAGTCCCATTCCGGGTCGTCCGCCGTACTGGCCGCCTACGCCGCCCTGCTGCGCCCCGGCGACACCGTGCTCGCCCTCGGGCTGCCCTACGGCGGTCATCTCACGCACGGCTCGCCGGCCAACTTCTCCGGCCGCTGGTTCGACTTCGTCGGGTACGGGGTCGACGCGGAGAGCGGGCTCATCGACCACGACCAGGTGCGGGCACTGGCCCGCAGCCACCGGCCCAAGGCGATCGTGTGCGGGTCCATCGCCTATCCCCGGCACATCGACTACGCCTTCTTCCGCGAGGTCGCCGACGAGGTGGGCGCGTATCTGATCGCCGACGCCGCCCATCCCATCGGGCTGGTGGCCGGGGGAGCGGCGCCGAACCCGGTGCCGTACGCCGATGTGGTGTGCGCGACCACGCACAAGGTGCTGCGCGGGCCGCGCGGCGGGATGCTCCTGTGCGGTTCGCCCGAGCTGGCCGAGCGCCTCGACCGGGCTGTGTTCCCTTTCACACAGGGCGGCGCGCAGATGCACACCATCGCCGCCAAGGCGGTCGCGTTCGGGGAGGCGGCAACACCGGCGTTCAGCGTGTACGCCCATCAGGTGGTCGCCAACGCGAGGGTTCTCGCGGCCGCCCTCGCGGACCAGGGGCTGGTGGTCACGACGGGGGGCACGGACACCCATCTGATCACCGTCGACCCCGCACCCCTCGGCGTGGACGGGCGTACCGCCCGGGGCCGGCTCGTCGCCGCCGGGATCGTCCTGGACAGCTGCGCCCTGCCGCACGGGGATGCGCGCGGCCTGCGGCTGGGCACCGCCGCCGTGACCACACAGGGCATGGAGGCGGGGGAGATGACCCGGATCGCGGCTCTGCTGGCGGAGGTGCTGCGCGGGGCGACGGACCCGGGGAGGGTGCGTGACGAGGTGCGCGAGCTCACCGGTAGATTTCCGCCGTATCCCGGTGGAGGCGGGGTAGGCGCAGCGTCGTAGAGCCGTTGTACGCCCGCCTCACAGCCACGCGTGCAACCATCGTCGCTACCCGGAAGTCCCCATACATATGCGAGCGTCGCTAGGGTGTGGGGCTGTGATGGCCAGCGAGACCTGTGGGGAAGCCTGTGCGTGAATACCTGCTGACGCTCTGCATCACGGCCGCGGTGACGTATCTGCTGACAGGGCCGGTGCGGAAGTTCGCGATCGTGGCCGGGGCCATGCCGGAGATCCGGGCCCGTGACGTGCACCGGGAGCCCACTCCGCGGCTCGGCGGGATCGCGATGTTCTTCGGGCTGTGCGCGGGTCTGCTGGTCGCCGACCACCTGACCAACCTCAACGAGGTCTTCGAGAAGTCGAACGAGCCGCGGGCGCTGCTCTCCGGCGCCGCGCTGATCTGGCTGATCGGTGTCCTCGACGACAAGTTCGAGATCGACGCCTTGATCAAGCTGGGCGGTCAGATGATCGCCGCGGGCGTCATGGTCATGCAGGGTCTGACGATCCTGTGGCTGCCCATCCCGGGCGTCGGCACGGTCGCCCTGACCCCGTGGCAGGGCACCCTGCTGACGGTGGCCCTGGTGGTCATCACCATCAACGCGGTCAACTTCGTCGACGGCCTGGACGGCCTGGCCTCCGGCATGGTCTGCATCGCGGCCGCGGCGTTCTTCATGTACGCGTACCGGATCTGGTACTCGTACGGCATCGAGGCCGCCGCCCCGGCCACGCTGTTCGCGGCGATCCTGATGGGCATGTGCCTGGGCTTCCTGCCGCACAACCTGCATCCGGCGCGGATCTTCATGGGCGACTCCGGTTCGATGCTGATCGGCCTGGTGCTGGCCGCCGGTGCGATCTCGATCACGGGCCAGCTCGACCCGGACGTGATGAACCTGTTCGCCGGGTCCGAGCGCAACGCCGTGCACCAGATGGTTCCGGTCTACATCCCGCTGCTGCTGCCGCTGACCATCATCGCGGTGCCGGCCGCCGACCTGGTGCTGGCGATCGTGCGGCGCACCTGGCGCGGCCAGTCGCCGTTCGCCGCCGACCGGGGGCACCTGCACCACCGGCTCCTGGAGATCGGCCACTCGCACAGCAGGGCCGTGCTGATCATGTACTTCTGGTCGGCGCTGATCGGCTTCGGGGCGCTGGCGTACTCGGTGAACTCCGCGTCGATGTGGATCGTGCTCGGCGTGGTCTTCCTCAGCGCGATCGGCCTGGGGCTGCTTCTGCTGCCGCGGTTCACCCCGCGCGTGCCGGTGTGGGCCCAGCGGTTCGTGCCGCCGCGCTACCGGCGCCGCGGGCCCGCCCCGGAGGCCGCCGAGCCGACGGCCGCGACCGCCGCCCAGGCGGCCGCCCCCGATGTCCTGGAGAAGGCCGAGGAACCGTGTGACGGGCACCGTCCCGCGGTGACCGCCGGGGTGGGCCGGGTCAATGGCGCGACCGCCATCGGCCCCCGGTCGCGCGTCCTGGACCGGCATGCCTCCGAGACCTCCCGCTGACCCCCGCAAGGTAAGAATCTGACTAGAGCATTGCCAAGTCGTGGGGGAGCAAAGCCCCCTAATACCAGACACAACGGCTTGGTTTTCGCTCAGACGCGCATGTTCACTCTCATGTGTGACAGTGAGCACACCTGCCAGGTAAAGACCTCATCAAATAGTTTGTGATACGGTTCACGAGAACCCCGGACAGAGTCGACGGACCCGACTGCGACGGTCCGTCAGCGTGAGGTCTTCGACCCTCCGACCGGGACTACGCTCGTCCATGACGACACCTGCCCCCCTGTGAAAGCGGAGTTGCCGCCATGCCGTCCAATGACGCCCGGATCCTGGCCCAGGCCGCCGTACCCACGGCCGCCGTCGGCGTGCTCGCTGCCGTCGTCAGCGGGGTGGTCGCGGGCGGCAAGGGGGCGATCGGGGCGGTTGTCGCGACGGTGATCGTGATCCTCTTCATGGGGGTCGGTCTCTATGTTCTGCAGCGCACCGCCAAATCGCTCCCGCAGCTCTTCCAGATGATGGGCCTGATGCTCTACGCGGCCCAGCTTCTGCTGCTGTTCATCTTCATGGCCGCGTTCAAGAACACGACGCTGTTCAATCCCCGGGCCTTCGCCATCGTGCTCGTGGCCGCCACGCTCACCTGGATCGCTGCCCAGACCCGTGCACACATGAAGGCCAAGATCCTCTACGTCGAACCCGATGCGACCGCTTCCTCGGGTGCTCCCGCAAAGGGAGACAAGCCCGAGAAGACGGGGCATTCGTCGTGAGAGGTAGGCCCGGGATAAAGGCGCACGAGAGATGCTGCTATCGTCCGGTGCCAACTGCGGCATCGCGGGCGCGGGCATCTGAGCTGACGCCTGCTCAATCGCGAGGCGAGATGCCCCCCAGCCGCCCCCACATCCGAAACACCAGTCCCGTGCCGAACCGCGGCCATGCGCCGCGCCGACACAACGAGGTTGCCGTACCTATGCGCCACGCTGAAGGAGCCCGCGGTGAGTGCTGACCCGACGCAGACGCTCGCTTTCGACACGAGCTGCCACCTGTTCGGAAACGACGGGTGCGGATTCGACACGGTCGCTCCGGGCCTGCACTCGTTCCTGTTCAAGCCGCTCTTCGGCGACGCGGACAGCACCGTGTACTTCAACAAGACGATGCTGCTGGCGCTGCTCGGGTCGATCATCGTCGTCGGCTTCTTCTGGGCCGCCTTCGCCAAGCCGAAGGTCGTCCCGGGCAAGCTCCAGATGGTCGCCGAGGCCGGCTACGACTTCGTCCGCCGCGGTGTCGTCTACGAGACCATCGGCAAGAAGGAAGGCGAGAAGTACGTCCCGCTCGTCGTCTCGCTCTTCTTCTTCATCTGGATGATGAACCTCTGGTCGATCATCCCGATCGCCCAGTTCCCGGTGACCGCGATCATCTCGTACCCCGCCGCCCTGGCCGCGATCGTCTACATCCTGTGGGTCTCGCTGACCTTCAAGCGGCACGGCTTCGTCGGCGCCTTCAAGAACTTCACCGGCTACGACAAGTCGCTCGGCGCGGTCCTTCCGCTCTCGATGACGATCGAACTCTTCTCGAACCTGCTCGTGCGGCCCTTCACCCACGCCGTCCGGCTCTTCGCGAACATGTTCGCCGGCCACACCCTGCTGCTGCTCTTCACGGTTGCCAGCTGGTACATGCTCAACGGCGTCGGCATCGCCTACTCCGGTGTCTCGTTCGTGATGGTCCTCGTGATGACCGCCTTCGAGCTCTTCATCCAGGCTGTCCAGGCATACGTCTTCGTACTGCTGACCTGCAGCTTCATCCAGGGCGCGCTCGCCGAGTCCCACTGAGCGCCAACCCGACCACCCACCCCAGGCATCCGGTGGCCAACCCCCACCGGTCATTGAAAGAGAAGGAAGAACCGGCATGTCCGTTCTGCACGAGACCCTGGCCGCTGTCCAGATCAAGGGCAACCTCGGCTCCATCGGTTACGGCCTCGCCGCGATCGGCCCGGGCGTCGGCGTCGGCATCATCTTCGGTAACGGCACCCAGGCCCTCGCCCGTCAGCCCGAGGCGGCCGGCCTGATCCGCGCCAACCAGATCCTCGGCTTCGCCTTCTGTGAGGCGCTCGCCCTGATCGGTCTGGTCATGCCGTTCGTCTACCCGGCCTCCTGACCCGACCGCAGCGCACGTTTAGACGAAAGGCACAGATATGAGCCCCCTGGTTCAGCTGGCGGCGGAGGAGGCCGAGAACCCCCTCATCCCGCCGATCCCAGAGCTCGTCATCGGCCTCATCGCCTTCGTCATCGTCTTCGGCTTCCTCGCCAAGAAGCTCCTTCCGAACATCAACAAGGTTCTGGAGCAGCGCCGCGAGGCGATCGAGGGCGGTATCGAGAAGGCCGAGGCCGCGCAGACCGAGGCCCAGAGCGTCCTTGAGCAGTACAAGGCGCAGCTGGCCGAGGCCCGGCACGAGGCCGCGCGCCTGCGCCAGGAGGCTCAGGAGCAGGGCGCCACCCTCATCGCCGAGATGCGCGCCGAGGGCCAGCGGCAGCGTGAGGAGATCGTCGCCGCCGGTCACGCCCAGATCGAGGCCGACCGCAAGTCCGCCGCGCAGTCGCTGCGTCAGGACGTGGGTCAGCTGGCCACCGACCTGGCCGGCAAGCTGGTCGGCGAGTCCCTGGAGGACCACGCCCGGCAGAGCCGCGTGATCGACCGCTTCCTCGACGAGCTTGAGGAGAAGGCCGAGGCGGCCCGATGAACGGAGCGAGCCGCGACGCACTGGCAGCCGCACGTGAGCGTCTCGACGCGCTGACGGACTCGACGTCCGTGGACGCGACGCGGCTCGCGGACGAGCTGGCGGCCGTCACCACGCTGCTCGACCGCGAGGGTGGCCTGCGCCGGGTCCTCACCGACCCGGCGCAGTCCGGCGAGGCCAAGGCCGAGCTGGCCCGGCGCCTGATCGGCGGCCAGGTCGGCGAGTCCACCGCCGACGTGGTCTCCGGCCTGGTCCGGTCCCGCTGGTCGCAGTCCCGCGACCTGGTGGACGCGCTGGAGGAGCTGGCGAACACCGCCGACCTCACGGCCGCGGAGAAGTCCGGCACGCTGGACGACGCCGAGGACGAGCTGTTCCGCTTCGGCCGGATCGTCTCCTCCAGCACCGAGCTGCGCGCCGCGCTCACCGACCGCAAGGCCACCGTCGCCGCGAAGACCGAGCTGTTGCACCGGCTGCTCGGCGGTCGCGCCAAGCCGGTCACCGAGCGTCTGGTCACGCGCCTTGTGACCGTGCCGCGGGGACGTAGCCTGGAAGCGGGCCTGGAGGCCCTCTCCAAGCTCGCCGCGGAGCGCCGCAGCCGCGTCGTCGCCGTCGTCACCTCGGCGGTGCCGCTGAGCGAGCCGCAGAAGCGACGCCTGGGCGCCGCCCTCGCGAAGCTCTACGGCCGCACGATGCACCTCAACCTCGACGTCGACCCCGAGGTCGTCGGCGGGATCCGGGTGCAGGTCGGTGACGAGATCATCAACGGTTCGATCGCGGACCGGCTGGAGGACGCGGCCCGCCGCATGGCGAGCTAGCACCTCGGTAGTCGAGAACAAAGCAGTACGTACTTACGACGGCCCGGGTTGGGCCGTACATGAAGAATCCTGGGGGTCGCCCCCAGACCCCCCAAGTGAAACTTCGGGCCCAACAAGGAGAGCAGGGAACCCAGATGGCGGAGCTCACGATCCGGCCGGAGGAGATCCGGGACGCGCTGGAGAACTTCGTCCAGTCGTACAAGCCGGACGCGGCCTCGCGCGAGGAGGTCGGTACGGTCACCCTTGCCGGCGACGGCATCGCGAAGGTCGAGGGCCTGCCCTCGGCCATGGCCAACGAACTGCTGAAGTTCGAGGACGGCACCCTCGGCCTCGCGCTCAACCTGGAAGAGCGCGAGATCGGCGCCATCGTCCTCGGTGAGTTCAGCGGCATCGAGGAGGGTCAGCCGGTGCACCGCACCGGTGAGGTCCTCTCCGTCGCGGTGGGCGAGGGCTACCTCGGCCGCGTCGTCGACCCGCTCGGCAACCCGATCGACGGCCTCGGTGAGATCGAGACGTCCGGCCGCCGTGCCCTGGAGCTGCAGGCTCCGGGCGTCATGGCCCGTAAGTCGGTGCACGAGCCGATGGAGACCGGCTACAAGGCCGTCGACGCCATGACCCCGGTCGGCCGCGGTCAGCGTCAGCTGATCATCGGTGACCGTCAGACCGGCAAGACCGCCCTGGCCGTCGACACGATCATCAACCAGCGCGACAACTGGCGCTCGGGCGACCCGAAGAAGCAGGTCCGCTGCGTCTACGTCGCCATCGGCCAGAAGGGCTCGACCATCGCCTCCGTGCGTGGCGCCCTCGAGGAGGCCGGCGCGCTGGAGTACACGACCATCGTCGCCGCCCCGGCGTCCGACCCGGCCGGCTTCAAGTACCTGGCGCCGTACACCGGCTCGGCCATCGGCCAGCACTGGATGTACGACGGCAAGCACGTCCTCATCATCTTCGACGACCTCTCGAAGCAGGCCGACGCCTACCGCGCCGTCTCCCTGCTGCTGCGCCGCCCGCCGGGCCGTGAGGCCTACCCGGGTGACGTCTTCTACCTGCACTCCCGTCTGCTGGAGCGCTGCGCCAAGCTCTCCGACGACATGGGCGCCGGTTCGATGACCGGTCTGCCGATCGTCGAGACCAAGGCCAACGACGTCTCGGCGTTCATCCCGACCAACGTCATCTCCATCACCGACGGCCAGTGCTTCCTGGAGTCGGACCTGTTCAACGCCGGTCAGCGCCCCGCGCTGAACGTCGGTATCTCCGTCTCCCGAGTCGGTGGTTCCGCGCAGCACAAGGCGATGAAGCAGGTCTCCGGCCGCCTCCGTCTGGACCTCGCCCAGTACCGTGAGCTGGAGGCGTTCGCCGCCTTCGGTTCCGACCTGGACGCCGCGTCGAAGTCGCAGCTGGAGCGTGGTTCCCGACTGGTCGAGCTGCTGAAGCAGGCTCAGTACCAGCCGATGCCGACCGAGGACCAGGTCGTCTCCGTGTGGGCCGGCACCACCGGCAAGATGGACGACGTCCCGGTCTCCGACATCCGCCGCTTCGAGAAGGAGCTGCTCGAGTACCTGCACCGCAAGGAGCAGGGCCTCATGACCTCCATCAAGGAGGGCGGCAAGATGTCGGACGACACCCTCACCGCTGTTGCCGACGCGATCGCCGAGTTCAAGAAGCAGTTCGAGACCTCGGACGGCAAGCTTCTCGGCGAGGACGCCCCGGCCGCGGCCAAGTGACGTAAGGAAGGGACCTGACTCATGGGAGCCCAGCTCCGGGTCTACAAGCGTCGCATCCGATCCGTCACCGCGACCAAGAAGATCACCAAGGCGATGGAGATGATCGCCGCCTCGCGCGTGGTCAAGGCACAGCGCAAGGTGCGGGCCTCCGCGCCGTACGCGACCGAGCTCACCCGCGCGGTCACGGCGGTCGGTACGGGTTCGAACACCAAGCACCCGCTCACCACGGAGGCGGAGAACCCGGCCCGTGCCGCGGTCCTGCTCCTCACGAGCGACCGCGGTCTGGCCGGTGCCTTCAACTCCAACGCCATCAAGTCCGCCGAGCAGCTGACGGCGCGTCTTGAGGCGGAGGGCAAGGAGGTCGACACCTACATCGTCGGCCGCCGTGGTCTGGCCCACTACAACTTCCGCGAGCGCAAGGTCGTGGAGTCGTGGTCGGGCTTCACCGACGAGCCCTCGTACGCGGACGCCAAGAAGGTCGCGGCGCCTCTGATCGAGGCCATCGAGACGGACACGGCGGACGGCGGTGTGGACGAACTCCACATCGTCTACACCGAGTTCGTGTCGATGATGACGCAGACGGCGCTTGACGCCCGACTGCTGCCGCTGCGCCTCGAAGAGGTCGCGGAGGAGAGGCCCCCGGGCGAGATCCTCCCGCTGTACGACTTCGAGCCCTCGGCGGAGGACGTCCTCGACGCCCTTCTGCCGCGCTATGTGGAGAGCCGTATCTACAACGCGCTCCTCCAGTCGGCCGCTTCGAAGCACGCCGCCACGCGGCGCGCGATGAAGTCGGCGACCGACAACGCGGGCGAGCTGATCAACACGCTCTCCCGGCTTGCCAACGCGGCCCGCCAGGCCGAAATCACCCAGGAAATCAGCGAGATCGTCGGTGGCGCCAGCGCCCTGGCCGACGCGACCGCGGGGAGTGACCGCTAATGACCACCACTGTTGAGACCGCGACGGCCACGGGCCGCGTCGCCCGGGTCATCGGCCCGGTCGTCGACGTGGAGTTCCCCGTCGACGCGATGCCGGAGATCTACAACGCTCTGCACGTCGAGGTGGCCGACCCGGCCAACGCCGGCGAGAAGAAGACGCTGACCCTGGAGGTCGCCCAGCACCTGGGTGACGGCCTGGTCCGCACCATCTCCATGCAGCCCACCGACGGTCTGGTCCGCCAGGCCCCGGTCGTCGACACCGGCGACGGCATCACCGTCCCGGTCGGCGACTTCACCAAGGGCAAGGTGTTCAACACCCTCGGTGAGGTACTGAACGTCGACGAGCAGTACACGGGCGAGCGCTGGTCCATCCACCGCAAGGCCCCGAACTTCGACGAGCTCGAGTCGAAGACCGAGATGTTCGAGACCGGCGTCAAGGTCATCGACCTGCTCACCCCGTACGTCAAGGGTGGCAAGATCGGTCTGTTCGGCGGTGCCGGCGTCGGCAAGACGGTGCTCATCCAGGAGATGATCTACCGCGTCGCCAACAACCACGACGGTGTCTCCGTGTTCGCCGGTGTCGGCGAGCGCACCCGTGAGGGCAACGACCTCATCGAGGAGATGGCCGACTCGGGCGTCATCGACAAGACCGCCCTGGTCTTCGGCCAGATGGACGAGCCCCCGGGCACCCGTCTGCGCGTGGCCCTCGCGGGTCTGACCATGGCGGAGTACTTCCGCGATGTGCAGAAGCAGGACGTGCTGTTCTTCATCGACAACATCTTCCGCTTCACGCAGGCCGGTTCCGAGGTCTCGACCCTGCTCGGCCGGATGCCCTCCGCGGTGGGCTACCAGCCGAACCTGGCCGACGAGATGGGTCTCCTCCAGGAGCGCATCACCTCGACCCGCGGTCACTCGATCACCTCGATGCAGGCGATCTACGTGCCCGCGGACGACCTGACCGACCCGGCCCCGGCCACCACCTTCGCCCACCTCGACGCGACGACGGTGCTGTCCCGTCCGATCTCCGAGAAGGGCATCTACCCGGCCGTGGACCCGCTGGACTCCACGTCCCGGATCCTGGACCCGCGCTACATCGCGGCGGACCACTACGCCACCGCCATGCGCGTCAAGACGGTCCTGCAGAAGTACAAGGACCTCCAGGACATCATCGCGATCCTCGGTATCGACGAGCTCGGCGAGGAGGACAAGCTCGTCGTCCACCGCGCCCGTCGCGTGGAGCGCTTCCTGTCCCAGAACACCCACGTCGCCAAGCAGTTCACCGGCGTCGACGGGTCGGACGTGCCGCTGGACGAGTCGATCGTGGCGTTCAACGCGATCATCGACGGTGAGTACGACCACTTCCCGGAGCAGGCGTTCTTCCTGTGCGGTGGCATCGAGGACCTCAAGGCCAACGCCAAGGAGCTGGGCGTCTCCTGAACTCGCCTGAGTTCGTGTGAGGGGGCGGGCGCGTCCCGCCCCCTCACTCACGCCCATTAGACTTGTATCCAACACCCGGTGATCCCACCGGGTGGTGACCCGAGGAGCCACCTTTGGCTGCTGAGCTGCATGTCGAGCTGGTCGCCGCCGACCGTCAGGTCTGGTCCGGCGAGGCGACCCTGGTCGTCGCGCGCACCACGTCCGGCGACATCGGCGTCATGCCCGGTCACCAGCCGCTGCTGGGTGTGCTGGAGTCGGGCCCGGTGACCATCCGTACGAGTGAAGGTGGGACGGTCGTCGCCGCGGTGCACGGCGGTTTCATCTCGTTCGCGGACAACAAGCTGTCGCTGCTGGCCGAGATCGCCGAGCTGTCGGACGAGATCGACGTCCAGCGCGCGGAGCGGGAGCTGGAGCGCGCGAAGGCGGAGGGCGACGCCACCGCCGAGCGACGCGCCGACGTTCGTCTGCGGGCGGCGACGTCGCGCTGACACACTGCGCGTATGCGTTGACGTAACTCAGCCGCGGCTGGGGCCGGAGCCATCCGGTCCCAGCCGCGGCTGAGGTAGATCTGGGTCTTTTTACGTTCCATTACCTAGGAGACGAGGAGGTCGGTGCCGATGGTCCTCGCTCTGACTGTGTGCGGAATCGTGGTCGCGCTCGTGGTGGTGGGACTCTTCCTGTTCGGACTGCGGCGCAGACTGATCCAGCGCTCCGGCGGCACCTTCGACTGTTCGCTGCGCTGGGACGTCCCCGAGAAGACGGACACCAGTGGCAAGGGCTGGAGCTACGGTGTCGCCCGCTACAACGGCGACAGCGTCGAGTGGTACCGGGTCTTCTCCTACGCCTACCGCCCCCGCCGGGTCCTGGAACGCGACCGGATCGAGGTGGCCGGCCGCCGCCTCCCGGAGGGCGAGGAGGAACTGGCCCTGCTCTCCGACGCCGTGATCCTCACCTGTGTCCATCGGGGCACCCGCCTGGAACTCGCCATGAGCGACGACGCGCTGACCGGATTCCTCGCGTGGCTGGAGGCAGCCCCGCCCGGTCAGCGGGTGAACGTGGCGTAGCCACATTCACCCTCCCCCGGACGAAGTGTGGGGGAGGGCGAATGTGGCTCCGGTGGGTTGCTACAGGTTCGAGTTGATGGCGCTCACCAGCTCGCCGTTGCTGGTGTCACCGCTGAACTCCCAGAAGAACGCGCCGCCGAGGCCCTGGGACTTGGCCCAGCTCATCTTCCCGGCGATCGTCGAGGGGGTGTCGTAGGACCACCAGTTGCTGCCGCAGTGCGCGTACGCCGTGCCCGCGACGGTGCCGGTGGCGGGGCAGGAGGTCTTGAGTACCTTGTAGTCCTCGATGCCCTGCTCGTAGGTGCCCGGCGCCGGACCGGTGGCCGTACCGCCCGGAGCGTCCTGCGTCACGCCCGTCCAGCCGCGGCCGTAGAAGCCGATGCCGATCAGCAGCTTGCTCGCGGGGACGCCCTTCGACTTGAACTTGGCGATCGCGTCGGCCGTGGTGAAGCCGGGCGTCGGGATGCCGGTGTACGTGGTGAGCGGCGAGTGCGGGGCGGTCGGGCCGTCCGCGTCGAAGGCGCCGAAGAAGTCGTACGACATCACGTTGTACCAGTCGACGTACTGGGCCGCCCCCGCGTAGTCCGCGGCGTCGATCTTGCCGCCCGAGGTGCCGTCCGCGGTGGTGGCCGCGGTGACCAGGTTGTTCGAACCGAACTTGGCGCGCAGCGCGGCCATCAGGTTCTTGTAGGCCGCGGCCCCGCTGGTGTCGCAGCTCAGCCCGCAGGCGTTCGGGTACTCCCAGTCGATGTCGATGCCGTCGAAGACATCGGCCCAGCGCGGGTCCTCGACCAGGTTGTAGCAGGAGTCGGCGAACGCGGTCGGGTTGGCCGCGGCCTGGGCGAAGCCGCCGGACCAGGTCCAGCCGCCGAAGGACCACAGGATCTTGATGTTCGGGTACTTGGCCTTCAGCTCGCGCAGCTGGTTGAAGTTGCCGGCCAGTGGCTGATCCCAGGTGTCGGCGACGCCGCTGACCGACTGGTCGGCGGTGAACGTCTTCTGGTAGTCGGCGTAGGCGTCACCGATCGCGCACTGCCCGTTGGTGACGTTGCCGAAGGCGTAGTTGATGTGGGTGATCTTCGCCGCGGAGCCGGACGTCACCAGGTTCTTGACCTGGTAGTTGCGGCCGTAGATGCCCCACTCGGTGAAGTAGCCCAGCTTGACCTTGGAGCCGGTGGTCGGGGGAGTGGTCGTCCCGCCGGTGGTGTGCACCGAGACCGCGCCGCTGACCGGACCGGTCTGGTTCGCGGTGTCGCGGGCCTGGACGGTGTAGGAGTAGTCGGTGCCGGCCGTGAGACCCGTGTCGGTGTACGAGGTGGTGGTCACCGTGGAGACGACCTTGCCGTCGCGCAGCACGTCGTAGTTCTTGACGCCCTTGTCGTCGGTGGCGGCGGACCAGCTCAGCTTCACCGAGGTGTCGGTGGTGCCGGACGCGGTCGGGGTGCCGGGCGCGGAGGGCGCCGCGTCACCGGGGACGGTGGTGCCGCCGTCGCAACTGGCGCCGTTGAGCAGGCAGTTGGTCGGGGAGCCGGAGCCCGCGCCGTTGAAGCCGAAGGAGACCGAGGCGCCGGGGGCGATGGAGCCGTTGTAGGACTTGTTCTTGGCGGTCCAGTGGGTGCCGGAGGAGGTGACGTCCGCGTCCCAGGCGGAGGTGACCGAGGTCCCGGAGGGGTAGTCCCACTCGACGGTCCAGGAGCTGATCGACGTGGTACCGGTGTTCTTGACGGTCCACTGGCCGCCGAAGCCGGTGCCCCAGTCCGAGGTCTTGGTGTAGGTGGCGGTGGCGGTCGTCGCGGCCTGGGCGGGGCCTGCGAGGCCGACCAGGCCGGCCAGCGGGAGCAACAGGGTCGCGAACCCTGCCGCGGCTCTGTGTCTGAAGCGCATCGTGCGCCTCCTATGGGGAGTTGGGGGGCACGACTGAGCCTTCGCGCCCACAGTGCCGCGAGAATAGAAAGGTCTGGACCACCGGTCAATAGGTCTGGACCACTCTGCTGAAACGGGACCGGATCCCCAACTCCTGCGCAAGCACCGCAGCTTGAACCCGGCTGCGCAGCTCCAGCTTGGCCGGCAACCGGCTGACGTGTGTCTTCACCGTGGCCTCGGCCATCTCGCGACGTGTCGGGCGGGTCCCGCCGGAAGCCTGGAGGCAGACCGAATGGGGAACACGGCCTGGCGGCCCTCTGCGTCGGCTTCACCCTCGCCTACGGCCACCACACGATCCGCTGGCTGGACGGCCACGCCGCCCACCGCCCGGCCGGGGCCCCGCGCCCCCGAAGCCGCCCCGCTACGGCATGGCGCGCGCCCGCCACGAGGGCCGCCTGTGGCTGCGGACGGTCCTCATGGCGGACGGTCTCCTGCGCGCCAGCGGGCCGCCTCAGCGCTCCAACCGCCGGCCCCGGCAGTAGGCGGTTTTCGTCAGCGTTCTCCGCCCGGAACCCACAGCACATCCCCGACCCCCGCGTTCGCCGTGCGCGCCAGGATGAAGAGCAGGTCCGAGAGGCGGTTGAGGTAGGTCGCGGTGAGCGGGTTCATCACCTCCCCGTGTGCCTCCAGCGCGGCCCATGTCGACCGCTCGGCCCGTCGCACGACCGTGCAGGCCTGGTGGAGCAGGGCCGCGCCCGGGGTGCCGCCCGGGAGGATGAAGGAACGCAGCTTCTCCAGGCGCTCGTTGAAGCGGTCGCAGTCCGCCTCCAGCTTGTCGATGTAGAACTGCTCGACCCGCAGGGGCGGGAACTCGGGGTTCTCCACCACGGGTGTCGACAGGTCCGCGCCGACGTCGAAGAGGTCGTTCTGCACCCGGGTGAGCACCTTGACGACCTCCTCGTCCAGCCCGCCCAGCGCGATCGCCGTCCCGATCACCGCGTTCGCCTCGTTGGCGTCCGCGTACGCCGAGATCCGGGGATCGGTCTTGGCGACCCGGCTCATGTCCCCGAGGGCGGTGGTGCCCCGGTCGCCGGTCCTGGTGTAGATGCGCGTCAGATTGACCATGTGACCAGCGTAGTTACGCACCGGCCGTGCGGAACACGCGTGTGCCCACCGTCACGGCGAGTGTCGCGAGGGTGACGGCGGACAGGGCGCCGCAGAGCATGTGGTACGTCCCACTGTTCAAGGGGTGCGATCCACGCGAAGTGTCACGAGAGGTACTGGTCCTCCTCGACGACATCGAGGAGCTGTTGAGCGAGAAGGTGCTCAACTACGCCGTGCGTGGCGCGTAATGGACCGTGCCGCGGGGTGCGGCTGACAAGACGTGACGGTTGTCTCACGCCCTGAGACCGTGACACGCATTACTTACCGGGTTTCCCGGCCCCTCACGAGCGCTAGGGTCCCGCCCAAGAGGCATACCTCAACAGCGTGTAAGGGGAGCGGAGTGGCACGGAAGCTTGCCGTCATCGGTGCCGGCTTGATGGGTTCCGGCATCGCCCAGGTCGCCGCGCAGGCCGGCTGGGACGTGGTCCTGCGTGACGTCACGGACGAGGCGCTGGACCGTGCCGTCGGGGGCATCCAGGCCTCGTACGACAAGTTCGTGAGCAAGGGGAAGCTGGAGGCGCACGACGCCGACGCCGCCCTGGCCCGGATCACCACGACCACCGATCTGGACGCGGCCGCCGACGCCGACCTCGTCGTCGAGGCCGTCTTCGAGAAGCTGGAGGTCAAGCACGAGATCTTCCGCGCGCTCGACAAGATCGTGCGCCCGGACGCGGTGCTCGCCTCCAACACCTCCGCCATCCCGATCACCAAGATCGCGGCTGCCACCGAACACCCCGAGCGGGTCGTCGGCGTCCACTTCTTCTCGCCGGTGCCGATGATGCAGCTCGTGGAACTGGTCCGCGGCTACAAGACCAGCGACGAAGCCCTCGCCACCGCGCGGGAGTTCGCCGAGTCCGTCGGCAAGACCTGCATCGTCGTCAACCGGGACGTCGCCGGCTTCGTGACGACCCGGCTGATCTCGGCGCTCGTCGTCGAGGCCACCAAGCTGTACGAGTCGGGCGTCGCCACGGCCGAGGACATCGACCTGGCCTGCAAGCTGGGCTTCGGTCACGCCATGGGCCCGCTGGCCACGGCGGACCTCACCGGCGTCGACATCCTGCTGCACGCCACCGGCAACATCTACACCGAGTCGCAGGACGAGAAGTTCGCCCCGCCCGAGCTGATGCGCCGGATGGTTGACGCCGGTGACATCGGGCGCAAGAGCGGGCAGGGCTTCTACACGTACTGAAACATCAGTACGTAGAGCCTCTGAACCGCCTCCGAAACGCACAAGTCCCGGGAGTTTCACCCTCGGGGGTGAATTCGGTATCGGTTCGCTTACAGATGGCAACCTCTGACCGTCGAACGCAGTCAGAGGTTGCATCACCGGACATCACTTTCACGGAGTAGGACACGCACTCTCGGGGAGCGCATATGCACATCAGGGGCGACCACGCCGAGCTGGTCGTCGGGGGCCGCCTCGACGTGCGCAGCGCGGCGGACGCCCGTACGGTCCTGCACTCGGCCGTCGACGACGGAGTCGGCGATCTGGTGCTGGACCTGTCCGAGCTGGACTCCTGGGACGCCACCGGACTCGGGGTGATCATGGGGGCCCACCGGCGGGCCGGCCGCTGCGGCCGCCGCCTGGTGCTGCGCGGTGTACCGCCGCAGATGCAGCGCCTGCTGGTGGCCACCAGGCTGCACCGGATCCTGGCGATCGAGGGGGGTATCGGGGTGGAGTCGCTGCCCCGGGTGTGACACCCGGCCGGGGAGCCGGACCGGGACGGGTGTGCGGCGGCGAACGGGTGGGGCGCGGCGGGAACCGGGCGACGGGGGTGACCCGGACGGACGCGGCACAAGCACATGTCAGGCGCAATCCTCACGAGACTGTGATGTCTTGGACGGCGCGGTACCCCGGACTGTCGTACATACTGTGCGAAGGTTTAGGGTTCGGTCGCCCGTCGCCTTGTCACCCTTCGAGCGCGGGCCCGGACCAGAAGCGACAGCGCAGTGTGCAACAGGCCGGGAGGGGCCCGCATTCACGGCACACCACGCTTTTGGGGGGCTAGGAACCTATGGACCCGATCAACCCGGGACCCGAGGCGTACGGCCATGACGGCGACGGCAGCACGCCGCGCCAGCGCCCGCCGAGGGAATCCCTCACCAACGACTTCGGCCAGAGTGCGCCGGCGCTCGTCCGCACGGCGCGACTGGTCTCCGGCGACTTCCTGCTGACCGTGAACCCGGTCGACGGCAGCGAGATAGAACCCTGCCCGCCGACCGAACGCCCCGCCAGACCGGAGAAGCGCACCGCCGCCGAGCGCGCCGAGTACGAGCGCGCCACCCGGCCGCCGGTACCGCCCGGTCCCGCCCAGCCCGAGCTGCCGCTCCTGGAGCGCCAGGACGACCGCGAGCGCCTGGTACGACTCCTCGCCCGCGGCCGCTCCGTCCGCCTCACCGGCCCCTCGGGCTCCGGCCGCACCGCGCTCCTCGACCTGGTCGCCGACGACTGCTCGGACCTCGCCCCCGACGGCGTGGTCCGCCTCAACGGCTTCCACCGCACGCCCGAGGACCTGCTCCACGATCTCTTCCGCGCCGTCTACAAGGCGCCCGGGCACCGCCCCGACCACGACGAGCTCCTCGAACTGGTCCGTGACATCGGCGCGGTCGTCGTCCTCGACGACATCGAGTTCGGCGGCTCCGGGCTCGACGAGCTGATCGACGCCACCCCCGAGTGCGCCTTCCTGATCGGCGCCACCCCGGACGTGCCGGCGCCCTCCGCCGACTCCGCCGTCGAGGAGATCTTCCTCAGCGGCCTGGAGCGGGCCGGGGGCGTGGACATCCTGGAGCGCGCGGTCGGCCGGGTGCTCAGCGAGGAGGAGGCCAACTGGGCCGGCGACCTCTGGTTCGAGTCGGAGGGCCTGCCACTGCGATTCGTCCAGGCCGGCGCGCTGCTGCGCCAGCGCGACCAGCTGCGGGCCAGCACGGGCGCCGTGGACGAGCTCGGCGTCTTCGCGTCCGAGCTGTCCGACATGTCGGTCGATGTGCCCTTCGACGCCGAGGCGACCGACGAGGTCCCGCTGCCGTCCCTCGGCGAGGCCGCCGCGCCCGCGCCGCTGCTCGCCGCCCGCCTCAGCGCCTCCGCCCGCGCCACCCTGCGCTTCGCGGTCGCCCTCGGCGGCGAGGTCCCGCACCAGGCCCATCTGCCCGCCCTGGTCGGCGACACCCACGCGGACGCCGCCCTCGGCGAACTGGCGGGCTGCGGACTGGTCTCCCCGGTCGGCTCCCGCTACCGCCTTGCCGCGGGCGTCCAGCAGCAGCTCGAGGCCGCCGGATACGCCGACGACATCGAAGCCCAGGCCCTCGCCGCCGGCCAGCACTACTCCTGGTGGGCCGGGCACCCCTCGGTCACTCCGGATCGGGTGTGCGCCGAGGCGGACGCGGTCCTCGCCGCGCTCGCGGTCCTCGTGCCCGCCACCGTGCCCCCGGCCGAGGACGAGGAGTCCACGCCGGTACGACTGGCCCGCACGGCCGCGCCCGCGTTCGCGGCCGGGCTGCACTGGAGCGCCTGGGAACGCGCGCTGCGCGCCGGTGCGGAGGCCGCCCGCCTTGCCGGCGAGGTAGGTGAACAAGCCTATTTCCACCACGAGTTGGGGATACTCGCGCTCTGCGGTGGCCAGCTGGACCGGGCCCGGGCCGAACTCGAGGCCTCCATCGGACTGCGCGGGGCGCTCTCCGACAAGCGGGGTACGACGGCCGGCCGGCGGGCGCTGGCGCTGGTCGCCGACCGCTCGGGGGAGGTCCTTCCCGGCCTCGCCGCGATGGCGGGCGACGAGGTCCCCGACGCTCGCCACGAGGAGTCCATATCCCCGGCGGGCGGTGTCGCGACGCCCTTCCCGGCCGTCCACTCCCCGATCTCGGACACACTGGTCACCCGCCGCGCCCCGGGGCAGTCGCCGCCGGCCCGGCGCGGCGGTCTGGTCCGCATGGCCCGCCGCAACCTGGTGGCGGTGGGCTCGGGCGTGCTCCTCACCGCCGTCCTCGGCACGGTGGTGGGGCTCGGCATGACCTCCCACGACAACGCCGACAACCCGGCCGACAACGTGAGCGTCAACCCGTCGGCGAGCGAGGGCACGGGCGACGGCGCCCTGGGCGCCGACCCCAAGCAGTCGTCGGGCACGGGGCACACGGGCACGACGACGACCAAACCGACGGACCCCGGCCCCGACGGCACGCTCGGCACGTCGGACGACCCGACGCCGCCGTCGGACGAGACGTCCCCTTCGGCCACCCCGACGGGCACGAAGAGCTCGTCGAGCGGCGGTACGACCCACTCGCCGTCCAAGTCGCCGACGCCGACACGGTCGATTTCGAAGTCGCCGTCGCCGACCCCTTCGAAGTCGACCGAGTCACCGACGCCGAGCGAGTCGCCTTCGCCCTCGTCGCCGGGCCCGACCGACACCCCCACCACGACCGACTCGGCAAGCGGCCCGACCTCCGACACCCCGACGGTCACGGCCTCGAGCGCATCGGAGGGCACCACCCCCGGCACCGCGACCGGCACGGTCATCTGAAACAGTCGGGGGGCGGGCCGCCCCCGCCGGGGGCCCCCCCCGGGGCCCCCCCGCCCGGGCGAAAGA